>WSXZ01000002.1 GCA_009773555.1 Methylocystaceae bacterium | reverse complement strand
CGGCGAGGCTCAGGATGGTGTCCTGCGCCTTGGCGTGCAGGATGAGGCGCGTCGAGTCCGCCTTCGGATCGCAGCCGACGATCAAAATGCGATGACCCATCTCGGCCAGAGCGGCGAGCGTGTTCTGGGACGTCGTCGACTTGCCGATGCCCCCTTTGCCATAAAATGCGATTTGCCGTAGTGACGACATGTCTATCTCCTCTTGGGCCCCTACTCATTGCCGCTGCTCTCTCGCGGCGCCTTGCTTCGCTGCCGAGTTAGAGAAGGACTCCCAGTAAGAGGTTCTCTGCGACGGCCCTCGATTCTCTCGAGCCGGTCCCTCTTTCGCAATGTCCATGCCAGCACTTGCGGAGTGCGATCGCCGAATGAACAGGGCTTAAATTCAATCAGTTGCGGAAGAGCGACGGCGGGGTGTTCGATGTCAAAAAGCTAACAACCATGTGATGTGGGCGACAAAGTTATTGCCGACTCGGTCGAACGTTTTTGCGCGCTTTTTGGCCGCGCACGGGTGGTTTTGATTAGGTCCGCTTCCTCGGAAGACGCGGCGGCGCGATGGCGAACCCCGTGCGTGTTGCGCCGCGCGCGCTTTGCGGTTTGGGGTTGCAGCCATGGAGGATCGTTGCTTCCAGAATCGATCCGGCGGGTCGCGCGCTTACGACAAACCGCGGCGGCTTACAGACGCGGTTGGAGCATAAGAAACAATGTCAGCAATCATCAGCCTGCAGGATCGCGGCATTGTCGAAATCGCCGGCGCCGACGCGACGAAATTCTTGCATAATCTCGTCACCAACGACATCGCCAAGCTCGTCCCGGGCGAAGCCCGCTTTTGCGCGCTGCTGGCGCCGCAGGGAAAGATATTGGTCGACTTCCTTGTCTTTGTGGAAGGCGACGGCGAGACGCGCCGCTATTTGCTTGATTGCCCGAGCAGCTTGGAGCCGGATCTCCTGCGCCGTCTCGGCATGTACAAATTGCGCGCGGCGGTGAGCGTCACATCGAAAAGCGACGAACTCGCAGCCTTCTGCGTTCTCGGCGAGGCGCGACCGCACATTCCTGCGCTGGCAATCGGGCGCGACCCGCGCTCCGAGACGCTCGGCTGGCGGCTGATCGCGGCGCGTGGCGCGACGGCGGAAGACGCGAGCGACGATTATGAAGCGGCGCGGATCGCCGCCGGCGTTCCGCAAGGCGGGGTTGATTTCGCCTATGGCGCCACATTTCCACACGAAGCGAACATGGACCTGCTCGCCGGCACGAAGCATCGCAACCTCGCGCGCAAGCGCGTGACGCCTTAACATGTGGAGGGCGAAGCTCCGGCTCCCGGAACAAAAGTCATGGCGGGCGAGATCGAAATCGGCGTGGCGGGCTCACACAGCGGCGATCGGGGCCTCGCGTTGATCCGCCTTGACAGGCTCGCCGATGCGATGGCGGCCGGGACTGTCCTGACCGCTGGCGGCGCGTCCCTGGAATTTGTCGTAGGGCGGGCTGCGAGTTGAAGCCGGTCTAAGGCTGATGCGGCGCGGCCATCCAGATCAACTACGCGCGCTTTCAACCACCGCCTTCACGTCGCAGAGCGCGCTTCTTGCAACCTTATTCGCCGTGCGCTCTCTAGCCTGATCGGCGGGGATATGCGTCAGTGGCGAAGCCCCGAAGGCAGGCATGTCATCACTTCAATGCCTCGCCCGCGAGACGCTCGCGGGCCGCTTCCGCAACGAGCGGATCGCTGTCGTTGATCAAATGTCCGATTTCTTCCACGTTCAGTCTGGTCGCGACGTAATGGCGCACGCGCCAATCGGCGTCATCTCTCAAATCCGACAATTGTTCCGGCGTCAGCCTTTGCGCCGCTTCAAGGCGCACTTCGGCGTTCGAATCTCGACACACTCGCCCGAGCCACTGGGCATCGATCCGTTGCGCGACAATACGCCGAACTTCCACTTCCGGGTCATCGAACATCATCACCAGCAGCGCCGGCTCATCCTGCATCATCGGCAGAAGGTCTGGATCATCAAGCAGAGTGGCGACGCGGATGCGCACCTCGCGATGCGGATCGTTGCGCAATTCGCATTGATAGCGCGCAGGCAATCGCCGCACGGCTTCCCAGCGCACCGTTTCATCGGGATCCGACAATAAGCGCGGCAAGAGAAATGGATTGGCGAATTTCGCCGCGATGGCGCGCACTTCGAAATGTGGATGCGCGAGATAGCCGTCGGCGAGTTCGGGATTCCAATTGAAGAAGCGATCAATCCGCCGCGCATATCGGTCGTGTACGCATGCTTTGCGCAATTCGCACCGCCCCATGGCCAACAGGTCCCGATGCGCGCAGTTCGCACAATCGATATCAAAACCGCGCCAGTCGCGCGCTTCGTCGATCTCACGCGTCATCGTCGAGGCCGATTCTGTCGAGAACGCCGAGAAGAACCTTGGCGCCAATCTTGTCAGTTGGATCGAGTTCGAGAAGCTTGGCGATGGCGATCCGGCTTTCCTCGAGCGCGCCGAGGCGCATCTGCAGATAGGCGTAGCCCTTCAACGTAAAGAGAAAGAAGCGCGGCAGAATTTCGTCGTAGCGGTCAAAAACCGCGTCCTGCGCCGAGGCGCGTCGCCAATCCCGCGGCATGTTGTTTTCGCGCGCCGCTTTTTCAAGACAGCGATTGGCGATCTCCAATGCTTCTCGCAATCTGCCTTTGTAAAAGTAAAAGCGATAGAAGCCGATCAACACCGCGGCATGATCCGGGGCCCACTGCTGGGCCTGGCGTAAGTAACGCTCCGCCGTATCAGAGTCGGCGTAGGTTTCGCTGGCGAGATGGAGAAATTCTTCTGCCTCCAGCGGCAGGCCCTCGCCAAGCAGGGCCCCGGCGAGAAGTTCCTTCTCGTCGGGGCTTAGAGTGGCGTGCTCGCCATTCACCATGACGCGCGCCTTTAATGCACATGCTCCGCGACAGGCCCGCTGGTGCTCTTGCACGATCCCGTGTTCTTTGGATCGTGAAAGACCAGCCCGCCGCTTGAAGAGGAATCGGCGAAGTCAATCGTGACGCCATCGAGCAGCAGGCGGCTTTCGGCCGGCAGGAAGAACTTCACGCCTTCGACGACGAATTCCTGATCGCCGGCGCGCGGCGCGGCTTCGACGTCAAACAGCGCGCTGAGCCCGGAGCACCCGCCCGGCGACACCATCAAGCGGAAGCCTCCGCCTGGATTGGCGCTGAACTGAATCATTCGCCGGATGAATTTTTGTGCGGCCGGCGTAAGCGTAAATTTCATTGCGGCCTCCTCAAGCCGGTGCTTGGTAACGGGGATAGGCGTTGTCGATCACGCAGGTGTTGTCGACCGGACAGACGGCCGCGCACTGCGGCGCGTCGAAATGGCCGATGCACTCCGTGCATTTTTTCGGATCGATGACGAATGTGCCGTTCTTCTCGGTGATCGCCACATTCGGGCATTCCGGCTCGCAGGCCGAACAACTTGTGCATTGCGACGCGATGATCTTAAGCGTCATGTCTTGCTCCTTAGCTTGGTTCCTTGACGCCTGCCTCAGGCCGCGTTGATGAGCGCGCCCTGACGGATTTCGGCGTCGCCGCGCTCCTGATGTTCGATTTCGCCGCTGTTCACCTTGTCGAGATAGGCCTTGAACCAGGCGATCGCCGACTTCTCGATGAACTCATGGGCGAATTGATCGACGGGCTCGATACCGGCCTTGATCAGGTCGTTCTTCGGGCAACCGCCGATCTTCGCGACGAACACCGCATGGCAGTCGTTGATGGCGCGGATAACCGTCTCCAGACTGTCCTCGTCGCCATATCCGCCCTGGCAGTAGAGATCGACGCGGCGATGTCCGACGAATTTTGCGCCCGAGGTCGAGAGCTCGTAAACCTGGAACTCCTTGGCGTGACCGAAATGTTCGTTGATGAGGCCCGAACCCTTCGTCGCCACCGCGATCAGCAACTTGATGTCGCTCGCCGCGCCGGCCAGCGTCGCCAGTTCTTCCTGCTTCGCGGCCACCTTGGCGACGCGCTCTTCTTCGACCTTCTCCTGATAGGCCTTGCGGGACTCAAGATCGTAGTCGACCTCCATCGCCATGATCTTTTCGGTGGTGAACTCAGCGCTGCGATCTTCGCCGAGCAGGCCGACCGCGTCGGCGCGGCACTGGCGGCAGTGGCGCATCATATTCATTTCGCCTTCACAGCTGTCCTGCAGCGCCTTCAGCTCTTGCGCCGACGGACCGCGCTGGCCGTTGAGGCCGAACACCGTGCCGTGCTCCGGAGCCGAGATCAGCGGCATGATGTTGTGCAGGAACGCGCCGCGAGATTTGACGGCCTTGTTCACTTCGACGAGGTGCTTGTCGTTGACCCCGGGGATCATCACCGAATTCACCTTGCACAGAATCCCGCGCTCGGTGAGCATTTCCAGGCCCTGCAGCTGGCGGTCGGTGAGGAGCTTCGCCGCTTCGACGCCGGTGTAGCGCTTATGCTTCCAGAACACCCAAGGATAGATCTTCGCGCCGACTTCCGGATCAACCATGTTGATGGTGATCGTGACGTGATCGACGTTGTAACCAGCGATCGTGTCGACGTGATCCGGCAACGCCAGGCCATTGGTCGACAAGCAGAGCTTGATATCTGGCGCGGTGCGCGAAATCAGATCGAATGTCTTGAAGGTCTTTTCCGGATTGGCGAGCGGATCGCCCGGGCCGGCGATGCCCAGAACGGTCATTTGCGGAATCGTGGAGGCGACGGCCAAAACTTTCTTCGCGGCCTGCTCCGGGGTCAGCTTCTCGCTGACGACGCCGGGGCGCGATTCATTGGCGCAATCATATTTGCGGTTGCAGTAGTTGCATTGGATGTTGCAAGCGGGCGCGACGGCGACATGCATGCGCGCATAATGGTGGTGGGCCTCTTCGCTGTAGCAGGGGTGGTTCTTGACCTTCTCCCAAATCTCGGTCGGCAGATCGCCCTCTCCGGCGCCCGAACCGCAGCTCGCCTTGCCGCTGCCGCCCGACGTGCCGCACCCCTTGTGTTCGGCGATCTTCTGCATCACGTCGCCCATGGCGACCGCCGCGTTAACCCCTTCAGCTGCCTCCGCCGTTCCAACATCCAGAGACGTCATGGCTTTGCTTCCTTCTGTCGCTGCAAAGTCGTCTGTGCCGACTCTCGGCTGAGACGGTGCGATGCATCAGTTCGTCGGAGGGATCGCAACAACCATGCCAGCGCCAGCACTAATATTTCACGTTATATTTCAATTGTTTAGCGCGATTCAACAATGTAAATATTCAAACACGTCCCTACAATCCGTGTGACGACACTTGTTATAGATTCAACATCGTCGACAGGTTCGGCGACGCAGGGCGGCTCATCCGCTCTGACGAGCATTTGGCGCGTTATCCATGTCGAGGCATTTTCGGCGACGCCGCACTATCCAGATAGAAGAGCAGCTACCGTGGATTTTTACGTCCAAATCGGAACGTCACGACGCAAACGAGCGACGTCATTGATGCGTCGCTCACAGGTTGTGGGATCTTTATCGCGTTCTCAGCCGCTCGGAAACGAGCGCCGATAGAGCGTCTCGAACGCTGCGAGTCGCCACGGCGTCGATCACTTCTCCAATGAAGGCTTCCGTCAGCAGCGATTGGGCTTCCACCTGGGGAATCCCGCGCGCCATCAGGTAGAAAATCAAATTCTCGTCCAACGCGCCGACGGTCGAACCATGCGCGCATTGCACGTCGTCAGCAAAGATTTCCAGTTCCGGCTTGCAGTTGGCCTGCGCCCCTTCGGACAACAACAGCGTGCGGGCCATCATGCGCGCGTCGGTCTTTTGCGCGCCGGGCCGAACCAGGATCTTCCCCTGAAACACCGCCTGCGACGAGTCGTCCAGCACGGATTTGAACAGCGCCTTGCTTTCCGAACGTTCCGCCGCATGATCGAGGAATAAGGTCGCGTCGGCGTGCTCCTTGCCCTTCAAAATGTTGGCCCCGCGCAGGCCGGCATGGGCGCCCTGCCCGTTAATGTTGATGAAGGACTGGTTCCGCAACACGGCGCCGCCGAGATTGAACCCGAAATCGCTCAGCTGGGCATCGGCGGCGAGTGAGGCGACGAAGGTCGAGACATGCATGGCGGCGGCGCCTTCGCGACTGATCTTGAGTCGCTCGAGGGACGCGCCCTCTTCCAGCACAACCTCGGTCGCGGCGTTCACATGGTATTCCTGCGCCGTTTCGCCCTCGAAGCTCTCGATCAGAGTCGCCCGCGCGCCTTTTTCAACGATGACGAGCGAGCGCAGGAAATAGGTCGCCGGCTGCGCGCCCGCCACGAAGACCAATTGTATCGGCCTGTCCACGCATACGCCGGCGCCAACGCGAATGACGACGCCCTCGCCCATGAAAGCCGTGTTGAGCGCGAAGGCCGGATCGTCGACCTCGCCCACGTTCCCAATCTGCGTCATCGCCGCGGCGTCGCCCTTGGCCAAGGCCTCCGACAACGACACGACGCTCAGCCCTGCTTCCAAGTCGCCAAGATCGGAAAGCTCCGCAACGAAATAGCCGCCGACGAAGACGAGGCGCCGCGTTGCGACGCCCTCAAGAACCGCCGCATTCCGCGCGCTTTGCTTGGCGCTATCTTCCGGCGGCGCGGCCAGGGGCTTCACGTCGCGCAGCAGAGCGCGCAAATCCGTGTATTTCCATGCCTCGTCGCGGCGGTTGGGAAGGCCGGTCTTGGCAAAGGCGTCGAAGGCGGCGGTGCGCAGCTTCGCAAGTTGCGGCGCGCTCGCGCTTTGCTGCATGGCGAAGATTTCCGCCAGCCGAGCCTCGGCGTCGGTGAGTTTGCGAGCGGGAGTGGCCTGTGCGTTGCCCATGACTTAAGCCGCCTCGCTTTGGTAGCGCGCGTAGCCCGTTTCCTCGAGCTCCAGAGCAAGCTCCTTCCCGCCGGTCCGCACGATGCGGCCGGCCGATTGCACATGAACGACGTCCGGCGTGATGTAATCGAGCAGCCGCTGATAATGGGTGATCACGACGATGCCGCGATCCTTCGAGCGCAACTGATTAACGCCGTTGGAGACGACTTTCAGCGCGTCGATGTCGAGTCCCGAGTCGGTCTCGTCGAGGATGCACAGCTTGGGTTCGAGCAGCATCATCTGCAGGGTCTCGGCGCGCTTCTTCTCTCCGCCCGAGAAACCGACATTCACCGGACGCCGCAGCATCTCCATGTCCATGTCGAGGATCTTGGCGAGCTCCTTGACGCGCTTGATGAGATCGGGCGAAGACATTTCCTCCTCGCCGCGCTTCTTGCGCTGCGCATTGAGCGCGGCGCGCAAAAAGGTCATCGTTGCGACGCCCGGAACCTCGAGCGGATATTGAAAGGCGAGGAACAGCCCCGCCGCGGCGCGTTCGTCGACGCTCATCTGCGACAGATCGGCGCCGGCGAGCAGCGCCTGTCCCTCGGTGATCTTATAGCCGGGCCGGCCAGAGAGCACGTAGGACAGCGTCGATTTGCCCGAGCCATTCGGCCCCATGATCGCATGCACCTCGCCCGCCTTCACGGTGAGGTCATAGCCATTCAGGATCTGCTTGCCGGCAATCTCGGCCTTGAGGTCGCGAATTTCCAGTAGCGCCGTCATTCCACCACTCCCACTCTATAGAGGCGTCAGCCGACGCTGCCTTCGAGACTGACCGAGATCAGCTTTTGCGCTTCGACCGCGAATTCCATCGGCAGTTGCTGCAACACGTCGCGCACGAACCCATTGACCACCAACGCGGTCGCATCTTCCTGCGATAGGCCGCGCTGCATGCAGTAGAACAAGACGTCCTCCGAGATCTTTGAAGTCGTCGCCTCGTGTTCGAACACGCAGGACGGATTCTTCGCTTCGATGTAGGGGATCGTGTGCGCGCTGCAGGCGTCGCCGATGAGCAGCGAGTCGCAATTCGTGAAATTGCGGGCGCCCTCCGCCTTGCGATGCGCCGAGACGAGGCCGCGATAGGCGTTCGACGAGTGGCCGGCGGATATGCCCTTCGAGATGATGCGGCTCGACGTGCCCTTGCCGAGATGGATCATCTTGGTGCCGGAATCGACCTGCTGGCGACCGTTGGAGATCGCGATCGAGTAGAATTCGCCGCGCGAATTATCGCCGCGCAACACGCAGCTCGGATATTTCCAGGTGATCGCCGAGCCGGTCTCGACCTGAGTCCAGCTGATCTTAGAATTGGCGCCGCGGCAATCGCCGCGCTTTGTGACGAAATTATAGATTCCGCCCTTGCCGTTCTCGTCGCCCGGATACCAATTCTGTACGGTCGAATATTTGATTTCGGCGTCGTCGAGCGTCACGAGTTCGACCACCGCCGCGTGCAACTGATTCTCGTCGCGCTTGGGCGCCGTGCAGCCTTCGAGATAGCTGACATAAGACCCTTTGTCAGCGATGATGAGCGTCCGCTCGAACTGCCCGGTGTTCTTTTCGTTGATGCGGAAATAGGTCGACAATTCCATCGGGCAACGCACGCCGGGCGGGATATAGACGAAAGAGCCGTCCGAGAACACCGCGCTGTTCAGCGTCGCGAAATAATTATCTGAGGCGGGCACCACGGTGCCGAGATATTTGCGCACCAGTTCGGGATGCTCGCGCAGGGCTTCCGAGATCGGGCAGAAGATCACCCCGACCTTCTTCAGCTCCTCCTTGAACGTCGTTGCGACGGAGACCGAATCGAACACCGCATCGACGGCGACGCGCGGACGCTCTTCTCCCTCCGGCCGCTCGACGCCGGCGAGAATTTCGCGCTCATGCAGCGGAATGCCGAGTTTTTCGTATGTGCGCAGCAGCTCCGGGTCGACTTCGTCGAGTGATTTCGGACCGGCTTTCGATTTCGGCGCGGCGTAATAATAGAGATCCTGATAGTCGATCGCCGGGTAATCAACGCGCGCCCATTTCGGCTCGGTCATCGTCAGCCAGCGGCGATAGGCCTCGAGCCGCCATTCGAGCATCCATTCCGGCTCGTTCTTCTTTGCAGAAATGAAACGGACGATCTCTTCGGACAGGCCTTTTGGAGCGAGGTCGGATTCGATGTCGGTGACGAAACCGTATTTATATTGATCAGCGCCGACACGACGAACCTGTTCAACTGTCTCTTGCACCGCCGCCATTTCGCTCTCCGTTCACTGTTGCGCTTCGTCCAGGCGCGCCTGGACGAGGCGCCTCACTTCCGGATCAGGATCGTCGCGCAGACGCGCCAGCAATTCCGTCCCGCATCGCTCCGCCACCAGGAAGCGGACTCGTAAATCTTCGTCGGCGACAAGCAGTCCCAATTGCGCCGGCGCCAACCGCTCTGCAATAATCATGCGCACGCGGGGTTCGGGATCGCGCGCCATGGCCGGAAGCCTGTCGAGGGCGACCCGGCGCGCCGCTTCGCATCGCACCTGCGGGTCGTCATCGTTGGTCGCGCCGGCGAGGATGTCGGGCGGCGCGCGACGCGCGGCAATAAGGCGCACGCCGCTGTCTTCGTCGAAGAGCAGCTTCACGAGACCTGCGCCCTCGACTCGCTGGGCCATCGCCATGCGCACTTTGCGGTCGGAGTCGCCGATCAATTTTTCAGCGAGACGCAACGGCAGACGTTGCGCCACCATGGCTCTGACGTCCGGCTCCTCGTCATCGATCAGCGCGCGCAATTGAAAAACGCTCGCATATTTCACCGCGCCGACGCGAAGTTCGAAATAGGGATGATCGAGATATTTCGAAGATTCTTGCGGACTCGCGGCGAAGAACCTGTCTATGCGGCGGGCTCTTCGGTCGCGCACGCAAACCTGGCCGAGATCGCAAAGGCCTTTCTCGCGAATCTCCCCATGCGGACAATCGCGGCAGGACAGGAAGTTTCCAAGCCAGTCGACGGCGTCCATGCGATGCATCGCCCCGCTCGGCCGCACTTATAGCGCTATGCCGGCACGCATGTGTTTTCGACAGGGCACACGACCGCACACTGCGGCTTGTCGAAATGCCCCTCGCACTCGGTGCATTTCTTCGGATCGATGATGTACATGTCGTTCTTGAGGCGGATCGCCGCATTCGGACATTCGAATTCGCACGCCCCGCACACCGTGCATTGTGAGGCGATGATTTTGTACGCCATGTCGCGATTCCTCATGGATTCACTGCAAGCTTGTCCCCTCCTTTCAAATCGCATGCCAGTCGCAAATCACGCCTGTCGCCTCCAACGGCAAGCCGCGGGATGAATGCAAATGATCGCATGCGCCTGCAAGCTCGCGGACCAAGGTCAGTTTCGCCCGTTCGCCTCCAGGCGCGTTCGCTCACCCCCTTCGGGTGGAACGAACAGGCCGCTTGGCTGCATGAACTGGACAAATGTCCTAAATGCGACAATCGCCGGATGCGGTCAGATTCGCTTTATTTCGATGTTGTATTTCTTCAGCGCATAATTGACCTGGCGCAGCGACAGGCCGAGCAGACGCGCAGCCTTGGCCTGGACCCAGGCGGCCTTCTCCATGCCTTCGATCAGGCGCTCGCGATCAATCATCTTGCGGGAGGATGCGAAACCGTCGCTCTCCTCCGTCCCGGCAGCGTCCAGCGGCGACGAGGTCTCCTTGACGAAGGTCGGAACCGACGTAGCTGCGCCGCGGCTCGCCGACGCGATCTCCTCAGGCGGAGCGGGGGCGCGCATGCCGGCCGGTTCGGGATGCGCATGCGGATAGGCGCCGCTGGCGCTGCTGGTCCACAGCAGGGCCGAGAGGCATTTGCCCGAGGCGCAGGCGAAATCGTGATCGACGATCGTTTCGTCGCGCGCCAAAGTCGCCGTGCGGCGCACGCAGTTTTCCAGTTCGCGCACGTTGCCCGGGAAGTAGCAGCGTTGCAGCGTCTCAATGGCGCTCGCCGAGAGCTCGTGCTTTTGATCGTTTTCGCTGTTGAACGTCTCGATGAAATTCTGCGCCAGCAGCGAAACGTCGCCGGGTCGCTCGCGCAGCGGCGGCAGGAACACCGGCACGACGCTGATGCGGTAATAGAGATCGGCGCGGAACTCGCCCTTTTCGACGGCCTCTTCGAGATTTTTGTTGGTCGCGAAAACAAATCGGACGTTGACTTTCAAGGTCTTGGACCCGCCAACCCGCTCGAATTCGCCTTCCTGCAGCACACGCAGCAGCTTCGCCTGGAAGGCGGGAGAGATTTCGCCGATTTCGTCGAGCAGCAGCGTGCCGCCGTTGGCTAATTCGAAGCGACCCGCACGTTGCGCGACGGCGCCTGTGAAGGCGCCGCGTTCATGACCGAACAGCTCCGATTCAAGAACGCTTTCCGGCAGCGCGGCGCAGTTCAGCTTGACGAAGGGCTTGGCGCTGCGGCGCGACAGGTCGTGCACCGCGCGTGCAAAAAGCTCCTTGCCTGTGCCGCTCTCGCCGCGCAGCAGCACGGTCGAATTGGACTTCGCGACGATGGCGATGGTGTCGAGCACTTCCATGATCGCCGGGCTCTCGCCGATGATCCCGGCGACGTCGGGCCGCTCTCCACGAATCTCCTTCGGCAGGCAGGAGACCAGCGCCTTCTCCAGCGTGCTGCATTCGTTCAGCAGCCGCTGCCGGTCGGCCGAAAACATGCGGTGCAGCTTCACCGTCTGGCCGATCAGATTGGCGATCATCGTCAATAAACGCAGATCGGCGTCGAAAGCGTAGGAGATCCAATCTTCTGACGTGCGATTGATCGACAACGTCCCGACGACGCGGCTGTCGCTCTTGATCGCAACGGCGAGGAAAGAGACTTTCGCGCCGACCGCCCGCGTGATCGTCTCCGCGGCCGTCGCGAACAAGGCGTCGCGGGACACGTCCTCGACAATGACAGGCATGGCGGTGGCGACAAGCCGATCGATCACCTTCGCCGGCAGCGTGTCGATCGGCTTGCTACCGTCGCGGCTGGTCCAACCCGAGTTCGCGACGATCTCCGGATTGCCGTGCTGATCGAGGATCGTGATCATCCCCAATTTCATGTCGAGGAAGGAGCTGAGCACCGCGACGACATTGCCCAGCGTCTGCTCGAGGCGGGCCGGCGCGGTCAGGATTTTTGAGATTTCATAAATGCCGAGCAGCGCCGTGTCGGCGGACGGGGGTCTCGCCCGCGGCGGCTTTGCCGCCATGCCTTCCGTGAGCATAGAGCGTGAAGTGGCTACGTCGTCCATGGCCGCCTTCCTCGAACAGCCGCCGTCGGCACGAAGCCACGGTTTCCGTTCGCACATGCGAGGATCGATTCCGATCGTCTCACGCGGTTCATAGTTTGCTTTATGCAAGAACCACGCACAGCAGCGCTTTGTCGCCCAGGCGCAGCGCGCAATGTCGGTTTTGCGACAGGGGCGGCGCGACAACGGCCGAAGCGTGACATTCGCGCGGAGTTTTGTTGAGGTTACGACATGGCTGTGTCATGCGCATCGATCACACGCTGCCCTGCGCCAATTCCTCGATCACCTTCCAGCCGACGCTGCCCTGCGGATCGGCGCGGGAGAGGATATCGAGATATTCCTTTGCGGTTTCGTTGCGACCGCGCTTCAATTCGATGAAGCTTAGCGCCTTCAGCGTATAGAGGGCGAAGCGCGCCGGCCCGTCATGCGCCTCGGCCGTCGCCGGCCAAGCCATAGGATCGCTTGGCCAACCCGCCTGACGCGTGGCCTCCTTCATGCCTTGCGCGGCGACGTCGGCGGCGTAGTCGAGACTGCCCATGTAGGTGTGGATTTTGTAGAGGCAGTAATAGGGCGCCAGCTCCTGCGGCGTCAGCGCCAACGCCTGCTTGAACAGACTGTCGGCCTTCTCACGGTCGGTCCGATAGGCGACGACGCCCTGTTGCAGGAGTTCGTTGGTCTTTGGGTCGAGTTCGCCGAAGTTCACGACGTCAGCGTCGGCGCGCGAAGTGTTCATGGCCGGCTCAAAGCAATCGCTGAGCCAATATTAGAATCGTCGTGGACGTCATTCGCAAAACGCCTCGCGCGATTTTCGCGCGCTATCGAGACGGCTGAGCAGCGGACGGAGATGACGCTCGACGAGGACGGGGCCGGCATGGCGCTTTCCCGATCTCCCAAGCGCCTCTTGCCTCCTTCAAAAGCAATTCAGTGCATGTTCGTACAAAACCAAGGTCCACCACGCACAAATGGCACGCAGTTTGCGTGCGCGCCGGGCACGCGGGAGCCGCCGAACGCCAAGCGGCGCGCAATCGCGGACACAACCAAGCAAATGAAAAAAGGGCCAGGAATGATACGCGAATTCCGCTACAAGGGGGAAACCTTCCGGGTGAACGCGCATGGCTCTCCCGGCCACGAGGAAGTGTTTATTATCCATTTGGTCGACGACGAGGAGATGGGTGAAATCTCGATCGACCGCATGACCGAGGAAAATGACAGAGACGCGCCGATCGACGCCATTTGCATCATGCTCTGCGACAAGCTGATCGCCGAACAGGACATCGCCTGCGCCGAACCCGACGGGGCTTTCGTCTGGGTGGAAGGCAAGCGCATCCGCGACGTGCTCCCGAGCAACGAAGCCGCCTCACATTAACCACCGCGCGGCGCCAGCGAACCCAAAGCGGACCCAAGCGCCGCGCGCGACTCTCTCTCCTCGGAAACGCCTCTTCCCAGCCGCCCCTCTGGCTCTTTGCGCCCGACGAATTTCTCGCCTGCGGCGCATCGGCGAAATCCGCCAGCAGCGAATGGCGCTTGACGTCCGGCAGCCGTATGTAATCCGCACAGGGAGGACGGCTCCATGAGCGTCGAGAGCAACCGGCTCGGTCAAGAGACCAGCCCCTATTTGTTACAGCACCAGCACAACCCGGTGCACTGGCAGGCATGGACCGCGGAAACGCTCGCGCTCGCCAAGCAGACGGGCAAACCCATATTGCTCTCGTCTGGCTACGCCGCCTGTCATTGGTGCCATGTGATGGCGCATGAATCTTTCGAGGACCCCGAAATCGCGGCGGTGATGAACGAATTTTTCGTCAATGTGAAGGTGGATCGCGAAGAGCGGCCGGACGTCGACTATCTATATCAACAAGCTTTGATGATGATGGGTCAGCGCGGCGGTTGGCCTTTGACGATGTTTCTGACGCCGCAGGGCCAGCCCTTCTGGGGTGGAACGTATTTTCCGCCCTTTGCGCAGGGCGGGAGACCCGGCTTCGCCGAGCTTTTAAAAACCATCGCGGAGCTGTGGCGCACCCGCGCCAATGCGATCGAACATAATGTCGCCGAGCTCAGCGCAGGACTGGCCAGCATGTCCGAAACGACTGCCGGAGAGCCGGTCTCTCCCGATCTCGTCGAGAGCATTTGCGCGCAGCTGGAGCAACGGCTCGACCACGCTGACGGCGGCTTCGGGGCGGCGCCAAAATTCCCGCAGGCGACCAGCCTCGACTTTCTCTGGAGGGCCTGGAAGCGGACGGGTCGCGACTCGTTGCGACAAGCCGTCGTTTTGACGCTCGATCATATTTCGCAGGGCGGCGTCTACGACCATTTGGGCGGCGGCTTTGCACGCTACTCGACCGACAATCGATGGCTGGTGCCGCATTTTGAAAAGATGCTCTACGACAACGCGCAGCTGATCGAACTGCTGACGGAGGTCTGGCAAGACGAACGTCGCGAACTGTATCGCCTGCGCGTGACAGAGACGATCGAGTGGATGACGCGCGAGATGCGCGCGCCAGGCGGCGGGTTCGCCAGCAGTCTCGACGCCGACAGCGAAGGCGAAGAAGGCAAGTTCTACAGTTGGAGCGTAGCAGAAGTACGGGAAGCTCTGGGCGCGCGCGCGCCGTGCTTCGAACGCGCCTATGGCGTTAGCCGCGAAGGCAACTGGGAACACGGCAAGTCCGTCCTCAATCGCCTCGGCTCAATCGAGCTGCTGGATGAGGAGACGGAGGCGGCGCTGGCGCGAGACCGGGCCGCCTTGTTCTTGGTGCGCGAGCGCCGCGTCAGGCCGGGGTGCGACGATAAGGTTCTGGCCGACTGGAATGGATTGACGATCGCCGCCATCGCCAAGGCGTCCTGCGTGTTTGAACGCGGAGACTGGCGCGACATCGCCATCGAAGCGTTCGATTTCGTCAAGAGCGCGATGACGACGGACGATGGTCGTCTGCTGCATTCCTGGCGATGCGGACGCGCACGTCATATGGCCGTCCTCGACGACTATGGCGCAATGTGCCGCGCGGCGCTGACGCTCTACGAAGCCACCGGCGCGACGTCCTATCTCGACTGCGCGCGACGCTGGGTCGAACATGTCGAGCATCATTATCGCGATCGAACTGGCGGCTATTTCTATGCCGCCGACGACGCTGATACGCTGATCGCGCGCGTGAAAATCGCCGAGGACTCCGCCCTTCCAGCCGGCAATGGCATGATGCTGCAGGTGCTGGCGCAGCTCTATTATCTGACGGGCGAGAGCCTCTACCGGGAACGCGCCGAGGCGATCGCGAAGGACTTTGCCGGGACGATTCGCCAGCGCGTTCTTGGTTTTTCGTCACTGTTGAACGGCGTGGAAATGCTGCGAGAGGCGTTGCAGATCGTCGTGATTGGCGAACCAGACGCCCCGGATACGGCGGCGCTGAAGCGCGTGATCTACGGCGTCAGTCGGCCCGGTCGGGTTTTGAATGTCCTCACGCCGGGGGCGGCGCTGCCTCGCGCGCATCCGGCTTTTGGCAAAACCATGCTCGGCGAGCGCGCCACGGCTTATGTTTGTCGCGGAATGCTCTGCTCGCTGCCAATCGTCGAACCCAATGCGCTCGCGGCGGCTCTGCGCGAGCTGTGACGCAGTTCTCGCTTCCCAGCGCCACTATTCGCGGCGCCATACGCTCGCCAGCCATGGCTGTTCGCCCGGAGGCGCGCCGCTGGGCCGGTAATAGTGCTCGACCTCGACGAAGCCCGCCGCCGACCCGAACGCGCGCCAGCTTTCGGGGGCGTGAAACACGCCATAGCGTTCATTGCTCCATCCTTCCTGATCCGCGCCATGCGGAATGGAGCTGAACAGGATGCCCCCGGGCTTCAAAGCGGCATGGAGCGCGCGCAGGACGCGTGGCAATTCGCTGCGCGGCACATGAAACAGCGACGCATTGGCGAAGACTCCGTCAAAGTGGCGTTCCGGTAAATCGAGCGCGAGAAAATCCTGCAGCCACACCTCGCAACCGCTGTGATTGCGCGCCATTTCGACGAAGCGCGGCGCTCCATCAAGCCCGATCGCGACATGGCCGAGCTCGGCGAGCGCCCTCAAATCGCGTCCCGGTCCGCAACCGAAATCGAGCAAGGTGAAAGGAGGCTCACCGCGAATGTGGCTGAGCATCGCCGCGATATTTTGTGTGACGTCGTGGCTGCGCGTGCCCTCCCAGAACGCCTCGGCGCGCTGATTGTAATGTCGCAGCGTGCCGCTCGTGACCGCTTTCAAATCGTCGGCGCTTGCAGCCATTGTGGGCCTCCCAACAATCGTCTCGCCATCGCCGACGCCGCGAATGCGTCGCGCTGCCCCGCTGGGTTCGCACCTCGTCGATGTGGCGCACGGAGCGACACGTTCGCCCCGGCGCCTCACGCGGGGATACGGCACATATGATGCTTGCCACGCCGAAACCTTGGGAACGGCTGAAGCGCAGGCGGCCGGCGCCGCGACTGCGACAATTCTACACCAAACGGATCCGCGATGAGTGAACCGGTGCGCGCCGTCCTGATCGAGCTCGAAGGCGCCGCCGTTCCGATGGCTTTCGCGTCCGGGACCCTCACGCCGCTCGCGCAGGCGCGGCTTGGCGCCTTCATCGCGGAGCATGCCTCGAACCAGGATGTGGAAGACGCCCTGGAGGAAACAGGGCGTCTCCTTGGCGGATTCGACTTGAAGCTCGAGGAAGCCGAAGCGCTGTTGCTGCGCTGGATGAAGCAGAACCGCAAGGCGACCCCGCTGAAGACGTTACAGGGCCTGATCTGGCGCGAGAGCTATGAGGCAGGCGCGATCAAAAGCGAGCTTTATCCAGACGTCGCGGAATCGCTGAGATCATGGGCCGCATCGGGCCGTCGCCTGTTTGTTTACTCGTCCAATTCGAGATTAGCGCAGCAACTCATGCTGAGCCACAGCCCCTCCGGCGACCTCACAAGCCTGTTCGAGGATTTCTTCGACACGTCCATCGGTCAGAAAGTCGAGCCGGCCTCCTATCGCGCGATCTGCGAGCGTCTCGATTTGCCTTCGGGTTCGGTGCTGGCGCTGTCGGGCGATGAGGAGGAATTGGACGCCGCCCAGTCTGCAGGCCTTGCGACGACGCTCATCGCGCGAGAGGGTTCTGCGGATAGTCGCCATGCGGTTTGCCCTGATTTTGCATCGCTGAATGTGGGGTCGTGACGCGCGCCGCGCTCCCTCCGAAAAGGGAAAATATCGCTGAGACGGCCTCGGGCAGATGGATAAAGATGGCCACGTTCACTCTTGAAACCAGAGACGGCGCCAGCCAGGAAATCACCGGCAAAAATGGCGTCTCGCTGATGAAATTGATCCGGCGCGCTGGCGGCGACGTGCCATGTCTATCTCACCTTGCCTCAGGGGATTGAAATGGCCGACGCCGGACCGGGAGAAAACCGGATGCTTGCGACAGCCAGCCATCGCAAACTCAATTCGCGTCTCGCCTGTCAAATCAGGTTCGATGACACGTTTGACGGGATGGCGATTCGCATCGCACCGGAGGATGCGACCAGCTTTTAGTCCGCCCCGCACGGTTTCGAACGTCAATGGCGTTGCAACGAACGTTCCCGCGCAAACTTCTATATGGTCTGGAACTTGCTCAACGGCCATGCACGCAGCGCCAAGATGCAGGGTGAGCATCCATGCCGATGAAGGAAGAAAGCGTTCTGCCCGGGAAGTGCTATCGGACGAAGGGCGGCGAAATCAACTCGGAAAAATACACGGTGATCAGCATCACCCGTGGGATCGTCACTTATCAAAGCTGGACGTCCGACCCCAATCGCCTGTCTCTGCGCACGAACACCGGCCTGAAGGCCTTCGCCGAAGTGCTGTTCAAGGAAATTCCCTGCCCGAACAGAGATCCCGGCCAAAAGATCGAATATTTCGATCCCTCGTAGAAATACATTCTCTCCTATGAGCTCAGTCTCCTTAATCCCGGATCTCGTTTTGAATTGAAAATATATCGTAGGGAGGATCGTTGTCCGAATTGGCGTAGCCCAATGGCGGCGCGTCGACGCTTCCGCCTGATGCGCCCGGTCGACGACTGATCTGGCCGATGTCGCCGCCATAAACATGGAAGATGATGGATGTTTGATCATCCAGCGCGTTGCGAAGCTCGAAGACCTCCCCGCTCGCGGAAGACCGGGCAGCTTCCACGGCGTTCGCTTGCAATAGACGGGACGCGCCGACCTGCGCGCTATTCGTCGGGAAGCCATCGAGTTGCTGGCGGTTAATGGCGCCGCGCAACACGCCCGCGATCTCCCAAACCGAAGGCTGGGAGATTGTCATGCAGGCCCCGCCCGACAAAATCGTGCTCACGACGGAAAAGCGATCTAGCCCGTCGCGATAAGAAGACCGTTGGCAGCCAATCGTCCGTCGTGAAGAGCCGGGCCATGAGATCGCGGCCGATCAGCAAAATCTCCCGCTCGCTTTCGGCGAGTTCGACCATCGACTGAATGTCCCAGATGAACCGCCGCAATGCGGGGGGAATAGGGTCTCGCCCGATGAATGGTAAATTTGGATCAACCGCATTTATCTCGATCATGATGTTGAACGGTCCGCGATTTGAGGGAATGCGCGCGCTCGAGCAAAGCGCTTCGCTGAGGCCGCGCCCAGAGGCGCCGACTGTGTTCCCGCCGGATTTGGCGGCGCGTGCGCCTCAGTGAGGCGGAGGCAAACGACTCGCGCGCTCATCGTTCGTCCTGCGCGCAAACCATATCGATGACGGAGACCGCCGCATCGATGTCGCCTTCCTCGACTGTGAGCGGAGGAAATAAACCAAGGACCGGCCCCATGGCGCGGGTGAGGAGCCCGTGCTCGGCCAGCTTCGCGCGCATGGGCTCCGCGTCTCCGGGGAGCGTTAGCGCCTGCATCAGGCCGAGGCCATCCAGCGCCGTAAAGGCTGCACGACGCCGATAGAACAATGCGGACAGCTGGTCTTCGAAATACCAGCTTCGGTTCTGCACGCGTTCCTGAAAGCCTGGCGTCGACAGAGCGTCGACAAGGGCGTGTCCGGACAGAAGCGCGGCCTCCTCAACCAGCGGCGAGCCGCCGAGCGCCCCTCGCGCGAGTCTTTGCGTAACGACGAGCGCGGCCAGCGGCGGGGCGTCTGCAGGCGCATGACTGGCGATCATCAGGTCCGGGGTGACGCCGGTCCATTCGTGCGCCCAAAGCATGCCTGAGCGGCCGAGGCCGCAGAAGGTTTCGTCGAAACCGAGTATGAGCCCATATTCGTCTGCGGTCTCGCGCAGTCTGGCGAGGACGCTCCCTGAGACGATCTCAAAACTAGCTTGCGTCCTAACCGGAGGGATCAGAATTCCCGCGGTCCTCACGTCGACTTCCGCCTGCAATGCGGCGTGATCGTCGGTTCGGAGAATGACGATCTCGTCATCGCCTTCAAGGCCTGGCGGAGGGCTCTCCGTTGCATCAGCAGGCCCGACGCAGACGATGAATCGGCGGCGCTTGGGGCGGCCGACGACGCCATGGTAACGCCGAACCATTTCGACGGCGGAACGCCAGGCGTCGCACTCAGAGGGAAGCAAAAGCACGCGGTCGCCAAAAGAAACGGGCGAAATCTTTGCGCATAAAGCATCCGAGAGCGCCGCCGCTTCCGCCGCTGATTGCGGCGAACCTATTGGCGCATCCGCGCGGAGCGTTGATCCTGCAAAATTCTCCGGAAAGAAGAGCGATGCGCCGGAAAAGTCGAGCGGCGCGCCCACGACGCATGTGTCGCCGACGACGGCGGGTGTGATGGGCTCGTTAGGCGCGCTCGTCGAATCTGAGAATGTGGCTGACATGTTGCTCTGAGCTCGCCATTGGTCGCCGCTCCGATGAGCTTGGGCAAGCGGGGCGTTTCAGGCTCCGTGTTCAATGAGGTCAGGGAGTCTTTTGGCAAGAGAGTTCAACACGCTCTGCGAGCCTTTGAGCATGACGTCGTAGACCGCGTCCGCCGTGGCGGCAGCGTCGATTCCGTCCTGGACAAAAACAAAATGCGTGCCGCCATCCGGCAGCTGCGAGATCGTCCACGTAACTGTCGTGTCGATGTATCGGCCAAAACCCTTCAGCTCGTCATCACCGCCCGACCAGCTGAAACGCAACATACGGCCGGGCTCCACAGCGAGAACCTGGCACTTGAACTCGCCGTCCCAACGCTCGATCGGGCGGCTCCAGATCGTGAACTTGTGGCCGACAACCGGCTCAATGTCATTTGGAAAGAACCAAACGGCGAGCCATTCGGAATCTGTCATCGCGCGCCAAATGGCCTCGATCGGATGTTCGAGGTCCTTCTCCGTCGTGAGGCTGCGTGTCTGTGTAGCGTCAAGCACCGAGTCCTGCTCCCGTTAGCGCCTCACATGCAAGGCTCAAGCCAGGCGCACAAGCGGCGCGGAGTTCGACATCAGTCGAGTGTCTCATTCTAAGCGCGATCCCGCGGCTCGGCTCCATGCGCAGCGCGCCCCCTTTGGCTCCGAACATGCATGGCTCACGGCTCAGCTCTCGCGAACGCTCTTGTACGAAAAAAGCGAAGCGCGGGTCGGGTCACGCATGAGCGCTCCGTATGACGGACAAAGAGGAATGGGTCGTCTGGAACGGCTCGATGGGAATATTGGATATGGCGACCATCGGCGATATCCAGCATGACGAGACCGGCAGGAAGGGGTCTCTGGCGCCGCCCTATGGCGTCGTGGGGCCTTTCAGTCTTGACGAACTTGAAACGCTGGGCCGCATCGCCTTTGGCGAATGTCTGGTTATGTCGCGCGAGAGATGGCGGGAAGATCAGCTCAATCTGCGCCTCGAGGCGCGAGAAAAACGCCGCACGCTATTTTTTCGGGCGGATATCGACGATGAACATGAACATCGGGAAATTTTAGGGCTGCCATTCGAGGGCCTGCTCAATCTGTCCGAGATCAACGCCGCCTTCCGGCAGTTGGCGAAGACCGCGCATCCCGATGCAGGCGGCAGCGACGAACAATACCGTCGCATCGTCGAGGCGCGTGACGCGCTGCTCAAGCGCCTCACGATGACGGGTTGAGAATTGACGACCAACTTGGGCCAGCAGCCAGCCGCGAATCTGAAATCGGGAGGCGACGGCTGCCGCTTTCGCGAAATGAGCGCTGCAGTCCTCTCGTGATGTACTGCTGCCGTTTGGCTTCAACTCCCCGGTTCATTTCGGCTGCATGCGCGAGCGTTCAATATAGCGCCGGCGCAAATCAGGGATTTTCAAGCTGGGCGAGCGAGAAGTGATCGCGGCAGACATGGGCTAGACTGCTAATTTAGAGCGCGAGCGCAAGTCGACAGGGAACATCTGCGCCGGCTAAAGGTTTTAATGCTTGTGAAAGCTAGGCCCGGGCTCGGCTTTCCACGGCGTCGCCGCGATTGCGGCCGCCTCCCCACCAGGAGGAATTCATGAACTGGGACACGATCGAAGGCAATTGGAAGAAGTTTACCGGCAACGTGAAGGAGCAGTGGGGCAAGCTCACTGACGACGATATTGCTCGCGTTAACGGGAACCGCGAGCAGCTCGAAGGCATGATCCAGGAACGCTACGGCGTCGCCAAGGACAAGGCCAAGGAGCAGGTGGACAGCTGGATGGCGCGCCACTAACTCCACAGCGTCATTAGGACACGCCGGCGAGTCGCCCTCGCCGGCGTTTTCATTTTGAAACGCGCGCGAATGTGTTCGCAAATTGCGTCCAGCATTCAGAGCGCCGGAACATCTGGCTTGGCGCCGAGGTTTTATGAAGGCGCCCAAGACGAAGGTCTGTCGATGAAGAAAACTGTTCGCCCGTTCACCGTCGAATATCGATCGAAACGCGGCAAATCGCACGCTGCCCGTGGCGGCGGCGCGTTCCGCCTTTCGGATCAATCAACCGAACGGATGCCCGCGCGCAAGCACATGCGCAATGAACTCTCCGCCTGGCAGTCGCTGTTCAAGCAGGAGGCGCGTTCTTTATGATGACTGGAGCTTCTCCGAAACTCGCCCTTAGACAGGGCAAGAGAGCGCTGCTTCGGCGCTCTATACGCGAGGCGCTCGGAAAACGCTTCTCGCTTTTATATCTCGATTTGATCATGAAGCCGGTTCCCGAGGACCTTAAAGGACTCCTGATCAAATTGGACTTCGCGGATCGTCCGAACAAGATGCGCTGAGATTCGAGAAATCTCTCTGCGCGTCACTCGACCGCGCTTATCTGGCTAAGCTCTTCCAGAAGGGCCAGCATGTCGTCAGGCAGCGGCTCCGAAGCAATATCGGAAAATTGGCGCCGAAGCTGCTCACCGAGCCGCCGCACGCTCGGCTCCACATCAACCGCATCGCGTATGTATCGACTTCCTCTCATTGTCGTCTCTGCCAGTCTCGCTCGTTGTTCATGTGGCGGCATGAGGACCTCTCCACACGGGGATGAAGCGCCGATTCGAATATCTGTTCCGACAATGCTCCATATTTTTTAAGAAATAGAAAAGCTTAGCCGCAAATAAGCGCTGTGGAGAACCCCAAACTAACCTTCACAAGGTTCAGTCGCAGCTGAATATTCATTGCGGCGGGTCGGAAGCCTCCGGCTCTCGAACCGCCTCCGTTCGATCAAGCGCAGCTATTTTTTGCCGACGCGAAATTGCACGGGCACTTCGAAGGTCAGCCCCTCGTCCGCGATCACCGGCGGCGGCGGCGGAACGGGGTCGGCCCGCTTCATCATCGCGAGCGCAGCGTCGTCGAAGAGTGGGTGTCCCGCAGAACGTTTGATGCTGTAGCTGACGACATGACCGCGCCTGTCGAGCGTGAACGAAACGCTCGCTTCGGCGGATCGACGCCCGGCGGCGCCCGGATAGCGCTTGTGTCGGTTGAGATGCGAGAGCAAAGCCTTGTGCCACGTGAGCTTCACGGCGTTGGCGACGGCGTCAGCCCCCTGAACAGGCGCCACGGGCCTGTCGGATTGCCGATCGGCGTCGGACTTGGGCGGCGCAGTCGCCTCGGAGGCGGCAGACTCGGCCGAGACGACCGGCTGCGCCTGATGTTTCTTCTCCTCTTCGATCGGCTTCTCCGGCCGAACGTTGTGCGTGAATTCGGCGTCTTCCGACTCGGCGTGGGTGATCCGCTCTTCGTTCGTCTCCTTCGCCTCTGATGCGGCGACGGAAGGCGCGGCGGCCGCCGCTTCGTCAGAGAGCGGTCCAGGCGGCAGATCCGCGGCCTCGGCGTCTCGCGGGGCGGCGGGCTCGAGAGACAATTCAATCGCTGGAGCGCCGGACGCGTCCTCGTCGAGGTCGCCCCGTAAGGTCACCAGCGCGGCGACGGCGCCGCCGACGTGCAGAAATAGCGCCAGGGCGACTGCGGCGCCCCAAAGCTTGCGGTTCGACTGCGGCTTCTGGAGAGCAGCGGCGGCGCTCATTGCGGGGCCTGCTCCTTGCCGCCGGCGTCGAGCGCGACGAGCGCCACGCGCAGATAACCGCCAGCGCGCAGACGCTCCAAGATCGCCATCATCTCGCCATAGGGCACGCTGGTGTCGGCTCGCAAATAGATACGTTTCGACTTATCGCCTAAAAGCCCGTCGAGAGCCGAAACGAGATCGTTGCGTTTGACGGGCGTCTCGCCCAAGGCGAGCGCGAGGTCGCCCTGGATCGTCACGTAAATCGGCTTGTCGGGCTTTTCATGCGGCGCGGCGTTGGAAGCCGGAAGATCGACCGGAAGATCGACCGTGGCGAGGGGGGCCGCCACCATGAAGATGATGAGCAGCACGAGCATCACGTCGATAAACGGCGTGACGTTGATTTCGTGCGTTTCCTGAAGATCGCTTTTGAGATGAACGGCCATGATCTACTCCGCCGCATGAATCTTGTTTGCGCCGGCTTGTCCGGCGCGATCGAGGTCGCGCGAGACGATGCGAAGCAATTCGCCGGAGAGATTAGAAACGAGCTCGAGATAGGCGGTCGCCTGGCGCGCGAGATGATTGTAGATGAGCACAGCCGGGATGGCGGCGAAGAGGCCGACCGCGGTTGCGAGCAGCGCTTCGGCGATGCCGGGCGCGACGACGGCCAGATTGGTGGTCTGTGCTTTCGAAATGCCGATGAAGCTGTTCATGATGCCCCAGACGGTGCCGAACAATCCGATGAAGGGGCCTGTCGATCCAACGGAGGCGAGCAGTCCGGTGCCCCGCTTGATCGAAAGCGCTTCGGCGCGCTCGATTTCGGCGAAGCACGCTGCGATGCGCTCCTTCACGCCCGGCGCCGCAAGAATATCGGACGAAAGCTTCATTTCCCGCGTCGCTTCGCCAAGCAGCGCCTGCGTCAAACGGTCGCCGCCGCCAAGCGCCAGTCGCGCCTCGGAGAGACCGCGCGCCTCGGAGAGGCGTCGTATCGCCGTCGTCACGCGCTCGCGCGCCCGTTTCAATTCGATCGTTTTAGCGATGAGGATCGTCCATGTCGCGACGGACGCCAACAACAAGCCGATCATGACGATCTTCACGACGATGTCGGCGTTGACGAACATCGTCCACACAGAAAGATCATGAGGTTTAGTGGCCGCTATCGCTGCGTCGAGCGCTGGCGACCCTGGTGCGGCTGCGACGCTCTGCGCAGCGAGAAGCGCGATGATTGAGATCACGAGAAACTGCAAAGAACGTTTCATGCTTCAGCCCATGTTCGGATCAGATTATGATAAACGCCCGACATTTTGACGCAGGCAGGATCGCCGGCGCCGAGCCGAGACGTCAGGGATTGGATGGCCTGGTCGAGATCGAAGAGCAAAGCGCGCGCCACATTGTCTCGAATCATGCTCTGCATCCAAAAAAACGAGGCGATGCGCTCGCCGCGTGTGACGCCTTTGACAAGATGAAGACTCGTCGAAGGATAAAGCACGAGATCGCCCGCGGGAAGTTTCACTTCCTGCTGTCCGACCCGATCCTCAATCACTAATTCGCCGCCATCGTACTCGTCCGCCTCCGAGAGGAACAGCGTGCAAGAAAGATCCGTGCGAATGCGAATCGGCGTTCCGGGAATGCCGCGGATCGCATTATCGACGTGCAATCCGAAGTCGTGCCCAACGCCATAGCGATTGAAGAGCGGCGGAAAAATCCTGTGCGGCAGCGCCGCCGAGACGAACATCGCCGACTGCGCAAGCGCCTCGAGCACATGTTCGCCAAGTTCGCGCGCGACTTCGCCGGCTTGCGGCAGTTGAAGATTGTTCTTCACCAGAGAGGACTGCGAACCAGCGGTCGCGCGGCCATCCTCCCACTGCGCCCGGTCCATGGCCGCGCGGAAAAAGGCTACCTGCTGCTTGGAAAGAACTTCGGGTATGCAAATAAGCATCAGCGCTATGCTTCTCCCCAGTAGCGGATGAGATTGTGGTACACGGTCACCAGCTTGCGCAGATCCGGATCGTCCGCGCCCACGCGCGGCGCGAGCTCCTGTATCGATTCGTCGAGATCGCAAACGAGGCTGCGCGCCTCGTCAGCGCGGATCATGCTTTGCAGCCACAAAAATGAGGCGAGACGTAGGCCGCTGGTGACAGGCGTCACCATATGCAGACTGCCGGCCGAATAAAGAATGAGGTCGCCCGCCGGCGGCTTGAACCGCCTTGATCCGTAGATGTCCTCGACGATCAGTTCGCCGCCCTCATATTCGTCGGGATCAGAAAGAAGCACAGTCGCGGCGAGGTCAACGCGGATACGCGCGCCGGTCATGGCGTCGCCGCGTATCGCATTGTCGACATGCGGATCGAAGTGATCGCCGACGCCATAACGGTTGAACAACGGCGGATAGATGCGCAGCGGAACAGCCGTTGAAACGAAAGCGGCATTGGCGAGGAGCGACGAGAGCAGCCGCTTGCCGAGCGCGCGCGAGATTTCAGAGTCAGGCGGGAGTTGCTCGTTGCGCTTCGCTTCGCCGGCGTTCGCCCCGGCGGTGGAGGCGCCGTCCTCCCACGCCGCCTGCGCCATCGCCTCGCGAAGGACGTCGACCTCCTTCCTATTAAGCGCGCCTTGTATGTGAGCAAGCATTTTAAGCGCTCCTTTAGAACAAGATGCTCGTTTCGAGATAGACGGAGCGACCGGGCGACATCTGCGCGAAGGGCGTCGCCGTCTGATAGAAGGCGTCATAGATCGTGCGGTCGAAGAGATTGTTGACTGAGAACTTCATCGTGATGTTTTGGCCAATCTTCGCCTCCGCAAAAACATCGAAGCGCCAGTACGAAGGCAGGATCGTTGGAACGTTCAGAAAATTCGTCGCGGTCGGATTCGGCAAGCCAAACGCGTTGAACGATGTGCCGCCATTGGCGACGATATTGTTGCCGCCATAGATCCTGGAGCGGTAGATGGCCTGGCCGCCAAATTCGAGCGCATTCGGAGCGAGGCCGATCAGGTCGCCCAATTTGTACTTGGACAGCAGGCTGAAGGACTCATGCGCGATATTGGCGAGTTGAAGACCGATATTCGTTCGCGCGTAAGAGTTGGTCACCCGCGAGTCCATCAGCACGATGCCGCCAAGAACCATCCACTTGTCGGTGATATTGCCGGCTACTTCTAGATCGACGCCCTGGACGTAATAGGACGCGTCGCCCGTGGTGGTGCCGGAGTTTATTTCTCTAGCGCCGCTCACATCCGTCTTGAAGAAGGCGGCGGTGGCGAGCAGGTGTCTGTCGAACAGTTCCCATTTCAGGCCGACCTCCGCCGCTTTGTTGAGTTGGGGAGCAAAGATTTGCGACGCCGTCGTCAAGCCGCCGTAATTTGCCGCGCCGCCGTCAAGCTCTGCGCCGACGGGCGTCGCCGAAGTGGCGTAGGCGGCGTAGGCGCTGACGTTCGGCAAGGGCTTGAAAACGACGCCGGCGTTCCAATTGAACAGCCCGGAATGGCTCTTAGCGAAAGTCGAAAGCGTCTCAGTGCGGTTCGTGATGTTGTAATCGTCAAAGCGTGCGCCGCCGTTCACGATCACGACGTCCTGATAGTTCGCAGTTTCGATCAGATAGCCTGATTTCGTGTCGACGGCGATCCGCGTGGGATTGGTATTGCGGTAGGGCGTGTTGAGGAACGGCAGATAGGTGCACGGAAGATAGAGGTTACAGGTCACCGTATTGCCGGTCGGTATTCCGTTCAACTCGGAAGCGAGGCCCTGATAATTGGTGCGCGTTACGCCTTCGCGGGCGAATTCGACGCCAGCGACGAGCGCATGCTTGACCGGTCCCGTATCGACTTTGAGCGTCGCCTCCGTCTGGTTGTCGAGCGTGTTCACCACCTGGTAGCGACTTTGCGCCCCGATTCGGACCGTCGAGGCGAAAAGATCCGCGCTCCCCGTCAGCGATCCGATGTAGTCCAGAACGGAGCGGCTCTGCCGGAACCGATTATCGAATACGAGATTGTCGTTGTAGCGATAGTGGGCCGTGAAGGTGCCGAAATTCTGCATCGCAACTTGGAAATCGCGGTCGAGGAAGCCATACCAGTTGCTGCGAGGAATGACGCCTTCGGGGAACGGCCGGTTCCAAACCCGGTTGTACGGCACGCCGAAGTCCGGCAGGCCATTCTGATAGACATGCGTGTATTGAGCGGTCAGCGTCAGGTCCTCGATCGGCTTGAACACCACTGAGCCGGCGACGCCGTCGCGATAGTCGGTGACAAAGCTGCGGCCCGCGACATTCGAGTCATGATAAAGAGCGTTGACGCGCACCGCGAGGATCGGGCTGATCACTTTGTTGACGTCAGCCGTCACTCGCTTCATGTGGTCGGAAAAGCCGCCAATCGCTTTGAGTTCGACGAAATCGCGATCGGTCGCTTGTTTCGTGACGATGTTGATCGCGCCGCCCGCAGTGCCACGACCGGCAAACGTCGATCCCGGCCCGCGCAGAATTTCGACCTGCTCGGTATAGAAGTTCTCACGAATGCTGACGCCAGGATCGCGCACGCCGTCGACAAAGATGTCGTTGCGAACATCGAAGCCGCGAATGAAGAAGCGATCGCCGAACGCGTTGCCGCCTTCGCCCGTCCCCAGCGTCACGCCTGCCGTGCTGCGACCGATTTCACGCAGCGTGAAGGCGTTCTTGTCGTCGAGCACTTCCTTGGTCAGCACCGTGATGGTGCGCGGCGTGTTGAGCACCGGTTCGGTGAATTTCGGCGAAGACAGGCGGTCGACCTTATAGGGCGCAACCGGATCGGCGTAAGGATTGGCGTTGGGCGCCGCAGCGAAGATCGGAAGGCCTCCGCTGCCTGCGCCTTGGCCGCCGGCGCTTGAAGCGCCCGGCGCGCCGCGCCGCTGCCCTGCAGCCTGAGTGGCGGTCGCATGACGCGCTGGTTGCGGCTGAGCGGCGGCGATTGGCTTGGGTTTCGCCGGCGCCGCCGCGCGCGGCTTCTCCTGCGGCGCGTCAACTTTAACGGGCGGCAGCGTCGTCGAAGCGGATTGCGCCAGAGCCGAAGCGCTGACGCTCGACGCAAGCGCCGCAGCAACGCTCAGCGCCTTCACCGACGTCAAATCTCCAGCACGAGTCCGCGGAAGCGACTGAGTCAGCATTCGTAGAGAAATTGGAGTTTTTACGTCGCTCATCGGGAACCGCCGGGGGAAGTTGTGCGTTGTCTACTTTCGCCTCGTGCGAAGAAGTTGATCAAAGCTAAATTTGGCGGCGGCCACGGTCAACTGATCAAACCGCTGAATGGAAGCATTGTAATCTGTATAGTTTCAGACACATACAACAATTTTTTGGACGATTGTTACCTTTCGGCCACACGCTAGTTTGGAAACGCTTTAATTCCAAACTACGCGGCAGTATTTCCTGCAAAGATATTGTTCTTGATCCCAGCGCAGAGCCGCGCGCCGTTTAGTCGCGGCGCAAGAGTTCGGTTTGGCCGAACCTAACGATTGGCGGCCCCACAATCGGGCGCCGCTATGCTGCTGACGCAGGTGCGCCGACCTAATCCTGTCGAAAGCCATCAGTCGCAGCGCCGCAGCATTAAGCGCGGCACGCGACTTGCTTTAACGATCGTGAGTCAATCACCGCGCGAGGCTGCCATGCAGATCAGCGTAAAGGTGGCGAAAGCCATTGAACGCAGGCGCGTTTTCGTTGTGGACGACAATGAAAGCTTTCGCGCGGCGATCGAGTTCATGCTCCATGACGAATATGAGGCGCATGAACTCGCGAGCGCGTCCGAAACGCTCGCAAAAGCGGAGCGAATAAGGCCGGACTTACTGGTGCTTGCGGAAGGCGTCATCCGCGTCAACGGGCTGGATCTCATTCAGGAGTTTCTGGCGCGGGTTCCGGAAACCAAAATCATCGTCATCGTTGATCAGATATCGAGCGGATTCGGCCAGGAGTGCGTCGCCGAGGGCGCGCACGGCTTTTTGGCGAAGCCGCTGCAAATTGAACTGCTGCGCGATAAGGTCGACGCGCTGCTGAGCGCGAGGAAGAAGTCCGGCACGATCCCGCAGGCCGTTCTGAACCTGCGCTAGCGCCGGAACAGCCGCCATCGACATTATGCAGGGAGGTCGCCATGGAGCCTGTCATTCCGCCGATCGAGGACGGCGCCGAACGCGACAGGTTAGAGATCGCAATCGACGATTGCGTGCGTCGCTTTTACGCCAAGGGCGCCGAAGATCCGCTGTTGGGTCCTATCTTTATGGCGATTGACGGTCTCGACCAGCACATAGGGATCGTCGCGAATTTCTGGTCCAGGACCTTGCTTGGCACGGAGCGCTATCAGGGCCAGCCCTTCGCCGCGCATATCAATTTACCGATTGAGCCTCAGCATTTTACGCGCTGGCTCGAACTCTTTAGCGTAAGCGCCAATGAAGCGCTGCCAAAGACGCAGGCCGAGCAGGCGATCGCTAAAGCCGCCCACATGACGCAATGTTTCCAGTCTGGGCTGTTCCCCTTCGTCGGCGCCGATGGAAAGGCGTCGCGCGTTCCAGCGCCATAGCGCCCATCGGCCGCCCACGAGCGTTAGTCGACCGCGATCATCACATCCGACGATTTGATGACCGCTTTGACCTTGGACCCTTCGCGGAGTCCAAGCTCCTCGACGGATTCGTTGGTGATTGAAGCTGTGACGGTCAATCCGTTGACGTCGATCGTCACATGCGCCGTGGTTGCGCCCTTCAGGATGTGCTTGACCGTCCCGGGAAGGCTGTTACGCGCGGAAATCTTCATGCCGTCGGCTCCTAAGAAAAGTGGTTATCGGTATGGCCTCCCCCTCGACGGCGCCCGACGTCGCGACGGCCGCGGCATAATAATCAGCCGTTCTAGCCGGGTTTCCTTCGATGAAATGAGACTGCAATCGCGTCTATATCATCGGCGACGCGCGGCGCATACAAAACGCCTTCTGCATAAACGACCAATAACTATCCAGTCTGTCACAAATCTAGGCAGCAGCGCTCCCATGTCCTTCACGTCAGATCCCCGGATCAGCTTCGACTCCATCCAACCAAAGCGGCTTGCCGCCCGCCGCTGAGTTTCCGCGCGGATCAGGCGCAGTCCGTCGTTGCGTCGATCGCTCGAGCGCCATGGTAAGGAAGAATCTGCGTATATGTCGGTCGACGTGCTGGCCTCTCCGTGCCAGACCGTCAAAGATTGCGCTCAATAGATCGCGCGGCCGCGCGGCGGATCGGGAGTGCGGAACGCGTTGAGCGCCTGTAATTTCGCTACCGGCTTATTACCATGCGCGCGACGCTAAACGCTTCGCAAGTCTTCGCGCTGGCGTCGGCAAGGCGAGACCACAATTGGTACGGCGCGAGCACGGTTTGGATGGAGCCGGTCGCCGATCAATCGGGCGGCGGCGCCGGAGGAGACGGCAGATGGCGCAAGAGTTGATCAAGCACGCGCCCCAACGCCGATGTCGAGGCAATTGCAGGCCATTGTTTTTGCGAAGCTAACGGCAAAACGGCAGGATGGCACGGTGCTTGCGTCAAAATCTGTGAAAACACCCACGCATGTCGTGAGGCTAAAAAGTATGGGTTTGCAGCTGGCAGGCGGCGCTTATGCGCCGAAGGCGCGCGAATTCGATGTGAGAGACACCGCTCTCGTCGGCATCTACGAAATATCGAAGCTTCTGGCGTCGCCAAACCGTCTGGAAACTACGCTTGCGGGCGTGCTCGCGCTGCTTTCGAGCTTTCTTGATATGCGCCATGGCTTGGTCGCGTTGCTCGACGCGGCGGGCGGGCCCGAGGTTGTGGTTGGGTCGGGCTGGAGCGAAGATTCCGCCAAGCGTTTCTTCGACCGCCTGCCCGAACGCGCCGTGGGGCAGATCGTCGCGACGAAAATGCCCCTCGTTGTCGAGAATGTCGCAGCCTCGCCGCTCTTCCAAGGCTCCGACTTTTCCGAATGGGGACCGACCGACGGCCGGCCGTTCTCGCTGATCGGCGTCCCGATCAAGGAGGGCGACGCCGTCGTCGGCACGCTGACGGTGGATCGCGTCTATGACGATCGTTCGGTGACGCTGTTCGACCATGACGTGCGCTTCCTGACGATGATCGCCAATCTCGTCGGCCAGACCCTTCGCCTGCACAAGCTCATCGCACGCGACCGCGAACGTTTGATGCAGGAAAAGGCCTGGCTCGAAAAAGGCGACCGCGTTCCGCAGATCGAAACTAAGAACAGCGGCATCAATGGCGTTGTCGGCAGCAGCCCGGCGCTGCGCGCGGTGATCGACAAGATTCGCGTCGTCGCCAAGGCCAAGTCCACCGTCCTTCTGCGCGGCGAATCGGGCACCGGCAAGGAGCTGTTTGCCGCGGCGATACACAATCTCTCGCCGCGCCGCTCGAAACCCTTCATCAAGCTGAATTGCGCGGCGCTCCCCGAGAGCGTGCTGGAATCGGAGCTCTTCGGCCATGAGCGCGGCGCTTTCACCGGCGCCGTGAACATGCGCAAGGGCCGTTTCGAACTGGCCGACGGCGGCACATTATTTCTGGACGAGATTGGCGAAATCACGCCGGCGTTTCAGGCAAAGCTGCTGCGCGTTTTACAGGAAGGCGAATTCGAACGGGTGGGCGGCACGCGCACACAGAAGGTCGACGTTCGACTCGTGTGCGCGACGAATAAAAATCTCGAAGAGGCGGTCAAGCGCAATGAATTTCGCGCCGATTTGTACTACCGCATCAGCGTCGTGCCGATCTTCGTGCCGCCGCTGCGCGACCGCAAGGGCGATCTCGAACCTCTCGCCAACGAATTTCTGCGTCGCTTCAACGCGGAGCAAGGCGGACGGCTGAGCTTTTCGGAGTCGGCCATGCACGTGCTCACCGCCTGCGCCTTTCCGGGCAACATCCGAGAGCTGGAAAACTGCGTGTTTCGGACCGCGACTCTGGCGCAAGGGAATGTCATCACCGACAAGGATTTCTCCTGTCGCAACGACGGCTGTCTCTCTTCGGTGCTTTGGAGCGGCTCATTGGAGCGTTCGGCGCCTCCTCCACCCGTCGCGAGCTTGCCGGCCCTGACGCCGCCGCGCGAGCGTCAGCCGGCGCCGCCGCCGGCGACGACGAGTGAGCGCCCGAACGCCGACCCTTCGCCAGAGACCTGTCCCGGCGCCGAAAACTGCACCGCCGTCGAGCGTGACGGCCCTTCCGATCGCGAACGTTTGGTGGACGCCATGGAGCGCGCGGGTTGGGTCAAGGCGAAGGCGGCCCGGCTGCTTGGACTAACCCCTCGTCAGATTGGCTACGCGCTGCAAAAACATGGCGTCGAAGTAAAGAAGTTCTGACTTCCTCGCGCTGGCGAAGAGTTCGGCGATTTGCTCGACCGGCGACAATCGTGGCGTGCCGTCGACGTCGTCCCCAGCGCGCGCCGCGCTAAAGCGGCGCGCCCACCCTTCTCAGCAGTCGCCTGCATCAATTGAGACGTCGGCGATCACCTCGCCCTTATTGTCCTTCAGCGAATATCGGACGATGGCGCCGGTCGTGCGATGATTCGGCATCGTCAGACACACGCGCTCCTGTAGCTGGGTCCTCAATGCGGCGAGCTTCTTGGCGTTGCCGATCAGAGTTCGCGCCGTTTCATCGTCAACGATCGTATAGCTGTAGTTGAACGCGTTGCCCGGACCCGCCGTCGCCTTGTCGAGACGAACGCCCTCGCTGACCATCTCTGGAAGCGTCGCGTTCACCTCCGCCGCTTCTCGCTCCAAAGCCAGTGAGAGGGGCTCGGGCGGCTCATCGATATTAAGGCTTTCCCGATATTGCCTCGCGAGAAGGAAAGCCGTCGCCACGATGACGATCAGCGCGGCCGCTTCCCAGACCCCTATCCATGACTTCGTATCGCCCTCGTCCCTCACGGCAGCCCTCGCTCCAGCCCGCATCGATTTTGTCTCGACGAAGCGCGTAGCGCAAGGCAGCGGTCATATTAGTTTTCAGTGCAGCTTGAATTCTTTATCGAGGAGCTTCAACTCAGCCGGTTTGATGAGGTTCGAATGCGCGACGGTGACGGAATGCAGCGGGCCATCGAGGCTGCGCATCCAGAAATCGAGAAATTTGCGCAGCTCCGGAAACTCGGGATGAAGATCATATTCCTGCCAGATGTAGGATTGGATGATCTTCGGATAATCCGGCAGACGATAGAGAATATTCGCCGTCGTCAGGCCGTAGCCCTGAAGCTGCAAACGGAAGCCGCTGGACGCCATGCCATGCTCCTTGACGATCTGATTCCTTTCAGATTAGGAGCAAATCCTCGGAGTGCAAGCGCCAGGAAGGGCAAAGGCCTGAAAAAACAATGTGCTATCAGCAGACTTGCGTGAGTGCCAAAAATGCCCTTGTCAACGCTGGCGCAGCTTAGAAGAAACGCTGCGCGCGGAAGGCGCTCAAAAACAGCCGCGCCGTCGCAAGCGACGGCGCCAGCTCATGTTTACTCGGTTGGCCAGCCGCGGCCGGCCGCGACGGGGTGATCAGATCTCAGCCGATTCGTAGCTGGTGATTTCCATACCGACGCAGATTTCGACGATGATCGGTTGCGACCAGACCATGGCGTTGCTCCTCTGTTTTTTATAATCCGCCCGACATGACGGCTCCGGTGGAGAATAATGAAGGGCGCGTATCGTTACACCTTCAAAATTTCGACATCCAAGCTTCCAAAATTTCCTGCTCCGGACGGGCGTCAGTCGAACATGCTCCTTGCCAAATCATTCGCCGTCGTCTTGCAGCGGAAGCGACACCATGATCCGCGTGCCGCCGGACTCCCGCCTTTCGATTCGCTGCGCGCCGCCCAGCGCGCGCACGCGCTCGTTCATGCCAAGCAGACCCATGCCTGGAGCAAAGCGCTCCGAAAGGCCGACCCCATTATCCTCAATCGTGATCTTCAGTTGCGGCGACGCTTCGGCGTCGAGTTCAGAGGAATTCCCAGACGCGTCCAAGCCGAATTCCAGCGTGACCTCGCCCTTATCCGCGCCCGCGTGGCGGAAGATATTGGTTACGCCCTCCTGCACCACACGGTAGGCCGTCAGCGCCGTCTCCTCGTCGAGCGATGAGAGATCGTGGCGCGCGACGAGCCGCAGATCAACCTCGGGATGGGTGAGCGCCCATGAGGCGAAGAGCGCCTTCAGCGCAGGTTCCAGACCAAGTTCCTCGAGTCCTTTCGGCCGCAGCCGTCCGAGCAGACCTCTGAACAGCGATTGAAGCGACTCGCTCGCTTTGTCGATCGTTGCGCTCATCTGTCTCAGTCGGCTCAGGTCGGGAGCAGGATGCGAGAGAAGCTCCTGTAGCGCGGCAGACGTTGCGCGTATCGAAAACAGACAAGGACCGGCTTCATCATGCAGATCGCGCGCGATGTCCTTGCGCTCGCCTTCCTGCACCTGAAAAAGCCTATCGACGAGTTCGCGATTTTCCTGCTTGACGCGATCGAGCGTCGCCCCGAGCGAATTCAGGGCGGCGGCGATCGATCGGAATTCCGTCGCGCCGCTGACTGACAGGCGCACGCCGCTCTTGCCTGTCTCCAATTGCGCCAGGCCGAACTTCAGCGCATCGAAAGGCGCAAGCGAGTAGCGCAGGAACAGGAGCACGAGCGTCAGGAAGATGATCGTGACGGCGAGGCTGATCGCCGCGAGCCATAGCATGTCGGACCAGATCTCTTCGAGTTCATCGAAGGGGTTCGAGATCACCACAATATTGCTGTAGGCGCGCCCGCCGACCATCACGGGAATCGTCAACACGCGCGGCGAGGCGCCAACCAGCTTCACAAACCATTCGGGCACGTCCTGACCGGAATGGCGGATCTTCTCCAGCCAATCGCGCGGCGCAGCCTCGTTGGCGGCGAGGATCTCGACATCAGCATGGCGAAGGTTCCCGAGCGATCCGTAAAGGCGCCGCAACGCGGGGAGCGGGTCTTCGTTTTCGGGAAGATTTGCAATCGTTGTTAAGACAAATTCCCGCATCAATCTGAGATTGCTTCCCGCTTCCGCGCGCACGCGTGGGCCGGCGTGAAGAAGCTGGATCGCAAGATTGATCAGCAACGTCGCGATGAGCACGATGCCGATCAATCCGCCCAGTCTGGCTTTAAGCGAAACCCCGCGCATGATGAACGCCCTCGTCTCCATGCTTAACCGTTGACGTCCATTTACAGTCGATTGACAAGACTAGCGGTTTTCACAACATAGGTTCGGGCTCTCAAACAAGCGAATAAGGATGCGCATTCTCATCGTCGACGACCACCCCATGGTGATCGAGGGCTGCCGCGGCATGCTTTCGGGACAAAAAGACATCGAAGTGCTCGAGGCGCATGACGCCAACGAGGCGCTTGACTCCTACGCTTCCGCAGCGCCCGACGTCGTGGTGCTCGACATCAATCTACCCGGCGTCTCCGGCTTCGAACTGCTGCGCCGCATCTTGAAGCGGGACGCGAACGCTCAAATCATCGTTTTCACCATGAACGACGATCCGGTATTTGCGGCGCGGGCGATCGAGGGCGGGGCCCGCGGCTATGTCGCGAAGAACGAGGACCCACGCGTCTTTATCAAGGCGATCCGCGCCGTCGCGGCGGGCGAGCGCTATCTGTCGAACACTCTCGCGCTCAAGCTCGCATTCGCCGACCAGAGCCGCGCAAGCAACCCGCTCGACGCGCTGAACGGTCGGGAAATCGAGATCCTGCGCAATCTCGCCGACGGCAAGGATATGACCGAAATCGCGCATATTCTTAAGGTCTCCTACAAGACCGTGGCGAACAATTGCATCCTACTGAAGCGCAAGCTCGGCGCGCGTTCGAAAGCCGATCTTCTGCGTATCGCCGTCGAAAACAAGGTTGCGATGAAACTTGCCTAAAGCAGGTTCCGAAAAAGTTGACAGACTTTTTCGATGAAAGCCTGCTCAACATTTGATTTTGAGCGTTTCCTGATCGATCACATGGCTCCATGTGATCGGGAAGCGCTTTAGGCGTCGCTATCTGAATTGCTTCTGCGTGCGATAACGGGCGGCGAGCATCCGCAGCGCCTCCTCCCGTTCAACCCCGCTGTGGCGCAGATTGTAATAGTGCTGGCAAACCTCGCCATAGGTCTGCTTTTGGCCGGCGATCGCGGCAACGTCGACAAGCGAGTTGATCAGCCGCGCGAAATCCTCCGCATGGCCGTCTGCCGCGAGCATCTGCCCGACCTGAGCTGTGCGATTCGCGAGCATGCGGTCGGACTCGAGGAAATGCGGCTGCGCCGAGAGCAGAGCCGCGCGTATGCGCTCTACCGGGGGTTCACGCGCGCCGATGGCGCCGCCGGCTTCGCGTTGGGCGAGCCAGAGCGCAGGTTCAGTGCGATCAGTGGCGCGCAGCCAGACGTCAGCGCCCTTACGCGCCTCAGACTCGATCAGATCATCCTGTTCGGCGGCGCGCCGCTCTTCGCCGCATGAGGCGAAGAGCGCGCAGACGCCTGCAAGAATGATCGCTTCGCGAAAGCGCATCGCGGAGCTACTTCCCTTCCACTTTCTTCTTTAGGCCCTGAAGACCGTCGCGCAAGTAGCTCGTCATCGCCGCGCGCGCGGCGTCATCGTTGAGATTTTCCGGCGGCTCATTGCTGGTGTCGCCGCGATAGAGACGGCCATACCATTTCACCAAACTCCCTCCAGCCGACGCAGGTTCGATCGTGAAGGTGACAGTGTAGGAACTCACGGGCAGCGCATCGAGATTTGGATCAGACATGCGCCAGGCCAGTTTGAACGCCGAGGCGTCATATTCATCGAGCCCTTCCTTCAGAACGCCGCCCTTCTTGAGGGTTATTTCGCGCTCCGCGCCGGCGGCGTCTCCGCCCTTGGCCGTCACGCTCTGAACGTCAGGGTGCCAGTTCGCGAGCCCGTCGAACTTACCGGCCACAGCCCATACGGCCTTGGGATCGGCGGCGATGACGATCGTCTCGTCGACCTTGATCGGCGTCGGTCCGTGCGCGAGCGCAGGCGCGCAAATCAGAAGGGCGAAGAGCCCCAGCAGCTTCCTCATTTGGATCTCCTTGGTTGGGGAAAGCGGTAGAACGGCGCGGCGCGGCGCATTTGAATGAAAGCCTGCGCGAAAAAAGCTGCGGCGACGGCCATGAACGTGAGAAGCGCAGCCGCCACGCCAAAGAACGGGCGCAGGTCGAGCGCTGCTTCGCGCGGTCGAACGGAGGCGACCGCGGCATAGTCCTTCCACAGTCGCTTGCCGTCTTCGAGATGGGCGTAGGAAAGCCCGGTCTTTTCGGCGAGCGAACGCAAATAGTCTTCCTTTACGGAAGACAGATGCTCTACGCCGATCGCCGCGCTCGCGCCGAATGGCGCGTTGCGGGCGTTGTAGCCCTCGCGCCGCTCCGCACCTTCAGGCGGCAGGCCGAAGCGGCTCTCGTGCGGAACGTCGTCAGCGCCGAGGAATCCAACCTCGCGGCCCCTATCGTCAAATTTCGGGATGGGCGAAAACTCATAACCGCCGACGCCAACGACAAGGCCGCGCACCTCGCCCGCACGCCCTTCGAATGTCGGCGCGCCACGCGCGGGAAGCGGCGGGGCCTCCTGGCCATCGCTGAAAAACAGCAGGTCGCTTTTCAATTCTCTCGCCATATCGATCGCGCGAAAAAAGCCCGCCGAAATTCGGCTGTCGCCTTCCCATGCCATGCGCCAGTCGAGCGCCTCAATCGAGGCTTGTAGAGGCGTGAAATCTGCGCAGACATCGATCGGTTCGAACAGAAGGAATGGCCTGCGTTCGGTAAAAACGCCGAGCGCGACATGCGATGGACAGGGCAATTCCGCGAGCATGGCGCGAAGCGCGGCTTTCACGGCGTCGAGACGGCTGACCGGCCGGCCGGAGGCGGCGTAATCGCGAACATTCATGCTGCCCGTGATGTCGACGATGGCGAGAAAATCGAATGACGGACGCCGGATCATAATCTTTGGCGCAAAGAAAGTAGCTGCGAGCGACAGCGTCGCCAACGCGAGAAGAGCGACTCGGGGATCGCGCACCTCCGGGCGCATCACGGCAGTCCTTTCGGTTTGCCGGGAATATCGGTCCAGAGCTTCTTGGGATCGGCGCTCAGTTCGTCGCCGCTCTTTCTCTCGAAATCCGGAAAATCCCGGACGAGCCGCGCCGCGACGTCGAGATTGAACTTCGCGTCCCAATAGTCGGGCGCGAGCTGCAGCGCACGTCGATATTCGCGCTTGGCGAGATTGACGAACGGATTGGCCGCTTCGAGTTGCGATCGTTCAACATGATCGAACGCCTTGCGCAGCAGCGCGTTCGCCAAGAGATAATGTCCCCGCGCGCGCGTTTCGATGCTCCCGCTACGATCGAGCGTCTCCACCAGGGCTCGGGCGCGATCGACTTCGCTGCGCGCCGTAAGAAAGGCGACGCGCGCGAGAATCGTTTCCGGCCTGTCGTTCGCGTCGACGGCGACGTCGCGGCCCTCGCGCATCGCCTCGATCGCATCGTTGGCGACGACGGCGCCGCGCCATTCGGTAAGCAACGCAGCCGTCGTGAGGATAAGCGCGAGAAAGAGCGCCACCAGAATCGACGATTTTGCTTCTCGCCAAAGCGCGCGCGCCTTGTTGCGCAGGATCGTGATCCTCGTCCCGAAGGCCATCATCGGGCGTCGTCCCCAACGCTCAGCCTGACCTCTGCGAGCTTCGCCGCAAGAAGCAGCGCCATGGCGGCGAGCGCGAGCGCGAAGGCCCCTGCGCTCAGGTCTGTGCGCGGCAACTCTTCGACATATCGGACGGGATGGCGTTCGAGCCTGTCGATCTGCTTGACGGCCTCCTCCGTCGCCTCGGCGCCTTCAGCCTCGAAGGCTTGGTAAGGAACGCCGAGCGATTTGAAGAAGAGATCGAGATGGCGTTCTGGCGCGGCCTGCGGCGACTCATCATCGCCCGCCGGCTGATCGGAGATGCCTCGGCTGCCTTGGGTGCGCAGGAACAGCCAATAAAGGCTGACGTTCGTCTTGCGGAATTCCGCCTTTAAGTCATCGCGCAGCTTTGGATCGATCACCCCGGCGCCGTCGGATATCAGCAGGACCGCGCGCGACAGATCAGCCTGGCTCGTCTTGAACATCGAGAGCGCCATGGCGAGCCCACGCGCAATATTCGTATAGTCGAGGCCCGGACGGTCGATCGCGTCGATTGCGGCTTCGGTGGCGCCGATATGATCCGAAATCGGCGTCACCAGCATCGGCGCCGTCGAAAACGCCGCGACGCCCACGAGATCGTGACGGCGCGCTTCGACAAAGCGCTTGAGAATGCGCCTTGCCGCCGCAGCTTTTGACTCTTCCCCCCCAGACGGCGTTCGCCCCGCGAAGGTCTCGTTCATGCTGCCGCTGCGGTCGATCAGCATGACGATCTGCGCGCCCTCGGAAAAGCGCTCGACATCCGCGCCGGCGACATAGGGGCTGGCTGCGCCGAGTAGGCTGGCGCCGATGGCCACGACGCCGCAGAACTTCAGAAGAATGCCGGCGACGACGGAAAGGCCGTCGACGGGCGCTGCGAGGAGCGAGGGGATCGTCGCGCCGCGCAAGACGGACCGCAGCAGTGGAAGCAGGGCCAAAGGCGCTAGGAACAGCGGCTCGATGTGCTCAAAGCCGAAGCCGCTCATCCTGCGCGCTCCTGCCTGGCGAGCCTGCCGACAAATTGCGCGAGCTGCTCCGCGGCAGAGTCGTCCTTCGAGCTTTCGCCGCCAAAAAAAAGCCGCTTCGAGGTTTCGAAGAATCGCTCGAAGTCGGCCCGCAGCGGCTTGAACTCCGGACGTCTGCGGAGAAACTCCGGAAGGTCGCCTGACAGCAGAATTGCGCCATTGGCCTGATCGAGCGCCCGGTGCACCGATTGAATCGCCACCGCGAGATTCGCGTCATCGGCGGCGCGCCGCGTCGAAATTTGACGCGCGAGCGCTGAAAAAACTCGCGCCTTCCGTTGCTGGAAGGGCGGCCAGGCACGATCACGCGCGACAAGAGCGAGCGCCAGCAGGGCGGCGGCGCCTGCGCCGAACGCCAGATTGAGCGGCGTGGCTTCATCAACGAATGCCGACGAACCGTCGGGACGCAGATAATCCGACGCCTGCTCTTGCTTCTGCGGCGCAATCTCCCGCAAAGGAGAAACGCCAATCCTCCATGCGGGAACGGCCACGGTCTGCGCGCCTGTCGCCGTCGAAATGGAGAGTTCGAACCCAGGAATCTCGATGTCGCGCGCATCGAGCGCGACATAGAAATTCTGATATGTGAGATCGAGACGCCATAGGCGCGCGCCGCTTTCTGAGCTATCGCTAAGTTTGACGTCCCGGAGATCGAGCGAACCGGTGAGCGGACCTGGATTGGGCAAGGAGGCGCGCGACAGCACGGCGTCCGCGGGCGCGGAGACGTCGATGCGCGCATGGATGAGATCGCCCACGAAATAGCCGAACGGGCGCGCCGAGCGGATGCGCACCGTCGTTTCCTGGGCAAACGCAGGAAGCGCCGCGGCGAGCATGAGGGCGACACATGCAATGCGCATCGCAGGCCTCACGCCGCCGTCAGCCGCATGCTGAGATCGCTGGCGTCGAAACCGTCCTGGATAAAAATCGGCGCGCGGCTGCGTCTTGAAGACGCGCGGGCGAGAACTCGCCGACGGAACTGCTCGGCTTCAACCCAGCGCCGCTGGAGCGCGGGCCTCATCAACAGGAGCCGCCGGCGGCCGCTCTCGCTGTCGCAAAGCTCCAGCACGCCCCATTTCGGCGGCGCGGCTTCGAGAGAGTCGATCAGAACGAGCGGCGCGACATCATGTAGTGAAAGCGCTTCGAACGCCTGCTCGATCAATTGCGCGGGCCAGCGAAAATCGGAAATGAGAAGCACGAGCTTGCGCGTGGCGCCGAGCGCCGTCGCGGCGTCGAGCACGCCTTTGGCGCTCGATCCGCTGGGCGTTTCGACGCCGATCCTTTCGACGCCGGCGAGCGCCGCCCTACTCGAACGGGTCGCCGGCAGCGTCGCGCGACCGATCAGCGTTTCCTTGAAAGCGAACGCGCCAAAGCGATCGCCGTTGCGCGTCGCCGAATACGCCAGCGCGCCGCAAAGATCGACGGCGACCTGAAATCGGTTGACGGCTCCGGCGAACCCCATCGAGGCGGAAAGGTCCACGAGCGCGTAAACGTCGATCGCCGCCCTTTGCTCGAAGCTGCGCACATAGGTTGCGCCGAACGGATCGCGCAGCGTCGCGCGAAGGTCGATGCGGCGGGCGTCCGGATGCCGCATGAAAGGCGCCTGGTCGCGAAAGACTCCAAAGCCGCCGACCTCGCTCGACGTGTGGGCGCCGACGTGGTTGGCCGCAAAGCGACCGCGCGGTCGATATAGGATATCGACGATCGCATTCATGGAACGGGCGTCGCGTCGAAAGCCGCGCGGCACAGCCGCTTGACGATATCGTCGCCGCGCAGAGCGTGGATCGGATCGACAAAGATGCGGTGCGCCATGACTTCAATGAAGACATCGCGCACATCTTCCGGAACAAGATAATCGCGCCCTTCGAGCCAGGCGCGCACCCGCGCGGCGCGCACAAGCGCCGCCAGTCCGCGCGGACTTGCGCCGCCCTTGACGAGACTGTCGAGGTCGACGTCCGGCAGCGACACGCCGGCCGAACTTGGCTCGACAAGCGCCTGCCAGAGGTTCAGCACGTAGCGTTCAAGCGCGTCGCTCGATCTCACATGCGTCTGGATCGCGCGCGCGATGGCAGGCGTCTCGCGATAGTCCAGCGTTCCGGCACTCACCCTCTCGAGCAGCGTTTCCGTATCATGGAACGCTGGATCGAAAACCAGCCTGCGGCGCGCGTCCTCATCGTCCGGCGCGGCCATAAGAATTTCCATGAGAAATCTGTCGCGAGCGGCCGCCGGCAGTTCGAAGGTTTCTTCCCGCTCCACCATGTTCCGATCAGCGAACACATTGAGATAGGGGAAGTGATGCACGCGGTTGAACGCCGACACGCTGCGCTCGGCCATCAGCCGCAGCAACAGCGAATGAACCTGCGGGCGCGCGCGGTTGATCTCATTGAAGAAGAAGACCGGCAGCGTCTCCGCATGGCGGAGAAGCTCGGATGGATCGACGCGGGGGCGGCCGTCTTCGCCCAGATAGGTATGATAAAGAATGTCGCTCGGCATCATATCGACGGTGCCTTCGACGCGCGCGAAGTCGCCGCCAAGCGCGCGCGACACGGCGCGCAGCAGCGTGGTCTTGCCGACTCCGACATCGCCTTCGATCAGCACATGACCGCGCGCGAAAATGCAGATCGTCACGAGCCTGACGACGCGCGCTTGGCCGATGACCGCCTTTTGAATTTCCTGTTCAAACTCAAGGGCGCGCGCGCGCCAATCGGAGAGCTTCTGGACGACGTGCAGAGTTTCGTTCAAGGCTTGACCTTAGCGCGCCAAACATAAAGAGGCGGCCACGATCTCGGGAATAGAGCCGATGCGCTGTTGTCGAATACGCCGGCTCCAGATCGTGGCCGCTAGATCATCGCGCTTTTGTCGCGATGAAACTTATTGAGCAATCTTGCTCACGTCATATTCCCACTTGCCGGTCTTCTTGAAGTTCTCGACCCGCTTCTTGTTGCGTTCTTCCATAGCCTGGACTGACGCCTGCTGTTTGGCGATTTCCTTCGGGTCGTGCTTGGGGTCGTATTTCGACCCCTCGACCTTGTCCGGGAAGCCCGGCTTGGGTTCCCAGCAATTACCGGGCGCCTTGCACTTGGTGCCGTCATAGGCGAGCGCGCTGCCAGCGCTAAATAGAATGCCGACGGTGAGCGCCGCGGCGAAATGCATCTTACGCATCCCTGCTTCCTCCTTTTTGCGAGGCTTGCGCCTCGGTGTTTGCGCCTCCGGCGACGGCGGCGTGGGGCTTACTTCGCCTTTTCCTGACATTTGCCAGTCGGGTTGTCCGGCAGCGTCTCATGGCCGGCGTAGGGTTTGAAAGACTTGCGCTGAGCGTCCGTCAGCCAGCTCGCCTTCTCCGGCGCTTCCTTGAAGACGTGACGGACCCAGGCCATGACCTTCAGCATTTCGTCGAGCGTGAGGTTCTGGTACTGCGGCCCCATCGACGCCTGCCCGCCGCCATAGATCGTCGAGAACAGGCCTTCGTCGGTCTCGTTCTGCGGATAGGTCCAGTAGGCGTCGTTGAGGCCGGGCCCGATCTTTCCTTCGGCGAGGTGGCCGTGACAGCCGGAGCAGGCGGAAAGAAAGAGCTGTTCGCCCAGCTTCAGACAGCTTGCATCCTCGTTATAGGGATTCTTGCCCGACGTCATGAATTCCTTGACGCCTGCGGTGTCCTTTCCCTCCGGCAGCGCGTCATCAAAGTTCAGCACCTCGCCCGTGATCGTGTTGCGGAATGTGATCCCTGCGGTCTGCGCGATGGCGCCGAGCGCTACCAAACAGGCCGCAGCGCCAATGAGGGACAGGGAAACGCTTCTTTTGCTATTCGACACGTATTTCGTCCTGTTTTTCGTTTGCGCGCGGCGCATCATTGGGTGACGGGAAGAAGAGGAACGCCTTCCGCTTTGAGGATGTCATCGATCTTTGATTTCAGTCAGCAAGGCTTTGTCGTCGCGCCGCACCGCGACCGATTGATCGAAGCGCTGCGGCACTTTTTCGCCACTGCTCTTCGCCGCATCGTCTTCTATCAGCGTCATCCGCAGCGGCGCCGATGACGCCTTGACGTAGCGCGCGACGTCGGGCGCAAAGCCGACCGCGACGTCGGCGGCGCCGCTGATCACCTCCCCGACCATGCGAGCGGGATCAATCTGCGTGTATTGATTGCGCGCCGATTTGAAATTCACCAGGGAATAGAGATAGGCCATGTTGTCTTCGTATTTGCCCATATCCTTGAGCAGCGTTTCGCCCGGAGAGCCGAAGGCGACGGCGATGTGGCCGAGCTTTTTCAGACGTGCGTCGGACCATGATTTGATGTCGAGGTCGCGATCGGCGCGGCTGACGAAGACATAGCCGGTGCGATAGTACGGCTTCGACGTCGCGACGCGCGGATCGCCGGTATCAAGGCCGATGACGACGTCGCAGAGCTTCTTGTCGAGAGAATCCCGCACGAGATAAATCGCCGGCTGCTGCGACCAGACGAACTGCGGCTTGCGTTTCATGGCGTCGGCGAGCGCAACGCCGATCTTGTTCTCAAGTCCCGAGCCGTCTTCCATCGAGAGCGGCGGCTGGTTCTTCGCCGCGCAGATGCGAAGCGTACTGGGATCGGACGGCTCTGCCGCCGAAGCGGTCGCGGCGTTCGAGACGGCGTCGCCGGAAACGCCGAGCGACGCGCCTTCTGCGCTCATGGCCGCAAGGGCGACGAAGAGTGCGCAGCATGCGCCGACGGGCAAGCGAGTGAATCGCGACATGGCTTTCTTTCCGTGATCATTTCGATCGCCTGCTCGGACGCATGGGGGCGCGTCCGAACAGGCGTCTCGTAACCGCCCCAAGCGGATGCGATCGATGGAACGAAGGCGATTAGTTCGCCTTGTATTCGCCCACGCTCAGATCGTCGTAGGGGCCTTTGCCGTCGAGCGAGAACACCATCACGCCGCCGCCCATCTGCGTGTAGTTGGCGAGCTGCTTGAAGGCGCCAACGGCGCCGAGGCCGGCTGTCGGATCCTGGAGATCGAACACGAGGCCAACGCCCGGCCAACCGCCGACGCCATACATGATGGCGAGATATTCGACGCCCTTGTGCTGATAGACGATCGGATGGCCGATGACGCCGGACGGAAGCTTGAACTTCCACAGCAGTTCGCCGGTGTCGCTGTGACGGGCCTTGATGAAGCCGTCGAGCGTTCCGTAGAAGACGACATTGCCGGCGGTGGCGGCGGTGCCGCCCCAAACAGCGAACCGCTCCATCTTCTCCCATTTGAACTTGCCGGTGATGGCGTTGTAGGCCTTGATCTGGCCGAGGCCTTCAGCCTTCTGACGATCGCCCTTCGGACCCGGAAACATATTGAGCGTCGCGCCGACGAAGAACTGACCCGCGCGATAGGGAAGCATGAAGGGCTCCCAGTCCATGCAGATGTGGTTCACGCCGAGGAAGAACAGCTCCTTGTTGGGATCGTAGGAGTCGAGGCCCTGGTTGTGATAGCCCATCGCCGAGGGACAGATGTCCTTCGCGAGATGGTCCATCCGCGTGCCATATTCCGGATCGCGCACCGGCAGGCCGCTCTTCAGATCGACCTTCTTGAACACATTGACGGTGTCGTCGATCTTGTCGGCGGAGACCAGCGTGCCGTCGGTACGGTCGAGCGTATAGACGATGCCGTTGCGGTCAGGATGGGTCAGCAGCTTGCGCAGCTTGCCGTCCTTGTCCTTCTGCTCGCTGAGCATCATGAAGTTGATGCCGGCATAGTCCCATTCATCGTGCGGCGTCTTCTGATAGCCGAACTTCGCCTCGCCCGTGTTGAGGTCGCGGCCCCAAATGGTCATCGTCCACTTGTTGTCGCCAGGACGCATCGTCTCGTTCCACGGCGCCGGATTGCCGCTGCCGTAGTAGACGAGGTTGGTGCCCGAATCGTAAGCGAACCAGCCCCAATTGGTGCCGCCGCCGATTTTCCAGGCGTCGCCTTCCCAGGTCGCCGTGCCGAGGCCCTTCTGACCGTAATGCGGATTGGCCTTGTTGAAGTCGTCGCCGATCAGCACGTCCGAATCCGGACCGGTCGCGTAGGCGCGCCACTTCTGCTCGCCGGTGCGCACGTCATAGGCGGTCATGTAGCCGCGCACGCCCAGTTCGGCGCCCGAGCTGCCGATGAGCACAATGTCCTTATAGATGTGCGGCGCGACGGTCAGCGTGGAGCCGACCTTGAAGTCGGAGTTTTCGATTTTCCAGTATTCTGCGCCGGTGTTGGCGTCGAGCGCGACGACATGGCCGTCGAGCAGCGTCTTCACGACCAGCGCGGGCGCCTTGCCGTCGCCGGGCCAGTAGGCGAGACCACGATTGACGATGTCGCAACAGGCGACGGCGCGCGCCGCGGCGTTCTGCTTGGGCTTATGCTGCCAGAGAATGCGGGTCGGATCGTCGAGGTTGAGCGCGAACGTATTGTTGGGGAAGGACGTGTGAATATACATTTTGCCGTCGATGACGATCGGCGAACCTTCGTGACCGCTGAGCAGACCGGTCGAGAACGACCAGGCGACCTTGAGGTTCTTGACGTTATCGGCGTTGACCTGGGTCAGCGTGCTGTAGTGGTTGGAGCTGTAGTTCTTGCCCTGCATGGCCCAGTTGTCTTCGCTCTTGGTCAGAGCTTCGAGCTTATCCTCGGCAGTCGCAGCGGACATCGTCACGATCGGCGCCGCGATCAGCACGGACAACAGGGACACGGAATTCAGCAGTTTCCTCATCGACGAGTCCTCCTGCGACCTCGCCCGGACGCCTTCATGGCGTCTTCGACGGCGACGTCGCCCCGCAAATAGACGGCAAAATGCAGCCGCCGTGGTTCATTGACGGTCGCTTATTCTCGCTGCGCGTCGGCGCAAATTCGAGAGACGATCCGCCGGCATATAAGTTTAAGCGCAAGGCCGAGTCTTCACGATTTATCGGTAATGTGTCTCGGGAAAGATTGGCATGTTGGCTGCCCATGCTTCCCGACGTCGTGGCGCTTGACGCAAAACCGCACACAGATTTTGTTGAAGGGCGTTCATCCCCTCCTCATCAGAAGCATCGAATGCCCAAACCTCTCTCGCCAATGACTTCGCCTGCCCGCCGCCATCGCCTGCTCGCTCCGGCGATTCTGCGCTCGACCGCTTTTGCGGTCGCTTTGGTCATGCTCATGCTGCTCGGCGTGACGTTTGCGCGCACCGGCGGGCAAACAGCCCACGCCGCGCTTTACCCCGACGACCGGCGGCAAGCGATGACGGAGGCGGACGCCAGTCGCTTCGCCGGCGCAGGCGTGCTCATGTGTTACTCAGATTTCGGAACGCTGGAGCGCGCGGCGGCCGCCTGGCTCGTCGGTTCGCATGACCTCGTCGTAATGAACGCGCATAATTTCGTCGACCGGCGTCTCGTCCCAACGCATCCGGTGACGAATTGCTTCTTCAGGATCGCTGGCGGCGACTATTATTTCGATGAGAACAGCCTGCGCATCGGCGCGTCCGTCGATTCGAAAGCCCTGCATATCACTGACGATTGGGCGTTGCTGCATCTGCTTCAGCCGACGCCTGAAGCCGTGAAACCTCAGCCCGCGCCGAACGTCAGCGATGTCGTCACCGGCGCGCGCTTCAAGGTCGTGATGGTCTCTCCGGCCGGACATTCCAACACACGCCTCGTGGCCACTACTGAGTCGTGCGATGTTTATCGCGTCGACGAACCCACCGAAGGTCATATTCGTCGCGTGCGTCACGACTGCAATGACGGCTACGGCGGCTCGGGTTCCGGCCTGTTCACCGAAGACGGTCGTCTGATCGCCATGCATAGCGCTTCGCTCGACATGAATCAGAAGCGGCCTTTCGATCCGGAGACGCATTACGGTTCGGCGATGCTTTTCGAAGGCGAACTCGCCGAGGCGATCCGTGACGCCGCGTCGAAGCCGCGTTAACTCATTCCTTTGGCGGAATCGTCCGTAGCCAGGCGACGAGGGCGTCGAGATCATCGAGCGACATTTTCGAAAAATGCGCCTTGGAGAGCGTCGACATGGGCGGCTTCAGCAGCGCGCCGTCACGCGCTACGCCTTGAGTGATCGCGCGCTTCAACTCATCGTCCGACCAGGCGCCGACGCCCTTTACCGAATGCGACGTGATGTTGGAGGCGACGATGACGCCGGCGGCGTTGCGGAAGGTCTTTCCGCCCGCGCCGAGACGATTTTGATAATCAGGCCCGCCGTCGACCTCCTCGCTGTGACACGACAGGCAACGGGCGAGCGACGCGACATAGAGGCCGCGCGCGTTTTTGTCGGCAAGAGACGCTTCATCAAAGGCCGCCGACGCTCCGGGCATCAGGCGAGGCGGGATCGGCGTCGCCGAGCGCAGAAAGGCGATGATCGCGTCGAGATCGCGCGCGGTCAGCGGCTTGTAGGAGTCCGACGGCATGACGGGCGCAAGGCGGCCATCCCGGCCGACGCCGTCGACGATCGCGGCGCGCAATTCTTCGTCGCTCCATGCCCCGACGCCGGTCTCTCTATCTGAAGAGATGTTTGGACCCCGCACGACATAGGATTTGTCAGAAAATGTCTGCGTGCCGCCGCTAAAGCGACTGGAGAGGTCGTAGCCTGCTGCGCCGCGCGGCGTGTGGCAATTGTCGCAGGCCGTCAGCGCTTCGACGAGATAGCGGCCGCGTTCGCTATCGCCAGCATGGGCTGCAGGACCGATCAGGCAGAACGCGAGCAGAGCGACCAGCATAGCCAGACACGATGGCGGACCTTTAGCGCTCATGATGCAGATGCGTTGGTGTCGGATATGGCGCACTTAATGCAACCTTCTCTTTGCGTCTCGCGGAGATATTCCCTGGCAACGCAGGACAATTGGGCAATGACGCCGCAGGAGTCAGCGCCCGAGAGAAAGGTTCGAGCCGTCGAGGACGGCATAGTCGAAACGTGCGCCGGTGACGATCGCCGCGGTGAAATTGGCGCCTGTAAGAACAGCATGGGTGAGATTGGCGCGCGTAAGGTCCGCCCCGTCGAAATTGGCGTCAGGGAGTTCGGCGCGCACGGGAACCATGCCCTGATTGGCGGGATCGGCGCCGAGATCCGCGCCGATCAGCTTCGCATTGCGAAAGTTGACGCCCTTCCCGCCGCCGATGATGCGCGCATTTGAGAGGTCGGCATCGGCAAAACTGGCGCCATCGAGAATCGCGGCGTAAAGCGTCGCGGCCTTCATCCGAGCGCCCGAGAGGTCAGCGTTCTGCAAATCGGCGCGCGTGAAATTCGCGCCCGACAGATCGGCCTTCGCCAGCTTTGCGCCCGCGAGCTTGGTGGAGAAGAAGTCTGCGCCATGCAGGTTAAGGCCGGAGAGATCGACGCCTGAGAGATCGAGATTTGAAAGATCGATCGGCTTACCCTGCGCTTCGGTGACCTTATGTTCGATCTCGGCGCGAGTCATCTCCGCAGCCAAGGCGCACAAAGGCGCGGCGACAAAAAGGAGCGCGCTCGCGACAAATAAGAGTTCGCGACCGACGCGCTTCAGATTGAGCGAACTCATCACGCGAATCCCCGGCATATGCATATGGCTCTGCAAAGGTATGTACGGCGGCTCAAAAGACGCAACAGGACAATCTCCCGGGCGTGCGGGGAAACAGCGGCAGCCCTCGGCCACGGCGCCGGCAGCACGTAGATCGCCACGCGCTTTCGCGATAAGGAATGGAGATGCAACGCGCACAACTTTTTTCCTCCGGTCTCGTCGTCGCTCTCTTGTTTTTGGCGGGCGCGCATTCGCCTGCCCTTTCGAGCGACGCTGAACTGCCGAAGCGCCGGCCGGGCCTTTGGCGCATTTCGACGATCTCGCCGGAGATCGGGCTGCAGACCAATGACGTCTGCATCGAAGAGGGCGACAGCATCATCGGCGCGCAGGACGAAAGCTGCGCGAAGCCCTCCGTTACGCACGCGAATGATCAGATCATCGTCACGATCGAATGCGGCCCGAAGGATGCGCGTGACGTCACGAGTCTGCTGTTCACCGGCGATTTCCAGAGCTGGTATCGCGCGCAGTCCAAGGCAACGGCGAAGGGGACTCGCTCAGGCTTCACGATCGACGCGAAGTTTCTGTCCGAACGCTGCACGAGCTAGCCGCTCCAGACAATCCAGTCGGGAGTGCAGCCGAAAGGGGCCGAAAGGGCAGGCCCCACGCTTCCTTTCAGACTTATACAGCGAGCCGCTTTTTTTAGCCTCGGCGTTCGTGATGTTCGTATTCCAACTGCAACGCAGGAGAAGGCATAATGACGAAAGTAGAGGTCCGGCAAAACATCTACGTTCTTGCCCCTCTCAGCGAGATCCATCAGGGGATGACGGACGTCCCTGATCGGGTGGAGTAGCGGGAGACGTGCGCCGCTCGACTCGGTATTTGTCGTGCAAACCGGCGAGCGCGCGATTGACGTAAGTATGGAACTGCGTCGCTTTCTCCATCGGCACAGTGAAAACGGCGATCCCGAAACCTACCGCTGCGGCGATCAAAGCCGTCATGACGACAGAAACGAACCCGTACGCGATCGTCCGAACGATCCCGCGACGGGGAGCAGGATGGACTTCGAAACGGCTTTTGTATCCTTGACTGTCTCTTACAATCTCAGGGGCTTTTTGCTCAATTACTTGCTCGTGGGCGTGTAAGATCGTTCCTGCCTCTCGCGGTTCAAACTCTGCCTCGACAAATTGCGGTTGTTCGACCTCCTGCCAGTGCGCCTGACTCTGATCAGGAGCTGTGTCAGCCGAGGTCCCCAAAACGACCTGTTCCTGCTCTTCCTCTCGCCGGGCGCGCGCCGCGGCCTCGACGAGCTCAGATCGCCGGCGCTCTTCTTCACTTTGTTCCACAGCGGCGAGTCTTTGCTCCAGAGCGGCAAATCTTTTCTGCAAAGCAGCGATGGTCCATTCGCTGCGCAGCATCTCATTGTCACGCGGCGGCGCCTCGGCTGGCGGGAACGAGGCCGTATGCGCCTGCTCTGTTACGCGACGATTTTCTTCTCCACGACGCTCTTCCTCCCTTTGTTTGAACGCGACGAGGGTCCAGTCGCTGAGAAGGGTCTTGCTCATCTTTCACTCCAGTCTTTCGATGTTCGCATCAGACGCCTCGCGCGGCATTGTCAGTCTCGGAAAATCCCGTAGAAGCTTTCAGTGTGTCTCAACGGTTCAAAGGCTAGGCTGAGACGATGCTTGGCGTTTGTAAAGCTCGGCGCGCGGAGCCGAGCACGTGAACTCCTTCCCTGAAAATTAGGTCCTCACATAGGCAGAGCATCCCAATGTCGATCTTGTTTCAACCCGTGCGCATCGGCGAGATGGAATTGCCGAGCCGCATCATCATGGCGCCTCTCACCCGCTGCCGCGCCAGCGAAGGGCGCGTCCCCAACGCGCTCATGAGGGATTATTATGTGCAGCGCGCTTCCGCTGGGCTCATCCTCACTGAAGCAACATCGATCATGCCGATGGGCGTCGGCTATCCCGACACGCCGGGGATTTGGTCGCCCGCGCAGACCGAAGGATGGAAACGGATCACGGAGGCGGTTCACGTTGCTGGCGGACGGATCATGCTGCAGCTCTGGCATGTCGGCCGCGTCTCCCATCCCATCTACCTCAACGGCGCGCCTCCTGTCGGGCCGAGCGCGATCGCGCCGGCCGGACATGTGAGCCTGTTGCGTCCCTACCAGCCCTATCCGATACCCCGCGCCCTGGCGCTTTCCGAGATCGCGGATATCGTCGAGGCCTATCGGCGCGGCGCTGAAAACGCCAAGGCGGCCGGTTTCGACGGCGTCGAGTTGCACGGCGCCAATGGCTATCTGCTCGACCAGTTTCTCCAGGACAGCGCGAACACGCGAACCGATCACTATGGCGGCTCGGTCGAAAACCGCGCGCGCCTCATGCTTGAAGCGACCGACGCCGCTATCGCCGTCTGGGGGCCAGGCCGCGTCGGCATGCATCTGGCGCCGCGCGGCGATTCCCACTCGATGGGCGATTCCGATCCCGCGGCGACGTTCGGCTATGTCGCGCGTGAATTCGGCAAGCGCGGCGTCGCCTTCATCTGCGCCCGCGAACATGCGGGACCCGACGCGCTCGGGCCCTTTCTCAAAAAGGAATTCGGCGGCGCCTATATCGTCAATGAGGGCTATACCGCAGAGACAGCCGAAGCCGCGATCGCCGCGAGCGACGCCGACGCGGCGGCGTTCGGCAAGCTCTACATCGCCAACCCGGACCTTCCCGAGCGTCTTCGCAGTCATGCGGCGTTGAATGAACCCCAACCGGCGACCTTCTATACGAAGGGTCCGGTGGGTTACACGGATTATCCGGCGGCATGAGCGGCGTTCGTCCGCCCGCGGGGATTTCCATTGCAAGCGCGGGCCCCAGGCGGATAGCGGGCTAACGCGCGAGATCCTCAGGGGCGCCCTCAAAATCTCGATGCATTGGGTTTGCTGATTGGCTTTAGCTGGGGAGTCTCATCGGCGCGCCACTCTGGCGGGAAGAACGACGACTCGGGTTCCAGGGGTCGTTTTTTGGTAGAGATCCATCGCGTCCTGATTGATCATCCGGATGCAGCCAGACGATTGGCTCTTCCCGATGGTCCATGGCTCATTCGTGCCGTGGATGCGAAAGAGCGTATCTCGGTCCCCTTGCCAGAGATACATCGCGCGGGCTCCCAACGGATTGCCGGGACCGCCATGCATGCCAAGACCGCTTTGCAGCTCAACCAGCTGTTTTTTAAGGTCGGGCCTGCGCTCGATCATTTCCTTTGGCGGATACCAGTGCCGTCGCGACCAACGCCGATGCCATAGCGGGTCGCCCGGCCGCCCGCCTCGACGTAATAGAGATAGTGTCCGGCGGGATCGACCACGATCGTCCCTGGCGTTTCTCTGGTCGAGTAGGCGACGTTGGCGCGATGGAATGCTGCATCGACGAGGCCCGGTCTGACCGCTGGAACGACGAAACCGGCGTCCTTCATCTCGCCGTAGAGATTGCCGCCCTGAACTGCGACGGCGTCGATGCGTCCCGCCGGCGCGGCGGGATCGCTGCGCGGCGTCGGCGCAACCGCGGAGGCGCTCAAGGCCGGAGGCGTCTGCGTGCTGGCGCATCCGGCAAGGCCGGCCCCAGCCGCTGCTGAGGCAAATATGATCAGGATTTGTCGGATTCTGGGAGGCATGGGGGATCACCGTCCTCGGCTGCGTCCCGTCAATATAGCTAAATCCGCGCCGTTAACCAATTCGCCCGGCAGGGATCGGCGCGAGGGACGGCGAGGTTGGAAGCGCAACATGGCTGCGAAATCGTGATCAGATTAGCTTACGCCTCCCTCATTCTCCAGGGCGTCGACGACTTGCCACGTCTTCGGACCAACGATGCCATCGATGTGTAGGCGGAAATCTTGCTGCAACTTCTTGACGGCTGTTTCAGTCGTGACGCCAAAGCGCCCGTCGACTCCGCCGGTGTTGAAACCGACGGCGCTCATTCGGCTCTGCAAACGGCGAACAGGTAGGCCCGTCGAGCCGATCTTCAGCACGGGGTGGCTTTGATCAGCTTCGTCAATGTTGATCCACGTCACTCGGCCCACCACGCCATCAACCGCGATCTCCCGCGCCTGCTGAAATTTCTTGACTGCGCTCTCAGTTTTCGCCCCGAAGACTCCATCAACGGGGCCGACATCGTATCCGAGAGCCTTAAGGGCCTCTTGCAGGTCCCGCACGGCGGGATCGCTAGATCCTGACTTCAATATCGGTTCGGCCATGGCGCGCCATCCTGTCAAAAAACACGAGCCCGGTTGGTCTCCGGACCACCTTGAAGCCGACGCTAAAAAGAAAGCATGCCGCTCACCAGAGCCTGCCACGTAACCGGACCGACAATTCCGTCCACTTTCACGGAAGGGATGTCGAGCGAAAGCGCTTGCTGAAAACCACGCACCGATGCGTCTGTGACCGGTCCGAAGATCCCATCGACTTGCGGTCCCTTGCTAGGGTCGCCAGACAGGTTGCGGAACTGAAATTCCTCCTGCACCCCCTTAACCGCGTCGCCTTGGCTTCCTTTTTTGACCTGCACGACAAGGGCCGTCCAAGTGGTTGGGCCGACAATCCCATCCGCCGTTAATCCCTGGCTTGCTTGAAAAGCTTTCACTGCGGCTTCGGTTTGCGGACCGAAGACGCCGTCAACGACAGCGCTATGTCCGCGCGCCCGCAGCAGATGTTGCAGCGTCTTTGTGGGATGTTCGCTCGAGCCGGTTTTGACCACCGGCCAAGGGCTGATGCTGCCAGACATTACGATGCCTCCCTGCGATATTAATGGAAATAAAAAATCTAGGAGCTTCGGCTGAAAGATGACGACGGCGGTCAACGCGGGCTGCGCTACCAGTTCGATTAAAGGATAAGACCAGAGAGGCTCTCGAGCGTCGCGCCGGCCGCGCCGGCGGGAGCCATCCAGGTCCGCTCGTCCATGACGCCCGTAACCGGGAGCCCGGCGTTCGTCTGGTATTGACGGACGACGTTCTCGGTGGTGGGGCCGAAAATGCCGTCGATGGCGCCGGCGTAACCAAAGCCCGTCTTGAGCACGCCCTGCAGCATGGCCACCACCGGGCCTAGGGACCCGGCCTGAAGCGTCGGTGACGCCTCACGGTAGGGATGCACGTGGCTCCACGTGATCGGCCCGACGACGCCGTCCGCCGCCAACCCGTTCGATTGCTGAAATTCCTTCACGGCCTCTTCCGTGCGCGGTCCGAAGACGCCGTCTACGTTGTCGGGTCCCATGACCTTGTTGCGCGCGAAGACTCGTTGAAGTCGCTTCACGTCATCTCCGGTATCGCCTAGTTTGATCGTCGCCGGCATGTCGAGTTTGCGTTTAGAAGTCCTGCTCGATGAGCTTCCTCCAGGTCAGCGGGCCGATGATGGCGTCCTTGGCGAGATGGGCCGCCGTTTGGAAGGCGAGCAGCGCCTCCTTGGTATTCGCGCCGGCCGTCGCATCTAGAATCAGGGGCGAAATCGGAGTGCCATCCTCGCCGACATCGCCGGCGGTGAGGAAGAGATTCAGCAGCGCCTGCAGCGTCTTGATGTCGTCACCCGCAATTGAATGCAGTTCGGCCTTCCGGAGGTCGATGGTTTTCAAATTTACTGCGACCTGCGTCATGACCCTCGTCCTCGCATTTGCACGCCGCTCGTGAGCTACTGACAAATCATAGTTCGCTCATCGCGGTTGTGATCATGCAAATTGATGAGGATGCGCGGAAATCGGCTGACACTGCTTCAGCTGCGACACGAATATTTCCGCCGCGCTCGCGCACCTAGATCTCGAGGAAACGCTTTAGAGTGCGCAGCTCGGCGCGGTGTGGACGCGAGAAATTTGCAGCCTGCCTTAAATATTTGATTTAAAATAGTATTCTGGTGCCCAGGGGCGGGATCGAACCACCGACACTGCGATTTTCAGTCGCATGCTCTACCAACTGAGCTACCTGGGCTCGCGCGGACGCGATGTGTCGGGCTTATAGAAAGCGCGCAACGACTTGTCCAGACCCGCTAGGGTGGCGAGATGTAACGCGACAGATCAGATGGCCTAGGCGGGTTTAGGTGGGATTGCGCGGGATTGAGTGGTCATATGGCCCGGAAAGGCGGGCGATGGCGCGTTCCGCAGGTCGCTGATAGCGGTACGCGTCGCGACAGATCAAATGGCCTAAAATCTCCCCCGGCACGGCGCCTCGAAAATCGAAAAGCCCGGAAAAGCGGGAGCTAAAGTTTAACCTAGCGCACGAACTCGGAAGTCAGCGCCGATCGAGAGTGCAAGCATCAAAGCAGGTGAAACGCCCAAACATCTAAGGAGAGCGCCTAGTCTGGAATAGTGTAGCGTACTAGTGAACTAGGAACTTGGTGGTGCCTCAGTTTGAAATCCTGCCCTCTGGCGGGCGGGCGCTCGCTGCGCCCCGATTTCCCGTGCTATGTTTAGCGTAAAGCATGGGGCCATCGACGTGAAAATAAAACTGGACGGCAAAGGCCAAAAATATCTCGAATGGGAGATTGGGCCTGGCGGTTTTAAGCGGGCATGGATTCAACATCGCGACGCGGACAATGACTGGGCGAAGACGCCAGGGCGTCGCTATCTGAATGTCGTGCGGGTCGAAGATTTTGACAAAGGGCCAGCCGGAAACGCAACTGACTTTCCTATTTATTCAGACCTGCCCGATGAGCAAATCCTGGTTGCATTCGTTTCAGCGGTCTGCGCTATGACCGGCTGCAAGCTGCCAGAAGTAATCTGACATGCCCACTGGCCCTAGAGGCGAGAAACGCCTCGCCGACGGCATTCGCGAAGTGGCGGTTTGAATTTCTTGTCAAGAAAAATCGGTGTTGAAATGACTCGTAACCAATGGGTTACGCCAACTTCTGTCAACATGCTGCCCTTGCGCTTGCGACGAATCGGCCTCAGAGTCCCAATCAATTCGCGAGATGGATCGCGAATACGAAAAGGGCGAGAGGAGCACGAACTCCACCTCGCCCGGATCGTCGTTCACCACAGCCCGGCAGGCTCCGCGAACACGATGACTTTGAACACTTCCAGCATTCTCAGACGAAAAAAAAGTACCATGCTCAGAGTCGTCGAGCAAGCGGAAACTGCCGGGATTCTAAGGAATCCAAAGATATGGCAGACCAGAATAACGTCGTTCCGTTCCCGCGTCGTCGTCGCGCCCAGCGCTGCTCCAAACCAATGACAATCGATATTGCCTCCAAGGCCAAGACGATGGTCATCCAACTCGGCATGGCGCAACATGAAGCAGCCGCGAAGCTGGGGGTTAATCCAGGCCGCGTTTGCGAGGTCGTTAATGGCTACAAGTTTCGCGACGCTCCCTTCGCGCCTATCGCGGATGTGATCTAAGAATGCGAGCCCCGGTCACTTGGCCGGGGCTTTCTTATTCCTGGCCTCCGCTTCGTCGACGATGGCGATGATTATCTTCCCACGCCCAATGCCTGCCGCCATTGCAAGCATTATGTTCACTCAGGCTCTATTTCGTCGCCTCCTCCATATTTCTTATCCCACCATTTACCGATGCGGTTATGCCAAACCTCAAGGTCTGTGACTATCCAAGGGAATTCAAGCCATTTCGCCGCAGCTATAGCAAATACAAGAGTGGAAACGAGAAAGAAGAATGAGGTAACGCCTGATGCTTTCTCCAGCATCAGACCATCGAACAAAACAAGGATTGCGAAAATATAAACAAACCTCTCTTTTTTAAACTCCGCATCCTTCCCCTCTAACCTATTTTGCAGTTCGTAATACGCTTCATCTAATTTCCGAGGCGCAGACGGGACAGTCAGAGCCGGAGGCTGACCGGTTGCGGACGAGTCGTTTCCGTTGCTCAAATTCTGCAAGGATGTCTCGGTTCGGGATTGGAAGTCCTTTAATTCCTGGGACATAATTTTTCGCCCACGCACCATTTTCCCAATGAGTCATTTCAATCAATGCGCCTGGGCGCTTGTCGATCAGAACGTCGCATACTCGCTCGAGCATGGCGGCCCTCTTATCGTCGTCTCTGAAGCGCCGAGCCTCAGAAAAAACGTCACGAACCGGGCCAGACCCGAATGCTTTTACTTTGTGGTAAAGTTCGGGAACAACAGGACCGTTATCCCAAGCCTCAAACCTAGCATCTACGAGGCACGCGCCATCGTTTTCGCCCATATATTCCATCTGAGCGATATAGATGATTTTTTGTAATTGCAGATTTGAAAGCGACCATCCGCTAAATTCGCAGAGATGCTTTGCGACGGTATCTAATCTAGCTGCCATTAACCCCAACGGCGCGCCGCCGCCTTTTTGGCGATCGCTGACCGTTCCTCCTTGGTGAGCGCATCTGCGCGCGCTTTCGCCCCCGCCTTCCCCGAGCGGGTCTTGCCGGATGGCTGCTTCAATTCTTCGGTTATCTCGCCCGTGGCGATCTTGGCGACCATGACGGCGCAGCCGATCGCGTCCGCCGGGCGCTTCTGGCCTTGTGGCCCCTTCGGCATAAGCCGTACTCCTAAAGGGCGCGCATAAAGAATCCTTTATACGATACGCCGAATCATAACACGCCTGTAGGATTTGTCCTACAGCGTGCCGGGAGAGGAAATATAGGAGCTCGAGAGAGTGAGGGTAAGGCGTCATTTAAAACGCCTCACGCCAAACTGAGACACTGCCAGGAACTTGAATGGGGCTTTTAAGGGCGGTCGTCGGTAATTTGAATTCCGCAAAGTGCCAGAAGCAGATCTTTAATCACTGTTCTATGCATCCTTTGCGAACCTGCTACGGTAAGCACAATAAGTTAGGCAACAAGGGCGAGCACTTCAATTATCTCTTTTCGAAACGCCTTATAATCGATTATCCCACCATATCACGCGGCCGATGATCTTGAGGCGCTTGAGGTCGGGGCCGCGCAGAATTTCGGGACTATATTTTCGATTGTCGCTCGTCGCGACAATCTCTTTGCCAACACGGCTTAGGCGCTTCACGCGCAAATGGTCCTCCTGCAGGAAGACGAAAATATCGAGGTCGCCAGAGGCCTTCGGAGCCATCCTCGGCAGCTCCGTTTCGCTCTCATTCACGAGGAGTAGCGCCTTGTCGTCGAAGGTCGGCCACATGCTATCGCCAGACGCGCGCATGAAGCTCACCTTGGCGCCCGGCGCCGCGAGCTTATGCAGCATCCAGAGCGGGAACGGCAGGGTCGCTTTGCCCGCGTGTATTTGATTGACCGATCCGGCGCCGGCTGCGGCTCTTACGTCGAGCTTGGGAACGCTGGCCACATCGAGCGCGGCCTTCTCGCGATGGCTGGGCTTTGCGAGGCGCGTCGGCGTCGGATCGTCGCTCGTTCCCGCCAAATAGCTCATTGAGACATTCAGCCTCGTCGCGAGCTTCAGCAGCGTGTCCGACCCCGGATCATTCGCGCCGCGCGCGAGCCGCGCCAAGGTCGTCGCGGGTATGTCGAGGTCCGAGGCGGCGGCGGCGTAGGAAGGATATTTCGCCAATAGGCCTTTGAGCCGCGCGGGAAAATCAACCAAGTTCGGTTCATCTTGGCCGATCATGCGCCCACGCAAACCAAACTTGATTGACAGTCGCCCAAAGCTCTGCAATGTTCGACCAACATTGGTCTAAGCGAACGGGGCGAGTCCTTGCAGGCAAGAGAAATAAAAGGCGGGTGGGATCGATATGCGATCCGGGCCGAGATTAGCCGTCGCGGATCAAGTTTGGCTGAAATCGGCCGCGGCGTCGGCCTGCGTCGGACCACGATGGTGTGGGCGTTCATCCACCCGCATCTGCGCGCGAACCTGGCCGTCGCCGAGTTTCTCGGCGTGCCGCTCAACGAGCTTTGGCCGCAGTGGTTCGACTCGGACGGCAAGCTGATCTCCCGCGAGGCGACCCCTCGCTCGGAAGTCAAGCGTATCCCGCGAGGTTCCAACCCGTCCAGACCTCGCAAGAGGGCGGCTTAAGACATGGTTAACCAACGACATCGGGCGGTCTTTCCCCTTGCTCCCGCCCGGTTGCGCGGCGGCCGTGTTCCCGGCCTCCCAGAGGCTTCTCCGGCCGCCGCGTTCTTTCCTTTCAAACCAAGAGCCCGCTGAATGAGCGCAAAGACCATCGCCTTCTCGCAGATCGACGCCTCGGACCGGCTGCGCCCTGTCGATCCGCTAACCGTCGACGCTTATGCGGCGATCGCCGAGCAGCGCATCAACGAAGGCCTTTCGCCGCTCATTCAGCCGATCATCGTGCGGCCCTGGCCGGCAGGCGCGAGCAGTTACAAGCTCACCGCCGGCGCGCATCGGCTCGCCGTTTTGGAGGCCATCGGCCATGAAGAGCTTGTGGTGGGCGACGATGTCATTGTCCGCGCAGAAGGCGATGACAATGCTCGCGACTCGGAGATTTTCGAGAATCTTGCCGACGCCGGACTGACGGCGCTCGACCGCGCGATCTTCCTCGCTGAAGCGAAACGGCGCTATGACGCCAAGCGCGGCGAGGCGCGGGGCCGCAAGAGGAAAGATCAACAGATTCAATTTGATAAAATAATGCCCGAAACGGGCATTATTTTATCGGAGCGCTTCTCGAAGCACGCCGCCGAGCGAGTGGGCCTCTCGGATTCAAAAATCAGAGAGGCGGTCCATATCGCCAAGGCGCTTGATCCCTTGGTCATTCCGCAGCTGCGCGGGACGATGCTCGAGGACAATCAAAACGAGCTGAAACAGCTCGCGGAGCTCGACGGCGGACATCAACGCAAGGCCGTCGCAGCGATCAGAGGCGGCGAGGTCAAGACCGTCGCTCAGGCGCGTGTTGCGATCGGCGTCGACAAGCCGAAAAAGGACAATCCACAGAGCCGCTATTACACCGGCATCATGGAAAACTGGCAGAAAGCGGACGCCAAAACCCGCGAACAGTTCATGGCCGACGCCGGCCTCGTTTACATCGAGAAGGCGAAGAAGGCCTGATCGATGCGCGACTGGCTATCGGCACAAAATCTCGCATCGCTCGCGCTTCCGGGCCTTCCGGCCACGGAGCGCGGCTGGCGTGACTATGCCGAGCGCGAGGGCTGGCTTGCGCAAAAGGACAAGGTGCGGGCGCGCCAGGGTCGCGGCGGCGGACTGGAATTCCACATCGATCTTCTGCCGTCCGCGACTCTCGCCGCCTACGTCGCGAAACATGTCGGCGCCGTCGATCTCAAGGCGGAATGTTTCGCGCCATTCGAAACGGCGGCGGCGCAGGACGCGCAACTTACGCTTCCCGCGGCTGAATCCCGCGACGCCCGTCTCGCACTGCTCGCCGCCGCCGATCGGCTCGCGCGCGACGGCAATCTGTCGCGAGCAACGGCCGACCGCCTATTTGTCGCACGCTACAACCTCGCAAAGATCGACGTTGAAACATGGGTGCGCCAGGCGTGCCCGAAGATCTCGCCGCGCTCGCTGCGCCGCTGGCGAAGTCTCAAGTCATACCAAGGAATTTCACGGCTCGGTGTCGATAAGGGCGCCGCGCGTAGGGGTAAGGGTGCTCTCGAGTCCGGCGAGCAGGGAAAGGTAAGAGCGTTCCTGCTCGCCGCCATCGCAAAACAGCCGCATCTGACGAGCGATCATCTCAAAGCGCTTTGCGAAGATCGATTTCCGTCGATCAAAGGCGTCTCGCTGCGCTCGTTCCAGCGCCTGCGCGCCAAGATCGAGCGGGAGGACAAGGTTCTCCTCACCAAGGCGACGAATCCAGACGCCTTCAAGAGCAAATACAGGCTCACCGGGTCAAACTCACATCCCGTGTCGCGGCTCAACGAGCTTTGGCAGATCGACGCGTCGCCGGCCGACGTCATGTGCGTCGACGGTCGCCATTCGGTTTATCTCTGCGTCGACATCTTCTCGCGTCGCCTTATCGTTTACGTCTCCAAGACGCCGCGCGCCGAAGCTGTGGCGCTGCTGATCCGCCGGGCGATCGTCGCCTGGGGCGTTCCTGAGCGCGTTCACACTGACAATGGCTCGGATTTCACCGCCAAGAGCACGCAACGCCTGTTCGCCGCGCTTGGCATAGAAGTCGAGCTGTCGCGGCCCTTCCAGCCGCAGGAAAAAGGCCATGTCGAACGCGCGGTGCGCACCTTTCAGCACGATCTTGCGCCGCTGATCGCAGGCTTTATCGGCCACAACGTCGCCGATCGAAAGGTGATCGAAGAGCGCCGGGCGTTCTCGCAGCGGCTCGGCCTCGACGACGCCGGCGCGATGAAGCCTCAATACGCCGGCGCGGAGCTACAGGCGATCTGTGACGAATGGGCGGCCGGCCGCTACGCCAATCGCCCGCACGGCGGCCTGAACGGCGCGACGCCCTTCCAGATCGCCGCCGCGTTCGACGGCGTCGTGCGTCGCATCGACGATCTGCGCGCGCTCGATCTGCTGCTCGCGCCAATCGCCGGCGGCGACGGCACGCGCATCGTCACCAAGAAGGGCGTGCGCATCGATCATTCCTACTATCTCGCGCCGAACGTCATGCCCGAAACGCGCGTTTTCGTGCGCATGGACCCGGAGGACATGGGGCGCGCCTGGCTCTTCTCCGAAGACGGTGCGGAATTTTTGGGCGAAGCAATCTGCCCCGAACTCGCGGGAATTGATCCCAAGGCAGCGGTCATGGAAGCGCGCGCGCAGCAGAAACGTCTGCTCGAAGAAAGCGCGGCGCAACTGCGGGCCGACATGCGTCAGATCAAGCCGCGCGACATGGTCGACGTGATCGTCCGCAAAGCGGCGAAGGACGCGGGCAAACTCGTCGAATTTCCGAAACGTCACGAGAGCTACACGACAGCGGGGCTTGAGGCGGCCGGCGAGGCGGCAGGAAACGTCCAAGCGTCTCCGCTTCCGAATTCCAATCAATTTGTCGACGCAAAATCGGAAGTCACCCCCGTTCATCAGCTTCCTGAAACGCGCCAACAGCGATTCCGCCGCGCGCGCGAACTGGAAGCGCGTGTCGAAAACAATGAGCGTCTCTCGAACGAAGAGGCGTTGTGGCTCGGCGGCTACCAGGTCGGCGCCGAATATCACGCGATGAAGGAGATGTTTGAGGAGTTCGGCGAAGCCGCGTTGCGGTGAGTTCCGCCGTTCGCACAGCGGCGGCGGCAAATGCGTTGAGTGCATTCCAAAAAGAAGGGCGCGACCGCTCGCAACGGTCGCGCCCCTCAAGGACAGAAATAATCAGACGAGGACATAATGTCAGACGCCATTCCAAAAATCAAACCCCCGCCGCCGAGGACGAGCTCATCGAATTTCGCGGCGCTCAAGAATGTGTCGGGCTTTCGGGAACTCGTCGCGCGAGTCACCGATCGGGCGCCGAGCCTTCCCAATATCGGCGTGATGCATGGCCGCTCCGGCGACGGTAAGACCTATGCGTCGATTTACGCGCAGAACAAGACGCGCGCCATCCGCGTCGAGGTCGGCGATACCTGGACCCGCAAGACGCTGCTGACGGCGATCCTGCGCGAAGGCGGCGTCGCGCGCCCGCAGGGCTCGATTCCAGAACTTGCCGAACAGGCGATCGCCATGCTCGCCGAAGAGCCCAGGCGACCGCTGTTCATCGATGAAGCCGACAAGGTGGTCGACAAGGGCTACGCGGAACTCATGCGCGAGATCGCGATGAGCAGCAATGTGCCTGTCCTGCTCATTGGCGAAGAGGCGCTGCCGCAGAAGCTCGCAAGTATCGAGCGACTTCACAACCGCGTTCTCGCCTGGTTCGGAGCCGAGCCGTGCGATCTCGAAGACGCGCGCAAGCTTGCCGACCTGCTGCTGCCGGTCGCGATCAGCGACGATCTCCTGGAAGAGATCCGCATTCAGGGCGACGGCCGCGCGCGGCGCATCGCGACTTCTCTCGACGGCGTATCGCAATGGGCGCGCAACGCCGGCGCAAAGGAAGTGACGCGCGCCAATTACGCGGGACCAATCTATACCGGCGAGCCGCCAAAGGCACGCGCCTCACGGCTCATCATCGCGCGCAGCGCTAAGAGCGGGAGAGCGGCGTGACCCGCAAGCCCGTCCATATCGAAGTCGCAATGCCTTCCGGGCCCGCGCATTACTGGCGCGAGATGATCGCGCGGCCGAAAGGCTTCACCATCCGGGAAATCGCCCTCTGCGCTGAGGGCGTCGCCTATACGACGGTCAAGCGCTACGTGTGGTTTCTGGAGCGCCAGGGCCATGTCGTGCGCATCGGCGCAAAGCGCGACGGCTACGCGCTCCAGAACCTCTACACCGTCAAGAAGCGTCAGACGAAAGCGCCGATCGAGCGCCCGGATCCGCAACGCGCGCCGCTAACCGCCCGCGAGGCGATGTGGAACGCCATGCGCGCGCTGGAACAATTCAGCGCGAGGGAGCTGGCCGTCAGCGCTTCGACTGAGGAGCGTCCGGTCTCGCAACGCTCGGCCAATCTCTACATTCAGAGGCTCGTCGCGGTCGGCGTGCTGCAAGTCCTGGAACGGCCGCAAAGGGCGCTCGGCAAGGCCGGAAATACGCCTCTTGGCGCGACTGCCGGCCGCTATCGGCTGGTCAAATCCGCCAACACCGGACCGCTGGCGCCCAAACTCTGCGTCGCCGGCTTCGTCTTCGATCCCAACAGCAATCGCGTCCTCGGCGACGCCGTCGTTTCGGAGCTTCGCGCATGAGCACGGCCGTTAACGTTAATTCTTTACCATCAAAATTAACCGATGCGGTCGGTGCTGGATCGAGATCGACTGATTTCCTCGCCAATGCGCGCGAAGCCTATGGCGACGCCCTTCCGGAGTGGGTCGAGGCGCTCGCGAGCGAAGCGAACCGCACTACAGGCGCAGCCGCCGGCAAGCGCATCGGCTATTCCGGCTCCGTCGTCACCAGCGTCTGCAAGGCGTGTTACGCAGGCGACATTGGCGCCGTCGAAGCCAAGGTGCGCGGCGCGCTCATGGGCGCGACGCTCGAATGCCCCGTGCTCGGCGAAATTGGCCGCGACCGCTGCCTCGACGAACAGAAGAAGCGCCATGTGGGGACGAGCGCCGTTCGCACCGCGCTCTTCCACGCCTGCCGCAGCGGTTGTCAGCACTCGCGCCTCAAAAACGATGGAGGCCACGATGCGTGAGCCTCATCTTTCCGCCGACATCGACGCCGTCGCCGAACTGATACGCCGTTTCCAGCTTGGAGGCCTCCATATGACCCCGCAGAACTGTGGGTTCATCGCCGGCGCCCTCGACAAGCTCGCTTTTGAGGCGCGCACGCTGGAAGCCGAACTCGAGCGCGAGGAGAGTTGGCGTCAGGCCGCCGACGCTCGTGTCGAGGCGCTGACGACACCCGACCATCTCACCAAAGCCCGGCGAGAGATCGCGATCAGTGATGGCCGCCGCGCCGGCGTCGTCGTCGATCTGCGCCCCTATCTCGACCGCGAATGGCCACAGGATGCGAGCGGTCGGTCTGGACCGGAGCGAGCGTCAGAAGACTCCGCCGCTGTTGCGAGCGACGGCGGAAATGGAGACGCGGCATGAGCGCGCAGGTCCAAATCGCCGACATCCTGGACGTCGTCTGCAGTCGTTACGGCATTCGGCCCGAGGAGATCAAGAGTCCGCGGCGCAAAGCGGAGCTGAAGACGCCGCGGCAGATCGCCATGTATCTTTCGGACAGGCTCGCGCAACGCAGCCTGACCCAAATCGGCGCGGCCTTTCTTCGCGACCATACGACCGTGCTGCACGGCGTTCGCAAAATCGAGGCGATGCTCGAAGAAGACGCGGCGCTGCGCGCGACGGTCGGAGAGCTGGAGATTGAGGCGCTCGCGATCGCGGGTCTTCGTGCGCAGGGCGTGTTGCCGCAGCGCGCAACGATCGATGCATTCCTGCTCGCTGAAAAGATCGTTCGCTCCGGCGATCGCTTCGCCATTCAAGTTTCCGTCGAGGAGACGCGCGCGCTGGCCGAGGCGCTCTTGGCGCAGCGCGCGGCGCAGGAAGCGCCTTGCGACGAAGAACAGCCCTGCGAAGGGGATGACGACCGAGAACCGACAAGCGCGCCGACTGCGCCCGCGATGCTCGATGCGCCGATTCCACTGCCGCCGACGCTCACCGAAATCGCTCATGATTTCCTCGCCGCTGAAGCGGCCTATCGGCGACGCCCATCACTCAACGTGAAGGCGGCGCGCGAGCGGGCGATCGCGCCACTGCGCATGCATGGCAACGAGTCAGCCGTCGCCGCGCTGCTCAACGCCTATGACGCGCTTGTCAGAGCCGAATATTCGCTCGGCGAGCGCGACGCGCAGGAACGTTTCCAAGCCGCCGTAAAAGCCCTTTCAAGACGCTTCTCAGAACTCGTTAAGGAGCCCGCCAATGTCGAAACCGCCCAAGGCTAAAACGCGCGGCGCCAATGTCCCCGTGCCGCAGTCGCGCGAGGAAGCCGCCAGCTTCATTCACGACATCGGCGTGCGCCAGCGCGAGATCGCGCGCATTGAGCCGACATGAACGATCGCATCGCTCAGGCGAAGAAGGACGCCGAAGCCGTTGCGACTCCCCTGCGCGAACAGGTCGAGCGCTTCACCGAGGGCTTGCGCAATTGGGCCGAAGCGCATCGTGCGGCGCTAACGGAAAACGGCAAGCGCAAATTTGCCGATCTCGGCACCGGCAAGATCGAATGGCGGCTCGCGCCCCCGCGCGTGTCGATCCGGGGCGTCGACGAGGTCATCGGGCGCATCAAGACGCTCGGCCTTTCGGCTTTTCTGCGCACGAAAGAGGAGATCGACAAGGAGGCGATGCTCCGCGAGCCCGAGAAGGCGCGGCTCATCGCCGGGGTTTCGATTGGCACGGCCGGCGAGAATTTCTCAGTGGAACCCTTCGAGGCCGAGATCAAGGGAGCGGCCGAATGAACGCGCCCACGAAAGGTTCGCCGATCGAGATCGTGCTCGCAGACAGCGCCGGCGGGGAGGACGTCCTTCGCGGCGTGCTGCTCGGCCGCTTCGACGGAGACCATGTCGAAGTGGAATTCGACGATCTGCCGTTCAAAGCCATCGTCGATCGGCGTCTTGTGCGCAGGCCGCAGGCGGAAGGAGAGACGCCATGAAGATCACTCTGCGAAAGACGCAGCTCGCCGCCCGCTACGCGCTATGGCTGGCGTTGTTCTTCTTCATCAGCGTTCCGGCGCTGGCGTTCGACGGGCTCGCCGCCGTCGCGCGGCGCATTGCCGACCGGCTTTGCGATGTCGCGGATTTCGCCGTCGTTCGCGGGCGCGAACTAAGGGAGCGACTGCAATGACAACCACCGCCCAGACCCGCGCCATCCACACCCTGCTGCGGCAGATCCCGCACTATACGGACGATGACTATCGCGCGCTGTTGAAGCGCGAGTTCCGCGGCGTCTCCTCGTCGTCGCACCTTTCCCAGGTCCAGGCCGCGAAGCTCATCGAGATCCTGAAGGTGCTCGCGGGCCAGCACCCGGAGGTGAAGCGCGGAAACGCGTCACGCCGCGCGGCCGAGACGGTCACCGGCCCCTATGGCGCGAAACTGCAGGCGCTGTGGATCTCGGCGTTCAATCTCGGCATCGTCGACAATCGCGACGATCGCGCGCTGATCGCCTTTATCGAGCGGCAGACGAAGATCGCGCATCCGCGCTGGCTCACCGAGCACAAGGACGCCAAGAAGGCGATCGAGGCGTTAAAGGACTGGATCGCGCGCGAGGCGCATGTCGACTGGCCGAGCGAATCCCAGGCGCTAAAGCGCGGGATGGATGTGAGCATCGCCTCGAAACAGGCGGTGATCGCGGCACAGGCGGCGCGGCTTGCCGACGTCGAGCCTTTCAATCTCGACGACTTCGTCAATGGCTACATCATCTCGAACAAGATCTCGGGATTCAGCATCGGCGCGCTGAGCGATCGCCACCTCGATGGCGTGATCGCGACGCTTGGCTCCCGGTTGCGCAAGCGCGCCAAAGCCAAAAAGGAAGCGGCGTGATGGCCCATAAGCTCCTCAAAGGCGATGGCGGCGCGCCGACGCGCCGCAAGGGCGGGGTCCTAAAGATTGCGGCATGACCGACGCGCTGCAGCTCGATTTCTTCAAGCGCGCAGCCGCCAAGCGGCCCGCGATGATGACCTTTGCCGATCGCGGCTGGAACGGGCGCGGCGAACAGATCGCTCTGTTCAAATGTCCGCGCTGCGGAAGTCGCAGCTCCTGGATCACCGTCGCGTCGCACGAAGAGGAGCTGAGAGGCGTCCCCTGTCCGAAATGCAACAAGGAGCGCGCGCGATGACCGCCGAGCAGTCCATCGGTGTCGGCCAATATGCGTGACGCACGCATGATGGGAGGGGAGTCGTGAAAGCCGACGTCTCTCATCTGCCGCCGCTCCTCGCCGAGATCGCCGAAGTGGCGGGACTTGTGGCGGCGGTGCAATTGGCGAAGGCTAAGGGCGGAACCGAGTGCTACATACCCGCCCGCGCGCCGGACGATCACTGGCTCGTGCAATGCGTCGGACGCGAAGCGGCCGACAAGCTCTGCGCGCATTTCGTCGCGGCGATCGAAAGCGACTCGGGCAGATCCCGGCATGGCGTGAAGATCCTGCTGCCGCTCGGCGAGGCAGGGTCGCGCGCCGAGGCGCGCCGTCGCGTCCGCGAGGCGCTTGAACAAGGCAAGACTCTTAGCGAAGCTGCTCGAAGTGGCGGCGTGCATCAACGCACGGTGCAAAACATTCGCGCGCGGATGAAGGACAAGCGGCAAGGCTCGCTCTTTTAGCCGCCGAAAAGTTCCTCTCAAGAAAATCTTCGGGGCCAATTCGGGACGCGCTCGCGCGTAGCGTTCCGACCATGAAATCCTATCTCGAAATCATTGGTTCGTTCATCGCCTTCGGCGCGCTCGCGCTCGCGGCGATGTGGATCGCGCCCGCCAAGGCCGATCCGCTATCGGATTTCCTCGAGGCGATCTTCAAACAGCAGGCCAGTCTGCCGCCCTTCAACGCACACTGGCGACGGATCCATGTGCGGCCAATCGAAGGGCCCGCTGGCGCCGCTCCGGCCGGCTCCATGCTCGCGTCATACTATGGCGGCGGCGCGCATGAAGGCCTCAACGCCTACACCGCATGTGGCGCGCGCTTCAATCCATGGGGCCTGACGGCGGCGCATCGCTCGCTTCGTTGCGGCGTGAAGCTGCTCATTTCGCGCGGCGCGCGCGCCGTCGTCGTCACCGTCAATGATCGCGGTCCTGCCGCCTGGACCGGCCGCTCTCTCGACATCTCGCGCGGCGCGGCCATGCGCCTGGCCATGCTTGAGGTCGGCGTCGCGCGCGTCAATGTGCAGGTGCTGCAATGACCTTTTCAATTCGCAATTACGTTCTGCATCACGACGGCGCGCCGGTCGCGCAGGCGCGCACGCCGAATGCTGGCGCCGCTGGCTCGTTAAGATCGCCGACTCTGCTGGTGATGCACTATACGGCCGGTTTCACCGGCGCGTCGGCGATCGCGACCCTCACCAGCAAAGCGAGAAAGGCCTCGGCGCATCTCGTGATTGATCGCGACGGGGCGGTGACGCAGCTCGCGCCGTTCAACCTCGTGACGTGGCACGCCGGCGCTTCGAAATGGAAGGGCCGCAGCGGCTGCAACAGTTTCTCGATCGGCGTCGAGCTTGTGAACTGTGGGCCCGTCAAGGTGCGCGCGGACAAGAAGCTCTTCCCAGAAGTCGCCCCATCCAAGACGATCGATCCGAAGGATTGCGCCGCAGCTCGCCATCCGAACGGAGAAGATACGCCCTTTTGGCAGATCTATCCCGAGCTGCAGATGGAGGCCGCGATCGCCGTCGCGCGCGCCATCTTCGAGACCTACGGCATTAAGGACATCGCTGGCCATTACGACATTGCGCCGACGCGCAAGCGCGATCCCGGACCAGCCTTCAACATGCTCTCCTTCAAATCGGCCGTCTTCGGGCGCGACGACGGTGAGCAGGAGACGGTGCGCATCGCGACGAAAAAGGGCGTCGTCGAGAAGCCGCGCGAGGAACTCACGGCGCGGGATCTGCTGGCCAACGGATCGCAGACGATTCAGGCGGCGACGGTCGTCAAGCGCGCCGCCGCCACGGTCCTAACCGCGGGCGGATTGACGGCGGGCTCTGTCGCGTCGGACCCAAACGAAGCGCTGCAGCAGGCGCAAACGACGGCGCAGAGCATTTCCGACACCGCGACTGCGGTCTCCAATGCTCGGGACAGCGTGAGCGCGCTTTCCGATATCTGGCATTGGCTCGGGACGCACTGGATCGTGGCGCTCGCCGTCTTCTGCTTCGTCGTGATCCTGGTCGCCGCCTATTACGCTTTGCGCGGCGCGAGCATCGTCATCGAGAGACGCGTGATCGACGGCCGCAGCGGCGCAAACGTCGGGCGGCTGTGATGTGCGGCGGCGTCGATCCACGGCCCTTGCTGCGCCGCGCCTTCTGGTGGGCGCTCGCCTTTCTCACGACCCTCTATCTCATTTGGAAATGGTGACATGCCGATCGCAGCCATTCTCGCTGGAGCAAAGACGCTTGCTGAGAAATTCTTCAGCTTCGCGGAGACGTGGGTTGGCGGCGCTCTCATCGCCTTCGCCGTCGCCTGGCTGTGGTCGGGATGGCGTCACGACGCCGCCTGCAGCGCCCGCGAAGCGGCCGCGCGCGAGGCGGCCAAAGCCGCCGTGCAGGCGCAAGTCAACGAATGGAAAACGGCCGCCGAGGACGTCGCGAGAGACGCCACCGTGCGCGTCGAGGAGGATGCCAGGGCGGCGCAAGCGCAAAAGGATTTCATCTCCAGCCTGCCGACAAAGGACAGACCACATGCTCCAAACGCGAAGGATGATCTCGCGTCCAATTTTAGCGATCGGCCTCTGTTTCTCGATCCCGATTACATTGCCGTCGTGCGCGCGTTCGACGCAGCCGGAGATCGCGGCTCCGACCCTACCCGATCCGCCAAAGAACTTCGGCAAGCCAGTGCCCTTGCCAAGTCCGACCGCTGCGCAGCTCTGAAGGTCTGGGGCCTTCGAAACCGAGCCGTCGCCTCGGAAGCCAACCGCCGCCTCGTGAGCGATGGGCTCTTCTATAACGACGTTCTGCGCAAATTCAGCGCAGGAAGCCGCCGCCGCGTCGTCGCCCCTTCATCCCATGAAGAATAGGGGCGCGGCGCCGTGAAGGAATTCTTCGTCTCCGGCCAGCCGGACGTCAACGGCGTCCATGCGCTTGTTCGCTTCGCCCTGCTGCTCATCGTCTTCGCGGCGACCGTTTGGAAGCTGAGGAGGCAACGCGATGCGACATGAAACGCGCGACGCGCTCGGCATGGCGCTCGTCGCCGCGATCGGCCTCTCGCCGGTCTGGATCACTTTCTTGACGTTTCTGTTCTCTGGGAGGTTTTGGTGACGTTCGAATGGGGCACGGCGGGCCAATGGGCGGGAACGGCGGCGGCGATCGTCATCGCAGTGTGGGGAGCGCTGACAAGGCGCGATCAAAAGGCGTTCGACGAATTGAAGCTGAGCGTCAACGAAGCTGTCCGGGATCTGCGCGACGACGACGCGCGGCAGTTTGAACGGATCGACAAGCTCGAATCGGATGTGTCCGCCGTGCAGGTGGAGATCAAGCATCTGCCGACGCGCATCGAGTTCCACGCGGTCGACGTGAAGATCACCGAGATCGCCTCCGTGATCAAGGCGCGATTCGAGGCGCTGGCCGACAAGATCGACACCGTCATCCAGCAGAACGAACGCGCCCAGGACCGCCTTGCCGAGCGTGAAGACCGCGAGCGGGAGATGCGCCGATGAGCATGGGCGACGTCATTCGCGAACATGCGCGCCTGATTATGCTGCGCGATCTCGCCGAACAGCCGGACGGCCGCTGGAACTCCGAGGCGCTGCGCGAGGATTTGGAGGTCCGCTGGGCGATCAACCGGCCGCGCGCATTCGTCCACGACGAGCTGCGCTACCTGGAAATGGTGGGGGCTGTGACGCTCGCCGAATCCGGCAGCGTGCTGATTGCCTCCATCACCCAGAAGGGCCTCGACCATGTCGAGCGCCGCATCCGCATCGAAGGCGTGAAGCGGCCGGGCCCGGAGGCCTGACATGGCCCCCGCGCGCGGTCGGCTTTCTTCTCTCGATCTCGTTCCCGAAGAGGGACAGGAAGACATCCGCTGGGCCTTCTCGGAGCTGAACAAGCGCGAGCGGTCCCAAAAAGAAATCCTTGACGAACTGAACGGCCGCCTCGTCGACAAGGGACTCGCCGATTACATCATCAGCAAGAGCGCTTTCAATCGCGCGAGCGTCGCCGCTCATCGCGCTAGCCAGCGCCTGCAGATGCAACGCGACATTTTTTCCGGCCTCGCGCCGCATCTGACTCCAGAGAAGATCGACGAAGGCAATATCGCGCTGGCCGAGTTCATCAAGGCGCTCATCGGCGAGATCATCAGCGAGGCCGAGGGCGCTGGACTGTCGGCCGACGAGGCGATGAAGCTCTCGCGCGGCTTCCTCGCCGTCGTCACCGCGCAGAAGCTCTCGCACGACCGCAAGACGAAGGCCGAAAAGGATCTGGCGACGAAGACCGAAAAGGCGGCCGACGCCGTCGCCGAGGTCGCGCGCGAAGCGGGTCTCTCGGCCGACCAGGTCGCGAAGATCCGTCGGGACGTGCTGGGAGTGCGCACATGAGCGAAGGAACGGGCATGGCGCCCATTCTCCCTCGCGATCCGGCGAGCCTCCCGGAGGAGCTCCCGCGCGGCGCGGAGATCCCTGAAGATCACGATCCGCTCGCTGCTGGCGTGCTGATGGCGCACCAGCTCGACTGGATCGAAGACGAGAGCGACCTGAAGGCCGCCGAGAAAGGGCGTCGCACCGGCGTCACTTACGCCGAGGCGCTCGACGACACCCTGATCGCCGCGAAAAAGAAAAGCGAAGGCGGCCAGAACGTCTTCTATATCGGCGACACCAAGGACAAGGGCCGCGAATTCATCGGCTATGTGGCGCATTTCGCCAGGATCGTCGCCGGTGAGCTGGCGCGGATCGAAGACTTCATGTTCGAAGACGAGCGCGAGGACGGCTCTTCAAAATTCATTTCGGCCTATCGCATCCGTTTTTCCTCGGGCTGCCGCGTCGAAGCGCTGTCGTCGCGCCCCGAAAACATTCGCGGGCTGCAGGGCGTCGTCGTTATCGACGAGGCTGCCTTTCACAAGGACGTGCGCGCCGTGCTCGACGCGGTGAACGCCCTCCTAATCTGGGGCGGCAAGATCAGGGTCATCAGCACCCATAATGGCGTGCTCAATCCCTTCAACGAGCTGATCCGCGAAGCGAAGGCCGGAAAGACCCCGTTCAAGGTCCATTTTATCCCCTTCAAAAAGGCCGTGGAGAACGGCCTGTTCAGACGGGTCTGCCTCATCACCGGCAAGACCTGGTCGGCCGAAGCTGAAGTCGAATGGGAAGAAAAAATCCGCAGCTCCTATGGACCGCGCACGAGCGCCATGGAGCAGGAACTCGACGCCATTCCGTCGGAGGCGGAAGGCGCGGCGCTCACGCGCGTGCAGATCGAAGCCTGCATGGAGGGCGGGATTCCGATCGTGCGCTGGTCGCTGCCCGACGCCTTCAAGAATTATCCCGAACATGTCCGTAAGGCCGAGTGCAAGGCGTTTTGCGAGCGCGAGCTGAAACCGCTCCTCGGCGCCCTCGATCCGCGCCGGCCGCATTATCTCGGCCAGGACTTCGCGCGCAAAGGCGACGCATCCGACATTCTCGTCGCTGCGACGGACGCCATGCTCACGCGGCGGACGCAATTCATCGTCGAGATGCGCAATGTCCCCTTCGATCAGCAGCGCGACGTGCTCTACTATGTCGGCGACGGCCTGCCGCGCTTTTCCGGCGCGGCGCTCGACGCCACCGGCAATGGCGCCTATCTCGCCGAAAAAGCCGTTCAGCGCTGGGGTGAGCGCGCGCTCGAAGTGAAATTCACGGTCGAATGGTATCGCGTGAACTCGCCGCCCTATATCGAGGCCTTCGCCGATCGCACGATGGTGTTGCCGCGCCATGAGGACGTGCTGCGCGACCATCAGGCGCTCGCTTATGTCAAGGGGATCATCAAGGTGCCCGACGACATGCGCTACAAGGGCGCGGACGGCTTCGAGCGTCACGGCGACACGGCGATCGCCGGCGTGCTGATGTGGCACGCTTCAACGCTCGGTCCTGTCGAATATGGCTATACGCCGGCGCCGCGGGTCGGCAGCGAGCAGCCCGGCGATTGGCTGTTTCCTGAAAACCAAAGCGCGGAGCGATCGATATGGTAGAGACCCGCCGCTCGTCCATTATCGGGCCGGACGGCCAACCTATTATGGTTCCGCTGCTCAAAGGCGAGACGGCCGCGCCCGAGCGCTATGGCGCGCGCGCCCTCATCCATTATTCGGAAGCCTCGGGACTAACGCCGGCGAGGCTCGGCGAGATCATGAGGGGCGCGAATATGGGCCTCGCCAAGCCCTATCTGACGCTCGCGATCGACATGGAGGAGCGCTACCTCCATTACGCCTCGCAGCTGCAGACGCGCCGCCTGGCGCTCGACGGCGTGACGATCTCCGTCTCGGCGCCCAAGGGCGTCAATCCGAAGGCTGTCGATTTCGTCGAGAGCCTGATCGCCGATCCGATGTTCCCCGACATGGTCGCTTCGCTCCAGGATGGCGTCGGCAAGGGCTATTCGGTCGTCGAGCCGATCTGGGAATACGAAGGAGGCGCGCTGCGGCCGGTCGTCTATCAGCATCGCGACCCGCGCTATTTCCGCTACGACGAAGTGGGCTTGCGCGATCTCTGCCTCCTCGACGACTCAGGACTGCCCGGCCCCAGGATCGAGGCGCCCTATTTCATGAAGCATGAGCCCTATCTGCGCGCCGGATCGCCGGTGCGGCGCGGCGTCGCGCGCTCGGCCGCCTGGGCTTTCGTCATGCAGACCTTCGCCCTGCAGGATTGGGCGGCCTTCTGCGAGATCTACGGCATTCCCTTCCGCATCGGCAAATTTCATTCGAGCGCGACCAACGAGGACAAGGCGACGCTGCTGCGCGCCGTTCGCGCCATCGCCAATGACGCCGCCGCCATCATTCCGCAGGGCATGGAGATCGACTTTCAGGAGACCAACGGCAATCGCGGCGAGGCCGTCTTCGGCAATTTCATCAGCTATCTCGACGGGAAAGTCTCTCTGATCATTCTCGGTCAGACGATGACCGCCGAAGTCTCCAAGAGCGGCGGCTCGCTCGCGCAGGCGAAGGTGCAGGAGAATGTCCGCATGGACATCGTGCGCTTCGACGCGCGACAGAACTCGGCGACGGTGAATCGCGATCTGATCCGCCCGGCCGTCGCCATGAATTTCGGCCCGCAGGATATTTATCCGACGGTCCAGATGGAACTCGCCGAGAACGAGGATCTCGCAGCACTTGGCGCGTTTCTCGGGCAAGCCGTACCGCTTGGCCTCAAAGTAAGCCAGAGCTATGTGCGCAAGCGCGCCTCCATTCCCGAGCCGGACGAGGACGAGGAGCTGCTCGGCGCGCCTGCCGCGCAAGCTGACGCGAGCCAGGAGGAAGCGGAGAAGCGGCAATCGGCAGTCGGCGATCGGCAGTCGGAAAAGGGCGCCAAAAAGAAGGACGCTACAGGCAAGAAGGTCGCGGCCGAGCAGCTCGCGGCGCTTGGGACGCGCTGCCCGAGCTGCGGCGAGATTCACGGCACGCGGCTTGCCGCTGATGATCCAACTCAGGCGATCACGGCTCTCGACGACACTGACACGCTCGTCGACGAGGCGCTTACCGACTGGCGTGAGATCCGCGATCCGCTGCTCGCCGGTCTGCTCGCCGCTGTCGGCAGGGCCGAGAACTATGAAGAGGCGCTCGCCAATATCGAAAAGGCGGGAATCGACTCCGCGCCGCTCCAAGAGGCGGTGGCGCGCGCAACCGCCAAGTCGCGCGGCCTGGGCGACGTGAGGGATTGATGAAGCCGGCGACGCGCGGGTTCCAGACGCCGCCCGAAATCACCCGCTATTTCGAAGAGAAGAGCCTCAAGCCGGCGTTCTCCTGGCAGGATGTCTGGGGCCAGGAGCATGCTTACGCCTTCACCGTCGCCAAGGCGGTCGACCTTGAATTGCTGACGCTCTTCAAGACCAGCATTCAGCGCGCGATCGACAAGGGCGAGGGGTTCGAGAGCTGGCGCGGAAAGCTCATTCCAGAGCTGCAGGCGCTCGGCTGGTATGGCAAGCGCAAGGTCGACGATCCGACGGGCAAATGGAAAAGCAAGATCGTCGACTTCTCACGGCCGGCGCGGCTCGAAAATATTTTCTGGTCGAACGTGCGCACGGCCCGCGCCGCCGGCCAGTGGGAACGCATCCAGCGGACGAAGGCGGGTCTCCCCTATCTCCTTTATGTGAGGACTGCGAGCGCCAATCCGCGCGAGCAGCATCTCGCTTTCGTCGGAATTATGCTGCTGGTCGACGATCCCTTCTGGTCGACCCATTTCCCGCCCAACGGCTGGGGCTGCAAATGCAGCGTGCGCCAAATCACCCGCTTTGAATACGAGCGGCTGGCGGCGACGGGAGACTATCTGTTAGAGCCGCCCACGATCGAGACGAGGCCTTTCATCAACCGCCGCACTGGCGAGGTCACATATGTGCCCGTCGGCATCGATCCCGGCTGGGGAACCAATCCCGGATTGTCGCGCGCCAAGACGCTCGTCGACAATGTCAGCGCGCGGCTGGAGGCGGCCGGCGAAGAAGCAGCGCGCTCCCGTATCGCCGAGATCGTCAATTCGCCCGCGCCGAAACTCCTCATGGGAATCGGAGAGCCATTGGCCTTGCCCGTTGCGACGGCTGGACGCTTTCTTGAGGACATGCGCGCGAAGTCGCGCCTCATTGTCGCGTTCAACGCCACGATGTCTCGCAAGGTCAAAAAGCACGAGCATGTCGATCCTGACAGCTTCCGGCTCGTGCAGCAGATAGTCGACGGTGGCGAAATCATCGACGAGGATCGGGGAGAGGATTTTCGGACTCTCGTCGCTGAGATCGAAGGCGCGTGGTGGAAGCTCGTCCTCAAACGATCGGCGCAGCGCTTCTTGCGCGTGCAAACGTTCCTGCGAACCAACTCGCACGAAATTGGGCGGCTCCGCCGCAAACAGGAGCGGATTGGCAAAACGAAGGCGGGAGAAGCGTGACGGGGAGGACGACACCCCTCCGCGGCCTAGAGGCGGCCGGCTGCTCGGATTTTGCGCCGTCACGACCTCCGATATAGGCCGATCGCCGCGCCCCTTCAACGGCCCGAAATGAGAACCCCCAGAAACGGCCCGCCGGCGCCCGAGTCCAAAAATCCGCTGCGTTGCTCCGCGCGGTTTCGAAAAACGCGCCCACGGCGTTCAATGGGCCTTTAACGTCGATTTTAGGGGGAAGGGATTGGGCCCGGCGGGCCTCGGCGTTCATTTCACGCCGCTGAGGGCAAAAATCGCTTCGCGGGTTCGGCGCGTCGCGTGACCAGAAAATCTTCGTAGCCAAGCGGCCCGACGCGCAAGCGCAGTGTGCGCGCATGCAGAACGCTCCGCAAGCCGATTTCGCAATCCACGCGCTCGCCGCCGCTCTTCCCACCGGCGAAGCGCCGCCGGAGTGGATCGCGATTTTTCCGCAGGTCGGCCGGATCGATACCCGCGATGGGAGAACCTACGATGTAGACGCTGCGGCGCTGATTGCGCGCTTCAAGGCGGATGGCGTCGCCGTGCCGATCGACGTCAATCATTCAACGCATCATGCGGCGAGGACCGGCGCGCGCGCCGACGCGGTCGGCTGGATCAATGAGCTGCGCGTCGAAGGCGGCGCGCTGCAGGGCAGAGTTGAATGGCTCGCCGAAGGCAAGTCGCTGCTCGCCGCCAAAGCCTATCGGTTCATCTCGCCGGATTTCTTTCACACGTCTGAAGGCGTGACGACCTGGCTGCGCTCGGTGGCGCTCGTCACGGCGCCCGCCCTCGGCGGCCAGAAGGCGCTCGCCGCCGCATCTTCCCAGGAGTCGAAAATGGAAAAACTTGCCGCCGCGCTCGGCGTGACCGCCGGCGCGAATGAAGCCGCGCTGCTTACCGCGCTCAACGCCGGCTTCGTGCCGAAGGCGGTCCATGACGAGGCTGTCTCCAAACTCTCCGCGTCCGAGACGAAGCTCAAGGACATCGAAGACGCCAACCGCAAGGCGCGCGTCGACGCGCTGATCGAAGGCGCGCTGAAGGACAAGAAAATCCTGCCAGCGGAGAAGGATCATTACGCGCGGCTCTGCGCGACCGACTCCGGCTATGACAGCGTCAAAGCGCTGCTCGCGGCGAAGTCTCCGGCGCTGACCAAGTCCGGGCTCGGCGAGAAGAAGGAGCCCGGCGACGGCGCGATGCCCGCGCCGGCGCTGCTCGCCGCCGAAGCGCAAAAGCTCGTCGCAGACGGTAAGGCGCTCAACATTTTCGACGCCGTCGCGGCGCTCGAAAAGAAATATTCCGCCGCCGCCTGACGCGGCCCCCTCCATCTCGAAGAGGCGATCATGAGCGCGAACTCAATCTCCCGCAGCTATGTGGCGGCCGGCGCGATCGGCGCGCGGCTGATCACGAAATACACGAATAATCGCGGCGAGGTCGCGCAGGCGTCGGCGGCGACGGATCGTCTCGCCGGCGTCACCGAACTCGGCGCGGCGGCGGCCAAAGACATGGTCGACGTCGCGCGCGAGGGCATGGACAAGGTCACAGTCGGCGGGAACGTCGCCGCCGGCGACTACCTGACAAGCGACGCCAACGGCAAGGCCGTGAAGGCGGTCGGCATCGCTGGCCAGACGGTTTTCGTCATCGGCCAGGCCGAGGAGCCGGGCGTCGCCAACGACATCATCCATTACACGATCGCGCCGTCGGCCATCGTGCTGCCGGCGTAATCCCTTAACTTATCGAGGTCTCCATGTCTGTCGCCCGCCCCTTCGTCCGCAACGCCGCGATGACCGCCATCGCGATCGGCTACAGCAATCCCGATGTCGCCTATATCGGCGACCGCCTCATGCCGCGGGTGCCGGTGCCGACCGAGCGGTTCAAATGGCTGGAATATCCGCTCGGCCAGGCGTTCACCGTTCCCGACACCAGGGTGGGCCGCAAGGGCAAGGTGAAGGAAGTTGAATTCTCGGCGACGGAGAAGGACGGATCGGTCGAGGCCTATGGCCTGCAGATCGTCGTGCCGCGCTCCGACATCGACGCCGCCAAGGCGCAGCGCGACCAGGGCCTCTCGAATTTTGATCCGCTGCACTATGCGACGGGGACGCTGACCAACATCATGCAGCTCGACCGCGAGCTGCGCGTCGCCAAATTCGCGCAGGACCCCGCGAATTACGATCCGGCCAACGTCACCACGATCGCCAGCGCCGGAGATCGTTTCGACGACCCGGACTCCGATCCCGAGGATGCGATTCACACGGCGCTCGTCGGCGTGTTCATGACGCGGCCCAACACCTGCGCGATGAGCGACGAGGTCTGGCAAAAGCTGCGCCGCCAGCCGAAGTTGGTCAAAAAGATCAAGGGGACGAACTTTGCCGAGGGTCAGCTCACCCAGCGCGAATTCGCCGAATATTTCGAGCTGCTCAATCTCCTGATCGGCACGAGCTGGGTCAACGCCGCGCGTCCCGGACAGGCGCTCAACATGAAGCGCGCCTGGGACAAGCACATCGCCTTCGCTTTCATCGACCGTTCGGCGCGGCCGGAAGGCGGCGTGACCTGGGGCTTCTCGCCGACATTCGGCACGCGCTTCGCCGGCAGCATGGTCGACCCGGACGTCGGCCTCGAAGGCGGCGAGGTCGTGCGCGTCGGCGAGCACATCAACGAGCTTGTCGTCGCCAAGGCCGCCGGCGCGCTCATCGTCAACGCAATCAGCTGAGGCGCCTGATGACCGCGAACAACGAACAGGACGCCGCCAAAGAAGCCGCCGCCAAAGAAGCCGCGGCCAAGAAGGCCGCCGCCAAGAAGGCCGCCGAAGAGGCCGCGGCTAATAAGAAGCAGACCTTCGTCGCGACATTCAGGTTGTTGCTCGACGGCTCTTATGCCGCGCCCGGTGCGACGGTGACGCTGACGCGAGAGCAGTTCGAAACGCTCAAACCGCTCGGCGCGATCGAGGGCGATTGGGACTGAGGACAAGTTTTGCGGGGTAGAGCAGCCCGGTAGCTCGCTTGGCTCATAACCAAGAGGTCGCCAGTTCGAATCTGGCCTCCGCAACCAAAATGCCGACGACCAAAAAAAGCCACGGCGGGGCGCGGCGTCCAAACCCGCGCCCCCGCGAATGACAGCACGCAAAGGCAGGCGCATGACACCGACCGTCGGACGCATCGTTCACTACTTTATTGAGGACGCCCACAAGCAGACGTCCGGCATGGGTCAAGGCCCCTATGCAGCGATCATCACCCGCGTCCATAGCAACGTGATCGTCGACCTGACGGTGTTGCAGCCGGCCGACGTTCGCCACGCCGGCAGCGTGATCAAGCTCGAGGAAGCGTCCGAAGATTCGGGGAACTACTGGACCTGGCCGCCGAGGGCATGATGGCTGAACCCTTCGCCACAAAGGATGACGTCCAGGCGCGCTATCCAAGCGACGCGGCGCTGCTTTGCGCCGATGAGACGACGCGCGAGCCGGACTGGGCGCGCTTCGATGCGGCGCTCGCCGACGTCTCTATGGAAATCCGCATCATCCTGCAGGCCCGCTATACCAGGGCGCAGCTTAATGATCTCGACGCCGAGTCGCTTGGCGCATTGAAGCTCTTCGCAACCGACATGGCGATGTATCGCGTCGCCGTGACGTTTGCGCGCTCCACCGAAGAGATCAAGACGCGCTACGACATCGCGGTCACGCGGTTAGAGGGCGTCGCTTCCGGCAAGAAGGGCTCGCTCACGTTCAACTCCTCGGGCAGTGGATCGGTCGACGGCGCGCCAACGACGGGCTCGCCTGGCGAAGCGATTGTCGTCGCCCCCGAACGCCAGTTCTCGCGCGCGTCCATGAGGGAGTGGTGATGGACTTCGGCGTCAAGATCGAAGTCAACAAGCATGATCTTGCGGCGATCAACGCGCTGGTGACGGGTCTCTCCGACTTCGATGCCGCCCCGCTCGTCGAAGAGATCGTGCAGCTTGGCGAAAACCAGACGCGCAAGCGCATCGAGAGCGGCGGGCCAGGTCCTGACGGCACGAAATGGCCGCCGAATAAGGAAGGCACCCCGATCCTCTATCGCACCGGCCGCCATCTGCATGACAGCATCGCTTCCACCTCATCGGGAACGAGCGGTGAATGGGGCGCAGCCTGGGAATTTGCGCATGTCCATCAGGAAGGCGCGGTCATTATGCCAAAAAGCGCTGGCCGCCTCGTGTTCATGCTCGGCAACAAGCGCGTCTTCGCCAAGAAGGTGACGATCCCGGCGCGTCCCTTCGTGGGCGTGTCGGCGGAAGACGCCGAAGAGATCAAGGCGCTGATCACTGACTATTTCGGAAGGCTCCTGCCGTGATGACGCTCACCCGCGCCGAGCTTCTGGCCAATGCCCGCGTCAAGGGGCTGCGCGACGCCATCGTTGTGAGGCTGAAGTCGCGCTTCGTCGATCTCGACGTGAGGTCGCATCTCGGCAAGCTCGACATCAGCGACGTGCTCGAAAAGGGAATCTTCACCCCCCCCTCGATCGCCGTCGCGGCGACGCGCACGAAGCCGGAGGGGCGACTGTCTGGCGCCGATGATTTCATCGTCGATCTCACCGCCTATGTGGTCACGGAAGATCTGATCGTCAGCGGACGACGAGTTGAGCGCGATGAGATGGCGCTCGCGATCTGCGAAGGCCTGTTGCTCTCGCTCACCGACGACGATTTCACGCGTTGGAACGTCGAGGACGTCGGGCCGCCCGAAGACGCCGAAGCGAAGCCGCTCTTCACCATCAAGGCCGTCGCGCAGGGCGTCGTCTATTACGCGGTGACCTGGAAGCAGACGCTCTTTCATGTCGCGCCGGCGAATTTCTTCACTGGAGGCGACGCGTGAGCCTTTACGCCTCCGAGCTTCGCCGCCTGCGCCGCGAGTCGGTGCGCGTCAATCGTCGCCTGGCGCTCGCTCATGTTGAGGGGCATGTCGCCGAGCGCGACGAAGAGAAGTGGAAAGTGCGGCTCGAACTCGGGACCGACGAGGACGGCAAGAAGATCCTGTCGCCCTGGGTCAAGCCGCATTCGAACTCTTCGGGCGCGTTGAAGGACTCGCCGGCGCTGCCCGCCGAGGGCGATCGCATGCGCCTTATGTCGCCGTCGGGCATCGTGGGCGCGGCGTCTTATGCGATCCCTTCGGCCTTCGACGACGAGCTGAAGCGGCCGGACGGCCAGGGCAAGGACGAGGCCGTGCGCGCGTTCGGCAAGACCCGCGTGTCGCAGACGCAAGAAAATCTCACGCGCAAGACCGAGAAAACGAGCGTCGCGCAAACGAAGGAAAAGATCACGTCAACGACCGAGAAGACGAGCGTCGAGCAAAGGAAGGACGAGATCTCGATCAAGGGCGATAAGAAATTCGAAGCTGAGGCCGACGAAGCGCGGATTAAGGGCAAGACCACCCGCATCCACGGCGAGAGCATCCAGAACATCAAATTCGTCGCCGGCGACGTGACTTATTACATCAACCCGCTCGCGCTCATCGAGACCAGCGCGTGAAGGAGGAGAGCATGAAAAATCCGCAAGCGCCCGAAGAGCCGAAGACCTATGTCACCACCGAACGCGCCGGCTTCGTCGTCGCCGGCCGCCGCATTCCGCCTGTCTACGAGCAGGGCACGCCCGCGCGGCCGACGGTCGGCTTTGAGCTGAAGCTCCTCGACGCCGAGGCCGAGTATGAGCTGGCGCAGAGAACGATCGCGCTCAAGAAAGAACCCAAAAACCCGAAGGCTGAAAAGACCTCTTAAAAGGCGTTTGCATGGTTCGCTATCGGAACGGGATCGACGCGAGAACAGGCAGGCCGCTTTCTGGCCGCGCCCATCTCGAGCAATCGATTATCAAGATCGTGATGACGATCCCGACCGAGCGCGTCATGCTGCTCGACTTCGGGATGAATCCGACGCGCCACATCGGCCGCAATATCTCAGCGGCGCTGGCGGCCCGCTTCTACCGCGACGTCATCGTCGCCGTTCACGCCTACGAGCCGGAATATCGCATTCGCCGTCTGCAGCTCGTCGTGCTCGACCGCGTCGGCGCTCTCGGCGTGCTGTTCGAGGGGTCCTATTACCCAGAGGGCCGTTTCGGCAATTACGCGATCGTCGAAGGCGTCGATCTCAACCTGCCGCTGTCCGTCGCCGAATTGCGAGGGGTGGCCTAATGCGCATGGCCCTATTTCGAAACCTCTACGGCGTTCTTCTTCGCGCGAACATCGGCGGCGCGGCATGACTGTCCTCTCCGCCGAAACGATCGACCTCTCCCGCCTTCCGGCGCCGGACGCCATCGAGCCGCTGGACTATGGAACGCTGCAATCGGCCTTCATGGAGCGTTTCATCGCGGTCTGGGCCGCCGCGCGCGCCATCGATCCGAGCCTGCCGCAATATGACGTCCAGACGCTCGAAACTGATCCGGCCGTCATCACCAGCGAGGCGTGGTCATATCTGCGCCTGCTTGATCGCGCGCGCGTTAATGACGCGGTGCGGGCGGTGCTCGCGCCCCTCGCCAAAGGCGACGATCTCGACAATGTCGTAGCGCGCGTCAATATCGAACGTCTCACCGTCATCCCGGCGACCGAGTCTACACCTGCGGTGATGGAGTCCGACGAACGACTCCTCCTGCGCTATCTGCTCGCCTTTTCGCGCCCGGCGGCCGGCACGCGCGAGCGCTATCTTTTCGAAGCCTATACGGCTCTCCCGATCCTGCGTCACGCGGCCGTCAATGGCCGCGCCGTTCACGGCCGCAAAGGCGACATCGACATCGTCCTCGCCGGGCCCGACGGGCGCGATCTTACCGACGAGGAGATGTTTACCGTTGGCGATCGCCTGCTCGCGGAGGACGTGAAGCCAGAGGCCGTCTCCGTCATTTGCCTGAGAGCCCAACGCAGGCTCTATGATTTCGCCGGCGCCCTCTTCGTCGCTAAGGGGCCTGACCTGACCGCGGTCACGAGCGAAGCCGAGGCGCGCATTCGCGCCAGCGCCAAGGAGCGCATGAAGATTGGCGATTTCGTGCCGGTCAATTCGCTCGCCGGCGCCGCCTATGGTCCCGGAGTGCTGCGCGCCAGCGCGACGGCGCCGGCCGCCGACGTCTCCGCGAATCCCTACGCAATTCCAATCCTGCGCGACATCGCTCTCGATGCGGAGGCGCAGACGTGAGCCAAAGCATGAGTTCTGTCGGCGATCTTCTTCCGGGCGCGAGCGGACTCTTTGAAGAGGCCGTCGCCGCCGGCATGTCCGACGTTCTGCCGGTTCCGATCGAAGACGTCGTCGAAGCGGCGCAAACGCCAGTCGCGTTCCTTCCCTGGCTTGCCGTCCACTATGGCGTGCGGCTGTGGTTTCCCGATTGGCCGGAAGCGCTCAAGCGGTTCGTGGTCGACGAAGCGCCGGCGGTCAGTTTCACGATCGGGACGCGCACGGCCGTCCCTGTCTTGCTTGATTATGTTGACGCGACTCTCATCGACGCCAAGGCCTATCCGCAACGTTTCGTCTTCGGCAGCGCCGTGATCGGCCGCACGTCGGTTCGCCATCCGCCCTTCATGGCGCGCTATCTCGTCTTCGTCGAAACGTCGACGCCGCGCATGGGCTTCGTTTATGGGCGCGCGGTGCTCGGCCGCCACGCCGGCCGCGCGCCTTCGCGAGAAAAGTTCAAACGGGCGCGCGCGGCGCTGCGCGCGGCGAAGGCGCCCGAGACCGAATATCGCGTCAGTTTCCAGACGAAGCGGCAAATCACCGTCGCCGATGGCGTCCCGCTCGACGGGACATATTCGCTCGGCCAGTTCATCTCGCGCACGAGGCTTTGACATGGATGTCGTGAAATTCAACGAGGCGGAAGTCGCCGAACCGGACGATTTTACGAATATCGGCCTCAACGCGAGAGCGTCTGAAGACGCGCTTGTCGCCGGCGCGATCGACTATCCCACCCATTGGGCGGACTTCACCGTCTCCAATCCCAACGCGCTCGAACTGATCGTTTCGCCAGGCACGCTCTTTTCCGAGGGCAAGCTCTATCGCAACGCCGCGCAGACGACGATCAACATTCAGCAATACCTGCCGATCGTCGCCGGCGATAATCGCTTCCTCGCCCTCCTCGCGGACGGCGCGGTGGAAACAACGACTGAGGAACGCCTGTTCGAGACGGACGCCGAGACGGAGGCGACCATCGCGCAGCAGGCGCCGAAGGTCGAAAAGCGCAAAATCGATTTCACCGTCGCATTCGGCGCGCCATCGCCGACGCCTCTGAAGCCGGCGATTCCGGCGAATCGCTGCTGCATCGCCTGGGTCGAACTGTCGACGGTCGGCGTCGCCGCGATCGAGCCCAATCACGCCGCGCGCGTCAAAACCCTCTACGAGCATGAGGGACGGCTTGTCAGCGTCGAGGGCGAGATCGGTCAAATCTCGGCGTCCGTGCGCACGATCAAGACTGACATCGCCAATATTCAGGCGCGCCTTGGCGATATTCCGTCGCCGGCGATCGTTCGGCAGATGAAGCGTTCGATCGCGCAGCTCCTGGTCGGATCCAGCGTGCCCCCGGAGGCGCTCGCCTATGATTATGACCCTGGCCTGGTCGGCGACAAATGGGACCATGTGCACGCCTCCTGGCTCGCGCGCGTGCACGAAGGCGTGCGATTCCCCTTCGCCGCGGAACGCGACATGCAACTCGCGCTCATCGACGACGAGGCGTCGAACATCAGGAAGAGCGGCAATCTGCTCCTGCCGGAATGGACAGAGGAAACGCGGCTTGAAGTCGCCGGCGACGGCGGCTCGGTCAATATCGCCGGCGCGGTCCATACGGTCGTCGACGCCATCCAGAAAACGCTGTCGCGCAGCGTCACCGAATATGGCCCGACGGTCACAACTTGCGAAAACGTCGCCGAATGGGCGAACTACTCGATCGGCAAGAACGTCGGGGAGATATTCAGCTACGGCGGAGAGGATTTTGAAATCATCGCCGCGGCGCCGAGCGGCCACGGCATCTATAGATGGATCAGCGTCCGCAAGATCATCACGCGTCAGATCATTGAGACTTATTGGGAATATGTGACCTCGACGGTCGGTCTCAACGGCTCGATCCATGGGCAGCAATGGCTCAATACCCAGCCATCCGTGCTCACCAGCGTCGATCTTAATTTCACGTTGAAGGCCGCGAGCGGGCCGGTGCATTTGCTCATCTGCGAGTGTTTCGAACATGGCGCCCCGAATTTCAGCGCGGTCATTGCGCGGGTCGAAAAGCAGCCGGAAGACCTCGTCCTCGGATGGAACAAGTTCGCTTTGGCGCCGACGCTGCTCGACGGCGGCAAACGCTACGCCTGGGTGACGGTCACGACAGGCAATCATGCGCTGGCGACAGTTTCCGGCAACGCCTTCGCGCAAGGCTCGCGTTTCGTCTGTTCCGACGGCGTGTGGGCGCAGCCGTTGACGGACAGCGACTTCGCCTTTCGCCTCAATTGCGCGAAATTCGCCAGAACGCGCACGACCGTCGACTTCCAGCCGCTCACACTCGACGGCGGCATGACCGAGATCAGATTGCTGCACGCCGGCTGGGAGGCGGCGGGGACGAAGCTCGCCTGGGAGATCAAGGTTCCCTCGATCCCGAACGCGCAATGGCGACCGCTCACGCTCGATAACGCCGACGGCGCCGATGATCTCAACGGCCTGCCGGCGCTCGTTCAGCTTCGCGCCGTCTTCATGGGCACGACGGACCTGCAGCCGGCGCTCGTGCTCGACGCCTATGCCCGCGGCATGACTTTCCGCAATCGTGGAGATTTCGTCGCAATTAGCGCGGTCATCAATTTCGGCGTCGCGACGACGACGGTGCAGACCGATTCCGTAATCGACGCTTTCGAGCCAGTGAAGCATACGGCGGCGCCGAAGCTCGTTATCGGCGCGACGATCTACACGCCGAGCGTGACCACGATCACCGACGAAGACTCCGATAATGGCATGCGCCGGCGCATCCTCGCGACGTTCACCGTGCCCTCGACAACGACGGCGCGCTATCGGCTCGACATGACGACGACCGAAGTGACCGACATTCCCTTCCTGCAGAACCGTGCGGTCTACGCACTTTAAGGAGGCTTTCAATGGCGCAGCAAGCGCATGGCGGCGCGACTTCGGCCGGGTCGTATGACCCGGAGACGATCTACGACGTGCGGCTCAGCCGCACGGTGATGGTTGGCCGCGCGCGTATCAAGCCGCTCGGCGAGCATCAGATCACCGGTGCGACGCTCAACGCCATCGTCGATGAAGAAGGGGCCGACGCCATTGTCTCTGCCAACCCCAGATAACGACTACGCCGCTCCGGCCAACATGACGCTGAACAAGGCTTCATGGGACGCTGCGATGACGTCGATCGGCGAGCGGCTCCGTGCGCGGGAAGCGCTCGAAGCCTCGTTCCAAAACCTGATCAATCTTGGCGTCGGTCAGGCGATCGCGGCGGTTCAGAACGAAATCGCGCCGACCGCCGCCCAAGCGCAGGCCCATGCGCAGCAGATTGAGGCGTTCCTTGACGCTCTGCTGGCGACGTCCATTCCGGCGACGTTGATCTCCGTCACGCCGTCGATGCGCTTTACCTCGGACGCTGAAATCGCGTCCAAGGCGTCCGCCTCCGCTCTCGCCGATCTCGTCGCCGCTGTTGCGCTCCTGGCGCCACGCGCTTCGCCCAACTTTACTGGCTCCCCCACCGCGCCGACTCCGGCCGGCGGCGACAATTCGGCCAAACTGGCGACGACGGCCTTTGTGAAAACGGCCATCGCCGCGCTGGTTGCTTCCGCGCCCGGCGTGCTCGACACTTTGGACGAGCTTGCCGCCGCGTTCGGCGACGACGCCAATTTCGCGTCGACCGTGACCAGCGCGCTCGCCGCGCGCCTGCGCTTCGATGCGGCGCAAGCGCTGAGCGCCGGCGAAAAAACTCAGGCGCGGACAAATCTGGGGCTCGGATCGCTCGCGACGCAGAGCGCGGTCAATCCCGCCGATCTGCCGGCTGGCGCGTGGGTGCATCTCGCCACGCTCACCGCCAATAACAGCGCCGCGCTACAGGTCACAAGCAGCTTCACCAGCGCCTACGACGAATATGAAATTGAGTTCGTCGGCCTGAAGCCGTCGTCCGCTTCGGCCGTCGGGCTCGGATTGCAGCTGCACAGCGGCGGTGCTTACCACAGCGCGAATTATGACGCCGTATACATGGAGCAGAACTCCATCGGCTACGCGAGCGGCGCCGACACGGGGCAAATCAATCTGTCGGCAGGCGCCAGGATGAGCAACGCCGCGTCCGACGGTCTGTGCGGTTCGTTGCGACTCTACAACGTCAACAGCGCCACCAAGCACCCGCGCGTCTCCGGCGTCCTTTCCTTCCATGAGGCCTATCCGACCCAGGCTCTCATAGTCACGGGAGGCCGTTGGAACGGCGGCTTCGGCGTCACCGGCATTCAGGCTTACGCAAACAGCGGAAATCTCGCCGACGGCGCCATTCACATTCGTGCGAGGAAGAAATGACCTATTCTGCGCGCCCGGACACCGTCGCCGTCGTGCGCGACTCTGACGGCAGGATCATCGGCCCCGAAATGGAGGCCGAATGGGCTGAATATCAGGCCTGGGCCGCGCTCGGAAACACGCCCGCTCCCGCAAACACGCTAGCGAAGCTCAAAGAAGCGGCTCTGCAGGCGCTTGCCGATCGGCGCTGGCGCGCTGAGACAGGCGGGATCAGCGTCAATGGTTCGACTGTCGCGACGGATGACAAATCTCAGGCGAAACTCGTTGGCGCATGTCTCGCGGCGACGCTCGACGCCAGCTATTCGGTCCAATGGAAGTTCGCCGACCGCGGCTTCGTGACGCTCGATCGCGATCAGATCATCGCGATCGCGCAGGCCGTCCGCACACATGTCCAGGCGTGCTTCGATCGCGAGGCGGCGCTCGCCGAAGCGATCGAGGCGGCCCCAGACGAGCAGGCGCTCGCGACGATCAATATCGAAGGGGGATGGCCGTCATGAACATGAGACGCATCTACCTCTCCAACAATGAAGCGATTTCCCGCAGCTTTGTGGTGCGCATGCCTGGCTACGCCATGCCGCCCGCGGGCGCATGGACGATGGAGCTGCGGCGCAGGACGATCGCGACAGGCGCGCCGGCGTTCGCGTTTTCGAGCGAGATCGGCAATCTGCGCGTCATCGCCCATGACGCGCCGGCCAGGAAGGCGGTTCTCGCCCTGCTTGCGCCGCAGCAACTCATCGCCGATCTGACAGATAGCTATTTCGCCGATCTCATTTATGTCGAGGACGGCCTTCCCAAAAATCTCGGACAGTTCGTCTTCAACTTCAGGCGCGGCGTTTCGCAGGTCGGGCTGCCGGGGCCGGCGCCGGATTATGAGGATATCGCCTCATGGGAGCCGATCGTGGACATTTCCGGCAACGACGCCGCGACCATTCTCAGCATGGTCGAGCGTGGACTGCCAGGTCCACCGAATGGTCCGGCGGGGCCGCAGGGACCGCAAGGCGCCGTCGGTCCCGCCGGCCCAGAAGGTCCGCGAGGTCTCGTCGGTCCTTCTGGCCCGCAAGGCCCGCAGGGCTCACAAGGCCAGGTCGGTCCCTCTGGCCCGCAAGGTCCACAAGGTCCACAAGGCGGTGTCGGGCCTTCTGGCCCGGAAGGTGCACAAGGACCGCACGGCGAGATCGGTCCTGCTGGCCCTCAGGGAGCGCAAGGCGACGTCGGTCCTGCTGGTCCTCAGGGGCCACAAGGCGACGTCGGTCCTGTCGGCCCGCAGGGAGCGCAAGGCGACGTCGGCCCTGCCGGACCGCAGGGGCCGGCCGGCGAAGCCGCAACTCTGCCGGCGGGACCATGGATCCATCTTGCAACATTGACCGCGGCGGACGTCGCGCAGCTCGCCGATACGACTCACTTCACTGCCGACTTCGACGACTACGAGATCGTTCTCGAAAATCTCGTTCCGGCGACCGATGGCGCTAATCTGAAGCTGGAGCTGCAGATCGGCGGCTATTGGATGATCGACGGCTATTCCAGCCTGGCGCGCGTGACGAATTCTGCTGGCTCGGTCGCCTCGCATCAGACGACCTATATCGACCTCTCCGGCGCGACGAGTCCGCGATTGAAAAACAGCGGGGGCGCAGGGCTAAGCGGCTTTCTTCGCTTCTTCAATCCTGCCGAAACGGCGAATGTGAAGCGTATCGTTGGACAGATGGGCTTTGGCGATTATTCCGACAGCGGGCAAAGCGCAGTTGTCGACGTATCTGCGTCGAGAAACACGACGACGGACCCCGTCACCGGCATGAAGTTCTTTGTCGACAACGGCAATCTGGCGACGGGCAAAATCCACATTTTCGGCCGGAAGAAATGACGGCGAAATCCATCGCGCAAATAAAGGCGGATATCGACGCGCATCTGCTTGCGCATGGCGCGTCGATCGATCCCTCGCCGATCCTGCGCGAGACGCTCTTCGACATCCTCGACTCGCTAAAGGCCTATAATACCCCGGATCCGCATTTGATCCGGCTGACCTACCCTGGCATCCCGTCGCCGAATGCGCTGGTGCTTGGCGAAGTCTTTGTTGTCGGCGTGGCGTTCCCTGCAAATTTTGCGGGATCGCAGTTTCGCTGCCTCGTCGCCCCGCACGAGGCTTACATGCTCCGCATCCTCAAAAATGGCGACGAGGTTGGCGCAATCGAGTTCGCCGCCAGTGAAACAATCGCGACGATCTCGACCGGCGACGGTGAGAGTCTGCAGTTCGAGACGGGAGACATTCTGCAGCTCGTCACGCAGGCGAGCCTCGACGTGATCTCAGGCCTCTTCGGCGCGCTCGCCGGAAGCCGCGTCTGATGCGTCGCTTTCAGCCAGAATATTGGACTGTTAATTCGAACGTCGAGGCGTCGGCGGCGCTGACGACGCCCGCGCAGGACGCGCTGACGGTCGCTCTGATCTTTCGCTCGACCAATGATCTCGTGGGACTGATCTGGGAATGCGACGACACGATCTCGCATCCGCTGTGCCGCTATGAGAGCGCCCACGACTTCAGCGGCGCCGCTCTCGAGTTCGATTTCGAGATGGTCGGCGTCGCCTCCATGCTCTCCGACCGCCCGCCGACCTTCACGGTCGAGCACCTCGACGGATCATTAAGCTATGTGCGGCCGGCGGCCTATGCGACCGACATGGCCGACGACGGCATGTCCGGACATATCAAATTGGAGTTCTCGCAGGTCGGCGGCGGCTGGGAAGGGACGGAGCCTGTCGACTGGACAAGCGTCAAGCGAATGTTTCTCTCGCTCATCCCAGAGGATTACGAACTCCCGGCCGATCCGCCGGTTCTCACGCCGCTCGCCGAAGAGGTCGTCGCCCATTTTTCCATGAGCAACATCAGCGTCGAAGGTCCTGATCTCTTCAAATGGCGCGCCGGCGTCGCGCCGCATAAACTCGGCATGACAGACGGCTATGACGACTCCTATCACCTTGCGCCAAAGCGCATCGTCGACGCCGCCCATGATCTCGGCTACCGCGGCTGGTATAATGTTTATATTGGGCTCTCGCACCATCACGCGGTCGCGTGGTCGGAGAGCGAAGAGCGCTTCATCGTCGATATCGGCAAGCCGATCATCAATTCGGCGGCCCGCGCCTGGTGGGACGATCTCGTCGTCAATCTTGTCGCCAAAGGCTTCGACAAGATCGTGGTCTCGGTCTCCTATGAGATCATCCATTATTTGATGCCAACCGACTGGTATCAGCGCGATCATGCCGGCGCCCCAGGGGAGTCCGGCTGGGACCCGCCAAGCCGGTTTATCTCGCCGTGCAGAACCGATGCACTCGACTATTTGGCAGGCGTCGCGAACTATCTGGTCGGACGCATCATCGCGCTCGGCGGCGAGGCCTATTTCCAGATCGGCGAGCCGTGGTGGTGGGATAACTCCTATGTCGAAGGCGGTGGCGGACCATGCTTTTACGACTACGCCACGCTGCTCGCCTATAACGCCGATACGGGGCTCTATGCTCCGATGCCTTATCTTACGAGCGTGACGGCGGATTTCAGCTCGCCAGAGCAGACGGCTTTCGTCAATTGGCTGGGCGACAAGCTCGGGCAATCGACCAATTACATCCGCGACGCCGTGAAGACCGCGCATCCAGCCGTCAAAACGGCGATCCTGGTTTACACGCCGCAGGTGTTTTCGCACCCGATGCTCGAGATCGTCAATTTGCCAATCTCCTATTGGGAGGCGCCGGAATACGACGTGCTCCAGATCGAGGATTACGATTGGGTCATCGGTCGGGACTGGGCCCGTCACGCGACGACCTGGGACACCGCCTTCACGACGCTTGGCTACACGCCGGAGACGACGCAGTTTTTTAGCGGCTTCAACAAGGACGCGATCAACGCCAGCTTGGTCTGGCCGGCGATGTTCGTCGCCATCCGCGAGAGCTACCAAAAATGCTCGCAGACTTACGTCTGGGCGCGCCCGCAAATCTGGCGAGACCGGATCATTTGGCAAGACGCCGAGATGATCACCGTCCAGGGCGACTAGGCGGCGCCTTTCTCCTCATGAAAAATTTCGTGGCCAAGAGCGACGGCGAGCCCTCGTAGGGTGCGGCGCGTTTGATCGGGCGTCAAGCGAGGTTTTGCAAGCGAGGTTTTGAATGCCTGCGACCACCCCCAATGTCGGCGTGAGGACGTTCCTCGACCGGGCTGACAAGGCTCCTTTCCTCATCGCCGACATGTCGACGATCGGCGGCGTGTTCACGCCGGGAACGGGCATTGACCGCGATCTGTTCCCGCCGGATGCGCCAGTGCATTTCACGACGAGCGACACGGAGATGGTCACCGCGGCGGGAACCGGCACGCTGAAACAGCTTATCGAGGCCTGCAATTACTCCGGCATCGTCGCGTCGATCGTCGCCTGCGTGCCCGACATTCTGGTCGCCGACACCGCCGATCAGAAGATGACGAAGATGGTTGGCGACTCCGTCGCCAAGACCGGCTCCTGGGCGATGATGGCGGCGCAGGGCGAGACCGGCGTCGTGCCCGATCTCTTGATCGCGCCCGACTTTGCGCATCTGCGGCCGGGCGATGCCGCCAATCCGATCATCACGGCCTTCGACGCCATCTGCGAGCGACTGATCACGCCGGTCGCCATCGCCGACACGCCGTCGGCCAACAAGACCGTCGCCGTCGAATGGGCGGCCGACTGGGCCGAAACGCTTAATGTGATCTGCTGCGGCCAGGGCGCGCGCGTCTCGGAAGCCGGCCTGCCGGTGACGCGCGCGAGCGCGCCATATATCGCCGCGTTGATGGCGAAGACCGATAAGCGGATGGGCGGGCCCTACTTCAACCCCGGCAATCAGCCGCTCGGCATTCTGGGGCCTTCGCGCGCCGTCGAGTGCAATTATACCGACCCCGACAGCGAGCATAACTGGCTCCTGCAGCGCGGCGTCAACACGATCGTGCAGCTGGAAAAAAACCGCACCTCGCGCAGCGTGAATTCGCCGCAGGGCAAGATGTTCTGGGGCTTCTTCACGACGTCCAACGATCCGCTGTGGCGGCTGATCAATGTCGTGCGCACGCGCAAGGCGATCCGCGAGGTCATTCCGCGCACGCTCGTGCGCTATCTCGGTCAGAATATCGGGACCAATCTCGTCGTCGTTCTGCGCCAGTCGGTGATGGACTTCCTCGGCGAATTGGCGTCGCTCCCCGAGCCGGCGATCCTGCCCGGCTTCGACGTGATCTGGGATCGCGATCAGAACTCCAATGCGGTGATGCGCGTCGGCGGCCTCGTCTTCAACGCCTATTGGGAAGAGAGCCCGGCGCTTGTCGATCTGCAGCTCTATACCGGGCGTCGCGAGCAGAGCTTCGACATTCTCGCCTCTGAAATTCAAGCGGCGATGGCGCAATACAACGTGTCGGGAACTCTTTAGACCGCGCGCGAAAAGGATTGACAGATGGACAACATCGTTCGCGGCTGCAACTGGTATTTCGCCCAGCTCAATGTTTGGCGCGTGCTCGACGAAGTGACGCTGCCGGAGCTGACGTTTCAGACCGAGGACTTCACGCCGGGCGGCCACATGATGGGCGTCGCCTGGCCCGAGGACATGCAGCCGCTGAAGGCGACGATCAAACTCAAGAGCGACGATCCGCGCATTCGCGGGCTCTGCGGCAAACAGCCTGGCGATTATGTCACCGCCACTTACTACGAAAATCTGCGCTCGTTCCGCACCGGCGCCAACAAGGGCCGCATCATCACGATGAAAGGCCTCTTGACCTCGGTGAAGGCGGATGTCCGCAAGGGCGTCAAATCGTCGATGACCGAATATGAGTTCTCCAGCATCGTCTACTACGAGGACATCGTCGACGCCGTCGTCGTGCACCGCTTCGATCAATTCATGGGGCCGGGCGCGACCGTCATCGGCGGCGCCGCGCTCTTCGCCGACATGGCGGCCAATCTCGCGATCAATGGAGGGACAGCGCTGTGAACGATGCCAAAAGTGGCGTTGAAAGCGCCGTGAAAGCCGATTTTGCGCAAGTGCCGCTCCCTCCCGATGGGGCCGAGGGCGAGGTGACGGAAGCGAGCGCCCTGGCTCTGCCTTCGCCAACGCAAGCGGAAGTCGCCATCCTTGAATTCGAAGATCCGGCGGGCATGATCGAGGAGGTTCCGCTGAACCATCCCTTCCGCTGGAAGGGAGAGTGGCTGCGCACCGTCTCGATCCGCCGGCTCACCTTCGCCGAAGCGCTGCGCGTGACGGACGAGGCGCAGAAGGCGGGCCGCGAGGTCACGTCAATCGACCTGTTTGCGGCGATGACCGCACTGTCGGCGCCCGTGATCCGCGGCATGGAGGCTACCGACGCCGATCGCGTCACAAAGGCCTGCCTCCCTTTCTTGCCCCTGACCGAGGAGGATCGCGCCTCTCCCTAGACTGGTCCGATCTGCGGCGCATCGGCCTCCTAGCGTGCCGCTTCATGAACGAGCCCTGGAGCCGCGTGTTGCGCATGCCGCTCGACGAAGTGATCCGCAACGTCTTCGAGGGACAGCAGATCGAGGATGAGGACGGCGCCGGCGCGCAGATCAGGCTGCTCAACGAGCTGATGACGAAATTGATGTGAGACGGGAACCGGCGCGAGTGGTTGCGGCGGCGCAGAGCGAGCGACGCAGGAGCTAAAATCATGGCCGATCTCGACGTCGCCGTAAGGCTCAAATTCCTCACCGACGGCGAAGGAAAGCTGAAGGCGGCGGCGAAGAGTCTCGCCGACTTCAGCAAGAGCGCATCGAGGCTCTCCGGGCGCGCGACAGGCCGCTTCGGCGGCGATCTCAACAAGGCTTGGCATGCAAGCGTGAAGCTCGGCGGCGCGCTCGACAAGAGCGCCAAGTCCGCCGGCAAGACCGCGACCGGCTTACGCGCGATCGGAACGGGCGCCAGCGGCATTGATCGCACGCGCGCCGCGGTGGATCGGCTGGCCAAATCAACGAATGCGCTGGGCGCGGCCGAGCGAAAGGTGCGGATCGGCGCAGCCGCTTCGGGCGGAGGAAGCGTTCTCGCGGCCGGCGCGCTTGGCGGCGCCATGGCCAAGCGAAAGGCCGCGCTGAAAGAAGGCTTCGCGGAAGCCGCCTCGCACGTCTCTCCTGGATCCGGCTTTCTCGTCGGTGCGGGCGGGGCCGTGGCTGTTGGCGCGGCCGTCGGCGGAACCGTCGCAACGGTCGGCGCGGCGATGGCCTATGGAACCAAACAGGCGATCGACTTCGAAAAGGCGATGGCCGATGTGAAAAAGAAGGTCACGCTCGATCAGGGTGAGAGCTGGCTCGATGTCGAGCGAGCGATCAATAAGGTGTCGCGCGAAATGGGCATGGCGCGGACCGATACGGCGGCGCTGACCGCCATGGCTGGGCAGGCTGGAATTGCCTACAAGGACCTGGGCTCATTCATGCGGCTCGCTGCTAAAGCGGCAACGGGCTGGGACGTCGCGCCGAAAGAGGCGTCGGAGCGTCTCGCGAAAATCAAAGCGCAGACGCAGTGGACCATTCCGCAGCTTGAAGAATTTGCGGACAAAGTGAACGCTCTCGGCGACTCCTCGGCCTCCGCAGAGAAGGACATCGTGGAGATGTTCCAGCGTGCGGCCGGCGCCGCGAAAGCGGCCAGTGTTCCGCTCGACACGTCGCTTGCGGTGACGACGGCGCTCAATTCGATCGGCATGCAGGAGGAGGTTGCCGCGCGCTTTTGGAACGCCTTCTCGTCCAAGATGCGCACGGCGGCGTCAGGCGGCCGCGGCGCGAAACAGGCCGCGGAAGGTTACAAGATCCTCGGCTTGACCCTGAAACAGGTCGAGCAGGGCATGAAGACGGACGCGACGAAGACGATTCTCGACGTGCTGGACCGTTTGGAGAAGAGCTCCGAAAAAGCTTCAGCAGCGGTGAAAATCTTCGGACAGGAATGGTGGGACGAGGCGGCGCGTAGCGGCCAAGCGCTGCCCGAAATCCGCAAGAACCTTGAGATGCTCGCCAGCGGTTCATGGAAGGGCTCGCTCGACCAGAATCTCAAGGTTGATCTAGACACGACCGCTAACCGCCTTAATCGCTTAAAAGCGCTGGTTTCCGAAATCGGCGACGGGCTGATGCGTTGGTCGCTGAAGCCCATCGGCGATGCTTCCGAGAAATGGCAGGCCGCGGCGGAGCGCTGGGAGCGCGCTGCGGAAGCCGACAGGATCCTTTCTAAGGCAGGCAAGGACATGTTGTCGGCGGCGGAAGCCAGGCGCGTGGTCAACGATCCGGATCTGCGCGCCAGAATAGAGGCGCAGGAGCGGGCCAGAACCGGCACTGGCGAGTCGCTTGCAGCCTATGAGAGGCGACTCGGCCTCGATCGGCCAGTCCGGGCGCCTGCGCCGATGATCTCACAAATCGAAGGCGCGAGGCCTCATATCGACGCGCAGCAAATCAATCAGGCGGCGGCTGAGAGCGTCGCCAAGGCCAACGATCTCTACGATGCGCTGCAAAAGCTGAACGTGACGGTGAAGCCGAACGTCGACGGCGCCGGCGCTATCGCACAGATGGAAGCGCTCAAGCAAAAAGCGCAGGAGGCGGCCAGCGCCATGCGCGCGCTGCAGAACTTTGGCGCGCCGACATCAGGAACGCGCGTCAATCCCACATTGACGGGCGCGCCGCGCGGCGGCGGCGGCTCGACAGGCGGCGGAAGCGCGCCAGCGACGCCGGGAAAACAGTCGCGGCTCGGACGCGGCGGCCCCATTCAAATCGGAACCGCGCATTTCCACGGCGTCAAGGACGCTGGCGCGATGCGTCGCCAGCTTGCCGCGTTCGATCGCCGCATCCGCAGCGCGCGCGACAACGCCCTTCACGACATAGGCTGATGATGTCGCAACCGATCGCCCTCATCGGCTCTGCGATCGTCGACGTGATCGGCATCACGCCGCTCGGTTTCGGCGAGATCATGGAAGCCAACTGGGCGCGTCACCCCGTTTTCGACAGCGATCCCTATTACCAGCCGGTATCGGGCGGCGACCATATCGAGACCCTCCATCTTGCCTGTCGGCCGCATATTTTCGGCGGTCTCGACAATTTCCAGTCGCTGAAACGCCACTGCAAGGCGCGCGAGCCGGTTCCCTACATCAGGATGAGCGGGATGGTCGGCGGCTATCAGGGGCTCGTCGCGGTCCAGACCGTTTCGCGCGAGGAACGCCGCATTGCGCCCGGCGGCGTCGGCTGGCGCTGGGAGTTCACCATCGAATTGCTCTTCATCGGCGAGCATGCGGGAGGCGGGTTTTGAAACGCTTGATCATCGAGCCCGTGCGACTCGACATCCTCGCCAAGGAGCAGATGGGATCGGAGCGGGACGGCGCCATGGAGGCGCTGCTCGACGCCAATCCCGGCCTCGCCAGGGAAGGCCCTTTCGTCGTCGCGCCGCGCTTCGTCGAAATCCCGCCGACGCCTTCGAGGCCGCCGGTCCCCACCGTCAATCCCTGGGACTGATCTCTCCCCATGTGGCGCAAGCCGATCCTCATCATCAACAACGGCTCGGGACGGAATATTCTTCCCGGTCTCTCGGGTCTTTGGCTGTCCTGCAAGGTGACGGAGCAGGCTGGCGACGAGAGCGACGAAGCCGAAATCATCTGCGTCGGCCCGCCCTCGAAATTCGGCCTTCCCGGTCGGGGCGAGAAATTCACCATTCTCGGCGGCTGGGAGGACGAAGGCCCGGTGATGCAGGGCGAGTTCACCGTGCAGAAAATCGTCTGCGGCGGCGATCCGGAAGAGGGAGACCGGATCACAATCGTGCTGCGGGCGGCCGACTATGTCGACAAGCTGAAAGCTCACGCCTCGAAACATTACGACGATAAGACCTATGGCGACATCATCGAGGACGTCGCCAAGCAGGCGGGGCTCGAAGCTGAAGTCGACGCCGAGGTCGCCAAGATCAAAGTGCCTTACCGGCTGCGCTGGAACCAGTCGCATATCGATTTTGCGACGGAGCTTTCCGAAGAAGTTGGCGCGATCTGCAAGCCGGCGGGCGGCAAGCTGATCGCGGTGAAGCGCGGCGGCGGCAAGAGCGCCTCTGGCAAGAAACTCACGCCGATCGAGATCTTGCGCCGCAAAGGCTTTGTCTATGAGATCGAGATCGAGCCGCGCCCCGAGGTGGGCGACGTCGCCGCGAGCTGGCACGACGAGAAGGCTGGCAAGCGCAAGGTCGCGAAGCATAAGACCGGCCGAAAGGGACCCCTTCACGCCCTGCCGCACCCGTTCCGCAGCGAGGACGACGCGAAGAAGGCGGCTGAGTCGGAAGCCTATGAAATGGGGAACGACACGGGCTCGGGGCACTTCGACAGCCCCGGCCTCCCGCACGCGCACGCCGAGGCGCCGGTCAATGTTTCGGGCTTTGGCAAACCTATCGACGGCCGTTGGAAGGCCGAGACCGTCGAAAAAGTCTGGGAGTCGGCCGGCGGCTTTTACACCACGGTGCATGTGAAGGCCGGCGACGACGAGAAAGGAAAGAAGGAGTGAGCGAAGCGAGCGACACGCCTGGTTTGTTCGCGTGGCACAAGCCGGGGACGCCCGTCGATTTAGAATTCTCTTAGCGGGGCCGGGTCGCCCCGGACGCGGGTCCAGACGGCAAATCAAGTCCCGCGCAGCGCAACCAACCGATAACGCTCCCCGCCAAGGGGAGGATGCGGACTCGGGATTAACGAACAATGGATGATCTAAGCGATTGGCGTGAGGTCGCGCCCGTCTCGCCGGCGGCCGGCTGGGTTGGCGGCAAAAAGCAGCTGGCGAAGCGCCTCTGCGCCCTTATCGAGGCGACGCCGCACAGGGTCTACGCTGAGCCTTTCGTCGGCATGGGCGGCGTGTTCTTCCGGCGACGGAAGGCCGCGCGGGTCGAGACGATCAATGACGCAGACCGGGACGTCGCGAACTTCTTCCGCATCCTGCAGCGCCACTACCAGCAGTTTATGGACACGCTCAAATGGCAGGTCGCGAGCCGCGCCGACTTCGAGCGTCTGGCCGCACAACCGCCGGAGCTTCTCACCGATCTGGAGCGCGCGGCGCGGTTTCTCTATCTGCAGAAACTCACTTTCGGGGGAAAGGTGCGGGGCAAGAGCTTCGGCATGGACACGCATGGGCCGGCGCGCTTCGATCTCAATAGGCTCGGCGGCGTGCTGGAAGCGGTCCATGAGCGGCTTGGTGGCGTGACGATCGACTGTCTTGATTGGCGCGAGTTCATCGCGCGCTGGGATCGGCCGGAAACGCTGTTCTATGTCGACCCACCCTATTACGGGACCGAGGGCTACTATCGAGCGTCGTTCCCCCGCGCCGATCACGAGGCTTTGGCGGCGCTTTTAAGGGGCATTAAAGGGCGCTTCGTGCTGACGATGAACGACAGCAAGGAAACACGAGCCATCTATCGCGAGACCGGCGGCCGAATCGACAGGGCGGAGCTGACCTATACGGCCGCGGGCGGCTCGGGCGCGAAGCGCGCGGCCGAGATCATCGTGAGGCGGTTGTGAGCGGACGGCGCTATTTTGAGCGTCGCGGAACGGTTGCCTTCTGTTTCAACGCTCTTAACTCCGAAGTTTAAACCTAACGAAATTAGGGGTGGCCGAGCGCGGTCCCTTACGCAGATGCATTCTCCTTGCGAGGGAGGCTGAATTGAAGACAGACGAGATCGTAGCCGAGCTGATGAAGTATGGGCAGGAAGTCCCGAGCCAAGGTGAAATCACGCAGCTGGCGAGGGTATCAGGCCGGGAAGTCGCTGAGATCGAGGCCTTATATACAAGTGTAAACCGAGGGATAAGGCCGTCACGAGAATCTAGTCCGCAGCAGGAGACAAATACGGCCGGGTGACGGGCGGTTCAGTGGCGCTCTCTGCTACCGCGTCCAACCAGCAAGCGGCACAGCCACGGCATAGGGCCTCCCCTAGCGGAAGGCTGCCAGCTAGCGTAGGCCTAGAGGAAATTTTCGGATATCTGCCATGCGTAAGCTGGTTAGATTGTCGGGAGCGCCACAGTGTCCATGCCAATAGAAACAACCCCGCGTTTTGCGACAGGCGTCCCGGGGCTCGACAGGGTTCTTCACGGCGGACTCCCGCGCGGCTCTCTTATTCTCGTCGAAGGCCCGCCGGGCAGCGGCAAGACGACCATGGCGCTCCAGTTGCTGATCCAGGCGGTTCGCGCGGGTGAAAGCTGCCTGCTCGCGACGAGCGCCGAGTCGCCGCAACAGTTGCGGTCGATCGCCGCATCGCACGGATGGAATCTTGACGGGATCAATATCACCGGCCTGTCGGAGCCGCCCAGCGGGGGAGACGCAGAGCTCGATTACACGCTTTTCCCGGAAGCGGAGGTCGAGATCGGCGAGACGTTCGATCATCTTTTTTCCGAAGTCGAACGGTTCAAACCAAAGCTGCTCGTGCTCGATACGATCTCGAGTCTGCGCGTTGTCGCGCCGACGGCGGCCTTCCATCGGCGTCAACTGAAGCGTATTCGCGACTTCATGGCGGCGCGCGACTGCACGACGGTTATGCTGGATGAAGCATCGATGACGGAAAAGGATCTTCGCAGCCAGACGCTGTCTGACGGCATCATCGAATTGCGGCAAAAACAATCTTCCTACGGGGCCGACCGACGCGCATTACGGGTGATCAAACTGCGCGGCTGCAGCTATGTGAGCGGCTCGCACGACGCAACGATCGCCACCGGAGGGCTGACCGTGCATCCTCGCCTGGTTGCACAGAGCTTTCCGAGCCTCGCGGCGGAGCCGGCGCTCGGCTCCGGCAACTCAGCGATTGACGCGCTTGTCGGCGGCGGGCTTCCCCGGGGTTCGAACACGCTCATAGCGGGGCCGGCCGGCGTGGGAAAATCCACGATAATATCGCTCTACGCGATGGCCGCGGCCAAGCGCGGCGAGAAATGCGCCCTTTTTCTGTTCGACGAGACCAAGGAGAGCTTTATCGGCCGCAGCGAGGGATTAGGCTTAGACATGCGCGCTGAAGTCGACGCCGGCCGCATTGAACTCAGGCATCTCGATCCGGCCGAACTGAGCGTCGGCGAAATCGCCGCCCTGGTCACGGATCGAGTCGAGAAGCAGGGCGTGAAGCTCGTCGTGATCGACACGCTGAACGGCTATATGCAATCCGCGACGGAAGAACCGAGTGTTATTCTTCACATCAGAGAATTGCTCTCCTTTCTGAGCCGTCGTCAGATTGTCACCATCATGACGCTGACACAGCATGGAATTTTCGGAACGGAGCTCACTTCGCCCTTGGACTTCAGCTTCCTGGCCGACAATGTGTTCTTGCTTCGCTATTTCGAGCTTAACGGCGCGCTGCACAAGGCCTTGTCGATCGTCAAAAAGCGTAGCGGCCAACATGAGCACACGATCCGAGAACTGACCATGAAAGCGGGGGGCATGGACGTCAGCGAGCCGCTTACGGGCTTTACAGGCGTCCTGACCGGGACGCCCGTGCATCATCCTGAGCCCATCGTTCCGAATCAATGATGGCGGAGAGTAGCGCAGCGGAGGTCGTCCCGAGAGCCGAGGATAGCCTGCGCGTTCTGATTATGACGCCAACTGGGCGCGACGCCGCGCTCGCCGAAGACGCGCTCAATCGTAGCGGTCTTTCTAGCTGCATTTGCAGCAACGAAGAAGAGCTACGCCGGGAGATCGCGAAAGGCGCGGGCTGCGTTCTTATGGCGGAGGAGGCGTTGCCGCGCGGTCGGGCGGTGACCTGGCGTGACCTGTTCGGTTCTGAACCAGCATGGTCGCAGTTGCCCGTTGTGTTGCTTCTCGCCCGCGGCCACGCTCAAAAAGATCTGGCGTTACTACGAAAGCTCGAAAAACGCCCCAGTATCGGCTTCATCGAACGCCCTGTGCAAAAGCGCTCGCTGATCAGCGCGGTCAAGAACGCGATTGACGCCCGTGGACTGCAATACGCCATTGGCGATGCGCTGGACGCGCTGCAAACCGCCAATCGCCGCAAGGACGAGTTCCTCGCCGTGCTGGCCCACGAGTTGCGCAATCCTCTCGCTGTGATTTGCGCGGCGATTCACATCAAGCGGCGCTCAGCCGGCGCCGATGGCGACAAGGCGTTATCGGCGATCGAGAGGCAAACACAACAGCTCACGCGTATTATCGACGACCTTCTTGAAGTTTCGCGCATCAGCCGCGGCAAGTTAGAGCTTCAGAAGGAGCGCGTCGATCTTGTCTCGCTCGTGCGCGAAGTGTTCGAACAAGGGGCCGACAAACTTCAAGCGGGGAAACATCGCAAACAGTTTCACGCGTCCTCGGCAGAGCTTTTCATCGAGGGCGATCCCGTTCGTCTGGGCCAGATTTTTTCAAATCTTCTCAACAATGCCGCGAAATATACAGCAGACGTCGGCGCGATCGATGTAACGGTGACGCAAGACGGTCGTTCCGCGGTGGTGATCGTTAAGGATACGGGCGTCGGAATTCCGCCCGAAATGATAACGCGCGTTTTCGACATCTTCACCCAGGTCGATCGCAATCTCGGAAGGGCTCAAGGCGGGATTGGCGTCGGTCTTTCGCTCACCCGCAGTCTTGTAACGTTGCACGGAGGCACAATTGAAGCCCGAAGCGGCGGCGCGGGCATGGGCAGCGAGTTCATCGTCCGGCTTCCGTTGAGCGAAGCGCCGGTTGCGGCGGACGTTGAACCCGCGCAAGACACTGTGCAAGACGCCGCGCCAGATACAGGGGAGCGGCGCGCCTCCCCGACCAAGGTGCTGGTCGTCGACGACGACCCGCTTGTCGGCAACCTCACTGCCGAGTTGATCGCCTCCTTTGGGATGGAGGTGCAGGTCGTTCCTGGCGGAGCCGAGGCGCTGGAAGCGATCCCGAAATTTCAGCCGCGCATCGTCTTTGTCGATCTTGGCATGCCCGGGATGGATGGTTACGAAACGGTGCGGAGGATCAGACAGCTTCCCGGCGGAGATTCGCTATTCATCGCCGCGTTGTCGGGTTGGGGCCAGGCCGATTACCTTGAGCGAAGCGCCCAAGCGGGCTTTGACCGGCATTTCGTCAAACCTATCAAGATCTCAGAATTAGAAAAGTTGTTCGCCTCGGAGTTGCCCACCTAAGCGGCAGAGGTTCCGCTATGCCCCTCCCAGCCATTCCGAGCCTGAGCCGCCTATGAAAGGGTCTCAGCCTCAAAGGGGGCTTGGCCATTTGATCTGTCGCGGGTGGCCATCCGATCTGTCGCGCTACAGTTACCCGAACTGTAACGCGACAGATCAGGCGGCGCAGCGGTTTATTCCCGAATTTTTTTTGGCGTGAGTTGAGTTTCATTCGTTCTGACTGTGAAGTCCAGCATTGGCGGATCGCAGTTCGGCGCGCGCCTAACCGCAGTCGCCCGACATGAATTCTTAAGAGGTGCTCGATGATCACTCGCCAGCTTGGCGCGAATGGCCCCATTGCATCAGCCATCGGCCTCGGCTGCATGGGCATGTCGGACCTCTACGGCGCGTCGGATCGCGCGGAAGGCGTCGCCACCATTCACGCCGCTCTGGACGCTGGCGTCACATTGCTCGACACCGGCGACTTCTATGGCATGGGCGACAATGAG
>WSXZ01000105.1 GCA_009773555.1 Methylocystaceae bacterium | reverse complement strand
CCTGCCCGACCTTGCAGGCGGCGAGGACGATAAACAGGATCACGGCAACGGAAGCCACGCTCGTGATTCGACTTTTTTCCATAGCGATCCTCTTGCCATGAGACGCGTGGTCGGTCGTAAAAAATAAGGCGGCGAGCGGCGTGATCTATTTGAGGCGTGGCTGCTCTGGCGGTTAAGTTTATGAGCCGGTCAGTTGGCGTTGCAAGCGGCCATTTCGAATTCATCGGATGCGTCTTGACGAACCTCATCGACAAGAGCCTCCGCGCCGCCCAAGGATCGTTTTTTTTGATCTCGTTCGCCGTCAATTTGGCTCTTTCGCGAGAATACAATTTGACGGGGTTTAGGGAGGGCAACGCCAAAACTGCAATTTGGAGATTTGACATGAAGACGACCTTTGCACGGACATGTGCGCTCGCGCTTATTTCTTCTTTGACTGTCTCTGCTGCGATTGCGGCGCCGGTCGGCGCCGTTATCTCGGCGTGCGATCGGATGCATGGCGCAGGGCAAACCTGCAATTACGGCATCAAAGGCAATTCTTTGGTCGGATGCACAAACGACGTCGTCTTCGAATGCCCCGCCGATGGGAGCCGCCAATGCACTGGCTCGAAAAACACGAGCGGGAAATGCAATGAAGACGGTACGGCCGCGCGGGTCTCTACGCTGAAGGGCAATGAGCTCTTGGACTCGCTTCATGCGAAAGATCTTCACCAAGCCAAGTAGGGATTCTCTCGACCAGGGAGTCCCTCGATAAAGGACTCCCTCAACAAGAGAAAAACGCTCCGCGCGTCATCCGGGCTCGGGGCGTTCTCTCTCCTATCCTGAGACTCAAAATTGATAGGGCGCGGGCTCGACCCGGGAGATGCAGCGCAAGCGCAGCGGATGGCGCTCGCCGCGGATTGTAAATCGCGTCAGGCGCGCCTTGCGGCAAAGGGCCAAGGAACTTCGGCACTTGCGCCGAGTGCGCGTCGAAGATCGGTCCAGAATTGCGCGGACCAATTTGCGCGTGCGATAACGGCGGCGATCGGCGCCCCCCAGCTCGGATTGAAAGAAGCTCATGGATTACTCGCGCAATCCCGGATCCCCGCTCCCTCTGAGGCTGGCCAGAGTCTTACTCGGGCTGCTGAACGTCGCCCTGCTCATCGCGCTTGCGCTCGTCCTGCTCCCGCTCGTCACGCCTTATTTCAAGCATGCGGGGTCATACCGCTGGATTGAATATGTTGAAGTCTTCGACGCGCGGATGATCCGGCGGGTCAAGTCGGTAATCCCGACGAACTTCAAGGGCTATGAGCTGGCGCGTTGGTTTATCGTCGGCGGACTTCTCTTCGGGCGCATGTGGGTCGACAGCTTGCGGCGCAAGATTACGACCACGATCTACCGTGCGACGGTGCAGCGTGACTTCGAGGCGCTGCAGTCCGCGGCGCCGGCCGACGCTCGGGTGCTTGCGCCGGTCAAGGAAAAAATGAAGACGATGGATGCGCGCAACCCCAAGAGCCGCGCGGAGTTGCTCAAGGTCATGGGCGACGCCAAGCGTCAGTTGGAGTCGATGGGCCGCGACCTCGCCTTTCTTTCCATCGACGTCGTCGACTCGACGAAGATGAAGCTCGGCGAGGACAAGACATTCATCGAGCACGATTTTCGTGAATACAAGGATCTCGTCGACAGCAAGCTCCGCAGCAACGGCTCGCTGAAGGCGGCGTGGACGCCCGACGGCGTCATGGCCTGCTTTCCCTCGATCGACGCAGCGCTGAAAGCCGCCAAGGAAGTGATCGCCGGTCTCGACGCGTTCAACGCCAACGTGAAGATGATCAAGTCGAATTTCACGGTTCGGTGTGGCATCAACGCCGGGCGATATCGCTGGCCATATGCAAAAATATGCGCAGCCCGGGACGATCGCCTGCGCGAAGCAGATCATCGAGCCGGTGCAGCAGCGCGGAGGCTTCAACGATGCCGGCAAGGTGGTGGACGGTTACGAGGTCTACCAATGGGCCCCGGCAAGCCGTCTGCAGGACGAGCGCGCGGTTTCCTAACGCAGCCTCAAAGCGCGCGGGGCTTTTCACGCGCTAAACGATCGCTAGATGCGACTTACGCAACCGACCCGCTTCCGTCGGGCTCATGCGCGAAATCGCCTGTGGCCCGTCGCTCGCCCTTATTAAGCCTAGCCGTAGAATCTTAAGCTTAGCCGTCGAATCCTCATCGCCGATTCGCAAAGTTGAGTAAGTTGCGGTCTCGGAGCGTTGCGTGTGCGAGTGGGGGCCATCCGTGGCTTGGCTTAAATGAAATGGGCTTTTTTGCTGAGATCGATCGCCCTGGCGTCGATCTCCTTGGCCGACGCCGCCGCCGAGGATGCGTCGACGCGCTCGGAGGCGACCAGGAACGCTCCCATCTCCGCGCTGTCGGCGAAGCCGACGATGATCAATCCGGGTCAGTCGGCGACTTTGGCGTTTTCCGCAACCAACGCCGACGTCTGCAAGGGTTCAAGCCGCCCGCGCGATCCGAATTTTGTCGTTCACGACCTGTCGGGCAATGTTCTCGTGCGGCCCGCCCGCACGACGACTTATACGATAAAGTGCAAGAAAGGCGCGGCGTCCACGTCTCATCGCACTGTCGTGACGGTAACGCCGGAACGCATCATCCTCTCGGAGATTTTCGACAGCGCGGTTCCTCACGCACCTGAAACCCGGATCGAAGATGGCGGGCTTCTCGCTCACAAATGGAAGTCCGTTTATCACGGCTATGGTGCGAACTCGGTCGCCCGCCTGTTCGATGGCCAGGCGCTGGCGATACGCCCGAAGGAGTCAAATGCCGCGGATGAAACGCATGCCGGGCTGATCAGTGGGCCGCATCCGTCCTGGCCCGTCGACGTCAAGGGCAATTTGACCATCGAGGCCTCGCTGCACACAGAGAAGCAGTTGCGTCGGCAGAACGCGCCAAATCCATGGGAAGTGGGCTGGCTTTTGTGGGACTACGTCGACAAAACGCATTTCTATTACTTCATCCCGAAGCCGAACGGCTGGGAACTCGGCAAAGCGGACCCTGCTTATCCCGGCGACCAGCGCTTCTTGGCGTCGGGAACCCGACCGATTTATCCGATCGGAAATCGATATGTCGTCAAGATTGTTCAGGCCGTCACCCCGACGTCGACGACGATTTCGGCATTCGTCGATGGCGTTCTCTTGACCACCTTCACTGACCGAGAAAGACCCTATTCGAATGGGCTTGTCGGATTCTATTCCGAGGACGCCGCAGCGTATTTCCATTCGGTCGTCGTGACGATTCCTCGCGCCGTAGCGGCCTTGAAATAGGGCCGTTGCCGCAAAGTCGAGTTCTGGGCGAGGGCCACGTCGCGCAATGCCGGCGTCAGAGGCGGACTCCGGACATGCATGGGGTCAAAAGGAAATTCCGATTGTCGCGTTGAGGCCGCCTTGACGGCGACTCTCACCGAAGGGGAACAAATAGCCAATTTGTGCAGTCAATATGCCGTCAAAGGCGCGATAGAAGTCTCCGCCCAGCCATGTGCGCGCGACCAGCGCCGGACCTGCCCCAAAGGCAAATCGGCGGGTGTCCGCGCTATCATATGTCGCCATGCCCATTGCAGCCGCCCCGAGCACGACGCGCGAGTCAGCGTCCCAGTAGGAATAGCCAAGCAAACCCACCGCGTTCTGCAGATACCGACGCTCGCCGGCCCTGTAGGTGCCAAAGGTCGCAAAGCTCGTCAGCGGCTGCCATGTCGTCTCATGGGGATAGCTCATGTCTGTCGGTTCGATCGCGCCCGCCGCGCCCGCGCTTGGGGCGCTCGAATAGGCGAATCCGCCGTAGCCATAGCCCCATGACAAGGCGAGCTGATTGAACGGCGCGTTTCGCGTGAAATAGTGCTGCCACTCAGCGCTAACCGAGAAATTAACGCCGTCGAACGGACGCAAGCGCAAACCGAGCCGCGAATAGCTCTCGGTGAAGCGCGTCTGGTCCTGGGACCAGAAGCCGCCGATCAAACCCTCGAGGCCAAATATGTTCGGCAGGAAGCGCCCATCGAACCGGATGACCGTTTCAAAGCTCGGCTGAAGCTGATGCCCGCCCCAGCGTTTTCGACGATCGGCGATGCCGTTGAACACCACAATGGTGCGAACGCTCGCATCCGACTCGACAATCTGCGTTCTGATCACCTCTCGATCGCGGGGCGGCCGGGCGCGGAGTGAGGGATCGCTCGACCAGCGGTCGAGCGCTTCCCGAAAGAACTGCGACTCTTTTGAGCGATCGACATAGACGCTCGCATAGCCCGCGTTCAGCAGCACTTCGCCGCTGCGCTCGACCGCGAGGCTATTTTCAAAGGCCGCGACGGCGGCGGCATATTCCTTTTGACGCGCATAAAACTGGCCAAGCGTCGACCATCCGGCGGCGTAGCCAGGATGCGTATGCGCGAAGTTGACGAGCTCGTCGCGCGCGCGCGTCACATCGCCCTGTGTTTCGTATGCCGACGCCCGAGCGGTCGCGATTTCGAGTTCGACCGCCACCCTTTGCGCCGGAGGCAAATCCCCCCGATCAAGCGCTTTCACAAAGTCCGCAAATGCGCCGGCGCCGTCTCCGAGAGTCTTCCGAAGATACGCCCTTTGCGCATAGGCTTGGCCCGTGGCTTTGCCTCGTGCAATGAGCGCGTTTGACGCCCGTAGCGCCTCGTCCATGTGGCCAAGCCCCGCGAGCGCGGCGATCGTCACGCGAAAAACGGCCTCGTCGGCTCGAGGGAAAGCCTCGGCCGCCCGGCCATAACGCAACGCGCTCACCCAATCGCGAGCGGCCAGAGCCTTGAAGGCCTTTTCGGCGACAAGCGTGTAGCGCGCCTCATCGAGCGCCCGCGCGACATTGAGCTTCTGATCGGCCGGAAGTTCGTATTTCAAGGCCTGCTCGAAGTCCGCGGCGGCGCCGCTCACATCCCCGGCCTGACGACGCATGAACCCGCGCTGTGCGAGAACCCCCGGGCTTTGCGGCACAGACGCTAGGTAGCTATTCGCTTCCGCAAGCGCCTCAGCTTTGCGCCCTTGGCGAAGGAGCGCCGTCAAGAGGAGAAGAACAGGCTCCTCCGCTTTGGGATCGAGACTATGCGCCTCTCTTGCCGCGCGCACAGCCTCGTCCGGCCGCCCCACTTTTAGCGCGTCATAGCCGCTGTTGAGCGCTTGCTGCAGGGGCGTCGCCTCCGCGCCGACCGCCGAACTGCCCGGCTCGTTGGCGCGTTCCGCCTCCGCAAGCGCCAGTTTCAGCCTCTTGGATTGCGCGGGCTCGAGAGCCGGCTGAGCGAGCGCAGCCCGGAAGTCCGCAATGGCGCCGGGCAGGTCTCCAGCCGCGCGGCGGCTGTATCCGCGCTGCGCGAGCAATGTCGCACTCGGCGTATTGTCCTTGATGAACGCATCCGCTTCTTTGACCGCTGCTGCAGCCTGCCGGGATTTGCTCAACGCCGACATGAGCGCAAATAGCGGCGCTTCGTCGTTTGGATATTTGGCGCGAAGGACGCGCGCCGCCTTCACCGCACGCGCGTAGTCGCGTTTCGCGATCGCCGCGTAAACCTGCGCGAGTTCGGCTTGCACGATGCTGTCCTGCTCAGCCTTCGTGGCTTCTGCGAGCGCATTGCGTAATGTTAATGTTTCGCTTGGCTCAATGTCGGGCGCGGCGAGCGCGGCTTCGAAATCCGCCGCTGCGCCTTTCAAGTCTTTCATGGCGCGACGCAAATATCCGCGCTGGGCGAGAAGACGCCCGCTCGCCTTGTTTTGCGAGATATAGCGATTCAGCTCGTCGAGAGCCGCTTGAGCCCGCCCCTGTCGGCTATAGGCTTCGGCGATCAGCCGGACGGGAGCTTCCGCTTTTTCGTCCAGTTTGCGCGCCGCTCGCGCATTTTCTATGGCTTCATTCAGCCGAGACCCGTTGACGTCCTTATATGCGGCGCTCATGGCAAGATCGAAGAGCGCGACATTGACTGCGGCGGCCTGCTCTTGGGTCAGCGCGCCGCTGTCTCGTGCGCTGCGCAGATCCGCCTCGGCGCCGGCGACGTCCATGAGTCGTTTGCGCAGATGACCGCGCTGGGCGATCAGCGCCATCGAATGCTGATGGCTGGCGACAAAGTCGTTGATGACGTCGACCGCCTCGCCGCTTCGTCCCGATTTGTTTAGAATGTCGGCGAGTAGGCGGACGGGCATCTCGTAATCGGGCGCAAGGCTTCGTGCGCGCTGCGCGTATTTGAGTGCGCCATCGTAATCGCCCTTTGCCAGACGCGCGAACGCCAGGGCAAGCTCTTGGTAGCCGGGCTGGCCCGGCCGCGGCGCCTCGCGAACGCCGTCGTTGTCTCCAGCACGAGCAACGATCGGCGTTATGGACGCGAGCGCCAGCGCCAAAACGAGGATTGTTGCGCAAGGCCTGCGAAAAACGCGCCCCACGATTGGGCTCCATGTGCTTTGCAGAAACGGAATTCCGACATCACATTCTTCAAACGCGTCACGCGAATCAGGCACTAAACATATTGTTTTTATTAACCTAAATTGGTAGCAAAGCAAAATCTT
>WSXZ01000104.1 GCA_009773555.1 Methylocystaceae bacterium | reverse complement strand
TTAAGCGTCAAAGCTCGAAAATGCGCGCCGAAATTCTCAAATATGATGTCAACGCGCCGCGCGAACAGGGATTTTCTAATCAAAGGATGTATCCTGACACTGCAAATCAGTAGGAAAAGTGAATCACGAGCCACGTCACCCGACAATATCAAGTTTTTCAACGCAATCCGCCAGGAGGGGGTCATCGCAGAATCTTCCCAAAATCCTACGCTAAGGCACTGATGGAGGTTCGCTGGTATCTTGGCGATGGCGTTGCGCAGATACCAAGGCATTGAAAAATAGTGAAAAGCCGGACTGCTGCGCGAACGACGGATTGCGCACCAGGAGAGCCGGCGATGAAGAAGCATGAAATCCTCTCGCCGCAGGCCCGTGCGGCGTTGTTCAATCCGCTCAACGATCCGGCGGCAATCATCCGGCACTACACGCTTTCGCCCGACGATCTGGCGCTGATCCGTCGACGGCGGCGCGACGACGCCTCAGCGGCGAATATTTTTTAGGCACAGATCAAATGAAGCACTGCCGCCGCCATAGGCCAAGAGCGGCAAAAGCAAGCCCGCCCAGCTAAGATGGGTAGGCCACGCGTCGGGATAGACGAATAGTTGGATGACGAGCGTCATCAAGAGCAGCGCCAGCGCTGAGAGACGCGTCAACAATCCCAGGACAAGAAGGATCGGAAAAAGATGCTCCGCTACGGCGGCGAGATAGGTTGCAGCTTCGGGCTGAATCAACGGCAGGCGATATTCGCTGCGGAACAGCTCGAAGGCGCTATCCGTCACGTGGACCCATCCCTCAACCTTGGTGCGGCCGGACATGAAGAAAATCGTTGCGATGGCGAGCCGCTGAATGAGCAGCAGCAGCCACATTGGCAACAACGCTTGGCCGAGCGTAGAAAATTCGAATCGATATTCTGCTCTTTGTCGAGCGTTTTCCAAAAAGGCCGCTTTCATTGATCTTTCTCCTTTTTCTCGAAGCAACGCATCGCGCCACTTCCCAGCAGGCGCTCGAAGGCGGGCCCAATATCCGCGCCCGGGCTCGCGACTGCGGCGGCGATTGCGGCAGTGGCGACGCTTTCGCCACGGGCGAGGCCGCCAAGCAGCAGGTACTCCAGCTGATCGATCAGCATCGCCTCGACAGCGCCATCAGGGCGCGTGAGCAGAATCCCCTCGGCGCGCCACGGAAGAACGGCGTCCGGAATTGTGTCCCCGCGCAGCGCGAGCCAGGCCGACGGCGCTGGCGTGACGAACCAGCGAAAGCGAGTCGCCGGGTGCAAAACGGCAAAAACCTTCACCCATTCGTCATCGGAGACCTGACCCAGATGCATCCCAATTTCATCTGGAGCGTCGTCGGCCAAATGTGATTCGATCTGCATCCGATCTATCGCGGCGATGTCAGCAAGATATGGAAATCGCGCGCAGCGCGCGTCGAAGCCCGCGTAATCGACCATCCCCTCGCCATACTCCGCAAGCACGGGGCTTTGCGGAGGGTTGGAGCGAAAGAAGTCCCGCGCCATTGCGCTGAAGCCGCTGTCGCCGAGAATTTTGCGCAGCGTCGGATAAATGCCGGCGAGCGCCTCGATCGCGCTTGTGGTCGCGTTGTTGCGATAGACGGCGAAACCTGGCGAGCGGTCGAACTCGCTTGCGCCGCGGGAGACCATCGCCTTTGCGAAAGCGCGCTGGAACGCCGCGAGATTAGCAGGCATCGGCCAACTCCCGGCTGTTGGTCAAGACGGCTGCCGCGCGGTCGCGCTCCAAGAGGAGCTCGGTAAAGCGCGGAACCTTGCCGTCGCGTTCGAGCAGAACAGGCAAATCGCCAGTATTAGCGAGTAGTCGACTGAGGAGATCCCAAACGGGTTCCGATACGGGCGAGTCGTGGGCGTCGATGAGCAATGCGTCGCCGAGCAGCGCGTCCGGGCGGTGCCCCGCAACATGAATTTCCTCGATCGCGGCAAAGGGCAGCGCGCTGACCCATATATTATTCACATCGATCAGCAATCCGCAGCCGGTGCGCCGGACGAGCTCCGCAAGAAAGTCCGGCTCGTCCCATTCATGCCCGGGCAAGGGAATGTAATGGGACGGGTTCTCGATCAGAATCCGACGCCCCAACGCCTCTTGCGCCGTGTCGACGTTGCGCGCCGTTGTTCTAAGGGCCTCGAGCGTACGCGGGAACGGAAGAAGATCGGGAAGACATTTTGCATCGGCTCGCGACCAGGCGAGATGGTCCGACACGAGGAAAGGCTCGAAGCGATCGGCGAGGTTGCGCAATCGCGCCAGATGCGCAGCGTCAATCCTTTCGGCGCCGGCGAGCGAGAGGCCGACGCCATGCAGCGACAGCGGCCGTTCCGCGCGAAGCGCCTCCAGCATCGCGAGACGCGGGCCGCCGGCGACCATATAGTTCTCGGCGTGAACCTCGAACCAGAGGCCCGCCGCCGGACAGCCGATCGCCTCCTCGAAATGAACGGGTTTGAAGCCAAGTCCGGCGGTAGGGCGCATGGCGATTACCCCTTGTGCGGCGTCAGAGAGCCGACGCCTTTCGGGGTATCGATTGAGACGCAGGCGCCCGCGTCGACATATTTCCAGGCGTTGCCCTGATAATCGACCTTGGACGTTCCGGCGCAGCTCGTGCCCGGCCCGGCGGCGCAGTCGTTCTTGCCTGCAAGCGCGACGCCATAGCATTTCTCCTTGCCGGCTTGCGGCGCAACCGGGCCAGCTTGTGCGGCGACGGTTAGAGCGGCGAGTATGCCGGCGGTGATCGCGGTCGTATTGTTCATCTTGCTTCTCCTTTTTAGGGCACCGTCCTCGGCGCCAGAGGACATTTGCTCAGCGGGCGGGATAAGTCCGCTACCAAAAAGGCATGGTTTCCATGCAGAGCGCGGCTGATCGTCTTGAGTGCCCGCGCCCCCGCCTGTCGGCGATGAAAGTCGCAGAAAAGAAATCGCCACGCACGCGGACGATGCGTGCGTGGCACGGACCTTCAAATTCACCGTCTTGCTTTTTGGATTGCGCCATTTCGCTAAAAGTCGCTCAAGGTTTGAAAAACTTCCTGTGTAACAACGCGCTTTGATTTCCTGGGCGCACGCAACCTTCTGACCAGCGACGTGATAAATAATCTTCGAAATGTCGCGACGACGTCGTCTTTGGCGCCGAAGCGCTCCGTTCGGGAAGCGTATTGGCTCGAATCCATTTGGCGATCGTGCGGCGATCGAACCCCGTTTGTCGCACGATCTCACGGACATTTCTGCCTTCGTTCAGAGAGCGCGCGAACGTAATCGAAAACCGCTTGCATTGAATGTTGGTTCGCGATTCTGGTGAGGCGCGGTGCTCGGCGCGCCGTGCTTATCTTTCACGCTGGCGACCTCTTCGCCGTCCGTCGGCAACAAAGGACGTGCGCTAAATTTGGGCGCGCGGCTGGTCTGGATCTGAATGGCGTCGCGCATGTTCTCCACAATGTGAAACCGATCGGCGATTTGCCGCGCCTTGAGCGAACGAACCGCAGCGATCGCGGCTGATGATCTCCACGCCAGGATGCTTCTTGAACCGATCCACAGTCATGCCGGCGGCGCGCTCCGGAATAAGATCGACTACCGCCCGTTGTTCCAAGTCCACGATGATGGTCCCGTAAGTCGAGCCCTTGCGCCATGCCCAATCGTCGACGCCCACGACTCGCGTTTTCCTTTCGGAGCCGCACGCCTTCACCCGTCGCTTGAGATAGCGCAGAATCGTATCGTCGCTCATCGGCATGCCGATCCGGTTGTAACGCTCTCCTGGACGCCCGCCCACGCCATGACCAAAAAGATAAACGACTTCCGTGGCCCGAGCGGTGCGGCGCGCTCGAGGGTCCGCGACCTCGGGTGCCCGTGTGGTGAAGGTCTTACGCTTGCAGGCTCCCTTTCGACACTGCCAGCGCTGAAGACGGAGTTTCACCGTTGCGGGTGCGCCTCGCCGGCAAATCTTAGAGATACCGCTCATGCCAGCCGTGTCGGTGAATCGATCGCTTTCCGCAGTCTGGGCAGGCGCCAGACCCCATGGCCATCGCCGAAATCAGCCATTGGCCATCAATCTGTTGCGCGTCTAAAATTCGTACGCCCTCTCCGAGGGACCAAATCGATTTTCTCAGCACGTGGTCAAGCTATGGCCTCGTTCCCAATGGATCAAGGCGCAACAGAAAGTGAGGAAGACCCAATTTGGTTTGTAGTTGAGGGGCGTTGCCGAACTCGGTAAGCTCTCGGCATCTGCCACCACCCGCTCGGTTTGCTCCGGTAATGCGCCATCGCGCGCCTGACTGCGACGCGAGGTCAATTTCCCTTGCAGACAAGAAATTGGAAGCTACAAGCTGGCGTTTATGTCGGCAACGCGCATTCTCTGGGGTCAGATCTTCGTCGTCTGCGCCATCGTCCTCGCGGTGTTCCGATAGGCCGTCAAGCGGCATAGAAAATGCGTCGTCCCGGCCACGTTCTGGTTCACCCGTCGCTTGATCGGCGTTCCTGTCTTCAGGACGCTGTTGATGTCTTCCTGCAGTTCTAGATAATCGAGCTTGATCGCGAGGACTCCCAATGGCCGGCCTTGGTCAGTCGCGATAATGTTGAAGAGGCGGCGAGCAGACAGTGAGTCGCGAAACTCCCTCACCGATCATTCCCAATGCTCCCCGACGTCGCTCTCCGCGAAATCTTCCGAAGACCTCCAGGAATTTCTTGGTCGTCACATAGGCGAACGGCGCGCCGGGCTGCGGCGCGCGCAAGGCGCCGTCGATCAGGCCATGGCGCTTGAGCGCGGCGATGACGTCGCGGCTGATCTCTTTGCCGGCGACCGACGAGAGTTCGGCGCGGGTGGCGGGTTGCAGATAAGCGATCGCGGTCACCGCCAAAATCTCGGTCGGCGTCAATTCGGGCGCGCCGGCGTCGCGCAGATCGCCGCCGCTCGCGGCTCGGATCGCCGGCGCAAAGCGCGGCTTGGTCCGCAATTGATAGCCGCCGGCGACGAAGACCAGCTCATAGGGTCTGGCACGCAATTCGTCGCGGATGTCGGCGATCAGGTCGTCAAGATTGCAGGTCGAGCCAACCAGCCTGGCGAGCGCCTCGCGCGACACCGGGGTCCGCGCGGCGAAAATGACCGCTTCGACGCGCCACATCCACTCGCGCCAACGCACGGCTTCCGGCAACTCCATAAGCACAGGGTCGAATGAGTCGAGCGGCTCGCTTTTTTTGGGGCGGCCCATGTTTGCGCCTCACATTGCTTTCTGACGCGTTCGCTTCATCGAACCCGTTTCCACCTTTTGAAAAGCGCTTCTTTAAAGCGCGTTTCCGCGTCGAACCGGCGTCCACTTCGGTTCGAAAAGGCTTCAGAGCCCGTAGAGCCGGAAGCTCGATCTTCCCGACAACTCGCGCACCGCGCCAAGTTCCGTCAGCCGATCGAACAGGCGCCGCGCGCCGCGGTCGGAGAGCTTAGCCCGGTTGGCCGCGCGCGCCGGCGTCACGCAATCATCGGCGAGCAGCAACTCGATGATCCTCTCTGCCCGCTTGGCGCGCAGCTTTGGCGCGGCGTCGAAAAGTCTTTGCGTTTGGCGCGACAAGGCGCCAGCGAGATCGATCGCCTCGCCCGCGGCGAGCGCATAAGCGCTCGCCAGCGCGTTCGACCAGTCGCCATCGGCCGGACGTGGTCGGCGGCCGTGTGGACCGCGGCGCAGTGCGGGGTGAGCGATCCCTGTGGCCAGCAGCGGAATTGGCGCCTTCCACCCGAGCTTTTGCGCCAGCGCGACATCGGCGAGCCAGAGGACGAAGATTTCCGCATCGATTGCGGAGACGGCCGCGAGACAATGCATCGCCGCTTCGCTCACGCGCGCGGCCGCGGCGAGCGGCTCGTCGGCCTTTGTCATGGCGTCACGCAACGCGCCGGCGAGACCCTGCGCGTCCATGGCGCTCGGCGCCCCAACATGTTCAGCGGCGATCGCCAATGTCGCTGCGTCAAATTTCACGGAGCGGATGCAGAGAGCCGCCACAGCGGGGTCAGAACAAGAGCTGCTCAAAATCGTACGCTAAGGCCGAACAGAGCTGGAACATCATGCAGCCCGCCGGATTAGTGCTGGCAACCGAAGCGATCTGAAGCCTTCGGGCAGTTGGTGCTCCGTGTCCCACGTGTATATACCGGTCAGGTTGATGTGTTCCCAGCTCAGCGGCGAGACGTGCTTGAGCAATGTATCGGGAATATTTCGTCCTCCTCGCTTCAGATAAGCGACAGCGCGGTCGAGATAGACGGTGTTCCAGTGCACGATCGCGCTGACGACCAGATTGAGCCCCGAAGCACGGAACGCCTGGCCTTCGAATGACCGGTCCCGGATTTCTCCGCGTTCGTGAAAGAACACGGCGCGCTTGAGCTTATGCGCCGCCTCGCCTTTGTTGAGGCCAGCTTGGCATCGCCTCCGCAGGGCCGGACTGGAATACCATTCGATCATGAACAACGATCGCTCGATCCGTCCGAGTTCACGAAGCGCCTTGGCCAGCTGGCTTTCCTTCGGAGATGCGGAGAGCTTCTTCAAAACCGTCGAAGGGACGACGGCGCGTGTCGTGATTGATGCCGCCAGATGGAGCAAGTCGTCCCAATTGTCGAGGATTAACGTCGTATTGATCGGCGCGCCAATGTGGCTTGTGAGCGCAGTGTAGGCATCGCCCTTCTCGAACGTATGGAATTTCCGATCCTTGAGATTGCGCAGGCGAGGCGCGAAGCGCTTGCCAATAAGGGCGAAGAGTCCAAAGACATGATCACTCGCGCCACCGGTGTCGGTGAAATGCTCCTGGATATCCAGAATCGTTTCCTGATCGAATAGGCCATCGAGCACATAGGCCGCTTCGCTTTCGGTGGGGCTGATGGGTAAGATGCTGAAGTAGCCGTACTGGTCCGACAGATGGCTGTAGAACTTCGATCCCGGTTCACTGCCATAGTGCAGATTGACGTCGCCGCGTTTTGCCGCGCGGTCGCTCGCACGAAAGAACTGTCCATCGGACGACGCGGTGGATCCATCGCCCCAGAGTCGTGAATGCGGGTGACTGCTGTGTGCGTCAGCTATGCAAGCTTGAGCGGCGCGATAGGTTTCCGGTCGGGCGTGGAACATCCGCATCCACCCGATCTGATGTGCGCTGATGCCCTTGGACGCGCCGGCCATCCGTTTCGGACCGAGATTGGTTGCGTCGGCCAGGACGCCGGCCAGCATGGCGGAAACATGCCGTGGCGCGTCGCCAGTGCGGACATGTGTGAAGTGATCGGCAAAGCCCGTCCAATCATGGACGTCTCTCAAGAGATCGGGAACTTCGACCAGCGGATACATCTCGCTGATCTCGGCGTTCAGCTCGTCGGCCGCCGCGGGAACATCGCTGGCGGTTGGTGTGACGATTAACGTTCCAGCTTCAAGGCGAACGCCTTCGAGCGTTCCAACTCGCGCCCGATAGGCCAAGCGCTTCAGATTGAAATCCAGCACCTGCCTTGCTTCGTTCAGCCAAGCGGCGCCATCCGTGTTCACACCGAGGCCGAGTCGGTCCTCCTCCTTCATGGTGGCGAATGTTACTCGCGGCATCAAATGTTCGTCGATCGGACGGAACGAGCGGCTCCCGTCTATCCAGACATCCGCTGAGCGAAGTCGCTCACGCAGGACCGCTAGCGTCGCGATCTTGTAGAGCCGGCGATTGGGCTTTTGCTGTCCAAAGATTAGCTTCCGATCGCTTGGACTGAGATGGCTGATCGGAACACGCTCAGGCAGCGTACGACGTCCTTCCGCATGGAGCCGGCGGAGCAGCGCAACGGCTGAAAGTAGAGGATCGTAGCGGCGTGCCGATTGGAACGAAAATGTTCTCAGGAATGCGCTCCCATATCTGGCGACGATACTGTACTGCTCGGCAGCTAGGATCAGCGGTGACGCTTCATTGTCTTCAACCATCGCAGCAAGCTCCGGCTTCATCTGAATGAGCCGCTGCCAACCAACCTCGTGGTCGAGCACCTCAAGTGCATCCTGCCCCCGATCATTGGCCGATTGTAGCGCCGAAATCGTATCGAGGAACAGGCGCAGGACCTTTGAAGTGTCGGTCCGTCGGTCTATCTGCCGCCGCTTCTTGCGGCTCCGGGCCTGGGAGAACAGTCGTCCGATCAGCTTGACAAACATCGTTGCGGCATCGTCGGTGAGCTTTTGACCGAGCTTGATGACTTGCGCGACGATGAGGGCGTGCCTTCACGGATCATCTGGTCCCACCGTCCGGAAGCAACGCGCAGTCGTAGCCCAGGATCGATTTCGAACGCACGCAAGAACGCAATTCGTTCGGTCAAGCCGATCAAATTTGAAGCGGCAGGCGCTTCTGGCGCCGATCGCAACCAATGGAAGCGTGTCTGACCGATCGCCGCATCAACCTCCAACAACCTGTCGAGCTCCTGAAGTTTTTCAGGTGCCAGACATTCGATAAGCGCAATCTCTGCTCGGCGGCGAGCGATGGCGCGTGCCGCAAGCGCCATTCGCTCGATGGTTTCTATCGTCGGCAAGAGTACTCCGCGTTCCCTTAGCGTAGCGACCACGGCATTCACAATCGAAGCACCGCTTTCGGACATAGCGGCCGCCTCAATCGCCGATAGCAAAGCCTCGCGACGATCCTGTGCTGTTGCGGTCTTGACGTTGAGATAGATCATCAAGTGCGCAACGTGGTCGCGGCGCGTTTCTTCTCGGCGTGCATAGAGTGTAAAAAGGGTGGGGGCGACACCGATCTGGTCGGCGACATATTGCAGCATCGCTCGGGGCGGAATTTCCCCGACCGCAAGCACTCGACCTGGATAGCGCATTAGGCGAGCTTATTGTGCCCGCGTCTGCGCAGCTCAATCTCCAGGCGGTCCGCGGCGGATAATGAATAGTGTCGGATCAGGCTGTCCTCATCAGCCGGAATATTGAAAATCTCTTGCCGCTCTTGAACTTTAAGTATTTTGCGTCTGCCCATTGCCTGACTCCGCACAAAGACATTCACGCGGATGAATGTTGTTGAGCCGGGTGGCGGAGGAAATCAAAACTGTTGTGTTGCCGTGGCTATCCACAGGGGATTCGATAAAGCGATTGAGAAATAAAGAGATACAGCAAACTGAGTTCACGCTCCGTTCGATCTTAGCGTACGATTTGGAGCAGCAAAATCAGATCAGACCGCTGACTCTGACTCGCAAGAATGCACTCTTTGCGGGCCACGACGAAGGCGGCCGCTCCTGGGCTCGGATTGCTTCGCTGATCGCCACCTGCAAAATCAACGGCGCCGAGCCCTACGTCTGGATGAAGGCGACGCTCGAAGCAATCGTAGCAGGCCACCCGCAATCGCGTATCGACGAACTCATGCCCTGGGCCTTCGGCCGGACGTTGTAATTCTCGTCGAACGCTCGCATCCCCGTGCGATCCACCAACCCTTTGCAACGCGTTGCAGCAACGAAGTGCAATCCGTTGCGCCACCGCGTTGCAATCCATATCGCTAAAGCTTTCGCGATGGGGTGTAGGCTCCGCTTAAGCTTTGCCGCCAGCACGTCGATCTTCCCGATTTTGGGCGGCTGCGAGAAAAGCTCCGGCGCCTTCGCCATGAGCGCTTTTGCGACTTCCCCAGCAAGATGAGCCTCTCTGCCAGCTTCGTCATTGAAAACGTCGAAAATGGCGAAAGTAGTGGGTGATACTCGGATCGCGAACCACGACACTGTGCCGGGCTCTGCTTCCACGAGCGGCAGCGCCGATTTCAAGAACACCGCAACCTCGTGCTCCTTGCCGATCTTCGCTTCCAGCGTCGCCAAGATGCCAAACTTTACCAATGCGACCTCCTTGGGAACTACGGCCTCCTCACCATCAGTTTGCACCTTACGACGTAATTTGCACGACGGCATGATTCATCGCTCACCCGCGCTGTCGCTGCTTGGCTGTTCACTTGCGCAGCCATCGTAGAGTCAGGTGGCTCGAAGAGCCTCTCTAGCTGTTCGAGAGACGCTTGCCTGTCAGCAGATTGAAAATGTCGGCGGACTCTTTTTCATGAAGCCAATAGTATGACGATACCCGACAATCCCAAACGGATGACGGCCGGAGGCGTCACAATGAATGCTCCCGATTTGAACCACCAAGCCACGGACGAAGCCATCGGCGGCAACGAGGGCTTGGCGCGACAGCCTGCCCGAGAGAGCTATGATGTCGCCGCCGCGCTAAATCTTGTGTCGGAAACAGCGGCGGCGATCAAAGCATTCGATGAGCAGGCAGCTCAAGCGCTAATGCGCGCTCATGAAGTCGCCGATGCGGTGAAGGAAGAGCTGGGCCGCACAGAGCTGCGCGCCGAACGCGCCGAGACCATGCTGCGCTTGGCGGAGGCTCAAATCGAGCAAATGTTGGCCGCCGCCGAACAGGTGGACAAAGAGCTTGAGATTCTGCGGTCACAACTTGCCGCTAAGACGGCAGAGTTTGCCGCATCAGAGCGGCGGGGAGACGATGCAGAGGCCGCGATTGAGCGGATCGTGGCTGTGATCCGGGCGCAGCTTCCCGCCAAGTTGAGCGTTCCGTCAGAATAGGTCGCCGACGCTCTCATGTAGGCTTAGCGGCCGCCGTCAAAGCGCGGGCGATCATCTGCTTGAACCGCCCCGAGTTTGCCGGAGGCCATTTCGTTTGAGTCACGCCGCCAATGCGGGCTCCTCGATCAGCGCATAGTAGCGCGCTTCGGCTTCGGCCGGCGGAATGTTTCCGATCGGCTCCAGCAGTCTGCGATTGTTGAACCAATCGACCCACTCGAGCGTGGCGAACTCGACCGCCTCGAAGTTACGCCATCATCGCCCGCAGCTCATTGACGAAATCCTCGGCGTCATAGGCCTTGTCGGCGCCGAGCGTGATAGCCCTCGGCCGATCGGCGCGCGGCTCAATCATGTGCAGCGCGGCGACGCGCTCGGCGTTGCCATCCGCCGGCGTAAGGCAGGCGCCGACGAGGAGCGCGTGACGGTTTTCCATCAGAGCATGGCCGATGAAGCAGAGCTTGGCTTCCTTGCCGGGCCCTTTGCGATAGAGCCGCGCTTCTGGATCTGTCGTCGACGCATGTGTCTCGTTCGAACGCTTCACCGATCCCAATGGTCCCCGGCGTCGCTCTCCGCGTCGAAACCCTCCTCTCCTGCGCCAAATACGTCATCGAGATAGGGCTCGGGTCCCGGCCGCTC
>WSXZ01000144.1:893-2524 GCA_009773555.1 Methylocystaceae bacterium | reverse complement strand
CATAGGGAGACAAGACCCGCACTTTGTCCTTGGCCAAGCCGAACACGCTACACAAATATTCGTGGCAATTGGGCGCGCCCTGCGTTTTATCGTAGACCGTGAGGCGGCCGTCGTTCTCCCAAACCGCCGTGCTCGCAAAGGTTTCCATCGGGTTGTGATGTTCGACCGGCGTGCGATATTCTGTTCGAATACGCGTGGGCGATCGCAACAAGGCGCTGTCGACATCTCCGCGCGCGGGCGGATCCCAATCCGGCGCTCGCTTCTCCGGCGGCTCGAAAGCTTTGTCGATCTGCGTATCGAGATCGGTGATCGTCGCTTCGGTTTCATAGTTTATGTCGATGAGACTCGCGGCAAAGCGCGCAATTTCGAGCTCCTCCGCAACGACGAGCGCCACGGGCTGTCCCGAAAACAGAATTTCGCCGTCGTAAAGCGGGCGGAAGGGCGAGCCAGGCGCGGCGACTTGGTCCGTATATTTTTCATGCGACGAGGGGAGGGAGGGCCTGTTGTCGTGGGCGAACACTTCGATCACACCGGGCACAGCGAGCGCCGCGCTTCGGTCGATGCCTTTAATTCGGCCCTTGGCGACCGCGCTTGAGACTACAAAGCCATAGGCGAGGTCGGACGCGCTGAATTCAGCGGCGTATTTCGCCCGGCCCGTGACCTTTGCCGGACCGTCAATTCGCGAGACCGGCTTTCCGATGCTGTTTGTTCCGAAAGACATAGCGCGACCTAAACGATCACTTTCACGGACTGGGACTGCGGCGTTCCGGCGGCTGCTTGCTCAAGCGCGCGGACAATCGACCGCCGCGCAAGTTCGATTTTGAAGCGATTATGGGCAAAGCCGACAGCCCCCTGCAAGATGATATCGGCTGCTTCGACGAACGCCTTCCGGCCAGGCTGCCCGCCCACGAGTCTCTGCTCGGCGTCAGGCGCGCGCCAGGGCTTGTGGGCGACCCCGCCCAATGCGAGGCGCGCGGACTTAATCGCGCCTGCTTCAATCTTCAGAGCAGCAGCGACGGAAACAAGCGCGAAAGCGTAGGACAACCGATCGCGGATCTTCAGATAGCTGTAATGTCGATGAAATTCCTCGGATGCAGACGGTGAAAATCGGTGGATTTGATGGCGCGATCGCCTTTCGGGCCGGCGACATGGACAACGGCGTCAAGCGCAGAGAGCGCGACGCACATATCCGAGGGGTGAACGGCGATACAGGATTTGCTCCAACCCAATATCGCATTCATGCGGTTAACGCCTTCTGCCGCCCCGCAGCCCGACCCTGGACGTCGCTTATTGCAGGGAGTCGCGGTGTCGTAAAAATAGAGACAACGCGTTCGCTGCAATAAATTGCCGCCGGTCGACGCCATGTTGCGCAGTTGAGGCGAGGCTCCCGCAAGAATGGCGCTCGAGAGAAGGGGATAGCGCTTTGTGATGCGTTCGTCGTAGGCAAGGTCGCTGTTGGGCACAAGGGCGCCGATCTTCAGCCCCCCTGTTTGCGTCTCATGAATTTCGTTGAGCGGCAGCCCTGTGATGTCGATTAAGCGCGTCGGTTGTTCGACGTCATCCTTCATCAGATCGATGAGATTGGTGCCGCCCGCAATGAACTTCGCAGCCTGGTGTCTCGTGATCTGGCT
>WSXZ01000144.1:0-850 GCA_009773555.1 Methylocystaceae bacterium | reverse complement strand
TCGCCGACGTCGTTCGCCCGGACATAATCAAAATCGATCATGTCTGCGCTCCGTGCATGACCGCCTCGATCGCCGCGAGAATGTTGGGATAGCAGCCGCAGCGACAAATATTGCCGCTCATCAATTCTCTGATTTCATCGCTCGTCTTGGCGCGGCCCTCGGCGATCAGTCCCGCCGCCGAGCAGATCTGTCCGGGCGTGCAGTAGCCGCATTGAAAGCCGTCATGCGCAATGAAGGCGGTCTGGAGCGGATGCAGCTCGCCATTTTGCGCCAATCCCTCGATGGTGGTGATCGCGGCGCCGTCCTTCATCACGGCGAGCGTGAGACATGAAAGGACGCGCCGCCCGTCGATCAGCACCGTGCACGCGCCGCATTGGCCGTGGTCGCAACCCTTCTTGGTTCCGGTGAGGTCGAGATGTTCACGAAGGGCGTCGAGGAGGGTGGTCCACGGCCGCAGGACCACGCGGCGTTCCACGCCATTGACGTGCAAGCCCACCTCGAGCTCCGGCGGCAAGCTTGGCTCAGGAGGGTGCGATGTCGCCTGTGGTCTTCCCTGCATGGCTGATCCTAGAACGCGGAACTAGAACCGCCAGCATTAGGATTGGTTCCCTTGCAGCTTCAGGAGAGCATCGCAAATCAGATCGAGCGGAGAGGAGCACGATGGCTCGAAATGCCAGGTCACTTCTGTTCGACGCACGCGCCGTTGATCGAGACCGTCATCTCATGGGAAGCGGCGTTTACGGCATATAATTCCACTGCGCCGGTGGAACGGTTGAGGTTGCCCCCCTGATTTTTCTTATTTTTAAAGACGTAGTAGGCGTCATTCTTTCGAATGAGAGAAAAATGGCCA
>WSXZ01000103.1 GCA_009773555.1 Methylocystaceae bacterium | reverse complement strand
TTGCTCGACATCGATGGCCGTCCAGTTCTTAGCGGCTTGCCGCAGCAGATCATAATCCTGCGACAAGCTGGAGCTTAGGATGAAAGCCTCGAAGTCGTCGTCCGTAAAGGCAAGTCCCACATCGCGCTCGCGCTGCCTAAGCAATCTGTAAGGCTCAGTCGCATAGATGCGCAGCCAGTCCTGTCGGTCTATCTCCGTTCCTCGGCGGCGTTTGGCGAGGAGATCGAGCACGGCGCGGACTTGGCCAAAATCCATCTCCAGTTCTGTCTCGACATCCGCAGGCGCCGCAACCCCGCAACGCGGCTGCGCCGCCGGCGCGCGCCGCGCTTCCCCGCTCCACGCGGTCGGTGCGCCCGTCATCGTCAGGCGCTTGGGGCGTCGATGGCCCCGCGGGAGCGATCGTGGTGAAACAGAACCTTCTCGGCGAAGCCCTCCTTGACCCGGCACGACGCGGCTACGCCGTCGACGTGAAGCTTCGGACACGATCCGAGGCAGACCGGGAGCAGCGCGCATTTGCGGCACATCTCGCTTTCGAAAGGATCATAATCTGCGTAAGGAGCGTCAGCCTGGCTCGTTTCAGCGATCGTCCTCTCGATGTTCTCGGGATAGATGCGGCTGAACACCGACTCGTCCGACCCGATCGCGGGAACGCATTTTCCGATGCGGCCAGAAGGATCGATCGTGAAATTGCGCTCCAAAGGCGCAGCGCAGGGAAACTTGCGTCGGAACGGCTCGTCGTAAACCCTGAAGCCTTCGCGAGCGAGAAACTGCCTGAAGTCCGCCTCGGCCGCCGCGAATTCCGCGTCCGAAAGGCAATCGTGCGGAATGCACTCGATGATTCCGTCTCTCGTGTTGAGAAATCCGAGGCGAAAATCGATGCGCGGATCGCAGCACCCATGAGTATTGAACATGCGGACGACGTCCTTGCCGGCGTCGGCATTGTCGCGATCGACATTGATCCTGATCTTGACGCTGCCGACCGCGGCCACAAGCTGCGGCATGTGGCCCAATAGGAATTGATGGAAGTCTTCGGCGCGTTTCAGCGTCGCTCCCTTGCGCCGCGCGTAGGTGGCGATATCGCCGTCCATGGGAATTTGGATCGCGCGCAGCGACAGCCTTCTGAAGCTGTCGATGATCTCGGGTGTTAGAAGCGTGCCGTTCGTCAGCATCTCCGCTTCATAAATCATGTCGCGTTCGGCGCAGATCTTTTGGAACGCTTCGGTCATTGAGACGATCTGCTCATAGCGCAAGAGCGGCTCGCCGCCGAACCATTGCACCACCAGCCTTCTACTTCCCGCCGCCTTGCGCCGGACGAACTCGATCACCCCGTTCTGTACCTCGGCCTTCATATTGCGCGAAGGAGCGAAGTCCTGCTGAAAGCAGTAGCTGCATCTGAGATTGCAGGCCATGGTCGGCGCCAGCGTGATCTTCAGCGTGTCCCGATCCGCCTTGCTGCTGCTGAACTGCGTCTGTTCCCGTTCATATTCCGCTTCGGAAGCCGGAACCACGAATCCCAGCGCAAGAAAGCACTGGAGCATCCGTTCATCGGCGCAGCGACCGCCAAGCCGTATTTCGTCCATGCTGTCGCGGAAACAGGCGAGCGTCGCCTCGTCGAGTTCAAGCATTTGCAGGCTTATGCTGTTGTAAACGAAGCGCCGACCCGCGGCGTCGAGCTCGACGTTGAACGCTGAGGGCTTCCATCCTTGTTCCGGCATCGGCTCGACTCCGGTTAGCTTAGTCTCAGGCCTGGGCGAGAGTTCTTCGGGCAGAGCGGCGGCGGGTGGTAGATACTTCCATACGAGAAATAGGCGTCGCGATAGCAGCGTCCCTTTTCCCAGACGCACGTCTCGAACTCCTCGCAATCGACGCATTCCGTTCCGGAAAAGCGCTCGCGCGGCGGGTGGATGAAATCGAACATCTTCTGGCCCTGCCAGATCTCCTCGATCGACTGCACCCTGGCGTCGCCGACGAAGAACGGCTCCGCCATCTTCATCTGCTCGCAAAGGAACGCCTTGCCGTTGGGGGATATCCCGAGCGAGGACCAACCGCCGCCGCATCCGATGCGCGAATCCCATTTCTGGCGGTCGGAAGCTCGCATGGCTTCCGGAAATTCTTTCGCGTCGCCGGTCAGATTCTCCACGAGATCCACATCCGGGTAGAGCTCGCGGATTTTATCGAACTGCTTCGCCAGAGTGGGGACGTGTCGCGGCTCCACGAACAATTCGTCGGCATGCCGGTGGAAGCTGCGGTGATACTTGACGAAGTGGAACACTCTCGCCCCCAAGGGATAAAACAAATCGACGATTGGTTTCGGTTGATCGTAATTTAGGCCCGTTATCACGCCCTTTATCTTGGGCATGATCCCAAATGCCAAGAAATTAAGGAAAGTCTCCGTGTGCTTCTTGACCATAGATTTCTTCAAGTTGAGGACTCTCTTGCTGACGTCGTCCTGCGCGGCGTCGACGCTCAGCTGCACGCATCTTTTTATGACGCCGCGAACTTTCTTTTTGAGGCCGGCGTCGACTAGTCGAGCCACATCGTCCTTGGAGACATAGGCCTTGGTGGAAAGCAAGAAATGGATCTCGTGCTCGAGAAGACACTCCAAGAGGTCGACGCCGTCGCGACGCGCGAAGGTGTCGCCGTTGTCGGGGGCACCCAGCCAGATATCCAATTTTCGCATTTCCGAGAATATTTCGCGCCATCTCGTCAGCGGCATCTCATCCATCTTGGCCCGATCCGCATAGCAATACGCGCAGTCCGTGACGCAGCGATGGGTGAACACCGGATAGATGTTGATCGGCGAGTTGAGCCGATGCGAGGTCTTTACGTCGATCGCTTGCGCCTCGTAATCCTGCGAGTTTATCACAAAGCGCCGAGGATCGAAGGATTGCGCATGCGCTATGGGCGAATCTGAAGCCTCGATGAGCCCGTCGCGGCCGATGCCCGTCTGCGACGGCGACAACCGCACCCGTTCGTCGACCGCTCGAACAAGGTCGAGATAATTGACGGGGGCGTCAGGGAACAACGCTTCAAAGAAAGATTTCGCTTCGCGCACCGGCGTGACGCCGTCCAGAAGCGAAAGAGCGAGCCCCTCCAGAGGCGATAGATGATAAATGACCGTATTTATGTAATCTAGGGAATAAAGTATCGGGCGAGCGCCGTCTACTTTCAATATGAATTCTCGCTTCACTGCGGCGAAATGCGCCTTGTCCACATCAAAGGAACTCATGAGCACTCTCCCACATGGTGGAAGCAGGCGCGACCGGCGCCACGCGTGAGGAAGGGAAGTCAGTAGGCTTCCCTTCTTTTCTTAAGTTTCCCGGACACGGCTGCTCTGTTAGTGGCAAATCATGCACGGACAGATCGTGCATTGGTCGCAGCCCAGAAGCGTTTTCGGCCCCAAGGGCTTGTCGATGTGGAGCGAGACGTCGAGGTGCTTCTCCTTGATCAGGTTCTGCATTTCCTCGATCAGCTTTTCGCGCTCGGCTGGAGTAGCCTTGCCCTTATTGAGAGTTTGCATGACTTTGCTCCCCAAGTTGGAATTTTAGCCGCATGACCCGTTCAACATTCATAATTACGTAAGATGAATCAATGGAACGGACGTAATGATCATGTTACAAATGTAACGGCGAAGCTCAAACACCGATTTGCATAGGCCGCAGCCTTTTGACGCAGGAGTATCGGGACGATGGGAAAGGAGGGCGGCAAGGGCGACCCGCTGCAGCTAGGCAGGCATGTTGGTCCGGATTCTCGCGCGCGATCCAGCGTTGGTGATCCAGGAAGCGAGGCTCGGAAAAACGACGACCCGAGGACGGTCGAGCCGATCTGATCGAACCACATGAAAGGCTCTGTGTCGGGAGCCATTTTGGCTGGCTCTGCTTCACTCTCGGTGCAAATCGGAATCTTGCAGTGGTAGCATCCGCGCACGAAGCAGTTCGATGCTCGCGCGTCCGTACATGGAGCGCTTGCGCGTCTTCAGCCGATTGATTTGTCCTTCTGTCTGTCCGTTGCTCCAAGGCTTCATCACGGCTGTCAGGAGCCATTTTGGCCTGACAATGTGCTTATAGGAAAATTAATGATTTAACCGAAGCCATCATGCCTGGGAATATCCATTTAATTTGACAATATGGCTTGCAAAAGCCGCTTAATTTGAGAATTTGAAGCCGCAACCCTTTTTCGAAAAATCTCGCAGGCGGCGATGGTCGGCGAAGACGACGTTCCCGAAGAAGACGAGGCTTCTTGGCGCCGGGAAGAAGGCTGCCGGCGCGAAGAGGCAATTCGTGACCTACTGAAGCGGCACGATGACAAGAGGCTCTCGATCGGCGCCGTCGATGAAGTCGCGCAGGAATTGGGCGTCAGTCGATCAACGATGTATCGCTTGATCACGGCTTATCGAGCCAAGGGCACCGTATCGTCTGTTGAGCCGCGCGCGCTGGGGCGACGAAAAGATACGCTCGTGTTGGACGCCAAGCGAGAAAAGCTGATCGCTGGAACGATCCACGAGATTTATTTAAAGCGCGAGCGCCCGACCATGACATATCTGATCGAGCAAGTGCGGGCGCGGTGCGCGCAAAAAGGCTTGCCGCTTCCAGACCGTCGGACGATCAAGACGCGCGTCGATCGAATTGATCGGCTCACCGTCGCTATAAAGCGTAAAGACTTAAAGGGCGTCAAAGCCACAAAGGCCGTGCCGGGTCAGTACGTGGCGTCGCGACCGCTCGAAGTCGTGCAGATCGATCACACAGAGTTCGATGTTTTCCTGGTCGATGAAAAGACGCGGGAAACAATGAAAAAGCGACCCTGGTTGACGCTCGCTATCGACGTGTTCACGCGCATGGTCGTTGGATTTCATTTGTCGATGGACAAGCCGTCGCGTGTCTCACTCGGCCTCTGCATGTTAAACGCGGGTTACGACAAGACCGCGTGGTTGAAGGAACGCGAGATCGACGCGTCGTGGCGGGCCGCCGGATTACCTGAGGCCGTGCACGCGGACAATGGCGCCGATTTTCGTAGCCGTGCTTTTGCATGGGCGTGCCGCGAAGAGAGCATCAAGCTCATCTTTCGACCCCCGGGCGCTCCTCATTATGGCGGGCATATTGAACGCCTGATTGGCACGATGATGGGACGCGTGCATTTTTATCCAGGATCGACTTTCGCCAATCCAATCGCCCGTCAAGGCAACAAGCCGGGGCGCTTCGCGGCGATGACATTCCGCGAATTCGAATGCGCGTTGGGATGGGAGATCGCGGGGCGCTACAACGAGGAAATTCACAGTGCCCTGCTCCGCCCGCCCATCGCTGTATGGCGCGAACATGAGGCTTCGCTGGCGTTGCGCATGCCCAGAGACCGAATGGCGTTTTGGGTTTCATTCCTACCTGACGCCCATCGCACGCTCCGGCCGGACGGGATCTGGCTCCATGATATTCCCTATTGGTCGAATGCGTTCTCTGGCCTGGTTGGACGCGCGAAAGGCGAGCTTTTCGTCAAATTCCATCCAAGAGATCTTTCGCGAATATTCGTTCAGCATCCCGACGGTCGTTTCTTAGAAGCCCGCGCGCGC
>WSXZ01000102.1 GCA_009773555.1 Methylocystaceae bacterium | reverse complement strand
AGCATGTCATTGACCACGTCGTCTTCGTCGAGAAAGTCAGCGAGGTGACGGAGCAGCCGTAAGGCGCCCGCGAGCGTCGTCGGTGTGGATTCGAAGACCGCCCGCTGCGCTTCAGTTCGCATTATCTTGCGCCTTCTGCGCGGCCGACTCCGCATCTAATACCTCGCTCGTCTCGGCATTCTGCGCATATGCGTTGTGGGCTTCTAGAACGGCGCGCGCGTTCTGGTATTCTGGCTCAAGGCCGGCGGCTTCAGCACGCATTGTGGCGTTGCCTTTGCGGAGGCGCGCAATCGTGTCGTCTATTTCTTCGTCTGTCATTCCCATGCTGCTTTCGCGCATGGTTTCGAGATGGAGAATGCTGAAGACGCGATTGCCATTAGAGACAACTTCCGGGAGCCTATTGCTCGTGGGCGCGGCGTCCGCCACGGCTTCCCAAGCAGTCCGTTCGATCGCGTGCAGGCGCTCGTATTCTGCGAGAGCCTCAAGCAGCGGATCATCGTCCGCGACGACGCCAGCAATGGCAGGAAGCCCTGCGACGGGCGCAGCGGCGAGGCCGGCGAGCATGGCCCGCCGCGATGGTGTATGAGACAGTTTAGCCATGATGTGAAGCTCCGTTTGCGTTGTGGTCAGGCCGGGAGTGGGGTTCGCGAGATCTCTTCCCGGCCGCTTATCATGCGGTCCCTCTTGAAGTTCAGGCCGCGAATGATCCGGCGAGGCGGCCGGAATGCGTGGTGTAGAGGCGGCATAGGGGCATGCGCGGCGCAGGCCGGTCGGCAACGCAGGAACGGACCGGAAGGCCGACGTTGCTTTCCTCGCGCAGGCGAGACGCCTTGGCCTTCTTCCATTCGGAGGACAGCGCCTTGGCGAACCATTCCCGACAGGAGCCGCCGACGCTCTGGCCAACTCCTCTTCCACCTCGTCAGCCGGCTCTATGAGCGCACCTCAGTGATCGTCACAACCAATCTCGCCTTCGGCGAATGGCCCAGCGTCTTCGGCGACGCCAAGATGACGACCGCTCTCCTCGACCGCCTCACCCATCACTGCGACATCGTCGAAACCGGCAACGAAAGCTGGCGCTTCGAAAACCGCGCCTGAGGCCGACGCGCCGCCCAGGCCGCTGCCGTAGTCGGCGTAACTCCGGTCGGGCTACGCCCTCCCTCCGTCACGCCGACTACGGCACAAAACGCACGCCTGAAAAGGGGTCCCTTTTCGGCGCCGATCTGGGGTCCCGGTTCAATGCTGATTGACAGCTTGGGAGCGGGCATTGGCGTTCGCATATCCTAGGAGAGCACAATGAGATTGCCGAGCCTGTGGTCCCGTCAGGACATAGACCCCTTTCGTTCGCTCCGACGCGAGATGGAAGATGCGTTTCGTATCTTCGATACCGGTCTTCCGACCCTGAGTGTCGGAGCGAAAGCGCCTGCGATTAACGTCGCCGAAACGGTTAACGCCATCGAGGTGACGGCCGAACTTCCCGGCGTCGAAGAAAAAGACATTAAAGTAGGCTTAGAAGGCAACCGGCTCACCATCGCCGGCGAGAAAAAAGAAGAAAGCCAAAGGGACGAGAAGGAGTGGCACGTCGAGGAGCGCAGCTACGGCTCGTTCTATCGCTCAATGTCCTTGCCATTCACTCCCGCTGACGGAGCCGTGGAGGCGCATTTAGACAAGGGCGTTCTCCACGTCACCGTCAAGAAACCTGCCGAAGCCGCTAGCGCCGCCAAGACAATCGAAATCCAGGCCGGCCAGCCTCCGAAGCAATCCTGATTGGAGGGCGCAAGACAAATACTCGCACGCGAGTAAATCTCGCGTGCGCTCAGGCAACTGCGTCGTGATTCCTTCTTGCGACAAGCAGGATTGCGCCACCCGCACAGTTTGCAACTCCTCTGAGGTCCCCGCGAGTAGCAGGCGCTGGATTGACGCCGCCGCGGTAAGCGACACTCGGCGGACACATGAATTTCGGCGGCGTCGATTCTGCTGGCGATTTTTCGCCTAAAGGGCCTATGCCTGAAGCGCTTTCATGATTTTCCGCTTAGCCCGCCCTCAGCTGTTGACGGACGAATCGGCTGAATAAACCCCGCTCCTTTGGACTATTTATTGAGGCGTCGCGCTTTTTTTGGCGGTCCGGGACGCCGAAAACCAAGACCCTGTCCGTTTCTAGCCTCTCCAGGAGATCAAGAAACCGATCTGGAAGCGGCTCACCAAGGATGTCACCGTACATGGCGCGGAGCTGTTCGCCGATTAGGTCTTCGACCTTTTGGGGGAGCAAGCGAGGTTGACCCATCTGACACCTTTAGGCGACATAAATGACAGACTCAGGGTCAGCTCGGGTTGCGGCCACAATATGAAGAAGTGACAGTGGCGTGTAAGTGAGCGCCGATTTTTAAAATTTATGATAAATTGGCTGCGGGTATGGGCATCTAGACTAGCAAAGCACGGCGTTGTGGGTGATTGCTGCGAAGGCGGAGCTCAAGCTGAAGTGTTGAAAACGAAGACTCCACAATTATGATGCGGCGCTGCCCGCCAGTCGCTGTTTCAAGCCACGCGCCCGCCGCGGACTTAGCGACGACCAACGTTAAGCTGCCGAAGACTGAAACCGAGGAGAGCTTTGCGCGACGATTGTGGCGCGCGCATTTGGAGGCGTCTATGTTGAACTTCGTCGTCGCTTTCGCCATCTTGTTCCTTGCCGCCTCGGCCAGCGCCAAGGCGGACGAAGTAGAGATCAAAGGCTTTCACCAGAAAATCAAAGCTGAACTCTCGGACCTTGGCCAACTCGCCGAGCTCAACGGCAAGTACCGTATCCGCGTGACGCAGACGACCATCGACCCAGGGGGCTACATGCATGCGCATCTTCACCTCGGGCCGGGGCTGCGCTGCGTCCTTTCCGGGGAGATGACCTATACGCTCGGCGGAACGCCGACCATTTACAGGGCGGGCGATTGTTTCGCAGAGACCGGCTCGGTCGCCCATGAATCGAGCAACACTGGCGCAGCTCCGGTCGAACTTCTGACCTTCGAACTGCTGCCCGCCAGCGCGCCGGAAGGCAAAGGTTCGGCGATCCCGGTTCCGGCGAAATAAACCAGAACCCCGGGATGGTTCAGATGCAAAGGGCAAGTCTCGTTGTCGCAGCTGCGTGCACCGTGCGAAATGATAGACCTTTGAGATGAGCGGGAAGTTCAATAAATGAACCATAAGCATCGGACAATTCTGCACGCCTTGTTCGCGCATCCAATGAGTAGCAACATCGATCCAAAGATCGTCAAGTCAATGTTGGAAGAGCTGGGAGCTGAAATAACTCGTACTCGGCACAACCATTTATTGGTGACGCTGAGCGGCTTTTCCCATGGATTCCACGACGTCCATCATAGCCTTCCAAAAGACGAAATTGCCGCCCTGCGCAAATTCCTGACGGACGCCGGGATCGATCCTGCGCGCGACTATCCTCTTTAAACCAGCGGTGAGCGACAGGTCACGACATGTGATGGCTCGTCGGGGCCTGTCGCGCCTCGTCGAGGATCGTCGCGATCAGACGCGGTGCGTTCTATTATGATTTACGACGGAGAAGCTTTGCCAGGTCGTGCGCGGCGGCGAGCAAGTCGTGAGATAGACGCCACCACAAAAGCCGGAATGGCGCATGTGCATGCGTTCGCCGAAAATATTCCTCTCGCTCCTGGGAGGAGCGCTCCCAGTGCCGATACGTGCGCGCCATGAACTCGTCAAAGGATTCCTGCCGTGGCGGTGGGGAAGTGCTCGCGGAAGAGCCCGCCGGCCGTCCGCATCGGGCGAGCGCGTACTCATAGGCTGCGGTCAGTTGGACGAATGCTTCGTGCGATCCGCTCTTCTTGTCGGGGTGTCGCTCGTGCGCGAGCAGCCGATACGCCGCCTTGATCTCCACGGCCGTCGCAGATCGCGCGACGCCGAGGATACTGTATGGATCGGTGCTCGTCATGCTACCGACGGTGGGAAACGTTTCTAATTGCCGCGCACGGTTAGGCGCGCATCCGTCTGCAATGGGACCGCGAGAAAATTGTTTTCGTTCGCGACCATGACGGTGATCGTAACGGGCACGGTCGTCATGCCCGAAACGTCACTCGGCTTGCAGCTCGTGTTTTCCATCACGATCGTTCCTGACACGCGCGCCTTGTCGGGAACGAAGCGCATGACACGATCGCGATACGATTTGTTGCGCTGCAACTGGATCGCCAGTGCGTCATCGAATAGTTCGAGCCCCGAGCCGCTTTCGACCTCTGAGCAAGGACCAGCTGAGATGCCCCTGCGCTTAACGGCCAAGCTCAGAGGCATGCCTGAATTATTTTCAATAGTGTATGCAATGCGAGCGGCAATAGGAATTGGATCGCCTGTGGGCGTCCCTTGAATGTAGAGCGTATTGCTTTGCGCCAGCATGCTGTTGACGGTGAGCTTCAGCGCGTCGGCCTTGAGCCGGTTAGCGAAGCTGTCCGGCGTGATGTCATCGGCAAAAGCTAGCGACGGAAGAAGCGCAAATAAAACGGCGATGATCCGCGTGTGATCCCCCTCAAATATCGGGGAAGGGAAGCGCGGCTTTGCTAACGAGTCAAGGCGTCAGAAGCCGCGCGCACAGCAGACAAAAAAGGAGCGCCCGAAGGCGCTCAGTAAAGATCGATCGAAGGCACGTCCTTCTCGTCCATTAAGAGGCGAGCACGTTCACGCCGTTAATGGTGATATCGGCGAGGAAGGCGACGACATTAGCGACGCCATGCGCGGAAGCCTGCAACACCTGCAACGGGTCCCGCGCGACATAGGCCATCGCCCCGTTCCGGCATGGGCTCGACACGCGCAGCCTCAATTGTGCCGTCGGCGTTCCAAAACATCAGAAGGTCTGTCCACAGAGCATCAAGCTGATCTTCCCAACGGGAAAGAACCCTTTTTTAAAAGGCTTGCGGGGGAGCGATGCGCCTTCAGATGCGTCGAGTCGATCATGATGCGCTTGGACTTGGGGCGTTCGCCGACGACCGCCGCGAAGATGCGGTCGAAGACCCCGAGCCGCTAGCGGATGAACCGGTTGAAGAGAGTCTTGTGCGGCCCACAGTCTTTGGGCGCATCCATCCGTTGCAGACCATGCTTGATCACATAGACGATTCAGCTGACTACCCGACGATCGTCAACCCGCCGCACTCCGTGCGCCAACGGAAAATACGGCGATATCCGTGCCATCTGGCGCGCGCTGAGCAAAAAACAAATCATTCATCAAAGCCTCCATCTCGGAGACTTTGAATCGCGCCTCAATCAAAATTGATAGGTCCTGAGCCTAGCTGTCGGTCTGTTTGACCTTTGAAAAGTCAGCCCACCTGAACCGCACACCGACGCTCGCCGCATCTTCTCGCTCGACGAGCCCGAAGGCTCGGACAAGTATTCATGGGCCTGGCGCTTAAAGGCGCTCATACCCTCGATTGTTATGGATGACGAGGCAGAAGAGGGCGGCTCAACACAAGCATGGGCGCATGGCACACTTGAAGCCAATTTTGGCAAACTTGGCCCCCTGTGGGTGACCAAGCCTTCGTTAAATCTGTGCAACATAGCTCATCACGAGCGAGA
>WSXZ01000101.1 GCA_009773555.1 Methylocystaceae bacterium | reverse complement strand
ATCGCCGCGCGCGCGGATGTTGGAAAAATGCGACCCTGGAATGAGATGGACCGCCCCCATCATCGTTCCAATCAGCCGCTCGATATGGCCGCCGAAGCGGGGCGTTCCTGGCGGTCGATAGGTGAGGTCCACGCCGTGCTCGGCGCAGGCGCGCTCGAAGGCTAAGGCATGGAATTCGGCGCCGTTGTCGACATGAATGACGTGTGGAACGCCCCGCGCGGGCCATTCGGCCTCGATCCCGCGCGCCGCCAACCAACTCGTCTTGTCCATCACCGCATGGGTCAGGCACAGCGCGACCACCGTCAGCGAGGGCGGATCGAGCGACAGATGAAATCCCATCGCCATCCGCGTGGCGACGTCGATCGCCAGCGTCAGCGTCGGGCGGCCGATGGGAAGCCGCGTGACGGGATCCACCACAGTCACGTCCACCTTGGTGTGGTCCATCTGCACGATCGCCAGCGGCGCGGTCGCTTCCAGCGATCCCGGCGTCGCCAGAAAAATCGGCTCCGACTTGCCCTTGCCTTCGCGCCGTCGGAGCAGTTCGGCCTCGTCCTGGCGATCGAGCCATCGACGCAGGCGGCGCATGGACGGAACCGGGAATCCCTGGCGCCGACAATCGGCGGCGACCTCGGCCCAGAACCGCGTCAGCGTGGGACGCCGCCGCGTCGCGTAAAACTCTCGGAAATGCATCTCGACGATGGCGAGAACATCGGGCGCCAGCGGACGCATCCCGGAATGCGGGCCGCGACGGCGCGGCGCCAGCGCACTGGTTCGAGCACTCTCTCGAAACGCTTCAACCAGCGAAACAGCGTCGTCCGGCCGACCCCGAGCGCCGCCATGGCGTCGCGGATTTGCTCGCCCGAAGGCCGCTCTGGCAGCTTGGAGAGAACCTCGGCCCGCCGTTGCGCCGCCGCCCATTCGTTCGGGTCGATGTCGCCAATATCCATGGACAGCCTTGCCGTCTCGCAGCAATCTTGTTCCACAAATTACGAATCAGACTCGACGCCAGTCCCTGAAATTCTGAATCGATCCCAAAATTATGCAACAGGAAAATCCAAAGATTCCAATGACTGGGAGTCCCAGAAATTGTGACGGTCCGACAGACGCGATGGCAAGTAGGGATGATGATCAGGAAGACGGTGGCGCGTCGGTGATCGAGCGAGCGCCGGAGCATCACCTCGCCGCGCTCTCGGAAAAAGCCCGCGATTACGCCCGTAACGCCCGCTCGGATAACACCCGGCGCGCCTATGACGCCGACTGGCGGCAGTTTGCCGCCTGGCTGCGCCGCCAGGGGCTAGACCCCCTGCCCCCGGACCCGCAAACTGTCGGCCTCTATCTCGCCGCTTGTGTGGGCGGCGCAGTCTCTGCCGGCGCACGAAACATCGCCGCCAGAGGTCGCGCGCCGGTTTCCGTCGCTACTTTAGAACGTCGGCTCGCCGGCATTTGTTGGCATTACCGCCAGCGCGGCGCGCCGCTCGACACAAGCGACCGCCATATTTCGACCGTGCTCGCCGGCATTCGCCGCGCCCATGGCCGCCCCCCTCTCCAAAAAGAAGCGATCTTCGCCGATGAACTGCTGGCGATGCTCAGCGTCCTCGAGATGGATCTGCGTGGCATCCGCGACCGCGCCATTTTGGCGATCGGCTTTTCCGGCGGCCTGCGTCGCTCCGAGATCATCGGCCTCGATTGCGGCCCGGATCAGACCGAAGATGGCGCCGGCTGGGTTGAGATTTTTCCCCCTGCCGGGCCTGGCAATGAAGGCGGCGCGGTGCTGCAGATTTCGGGGAAGACCGGCTGGCGCGAGGTCGAAATCGGCCGCGGCTCTCGTCCCGAAACCTGCCCCGTCGCGCTGCTCGAGACCTGGATGCGTCTCGGCCGGATCAGTCGCGGGCCGCTGTTTCGGCCGATTGCGCGCAAGAACGGCGGCGTTTCCTCTGAGCGATTGACCGACAAACATGTCGCCCGTTTGGTCCAGAAAACCGCGCTCGCCGCCGGCATTCGCGGCGATCTGACCGAAGGCGAACGACGGCTTGCCTTCGGCGGCCATTCGCTGCGGGCCGGGCTTGCCTCGTCTGCGCAAATCGAAGAGGCGCATGTGCAAAAACATCTCGGTCACGCCTCTCCCGAGATGACTCGGCGCTACCAGCGCAAACGCGATCGTTTCAAAGTCAATCTCACCAAGGCCGCCGGGTTGTAACCGAGGGCGTTCGCATCGTCCTTCGCTGCGGTGCGCCCGCGATAAGATCGCCGCGGCGACCACTTGTCTAAATACCCCTTTGGGGTATAATGCGACCGATGAAAAGCGCGTCGCTGATCACCGTTGTCGAGACGGCGCCCTATCTGGCCGACGCGGTGCAATTGATGGACAAAGCCGAAAGGATCGACGTGGTCAACACGATCGCTGCCGATCCTCAAGCTGGAGACGTGGTCCCAGGCACCGGCGGCTTGCGAAAAGTTCGCATTCCGCTGAAAGGCCGGGGAAAGAGAGGCGGAGCGCGGCTCATCACCTTCTTTCACGACGCAGACATGCCGGTGTTTCTCATCGCGGTCTACGCCAAGAATGTGCAAGGCGATCTCGACTCCAGGCAACGCAAGGCGGCGACGGCGCTCACCACGGCAATTCGCGCTCAGTTCGGGAGGTAGCGCTATGGACGACAAGGATTTCGGTAAGCTGATCGCGGGCCTCGAAGATGCTCTGGCCTATGCGAAGGGGCGTAAAAGCCCCGGTGCGCGCGCGCATCGCGTCAAGGTCGATCGCTCCTTCATCGCGGAAACCCGTCTTAAGGCGGGACTGACGCAGGAAGAATTCGCAAAGGTCACCGGCGCGTCTCTGGGGACCGTGCGCAAATGGGAACGTGGCGAACGTTCGCCGTCCGGCGCCGCCGGCATGTTGGTGCGGATTCTTGCACGCGATCCAGCCCTGGTGATCAAGGAGGCAGGTCTTGCGAAGACCGTGACCCGCCGGCGCTCGAGCCGGTCCGACAAAGCCGCATGACCCAACTCACCTACGAAATTACAGGATTGGTTCGCCCAGACAAAGTCGATGCGTGGATCGAAAGCGTTCTAGGAATCAAGGGCGGCGCACCCGTCATCAAAGGCATACGCATCACTGCCCTTTTACCGTCGACGCGCGGTTATTGAACGGCGACTGTCTCGACGACATCGCCGCGGAGAACCCTGATATGCCGCGTGAAGCTTTAGCCGCGGCCGTGCACTTCGCCAAAGCGTATCCCCTCCCCGGCTGAGCCCAAATTACGGCTTGGCCGGCAGGGAATCTATGACGCCGTCGTCGATCACGATCTCGAATTCCGCGCGCAAGGCCTGCCTGCGTGTCATTACCTGTCGTCGGCCGATTGAGGAGCCAAAGCCTCCGCGAATGGCGGCAACGGACCATAGGTGGCGGCGGCGGTCAGCGCCTGCGCGGCGATGTCTCCCGACCGGGTCAAAAGATCGGCGGGCGACGCTTTCCCCTCCGCCGCCAGCGGGCCAAGCTCGATGATTTTGACCAGCGCATCGGAAAGTATGGCGAGTTAGGTCGTCGTATCGGTCATCGCGTCCGCGCTCCCTCGATCGGCTACGATAATAAATTGATCATCCCGCTTGCCGCCGTTCACGCGCGGCCTTTGCGGCCTTGCCGCGCAGCAGCGCCATCAGCACAGGTCCCAGCGAAAACTCCCCTGCCCGCGCCTTTCCGGTCAGCACCCGCAAATAGCCGCCGGCGGATTTGATTTCCTCGCCCCGCTGCAGGATTGCGGCAATGACGATCGAGCTGTCATGCTCGCCCAAAACGTCGAGCGCCTGTTTCCAGGCGTCGGGCGAGACGCCGAGCGCGGAGCGCACGATCGCCGCAGCGTCGATGAGATCGCGCCAGCAGGCAATCTCCCCGCTCTTGCCGTAATCGACGATGTCGGGACAGGCTTGCAGCACCATGTCGAGCGGATAGGTTCGTGTCGAACTCCCCTGTCGCTCGCCCGTTCCGGTACGGGACGCCTCGGTTGTTGACGGCCCTGCCCTTTCGGCTTCGGGATCTTCTGGCATTGACCCGGGCGATTCCGCCCTGCCTTCTGGAAGGCTAGGTTCAAGATCAGGAATGTTTGTGATTTGATTCTGTATATGGCGCTCAGTCTGGGACTCATTGGCGCTTCTTTTTTGCTGTTTGACGTGAGTTTCCAATAGATTCTGGATTTCGGCCGCGAGGACCGCCAAGTCGCCCGCCAAAGCCTCCAGTTCCGCGCGCCCGCGGCCGCGCGAATAGCGTGCCGAAAGGGCCTGGGAATGTCGGTAAAGGCCTTCCCACTCCCCGATCTCCTTCCCGTTGATCGACAGCGGCGTGAAGCGAACGCCCACCTCCATGCCGGTCTCGATCATCTTGACGATGTCGCGCCGGACCAGCGTGATGCGTTCCCGCAGGAGAGCGATGGCGCGGTTCTCGACGCGCAACTCTTCGGCGAGGTTTTCGATCTCGGCCGCGCGCGCAATCAGCGGCGCCAGATCGAAGCCGAAGGCTTCCGCGATCTCGCCCCCCTGCCCCCGCCGCGCGAAACGTTTGCCGTTCGGCGAGTCCCGCCGGATGATCAGCCCCGCCTCGACAAGCGAAGCGAGATGCCGGCGCAGCGTCGCCGGCGCCATGCCATGCGCGCGGATCGAGAGCTCCCGGTTCGACGGAAACACCACGATGCCGGGCGAATCACTCTCCCCGCCTTTCCTGCCTTCGGCCTCTGGCAACGTCAGCGCAGTTTCCTGGTGGAAGCTCAGCAAGGCGTGCAGGACCGATAGCGCCCGGTCGGTGACGCCGAGCGGGCCCTTGGCTTCCGTGAGCGCCCGAAACAGCCGCCATTTATGAACGACGGTCTCCGAGGTGTCCGGTTTTGCCGCGAAATCCCGCGTCGCCGCCTGCGCCGCCACCATGGCGAGCGACAGCGGCCGCCGCCCAAAGGGCGTCGTTGAATGTGTGCGCATGACTCTTTGCCTCGTTCAGGCAAAAGAAATCTGCTCGCCGAAACGGCGCCGACTCTTGACAGCGATTCGCGGAAGTGTGATTCTCTAAGTGCTTAATCTTGAGAAGGGCTTCCGGGCGGAAACGTTTCGGGGGCCTTTTTCTTTTGCGCGTTCCTTTTCTTTCCGTTGTTCCGACGCAACGCTCCGCTTACGCACGACGTGTGCGGAATTCCTCGTAGAGATCGGCCAGGCGCTCGACGACGTAGGCGCCAAAGTCGGGTTCAGCTTTCTCGTCGAAGCGCAGGACAGTCGCTTTGGGATCGCGGCTAATCCGCGCCAGAGCGGCGCCGTCCGGCCGCTTCCAAATTTCCGCCCGGGCGAGTTTGGAGCCCTTTTCCCCGGCTGCCGCAAACGCCTTCAGAAACCGCGCGTCGGAGTCGGCCGGGAGATTTGGCTCGGAGAGCACGGCTTCGACACGAATGAGCGTCTTGCGCGTGCGCAGGAGGTCGGCGAACTGCAGCCACCGCCGCCGTCCCGCCTTCGGCGCCGGCCCGATCGCTCGAATGATCGCGTCCGGCAGCGCGCGCGCGACGGTGATCAGCTTGGAAAGCTCGGTTTTGTCCGTCGACAGCGCAGCCATAATGACGCTGCGATCATGCCCGCTGTCTTCAAGCGACTTTGCGAAAATAGCGCGCTCGATGAAGGTGAGATCGCGTCGCGCGGAATTTTCGATGCCTTGGGCAATAATCAGCTGTCGGTCATCGAGGTTGCGGACAACGGCTTTGATCTTGATCCCGAGATCTTGCGCCGCCTTGAGCCGCCGATGTCCATAGGCTGCTTGATAAGCGCCGCTGCGGGTTGGGTGCGGTCGCACAAGAATCGGCACTTCCTGGCCATGCGCGCGCAGCGACTCTTTGAGCACCAAAAACTCGGCGTCGTCAGGGCCGGACAGCCTGTCTCTGATAAAGGACACGTCGATGCATTCGGGGTCCAGTTCGACCACCGCGGCGCCCGTCGCCAGCGCTTCTTGTAGCGTTCTGGACTCTTCCGCCATCCGATCGAGCGTGAGGCTCATCGTTTTCACCGGCCCGGCGAGGACCCGATCCTTACCTCCCGGGTTCGGGCGATCGGGCGAGTTGGCCGCGGCCAACTTGCTCTCGAGTAGTGAGGCCAGAATGTTCCGTCGGGTCATGGAATTCGTCCCCATGTTCGAAGGATGAGCCCGAGAATTTCGCCATTGACGGCTTCCAGCGACTCGATGGCGCGATCATAGGTTGCGCGCCCGATCGCCCCGCGTTCGAGCTCGTACAGAGATTGCTTCGTCAGCCCCGCATCCGCGATGGCGGTCGACTTCCAGGCGGAAGCCGCGAGAACCTCCTCCCCAAAAAGGTTGCGGAGCAGCGCAACCACCTGCGACTGCGGCCCGTCATGCGGCTCGTGGCGGGTGATCACGTAGCGAATGAAATCATGGCGTAAGTCGCCGCCGGCTTTTCGCACAACCGCCATCAGGTCGGAGGCCATGAGCAGGAACTGCGACATGGACGCAACGTCGACCATCTGCGGATGAATGGTAATCAAGAGCGCGGTCGCGGCGCAAAGTGCGCCCAGCGTCAAATAGCCAAGCTGCGGCGGGCAATCGATAACGACAATGTCGTAATCAGCTTCGATCTCCGCGAGCGCATTGCCGACCCGTTCGAAGAACATGCCGCCCGGCAAGCGGGGGCCGAGTGCCAAGGCGCGCGGCGTTTCATGTTCAAACTCCATGAGTTCCAGATTGCCCGGAAGCAGGTCGAGCCCGTCGAAATAGGTTCTGCGGACACAATCCCGGACCGGCCGTCGGACGCCGTCATATCGGATGGCCCCGTAGATCGTGTCTCCTTCTTTGAGATCAAATTCGGGCTGCAAGCCGAGCATCGCAGAAAGGGACGCCTGCGGATCGAGATCAACCGCAAGCACCCGAAATCCGGACATCGCCAGATATTGAGCGAGATAGAGACAGGTGGTCGTTTTTGCGGAGCCGCCCTTGAAATTAACGCAGGCGATGGTCTGCATCTTCTCGCCGGCGCGGCGGTGGGGCAGGACGGAGAGCGCGTCGCGTGGTTTCACCGTTGCGATGTGCCGACGCAATTCGTTAATTTGCGCAAGGGTGTAAGAGCGCCGCCCGGAGGGGCTGATCTCTGGTGCCGGCCCAATGCCGTCGAGAGAAAGCTGCCGTAAATATCCGTCCGACACATGCAAGAGCTTCGCGGCTTCCCCGGATGAAAAAGAGCGAAGCAGCTTCTGACTGTCTGGCGGATAGAGTCGCGAGCCGAGCGCCTGAAGTTGTTCGGACAAGAGACGCGCATGCGCGGAAATGCGCGCGTCTGATGTTGTTGCTATCTCGGCTGCCTGCGTGGCCACGATTTTATCCCGTGATACGATTTTGATCTGTAAATCGCTCTTCTCCCGTATCAGGAACACGATTCGGCGCCTTGAGCAATGAATTTTGAGTAAACGATTGGTTAACGCCCGTCGCGGCGGGACCAGATTTCATTAGTTGGCCGCGGCCAACTGGCCGCGTTCACGCGCGGATCGTATCAAACCGCCGCACCGGAATTCCCATCTTGCGCGCTTTGTCGGCAAGGTTCTCGACGATCCCTGAACCGGGGAAGACGATCACGCCGATTGGCAATGATTCGAGCATCACATCATTGCGCTTGAAGGGCGCTTGCGATTGTCCGCCCAGCAGGATGCGATTCGCTCGGCACCCTTTGCCCCGCCGCCATGGAAAATAACCATGTCGGGATGCTTCGCGTGAACTTTGTCGAGCGCGGACCAAATCCGCTGATGGTCGTTGCAATCGACGCCGCCCGCGAAGGCGATCCGAGGGCCGGGCGGCAAGAGCGCTTGCGTCTCGGCCAGCTTCTTGGCGTTCAGGAAATCCCGGCTGTCGATCATTGCAGCGGTCAGCGCGCGGTGATCGACCTTTGAGCCTGAGCGCGGACGCCAGGCGGAACCGGTCTCCGTCGCATAGAGTTCGGCGAGATGGTCCCGGAAGAATTCGAAGGCGTTGCGCCGTTCGGTCAGCGTCAGGCCTTGCGCGATCAACCGCTCCAGTTCGACCGAGCGGATTTCCGAGCCGTCCTGCTCCGCCTGTCGGCGACGCTGCGCGGTTTCATTGTCGTCCAGATCGCGGTCGATACGATCCGCCTTGCGATGAAAGAGATTGACGAAGGACCAGAGAAGGTCGGGAAGATCGGCTTCGAGCCGCGTTTCGCGAAAGAGACCCGACAGGGCCTCTATGGCGGCTTCGAGCGCCAAAAACGCGTCGTCAGACGAGGGCAGGGGACGCGTATCCGGTTCGTCCTCGAGCCGGCGATAGCCGTGCAAGGCGAGTTCATCGAGAAGGTGCGAGGAGGGCGACTGGGATTCGTGATCCAGGGCGAATGTGTCAAAGGACTGGGAGGCGATTTCATCGTTCATCGCTTTGCGCTTTCGCTTGAGGCCGCGCCGATCGCAGCCTGACAGCGATCAAAAGCTACGGGCGGCTCGCGGCGCACCCGAAGGGCCGAAACGCAGTGGAGGACGTTCCCCGACGACTTCTTTGATCCGCGCGGAATGCCCGAAGCGCCAGCGCAGGGCAGGGGAAAGAAGTCGGCAGGGAGCGTTGCGGCAAGCGTGACGCTTGTGGCGACATCGCTGCTCTCTCAGGCCGGCGCGCGGCCCTCTCAGCGAAAACGACGAAGAAGAGATGAAGTCAGGCACCGTCGCAACCGCAACTAAGAGCGTCGTGCGCAGCACGCGCACTGTCGAGCTTCAAGGCGAGGTATCCCCCGAGGGGCAATCGGACCCGGTTGCCGGCTTATACAATACATGTTGCGCCCAATGAGCACGCCGATCCCGGTCGAGTTCCGAGGCGCGCCCTCGACGATCTGCGCGCCTTTCCGCTGCAACGTGGCGGAGAGGCCGACGATTGGAAGCCTACGCCGGCGATCGGGCGAGGTGTTCGAGAGATTCGCATTCGAGAGGCGCACGGCGCGTTCCGCATTATCTATGTCGCCAGATTCGCCGATGCCGTTTACGTGCTGCATTACTTTCAAAAGAAGACGCAGAAGACCAGCAAGGTAGATTTGGACCTCGCGGAGAAACGGTATCGAGAGTTGACAAAGGAGTGAGGCCAATGAGCAACGAGCGCTCAGAGGCTGCGCCAACTCACCATTGATGCGCGCCGCATTCTCCTGATCGACGCGCCGCTGTTCTTCCTCCTGTTTCAGAACACGCGACTGCTGCGCGCGAAGG
>WSXZ01000100.1 GCA_009773555.1 Methylocystaceae bacterium | reverse complement strand
GGTCGTGCCCCCAGTGATGGTGTAGCTCAGTGGGAGCAAGTCGCTCGCGACGCGCGCTTTTGCTAGCGCCGTAGCGAGCGATCGGCTTGCGGTGGTCATCGACGATTCGCCGGTAGGATCGGGAGCCTTTGACGTCTCTGACGTGAGCGGCGTCAAACCTATGCATCAGTCGCGCGCCAAACGCCCAAGACATGCGCTGGAGCGGCCGTGCCAGAGTCTCCACTTAGCGCTCTCGAGTTCGCGGATTGGATGGCCTTGGAGGTAGTTGCTGAAAGTGCCGGCGCCAAGGCCGGGCGCCGCCGCAAGGAACCAGTCGAGGACGAGAGTCGCCTCTGGCATGACCTGACGCTGCAACTTCCACAGTCCAGGGTCGCCGTCGTAAAGCACCGTCGCCGGCGTGCCGAGACTGACGCCCGCGCTCACAACCGCATCGGCAAATTCGCTCGCAGAATTGCCGTTGCGAGCAAAGGCGACGCGATGCTGCGATCCATCGACATTGAGCACCTTGCCCGCCAGCACTTCGAAATTCCGTTCGGGGCGACGATGCTGGCTGCGCAGACAGCCTCCATCAAGGCCGATCACGACTGCAGGAGTCACTGCGTCAATGTCGGGATCCGCCACTTCCTCGGGACGCAGTCGCGCGATATGCTCGCGACACGGCGGGTTCGATTGCGCACCGTGCCGGCATTGTCGGCGCCGCCGACGGGCGCAACTCGGCGACACCTTTGCAAACGGCGCGAGCGCGGCGTATTTGGCGGTGACGTAGGCGAGCGTCAGGATCCATCTTGGCTTGAGAATATTCGATATCGAATCAAAAAAACCATTAAACGTGAGAATATCGACCTTCATATTCTCACGTTTAATGGCTTTCCCTCGCGATTTGGGCGTCGAGACGAGCGGTCTCGCATAGGCGCTCGAAGGCTCTTCGCCCTCGCAGGATCGTCTCATCTCGAACAGCGTTGAGGATGGCGGGATTGGCGATCGCTCGCGAAACGCCCGCCAAGAGCGCCGGCCGGAACGAGATAGGAAGAGCTCCGACGGCCGAATGGTTGATCCTGCGCTTGATCGGCTGAGCAAGATTGTCGAATTCGGGAAATATCGTGCCGAGCGCCCATCCGGCTGCAGGGTCACGGCCATTCGCGCCGCATGGCCGCCACGTGTGCACGAGCAGTGCGCGCATGAGCGCGATCGGCGAATAATCGAACGAGTTATCGCCGTGAAGGAAACGCTCGACGATCGCTTCGCCAGCAACAGCTTCCTTCCACACATCCGCGAAGGGGCTCGTGTCGCGCAATGTTTCGCCGGTATCGGGACGCTCGCTCGTATCCGACAAAGGCGCGCCGCAAGCGGGGCAGGTAACGCGCCAGGCTTTTCGCCAATGCTTCGGGACCGCGCCGGACGCGCCGTCGCGCGCGTGCCGATCTGCGCAGGGTCGGCAAATTTGGGGTGCTCGGTTGCGGCAAATTAATTCAGCGCAACCTGCTGGCATATCAATGAACGTCATCGCGATAAGCGCGATCGGATCGCATCGGAGTTTTTCGGATAAGCGAGCGACCTGCTCCAACCCCAGCCGATAGTCGAGAAGTGAGAGGTTGCGCGTGCCGGGCATCAGCCATTTGGCGAAAAACGGCTTCGATACCCCATAGTAGGCCGCGTGCCTCGCCAACCACGACGAGAGCAGCTCATCGTCGATCGGCTTCAGTACCACTGGCAACGGCCTATGAGCGTCGTCCTCCTCGTCGATCATTGGAAAGCTGCCTCGTCCTCCCCCACGGGTTTGTAGCGCTCCAGCGCTTCGTCGGTGATCCGTTCGACCCCAGTTTCGATGGCTTCGATCGCCACGTCATTGAGCATGCGGAAAATCCGTGCGCTGACTCCACCGCTGACCAACAGAATGCGCCGCAAGCCTTTCACCGTCAGAACGCTCGGTTCCTTCAGTGGCAGGTTTCGCACGATGGCAAGAACGAGTTGCTCGAACTCTTTGTCCGCTATCCACCGTGGTAAAGAGATGGAGTCGAAGCGCCGCGCCAATTGAACGTCGCCATTGATCGCCTGGCGCGCTTCCATGATCCCAAAACAAACCAGAGACAGTTTCAGTTCGTTGCTCAGTAAGCGTGATCGGACGACCGCGGATCAGTTGAGGCCGCAACATTTTTTGTATTTTTTGCCTGATCCGCATGGACACGAATCGTTGCGGCCGACTTTTCCGAAGGAGTTGGATTGGGTCGGCGGCGTGACGCTTATTCCTTTGCCTGGATCGTGATTTTCTACGCGCCATTCGTTGAGCGTCAGGACGAAAGGGCCGATAAGTTCATGCGCGGTGGACTCGAGCGCGTCATATTCGAGTTTGGAGAACCGCGCATCGCGTCGTGCGACATCGGCGAGGGTAAGCAGGCCCGACATGGCTTTGGCGGTTTCGACATTGGCGTCGAGCAGTGGTCGCCATGCGGCGGGGCGGAGCTTCACGGCCTTTTCGAACCCCTCGATCCACAGCTCCCACAGAACGTCACCGTTGCGATCGTCGATGGCGAAGTATGGCGCATAACTCTCCGGCTTCTCGAAAAGCCTTTTTGCGACATCATTGTAGTGCGCCATCACGAGCGTGAGCACTTTGTTCAGGTGGTCAGCCGTATCGAAGACAGGCGCCGCCTCGTCAGCAGTCTGGCCCCAGACGACGGAAAGCCATTCGCTTGGCGGGATCATCTCCGGACAAACAAGCACGCCGGCGACAAGACCATCGAGTTCTTCGAGGAGCATAGCCTCCTCGCCAAGGGCAAGGAGTTCATTCTCAAGCTGCCTGAGATGGCGCAGCTCTTTCCGCATGAGGCTTCCACTTCCAGGGAAGGAGATCGTCGATTCTATTGATCGGGTGATCGGCGATGCGGGCGATGATGTCCGCAAGCCAGGCTTCCGGATCGATGTCGTTGAAGCGTGCCGTTTCGATCAGCGTATACATGATCGCCGCCCTTCGCCCGCCTTCGTCGGAGCCAGCGAACAGATAGTTTTTTCTGCCCAAAGTAAGGGGCCTGACAGCTCGTTCAGCGGCGTTGTTCGTCATCTCGAGACACCCGTCATCCACGTAGCGGGTCAAGGCCGTCCAACGAGAGGTCGCATAGCGGATGGCCTTGGCGAAGTCGCTCTTGCCGCTGATTTTGGCCAGCGTCGCGTCGAGGAACGCGCGTAGTTCATCCAGAATGGGACTCGCCCGCTCGCGGCGCGCGGCGACGCGCTCGGCCGGCGGTCTGCCTTTGACGCCAGCCTCGATGGTGAAGAGCCGCGCGATCATGTCGAGAGCCTCGGCCGCCGCCGGTGATTTCGTTTCGATATGCACGTCGTAAATTTTGCGCCTCGCATGCGCCCAGCAGGCGACCTCCTTCAGTGGCGCCGGCGCGCCGGTTTTCGGATCGGCCTCGTAAAGGCCGCCGAAGCCCGTATAGCCGTCGGCATGGAGATGGCCGCGACAGCCCTTCAGCAAGGCATGGGCGTGCTCGGAGGTGCGGTCCGCCGAGTAGAGGTAGAAGGCGGCCGGCGGCGCCGTCGACCCATAGGGTCTTTCATCGCGCACCGCGGTCCACAATCGGCCGGTCTTCGTCCTGCCGCGCCCCGGATCGAGCACGGGAACCGTCGTATCGTCCGCGTGAATGGCGGAGCCGGCGCGCACATGACGCGCGATGCGCTCGGCCAGCGGCTCCAGCAGCGCCGCCATATGGCCCACCCAGCCGGCCATGACCGAGCGGTCGATCGTCACGCCCTCGCGAGCATAAATGCCGGACTGGCGATGCAGCGGAAGATGATCGCAATATTTGGAGACGATCACATGAGCGAGCAACGCCGGCCCCGGCCGTCCCTTCTCGATCGGCAGCGTCGGCATGGGCGCCTGAATGATCGTCTCGCAGGCGCGGCAGCTCATCTTCGGCCGCACATGCACCACGCGCTTGAAGTGCGAGGCGACGTATTCCAGCACGTCGCGCTCGTCGGCGCCGATCCGGCCGAATTTGTTCCCGCCGCAGGTCGGGCAGACGCAGGGCGCGTCGTGGACGATCGTCTCGAGCGGGAGATGATCGGGCAGAGGAACGCGAACGGACGGCTTCTTCTTCGGCGTCGATGACGAAGCGCCGCTCTCGACCGCTTCGCTCCTCGCCTGCCGCTCGGCGTCGCTCTCCTCCATGTCGCCGATCAGCAGTTCGAGCTGTTCGATATCCCGATCGAGTTTTTCCGACGAACGCCCGAAGCGCGCACGCCGCAACACGGCGAGCTGCATTTTGAGCTTCTCGATCAGCAGCGTTTTGGCGTGAACTTCCGCGGCGAGCGCCTCCGCGAAACGCCGCAGTTCGGCGGGATCTTCGGGCAAATCAGCAGCGGTGCGCGACATGATCTTATCTATCACGAAACACGTGACGGAGCAGCTCGAGAATGCATGGATTCTACAGGAAGGCCGGGCGTTCCGGCGCTTCTGGCGCAACCGTCCGCCGCCAGTCGATTCCTTCGATCAGCAAGGCCAGCTGCGCCGCCGTCAACTGCAACGCGCCCTCGACAATCGGCGGCCAGACGAACTTTCCCTTCTCCAGCCGCTTGGCGAAAAGACACAGGCCTGACCCGTCCCAGGTCAAGATCTTCACGTAGTCGCCGCGCTTGCTGCGGAACACGAAGGCCGCGCCAGAAAAAGGATCGTTGCGCAGAACCTGCGCTACGTCGGCGGCGAGTCCGTCGAAACCGCGCCGCATGTCGACGGGCTTCAGCGCCAGATAGACCTTCATCCCCGGCGCGAACTGAAGCATCAAAGATCACCCAGCGCAGACAACACGCGGCGCAGAGCTTCCGTGTCCACATCTGCGTCGAGCGACAAGCGCGCGCCATTCGGCAGGCTGACTTCCATCACACCGCGCCGCAGGCTCCTGCGCGCCCCTCGCGCTGGCGTAGCGGCCATCTTCGTGACCGATAACGACGACGGCGCCAGAGCCGGGCTCACCAGAGTTGGCTTCAACTCCAGCACCTCAACGGGAACGAAGGTCTGTGCGGCCGCGGTCCCTTTCGCCGGCGCGCGCCGACGATCCAGCCAGCCTTCGCGCGAACGCCGTAGCCATTTGAAAATCAGATTGGCGTTCAATCCGTGCCGCCGCGCAACCGCCGCTACGGACGCGCCAGGCGCCAACGCCTCCGCGACAATCCGCTGCCGTTCTTCAAGGCTCCACGTGCGCCGCTTGACGCCATCCCTCGCCGCCGACATTTGGTGTCCACCTGTTCGATGTGGACACCTAACCCACTCCAAATGCGTCCCGGTAGGCGGTCGTCCGATCACGCTTACGCTCCAAGCACCGTGTCGCTGACGCCCTTTGCCGCCATAGAATTCGGCTTGGTTACGTCGACGCCGACCTTATCCGCCGGACATTGGCCGGCCTTCGAAGTATTTGGAAACGCGCAGACGGCGATTGCGATGCAGCAAGCGCCTCAGGAGGACCAACTCTGATTCAGAGACCAAATGTCTCGATCGGGCCGCCGAAGCGGCCTACCGAATACGACAAGCTCGTCGCACTCGTTCTGCAGGGAGGCGGAGCCTTCGGCAGCTGGTCCGCTTCTCCTGCATGTCAGGACACATCAGAAATTGAGAAATCGGCCTGTTGAATTTCAATGCGTTACGAAACGCTGCTGATTTACGCGTATACATTTGAATTGAGAAAACGC
>WSXZ01000099.1 GCA_009773555.1 Methylocystaceae bacterium | reverse complement strand
CGCTTGCCTTCCGTGCGAATGGGTGACCATCAGATCGCAGTCCTTGGCCTTCGCCAAATTCTCGAGGTCTTCGAGATCGCCGATCAGCACCTCTTCGGTTGGCAGTCGTTCGAGCACCGGCGATTGCGTGGTCGTCACCGCGACCAGAAGCTGCGCGCCCATTTCAGTCAGCAGCCCGCCGATCTCATTGAGCAGGTCCGGCTCGGCGCCGATCGCGAGTTTCCGCCCGCCGATGTGGAAATGTCCGTCCAGCATCGCGTCGACGAGCTGGCCGCGCTGGCGGCGATATTTCATCGGCGCCGGTCGGCCGCTGATGTCCGTCAAAAACGACATCAGCGCATCATTGGCCTCAAGCCCACACAACCGTTCAAACATCCGGAACGGAACGCCGGTTTTCTTTTGCATGGCTTCGGCGGCGCGCCGCATTTGCGCCCCAATCGCGATTGTCCAGCCGGCTTGACCCATCATCGAAATTTCTTCGACGCCGACGCCGCCGATCGTCGTCGGGGTGAAATCGTCCGGTATGTGGCCGTCGAGCGAACCGGCGAGATCGGGCAGAAAAGTCGGCTCCAAGCCGAAATCCTCGATGATCGTGCGCAATTCATCGAGGTCGCCCGGCGTCAGATGGCAGCCTGGCAGCACGTTGATTTTTGTCGGATCGCGGCGCGCGGCGCTCTTTGGCGCCTCGACCATCGTTTCGACGATGCGCGTCACCGTCTTTTCCCAGCCGTCCTGGAAAGCGTCCTTAAAGTCGGGCGTCGACACATAGACGATCGGCAGATTCGCGACCGCCGCGTTCTTCTCGCGAATGAGCTTGATGTAGCCGTCGACGTCGTCGCCCTTCGTCTCGGTGACCCCCGTCGAGCAAATGCCGATGATCTCAGGCTTCGTGCGGTTGTAGATGTTGAGCACCGCTTGCTCGACATTGTCGTAGCCGCCGAGGACCGTCGCGACTTCGCTCATCGCGGTCGTCTGCATCGGAATGGCTTCTTTGAAATGCCGCGTGAACAGCACCAGGCCAAAAGACGTGCAGCCCTGCGAGCCATGCAGGAGCGGCATGGCGCCCCGCAGGCCCATGAAGGCCAAGGCCCCGCCAATTGGCTGGCTCATCTTGAGCGGATTGACCGAACAGGCTTTCTTGCTGACGGAGACGGTCGCCATTGCGTTACTCCGCTGCGATCGCGTGAGAGGCCGAGACCATCTGCTCGAGAATTTCCTCGATGCGCACGGCGCAGGCGCCGCATCCGCCGGAGGCGTTCGTCTTCTCGCGCACGCCCTCGACCGTCGAGAGATTGTTCGCGAGGATCGCATCCTCGATCACCCCGAGTTCGACGCTCTTGCAATTGCAGATCTTTTTCGCGCGCCGAGCCTCTTCCGCCTTCACCGGATCGGCGGCGAGCGCCGCCGCCTCGGCTTCCGCCTGCGCCATCGCGCGGCTTTGCCAATTTTCTCCGGCCTTTTCCCAAGGAGCCGGCATGCGCACCTGCGCCCAAACGGGATTGTAAAGCGCCTTGTCGATCTCTTCGACGAGCTTCACCATGCCGACATAGCCCATATAGGCGTGATGTCGCTCCTGGTTGATGTCGAGCCAGGGCATCGAAGCTTTCAGCGCGATGAACTGCGAGCGGCCGCCCGAGAGCATGATGTCGGCGCGCGCATCCTTGAGCATCTTGTACATTTCGCGCGGCGTCATATCTTCGATCATATGGGCGTCCTGGCCCATCAGCTCCTTGATGCGCTCCTTGTCTTCCTTCGTCGACTTCTTGACGGAGGTGCCGACAAGTTCGAGACCTGCCTCTTGCAGCGCCGCGACGACCGACCAGGATTTGACGCCGCCGGTGATCAGCAGCACTTTTTTGCCTTCGAAGCGCGGCTTGTATTTGGCGATCGCCGCCCAGGCCTTTGCCTCTTCCCGCGCGATCAGCGCCTCGGTTCGATCCATCAGTTCGGCGGGCGCGCCGCGTTCGATCAGCATGCGCGCGATCTCGCGCAGCGAGTCGCTGCTATCCTCGATTCCGTAAAAGGAGCCTTCGAAGAAGGGGATGCCGTAGCGCTCCTCCATCTTGCGCGCCACATTGATCATCGCCTTGGAGCAGACCATCATCGCGGCCTTGGCGCGATGCGAGGAGGCGACCTCCTTATATTTTCCGTCGCCGGAGATGCAGGCCATGATGCGAATGCCGAGCTCGTCGAGCAGCGGCTTCACCTGCCACAATTCTCCGGACAGATTGTATTCGCCGATAATATTGAGGTCGTATGGCGTCGTATATTCCGGCTCTTCCGTGCCGATCACATGTTGCAGCAGCGCTTCGCCCGCAAGCTTGTTGCCGAGATTTTTCGGCCCCACGAAGCCGGGGGAATTGATCGGAATGACCGGCTTGTTGAATTTCTCGCGCGCCGCTTTGCACACAGCGTCGATATCATCGCCGATCATCGCGGGAACGCAGGTCTGATAGACGAAGATCGCGGGAGGATCGTATTTTTCGATGATCTCGCGGATGGATTTGAACAGCCGCTTCTCGCCGCCGAAGACTACGTCGGTCTCGTTGATGTCGGTGGTGAAGCCTGTGCGCCACAGATTGGAGCCGGAGGACTTCGCGCCGCGATTGTCCCAGCTGTTGCCCTCGCAGGCGATCGGGCCATGCACGAGATGAGCGACGTCCGTGAGTGGTTGAAGGGCGATCTTGGCGCCATCGAAGGCGCAACCGCCAGCCGCGCCGCCGGGCTGCAATTGCTTGGTGCACCCCTTCTTGCGTTCGGCTTCTGATTTGTTCGCGTTCTTACCGCAGCCCGGCTCGTTGAAAACGTCCTGGATCGTGGCCGAAAGCGAACTCATGCCTCTTCTCCTTCACGTTGCGACAGCGTTATTGCGAGCAAGTTGTGGCTCCCGCCGCAGGGGCGGGAGCCACATCGTCTTAGCGGATGATGTCGAAGCTATAGTCGCTCTTCGCCGGCACGTTGGTGGTGGCGTCGATCGATTCGAAAATGCGATCGAGCACCCACACCAGAACGTTCAGGCCGCCCTGATAGCCCCACACCGGATAGCGGTGGTGGTGATGGCGATCGAAGATCGGGAAGCCGATACGGATCAGCGGCGTGCCGGTGTCGCGCTCGAGATATTTCCCGTAGGTGTTGCCGATCAGGAAATCCACCGGCTCGGTGAACAGCAACGAGCGCATATGCCAAAGATCTTTGCCGGCATAGACGTGGCAATTCTGGCCGAACGGCGACGAGTCGAACAGCGCCTGCACTTTTGCCGCCCAAGCCTTGCCGCCATTCGTGGCGAGCACGTGCGTCGGCTCGGCGCCAAGCTCCAGCAGGAACCCGGCGAGGCCGAGGCAGAGATCCGGATCGCCGTAGATCGCGAATTTCTTGCCGTGAATGTGAGCGCTTGAATCGGCCACAGCGTCAACAAGACGACCACGCTCGCGCGCCAGCTCTTCAGGGATCGGCTTGCCGGTGATGCGTGACAAGGTCATGAGGAACTTGTCGGTCGCCGAGACGCCAATCGGATGATTGAAGGCGGCGACTTCCTGACCATGCGCGGCGATCAGCGGCAGCGTCTTCTCGGTGCAATATTCCTGCATCGAGATCGTCGCCTTGGCGTTGATCGCATCGGCGGCCTCTTCCAGCGTCGTGCCGCCGTCATACATGCGGAACTCGCCGTCCGTCGGCGTGTCGAAGACTTCGCTGTTGTCGGCGAGGATCGTGTAGTCGATGCCCATCAAGCCGAAGATGCGCTTGACTTCGCGCATGTTGCCGACCGTGTAGCCGTCGAAGCCGCCGATGAAGTTGATCTTGTCATTCGGCTTGCGCTCGAGCTTGGCCGTCGTGCCGGCCTTGCCGTCCCAGAAGTGCTCGATGATGCCCTTCAGCGCATTGTCGTAGCCAGTGACGTGGCTGCCGACGAACGCCGGGGTGTGAGCGAAGGGAACATCGTATTCGGCCGGAACCGAGCCCTTTTCCTTCGAGGTCTTGATGAAGGCGTTCAGATCGTCGCCGATGACTTCCGCCATGCAGGTGGTCGAGACGGCGATCATCTTCGGCTTGTACATGTTGTAAGTGTTGGCCAGGCCGTCGATCATATTGTTGAGGCCGCCGAACACCGCCGCATCTTCCGTCATCGACGAGGACACGCAGGAGCTCGGCTCCTTGAAGTGTCTCGACAGATGGCTGCGGTAATAGGCGACGCAGCCCTGCGACCCGTGAACGAAGGGGATCGTTTGCTCGAAGCCGACGGCGGCGAAGACCGCGCCGAGCGGCTGGCAGGCCTTGGCGGGATTGACCGTCAACGCCTCGCGAGCGAAGTTCTTCTCGCGATATTCGGGCGTCTTCGCCCATTCCCGAACGCGTTCCACCTCGGCCGGATCGCGCGGGTTTTCGAACATCTTCTTCTTGTTCGCCAGCATCTGCTGGTACTCGGGACCTCTGAAGAGGTCAAAATGGTCTAGGACGTGTTCTGCGCTCTGCGGCATGGTCGAACCCTCGCGTCATGCATTGGGGGGAGCCGGCGCGCGCCTTCGCGCGCCGGCGCTGATTTATTCCGCGGCCTGGAGCAGCGGCAGTTCCTCGGTCTTCCAAGGCGCCTTGGTCATTTTCCAGACCGGCGAGTTGATCGCCATGTCCATGTCCCGCGCGAAGATCGCGAAACCGTCATAGCCATGGTAGGGGCCCGAATAGTCCCAGCTGTGCATCTGGCGGAAAGGCACGCCCATCTTTTGGAAGACGTATTTTTCCTTGATGCCGGAGCCGACGAGATCGGGCTGGATCTTCTCGACGAATTTTTCGAATTCGTAGCCGGTCACGTCGTCGTAGATCAGCGTTCCGTCCTTGACGTAATGCTGGGCGGTGCGCTGATAGTCGTCGTTGTGGCCGAACTCATAGCCCGTGCCGACGACTTCCATGCCGAGGTCTTCGTAAGCGCCAATCACGTGACGCGGGCGCAGACCGCCGACGAACAGCATGACCGTCTTGCCTTCCAGACGCGGACGGTATTTGGCGATCACCGCGTCCATCAGGGGCTGATATTTGGCGATGACCTGCTCGGCGCCTTCCTTGATCTTGCCGTCGAAATAGCTGGCGATCTTGCGCAGCGATTCGGCGATCTTGCTCGGGCCGAAGAAGTTATATTCGCACCACGGAATGCCGTACTTCTCTTCCATGTGGCGCGAAATGTAGTTCATCGAACGGTAGCAATGCAGAACGTTCAGCTTCGCCTTCGGCGTCGCTTCCAGTTCGGCGAGGCTGCCGTCGCCCGACCATTGCGCGATCACGCGCAGGCCCATTTCCTCGAGCAGGATGCGCGACGACCAGGCGTCGCCGCCGATGTTGTAGTCGCCGATGATGGCGACGTCATAGGGCGTCGGCTCGAAACGCGGCGCGGCGTCGGGAGCGATCTTGTCGAACACCCAATCACGGATCGCGTCGTTGGCGATGTGATGGCCGAGCGACTGAGAAACGCCGCGGAAGCCTTCGCAACGCACCGGGACGATGGTCTTGCCGTCATATTCCTTCGACTTGGCCTTCGACACCGCTTCGATGTCGTCGCCAATGAGGCCGACAGCTCCTGGATCTCGTCCATGATCTTCGCGAGCTTCTTATCTCCGCCGAAGACGATATCCTTCTCTTGGAAGTCGGACGTGAACTGCATCGTGACGAACGTGTCGATGCCAGTCGTGCCGATGTAATAGTTGCGGCGCGCCGCCCAGGAATATTGGCCGCAGCCCACCGGGCCATGGCTGATGTGGATCATGTCCTTGATCGGCCCCCAGACGACGCCCTTCGAGCCAGCGTATGCGCAGCCGCGAATGGTCATCACGCCAGGGATCGACTTGATGTTCGACTTCACGCCGCAGTCCGGCTTGCCTTCCTGATGCACGTTGAGGTGCTTGGCGCGGCGCTTGGCGGTCTTCTCGGGATAGACCTTCAGAACTTCTTCGATGAGCGCTTTGTTGCGGTCCTTGATCTCCGCAACGCTCAATGTGGGCGAAACACTCATTTGATGTCTCCTTTAATGCTTTCTGGATTTCAGCTCGACCTCCCGCGTGCGGGAGGTCGACGCTCATGCGTTGACGGGTTAGGCGATCGCCTGGAGTTCGGCTGCGGTCTTGCCGATCTGGCTCTCATCGACCGCCTTCATGATGCCGTGCTCCATCAGCATGTCTTCGAGCTCGTCCATCGTGATCGGCGTCGGGATGATGCCCTTGCCCTGGTTGGCGTGGATCTTCACCGCGAGATTGCGGTAATGATTCGCCTGCTCGGACTGCGGCGCATATTCCAGCACCGTCATGCGGCGCAGTTCCGCGTGCTGCACGATATTGTCGCGCGGCACGAAGTAGATCAGCGTCGTGCCTAGCTTCTTCGCCAGAGCTTCCGCAAGCTCGAGCTCCTTGTCGGTCTGACGCTCGTTGCAGACCAGACCGCCCAGGCGCACGCCGCCGGAATTGGCGTAT
>WSXZ01000001.1 GCA_009773555.1 Methylocystaceae bacterium | reverse complement strand
ACGGCAAATATCGCGCCGCAGAATTCCGCAGCTATCTCCTTACATATCGGTCGAAGTCGGCCGGTGCAAGCGCCGGCTCGGCTATTCACCGAAAAATTCGTGGAGAAAGGTCCCGGAATCGACGGCTTTCAGATAAGCTAACGATGCGTTAACGGCGCTCTTCCAAAATGCCAAATTGCCGGATCGAAACGCCGCGCGAAATTTGGGGACACGGGTGAGGAGGACAGCTTTGCGCGCAGGAGCGCCACTACCGTTGATCGTCTTGATCGTCATGGCGGCCGCGCTCCTCATGGCTCTGGGCGCGCGGTCCGCCGCCGCCGACGAGCAGCAGAAGGAGGTCTCTGCGCTGACCGCGCGAATCGAGGCGCTCCCCGATCGTTCCCGCCTCCTCTTCGATCTCACCGGCTTGCCGCCGGTGACCGCCCATCCCGTGGCGAACCCGCCGCGCATCATCGTCGATTTGCCGGAAGTGCTCTTCCGCATGGAGGCGAACGCCGGCCTGTCGCCAGGCGACAAGCTCATAAAATCCTATCGTTATGGCACCTTCGCGCCGGGACGCTCGCGCGTCGTGATCGATCTCGTGGGGCCCGCCAAGATTCTCAAGGCGGACAGCGAGGTCGCCGTCGGCGGACCGCGGCTCGTCATCGAGCTCGCCCCGACCAGCGCCGGGCATTTCGCTTCGACCGTCGCCGAACAGGCGCGCCTGCAGCCTGCAGAACCGCCCAAACTGCCAGCAATGGCCGCCAAAGCGCCAACGGACAAGCCCATGGTGGTCATCGATCCGGGCCATGGCGGGGTCGATATGGGCGCAACCTCCAAGCACGGCGAAATGGAAAAGGACGTCGTGCTCGAGTTCGCGCGCGCGCTGCGGGACAAAATCCAGGAAACCGGGCGCGCGCGCGTGCTTTTAACCCGCGACCACGACATGTTTCTCCCGCTCGGCGAGCGGGTGCGAATCGGTCGCGAAAACAACGCGTCGCTGTTTATCTCGGTTCATGCGGACACGCTGTCCGCGTCCCGCGTCGAGGGCGCGACCGTGTACACGGTCTCTGAGCGCGCCTCTGACGCCGAAGCGGCGCGGATGGCCGAGAAGGAGAATCTCGCGGATCAGGCCGCCGGACTTGAAAGCAAGGCGGACGCCGAAGAGGTTGGCGACATATTGTTCGAACTCACGCGGCGCGAGACCCGCGGCTACAGTCGCCAGTTTTCGCATTCGCTGATCTCATTCTGGAAGGAAGTCGGGGCGCTCAACAAAAATCCAAGCCGTTCGGCGGGCTTCGTTGTGCTCAAAGCCTTTGACGTCCCCTCCGTGCTGCTCGAACTTGGATATCTCTCGAGCGAAAAGGATCTGTCCCGGCTGACGTCGCAGGACTGGCGCGAGCGCGCGGCGCAGAAAACCGCCGAAGCTGTTGACGCCTTTATCAGCGCGCGTAGCCGTGAAGCGCGGGCCCCCGCTGAAGCGCCCTCGGGCGCGGCGCGCCCACAATAAAACACAAAATCACGGCACATAGAGACAGTCGCGACGCACGATCGCCCGCGCGTCGCAGCCGCCGAAGAACGAGAAACGCAGACGCGGCGTCACACACTTGCGGATAAACGCTTCTCGCGTCGCGGCAATTTCGTGACCGGCGGCGTTCGCAGTCAAAGGCGCCGCGAGCCGGCGCCGGGAATTCGCCGAACGGTGGAATGATCCAAACGGGCGTAGTGAAAGAAAGCGACCCAAAAAGTGCGATCGCTCACTATATCTGAGCTGAACGAGTCGCTCTCGCGCGCCGGCTAGGCTCAGGCGCCCGCGGTTGCGACACGGACTTTGGCATTGAAACAATAGCCGACGCCAGCCGCCGGCCGCTCTAAGGGTGATATTTCATGCGAATGCTCGCAAGGTTTTTGGGCTTCGTCTTCGCGACCGCGACGATCGTTTTCCTCATCGGAGCGGTCGCCGGGTCCGGGCTGATCTATTATTTTTCCAAAGATCTGCCCGACACAGCCCAGTTGCGCGATTACGAGCCGCCAGTGACGACAAGGCTGCACGCCGGCGACGGCTCGATCCTCGCCGAATATTCGCATGAACGCCGCCTGTTCCTGCCGAGCTCCGCCATTCCGCAGCTGGTGAAACAGGCGTTCATCTCCGCCGAAGACAAGAATTTCTACAACCACGTCGGCATCGATCCGGAAGGCGTGATGCGCGCCGTGACGGTGCTCGCCCAGGGCGGCCGCCATGTGCAAGGCGCCTCGACCATCACCCAGCAGGTCGCCAAGAACTTCCTCGTCGGCAACGAGCGCTCGATCGAACGCAAGATTCGCGAAGCGCTCGTCGCCTTCCGCATCGAAGCGGCCTATCCCAAGGACAAGATTCTCGAGCTTTATCTCAATGAGATCTATCTCGGCCTTGGAAACTACGGCGTCGCCGCCGCGGCGCTCAACTATTTCAACAAATCGGTCAATGAGCTCACGCTCGCCGAGGCGGCCTATCTCGCGGCGCTTCCCAAGGCGCCGAGCAATTATCATCCGTTTCAGAATCGCGAGCGCGCCCTCGAGCGTCGCAACTACGTCATCGATCGACTGATCGCCGACGGCTATGTGACCGCCGAAGAAGGCACGAAGGCGAAAGCCGAACCGCTTGGCGTCAATCCGCGCGTTCTCTCGCCCAACACTTATGTCGCGGGCTATTTCGCCGAGGAAGTGCGCCGTCAGTTGCTGGAGCAACAAAGCGAGAAGAAACTCTATGAAGGCGGGCTGTCGGTTCGCACGACGCTCGACCCCAAGATGCAGGCCCTCACGCGAAAGGCCCTGGCCGACGGCCTCGTTCGCTACGACGAGGCGCATGGCTTCCGCGGCGCGATGAACCACATCGACATCTCCTCCGACTGGGGCGTGACGCTCGCCGCTATCCCCGCGCTTGGCGACGTCAAGCCATGGCGCCTCGCCGTCGTGCTCGATGTGACCGGCGACGCCGCGCGCATCGGCCTTCAGCCGGGACGCGAGAAATTCGGCGAAGTGGCGCGCGAACGCGAGACCGGCCTTCTAACGGCCGAAGGCATGCGCTGGAGCGGCCGCACGCCGCGAACGGCCTTGACGACGGGCGACGTGATCTACGTCGAGCCGCTCGCGGGACGCGCCGGCCAATATCGTCTGCGCCAGATCCCCGACATCTCCGGCGCGATGGTGGCCATGGACCCGCATACGGGCCGCGTCTTCTCCATGGTCGGCGGCTTTTCCTTCGACCAGTCGTCATTCAATCGCGCGACTCAGGCGTTGCGCCAGCCCGGCTCCTCGTTCAAGCCCTTCGTCTATGCGACGGCGCTCGACAATGGCTATACGCCGTCGTCGTCCATCCTCGACGAGCCGATTTCCATCCAGCAGGCGGACGGCACCTATTGGACGCCAGAGAATTTCGAAGGCGGCCACGGCACCGGCGCGCATCCGCTGCGCTACGGAATCGAGCATTCCAAGAACATGATGACGGTGCGTCTGGCGAAAGACGTCGGCATGCCGCTCATCGCCGAATACGCCAAGCGCTTTGGCGTCTACGACGAGATGACGCCCTATCTCTCCATGGCGCTCGGCGCCGGCGAAACGACGCTGCTCCGCATGGTCACCGGCTATTCGATGCTGGCGAATGGCGGCAAGCGCATTAAGCCGACGCTGATTGACCGCATTCAGGATCGCTGGGGCAAGACGCTCTACCGCCATGACGAGCGCCAATGCATCGGCTGCGATTCGGCGCAATGGGAAAATCAGCTCGAACCGAAACTCATCGACAAGCGCGAACAGGTGCTCGATCCGCTCACCGCCTATCAGATCACCTCGATCATGGAAGGCGTGATCCAGCGCGGCACCGGCGTCTCGATCAGATCGGTCGGCAAGCACCTTGCCGGCAAGACCGGCACGACAAACGACGCAAAAGATCTTTGGTTCGTCGGCTTCTCGCCTGACCTCGCGGTCGGCGTCTTCATCGGCTACGATCGGCCGCGCTCGCTCGGCAGCCACGCCCAGGCCGCGCAGTTCGCCGCGCCGATCTTCCGCGACTTCATGACGGTGGCGCTGAAGGACAAGCCCGATACGCCGTTCCGTGTGCCGCCGGGGATCAAGCTTATTTCCATCGACGTGCGCTCCGGGTTGCGCTCGTCAGGAGCCGGCACGATTCTCGAAGCGTTCAAGCCGGGGACGGCGCCGCCCGACTCCTACTCCGGCGGCGGCGGCCCGCGCCAGCTCGATACGCCGCATGACGTGGATCAGCAGGTCGGCAGCGGCACCGGCGGCCTCTACTAGATCGCGCGCGGCGGCAGGGGACCTTTGGTTAGAGACCTTTGGTTTCCCGCCGCCGGACTTATATGCTCGAAGCGATGACCCTGGACGCCGAAACAACCGCGCGCGTGACGCTGGAGACCGCGGCTGGCGTCGCAGTGCTTACGCTGAACAGCCCCGCCTCGCGCAACGCTCTATCTCTCGCGATGATCGACGCCCTCTCCGGCCGCCTCGACGCGCTTGCCGGGCGCGATGAGGTTCGCGTCGTCGTGCTGCAGGCGGAAGGCCCCGCCTTCTGCGCCGGCCATGACCTCAAGGAGCTGACGGCGCATCGCAACGATCCCGACCGAGGCCGCGCCTTCTTCGATAAGACGATGCGCGCCTGCTCGGCGCTGATGCAGCAAATCGTGACGCTGCCTCAGCCGGTCGTCGCGGCTGTCGATGAGATGGCCACGGCCGCCGGCTGCCAGCTCGTCGCGAGTTGCGATCTCGCCGTTGCGGGCCCGCGCGCCCGCTTCTGCACGCCGGGGGTCGACATCGGCCTTTTCTGCTCGACGCCGGCCGTGGCGCTCTCGCGCAACGTCGCGCCAAAACACGCGATGGAGATGCTGCTCACGGGCGTTCCCATCGCCGCCGAGGACGCGCTGCACATCGGCCTCGTCAACCGCATGTCCGCCGATGGCGCGCGCATCGGCGCGCAGGCGCTGGCGCGTCTCATCGCGCTAAAATCCCCGCAAGCGATCCGCTTCGGCAAGAGGGCCTTTTACGCTCAACGCGAGAAGCCGCTTTCGGACGCTTATGAACTGGCGAGCGCCGTGATGGTCGAGAACATGCTGGCGGAAGACGCCAAGGAAGGCGTGGCGGCCTTTCTGGAGAAGCGTGCGCCCATTTGGGTGGAAGACATCTCGCGATAACTCGCGACGTTCGGCGATCTAGCAGGCCCGCAAAGCCGCAGGCTCGTAGAGAGTTGCGCCGCTGCATGCCAGGCGCGCAGCTCTCGGCTGCGCCGCGACGCTGATCTTTCTTGCGCCTCTCTCAGCTAACCGGACGAGGCGCCGCACGCTATTTCGATCTTAAATGATGTTCATCGCACGTGGCCTGTTGCGCTCGGCGCGTCACTTTTGAAGGAAGACCAAAATGTCCAGATTGCGCAATCGCGCCCTGCATCTGGCGCTGCTCGTGGCGCTCGCCATCGCCTTCACGCTGGCCGCTTTCCCGGCGCGCGCAGGCTGACGGTCGAACGCCGCGCGAAATACGCGTCAGCTGCTTTAAGCGGGCGTCGATAACTTATCGCGAGTTTCTCAAAGCTCATTTTTTGGAGAGTGAAATGAATGCTTTTCGTCTTTCGATCGCGCTCGCCTTCGCATCCTGCGCTTTTGCGCCGCCCGCGAAGGCGGATTTGACGGTCTGCAACAGAACGCCCGATCAAGTCACCGTCGCATCGGCCTGGGTCAGCCCGAGCGGCGGATTCACGTCGGAGGGATGGTGGAAACTTCGCGCCTGCGGCGGCTGCGAAAGAGTTGTCCTGCGCAGCGAGACCTCCGATCCGCACAATTATTTTTTCTACGCCCACGGCGCCGGCCGAGAATGGCGCGGCGATTCCGCCTTCTGCACGACTCAGGGCGCATTCAAGATCGGCAACGCCAAGCGCTGCGTGTTTGGACGACGCGGCCAGATGAAGAACTTCGTTCATGTGACGAGCCGCAGCGGCAACCATACGCACAGCCTCACCGGCCGCTCGAGCAGCGGGCGCGTGTGCATCGATTGACGCCGCGCCTACTCGCCGAGATAACGCAGCGCCGCGGCGGCGGCGAAGGGGCAGAGCGCGAGAGCGGCGAGCGTGATCGCGCAGAGAATCGCGAAGGGCGCGTAGAAGGGCACGGCGCCGCCGCTGGCCGCCTCCGCGGCGGAGACGCCGAAGATCAACACCGGGATCGTCAGCGGCAGCACGAGCAGCGCCATCAGCAGGCCGCCGCGCCGCACGGTCACGGTCGCCGCCGCGCCGATGGCGCCGATCAGCGTGAGCGCCGGCGTGCCGACAAGCAGCGTCGCGACGACGCCGAGAAGCGCCATGGCCTCCTGTTGCAGCATCAGCCCCAGAAACGGGGCGGCGATAACGAGCGGCAGGCCGGTCGCCGCCCAATGCGCCGCGCATTTGACGAGCACCGCCAATTCGAGGGGGGTCTCGGAAAGATGGAAAAGATCCAGGGAGCCATCCTCGGCGTCGGCCTGAAACAGGCGATCGAGACAGAGCAGCGTCGCCAGCAGCGCCGCGATCCAGAGGATCGCCGGGCCGATGCGGGCGAGAAGATTGGGGTCTGGCCCGACGGCGAAGGGAACGATCGCGACGAGCGTCAGGAAGAACACGACGCCCATCGCGCCGGAGCCGCCGATACGGCGCGCCACGCGCCATTCGCGCAGGAAAAGCGCGGCGAGCGGAGAACTCAATCTAGTCTCCAGGCTTTTATGGCGTTCGAGCCAATCCCCCGGCCCCTCACCTCACCTCTCCCCCCTCTCGCGGGGAGAGGGGGCGGCAAGCGCGGCGCTGATGACCCCTCTCCCCGCTGGCGGGGAGAGGTAAGGTGAGGGGCGAGGGCAAGGAGCCGCAGAGAGAAATACAGCATTATCCCGCGCTCCCGAGCGGCAACTCCGCCGCCTCTTCGAGCCCCAACGGCTCGTGCGTCGCGGCGACGATCAATCCGCCGAGCGCGCAATGATCGCGCATGGCGAGCGCGAATTTTTCGCGTGAGGCGCGGTCGAGCGCGGTCAGCGGCTCGTCGAGCAGCCAGAGCGGTCGGAAGGCGACGAGAAGACGCGCCAATGCGGCGCGCCGTTTCTGGCCGGCGGACAGCACGCCGAACGGCGCGGCGGCGACATGGCCGAGGCCGACGACCCCGAGCGCCGCGCCGACCGTGCGGCTGCGCGGGTCAGGCTCCTGGGCCAGATAACGCGACCAGAATTCGAGGTTCTCCTCGACGCTTAGCGCCGCCTTCAAGCCGTCGCTATGCGCAAGATAATGCGCCTGCTGCGGCAGGTCGACGTCGCTCGGCCCGCCTTCGAGCGCGATCGAGCCGCCCGCGCGCGGCAGGAGTCCCGCCAAGGCCCGCAGCAGCGTCGACTTCCCGGCTCCGTTGGGACCCGTCACGATGAGCGCCTGCCCGGCGGAAAGCGAAAAGCTCAGATGATCGAGGACGCGTCGTCCCCCCCGCAAAACGCTGAGATTATCGACGCAAAGACGTAAAGCCCCATCGACGGGCGGCTGAACGGGCTCTGGGACATCGATCGACATGCGCTCCGCATAGAGCTTTGCGATCGACTTCGCCAGACACGGGCTCGCGCCTCAAGCGCCCAACCCCCGCCCCGGGCCGCCCCGCTGGCGCAGACCGGACGGGAATGCTAAGCAGCGCAGACCCTTTCTTGGGCGCTCAGCGGCCCAAGTCCTCGCCAATAGCGCGCGGCGCGCCCATTATCCAGGGATTGCCCAGTAAGTGACGAAGCATAAGAGCTTAGAGGATTACGCGGCAAGGCGATTCCGTTTTGCTGGCAACGCCTTGCTGGAGTTCAGCGATCCGTTCTTCGCCCAGATCGACCGGCTGCGGGCCGAATTCGAGGCGCAGGGCAAGCACTTCGTCAGCTTCGCCAATTACGATTATCTCGGGCTCGCGAATCACCCGCGGATCCGCGAGGAAGCAAAGCGCGAGATCGACGGCCTCGGAATCGGCGCGCTGGCCTCGCGGCTTGTCGGCGGCGAACGCACCACGCACAAGCCGTTCGAGGCGGAGATCGCCGAATTCCTCGGCATGGAGAGCGCGCTGACGCTCGTCTCCGGCTATCTCTCCAATGTCACGACGATCGCCTGGCTGATGAGCGGCAAGCGCGATGCGATCTTCATCGACGAACTCGCGCATAACAGCATCGTCGCAGGCGCCGACGGCGCGCCGGCGCAGGTGGAAAAATTCCGCCACAACGATTTGGATCATCTCGACCATCTGCTCGCGCGCCACCGCGAGGAATACCGCAACGTCCTGATCGTGGTCGAGGGCGTCTACAGCATGGACGGCGACACCGCCGACCTGCCGCGGCTCCTCGCCATCAAGGAAAAATACAAGGTCTGGCTTCTCGTCGACGAAGCGCATTCGCTGGGCGTGCTCGGCGAAACGGGCCGCGGCCTCGCCGAACATCAGGGCGTCGATCCCGCGCGCATCGACCTCATCGTCGGCACCATGTCGAAGACGCTCGCGTCCTGCGGCGGCTATGTTTGCGGCAAGAAGCAGGTCATCGACTGGTTCCGCTATACGCTGCCGGGCTTCGTCTACAGCGTCGGCCTGTCGCCCGTCATTCTCGCCGCCGCGCGCACCGCGCTGCGGCTGATGCAGGAAGAGACCTGGCGCATCGCCAAACTCGCGGACAACGCCGAGCTCTTCCGCACCGTGGCGCATGAAGCGGGATTCTCGACCGGGCCGGCGATCGGCCGCGGCGTTGTGCCGATCCTGTTCTCGAGCGACGTCGAGACGATGTGGGCGTCGCAGCATCTGCTGGAGAACGGCTATTACGTGCCGCCGGTCGTGCGCATCGGCGTGCCGAAGGACGGGCCGCGGCTGCGCTTCTTCTTCTCCGCGAACCACAGCGAAGCGGAAATCCGCGGCGTCATCCAGATGCTGCGCGACATGCCGCCGGTGACGGAAGAGGCGCATCAGATCGTCGCCGCGGCGATGGCGGGCGGCTAGCGCTGACTCCCGCGTCACTTTGACGCTTTCGATTAAGGCCAGCGGCCGCTAGGACTTGCATATGGCGCGGATCGAGATTCTCCCGGTCGACGGCCCTTTGCGCTTTGCGACCTTCTGCAGGCTGCCGCGGCTGCTTTATGCTGGCGCGGCAGGCTTCGCGCCGCCGCTCGACATCGAGCGCTGGAGCGTCTTCGCGCATAAGCTCAACCCGCATTACAAACTCGTCGAAGAGCAGAAATTTCTCGCGCGCCGCGACGGCCAATGGGTCGGCCGCGTCATGGCGCAGATCTATAAGCCCGGCGTCACGCCGGTCGGCGCGTCCAACGCGCAGTTCGGCGCGCTCGACGCCATCGACGACGTCGAGGTCGTGCGCGCGCTGACCCAGGCCGCCGAGGACTGGCTGCGCGCCAAGGGCGCGGCGCGGATCAACGGACCGTTTTCGCCGTCGGTCAACAAGGAGTGCGGACTTCTTGTCGATGGCTTCAATGCGACGCCGATGTTTTTCATGCCCTGGCATCCGCCCTATCTCTCGCGCCATCTCGAGGCGCTGGGGTATGAGAAGGCGCAAGACCTACTGTCCTACCGCTTCGACATTTCGAGCGACGAGAGCGACAAGCCGGCGCGCATTTCGACGCGGCGCGAATGGCGCGATCGCTTGAAACTCCGGCCTTTGAACATGAAGGCCTTGAAGCAGGGCGAGACCGCGCTGATGACCGAGCTGTTCAACGACGGCTGGAGCGGCAATTGGGGCTTCGTGCCCTTCACCAAGGAAGAATTCGACTCCGACGCCGACGCGCTGCAATATCTCGTGCCGGAGGATTTCGGCATCGTCGTCGAGCTTGACGGCGTTCCGCAGTCCTTTGCGATCGCGCTTCCCAATCTCAACGAGATTCTCGCCGATCTCAACGGACGCCTGTTCCCCTTCGGCTGGGCGCGCGCGTTTAAGCGATTCCGCTCGCATCAGTTCAAGTCGGCGCGGCTGTTGCTGCTTGGCACGCGCAAGACGCTGCAAAGAAGCGCGACGGGCGGCGCGATCTTCCTGTCGCTGGTCGAAGAGATGCGGCGGCGCCATGCGAAAATACGCGTTCCGCATCTCGAAGCGGGATGGGTGTTGGAAAGCAACGCCGACATGCGCCGGCCGATCGAAATATTCGGCGGCAAGGTCGACAAGATTCATCGCATCTATGAAAAACGCCTCACGGTCGGCGGCGGCGACGAGGCGATGCGTATGCGCGACGGCGTCAGGGCAACTCAGCTACAGGATGCAACGGCATGAATGGCATATCCGTCACCGCCAATGGCGCCGACCGCTCGCATGTCGAGCGGCGCAAGCTGATCCTCGAAAAATATCCGCAAGTGCGCGAACTTTTCGGCAAGGACCCGGTGACCTTCAAGATCACGGCGGCGATTTTCGTCGGGCAGTTCGTCATCGCCGCGATCTTGGGTTCGCTCGGCCTTTCCTATTGGTGGCTGTCGCTCTTGATGGCGATCTGCGTCGGCGCCTTCGCCAATCACGCCAATTTCGTCATCATCCACGACGCGATTCACAATTGCGTCTTCGAGAGCCCGCTCGCCAATAAATGGACGGCGATCCTCGCCGATCTTCCCAACGCCTTTCCGACGGCGATGGGCTTTCGCTGCTATCACATCAAGCATCATTCGCATCTGTCGGCCTATGACTATGACGCCGACATTCCGAGCCGATGGGAGGTCGAATGGGTCGGCAATAGCGGCTGGCGCAAGGCCGTTTGGATCTTCTTCTTCCCGGTCATTCAGCTTGCGCGCCTGTCGCGCCTGAAAGGCACGGTGCCGATCTGGGGAACCTGGACCTATATCAATACCGCCGTCATCGCCGTTTTCGATCTTTTCGTGCTCTGGGCGTTTGGGCCGAACGCGCTGCTCTATCTTTTCTTCTCCTTCTGGTTCTCGGTTGGAGGCCTGCATCCATTGAGCGCGCGCTGGCTGCAGGAGCATTTCGCCTTCGGCCCCGATCAGGGAACGTTCGACTATTACGGGCCGCTCAACACGCTCGCGCTCAACATCGGCTATCACAACGAGCATCACGATTTTCACGAGATCCCGTGGAATCGCTTGCCGGAGCTGAAGGCGATGGCGCCGGAGTTCTATGACGATCTGCGCTGCCATCGCTCCTGGACGGCGCTGCTTGTCACCTTCATTTTCGATCCGACCTATTCGCTCGGCACGCGGTCGGAAAATGTCACGCAGGCGGCGGAGCGCGTAGCGCCTGTCGTCGCGCCGGCGGAGTAAGTCATGACGCAGGACGTAAGAACTGAAGCGCTCGACGCTTCGCCCCGCCTCTTCGAGAGCGATCTTCTCGATAAGCTGTCGCGCGTGCATCATTTGACGCCGGTGATCGTCTATTGCCCGATCATTCTCGGCCTGGTGATCTATTCGCTCACGTTCAACAGTCTGACGCTCGTCTTACTGGGTCTTGTCGTCGGCTATCTCGGCTGGACGCTGACCGAATATTTCGGCCACCGCTATCTCTTCCACACCGTGTTCGCGCTGCCGTTCGGGCTTGGACCGCGCTTCCAGTTCCTCATCCACGGCGTACATCACATCTATCCCAACGACCCGCTGCGGCTCGTCATGCCGCCGCTGCTCTCAGCGCCGATCATGTTGATCGCGCTCGTCTGCGCCCGCCTGATTTTTGGCGCGACATTCGCGTGGCCGGCGCTGGCCGGCTTCATCACGGGCTATGTGATCTATGATTGCGTGCACTACTGGACGCATCACGGGCAGCCGAAATCCGACTTCGCCCGCATGGTGAAGCGCCTGCACATGCTGCATCATTTCCGCGATGCCGAGAAAGGCTTCGGCGTTCACGCGATCTGGTGGGACTATGTGTTCGGCACGGCCTATCGCAAGGACGAGACGCCCGGCGCGCGCGCGGTGTGAGGGCGCGCTACCTCCCCCTTGCGGGGAGGTCGATCGCCAAAGGCGATCGGGTGGGGGTAATAGAATTCACCCCACCCGGCTTGCTCCGCAAGCCACCCTCCCCGTCGAGGGGAGGGAAACGCCCTATCTGCGACGAGCGCTGAATTTTACCCCTGCCCCGTCCGCGTAAACCACTCGTCTTCGCTGATCACCTCGACGCCCAACTCCGCCGCCTTCTTGAGCTTCGAGCCAGCGCCGGGGCCGGCCACAACGAGATCCGTCTTCTTCGACACCGACGCCGCCACATGCGCCCCGAAACGCTCGGCCTGCGCCTTCGCTTCATCACGCGTGAGCCGCTCCAGCGCGCCGGTGAACACCACCGTCTTGCCGGCGACGGGCGATGTGGACGCCACCGCCGGCATCGGCTCCAGCGTGATTTGCTTCAGAAGCGCGTCGAGTTCGCGCTCATTATGCCGCTCGGCGAAAAAATCATGCAGCGCTTCGGCGACGACGGGTCCGACGCCATCGATCGAATCGATGCGGGCGCGCGCCTCGCTGCCAGGCGCCGCATCGCGCGCCGTCTCGCGCAGCGATTCGAAGTCGCCGAAATGGCGGGCCAGCCGGCGCGCATTGGTCTCGCCGACATGGCGCATCCCAAGCGCAAAGATGAAGCGATTGATCGGAACCCTTCGGCGCGCCTCGATCGCCGCAAAGAGGTTGCGCACCGAGGTTTCGCCAAAGCCCTCGCGATTCTTGATCTTGGTGAGGCTCGCGCGGTCCCGCGCTTCCAGCGTGAAGATGTCAGAGGGCGTGCGGATGAGGCCCTCCTGGAAGAAAAGTTCGATCTGCTTGTCGCCGAGTCCTTCAATGTCCATGGCGTTGCGCGAGGCGAAATGCTTTAGGCGCTCGATCGCCTGCGCCGGACAGACAAGCGATCCGGTGCAACGGCGCACGACATCCGCTTCGCCGGTCCTTTCGTCGATCTCGCGCAGCGCCGCCGAGCCGCAGCGCGGGCAGACGTGCGGAAATTGATAGGGCTTCGCGCCGTGCGGCCGCTTCTCCGTCACCACTTCAACAATCTGCGGAATGACGTCACCCGCGCGCTGCACGACGACCGTGTCGCCGATGCGAATATCCTTGCGCGCGATCTCGTCCTCATTGTGCAGCGTGGCGTTCTGCACCACGACGCCGCCGACGGTCACCGGTTCGAGCCTCGCGACCGGCGTCAGCGCGCCCGTGCGACCCACCTGAATTTCGATGTCGCGCAAGATTGTCGTGGCGCGTTCGGCCGGGAACTTGCGCGCGACGGCCCAGCGCGGGGCGCGCGAGACAAATCCAAGCCGCTCCTGCAGCGCGATATCGTCCACCTTGTAGACGACGCCGTCGATGTCATAGCCGAGCGTCGCGCGTTGCGTTTCGATCAAACGGTAATGCGCCAGCATGTCCTCCGCGCTCTCGCAGAGCGCCGTCAGCGGATTGACCGGCAGCCCGTAACCGCGCAACGCCTCGAGCACGCCCATTTGCGTCTTTGCGGGCAGCGCGCTCGTCTCGCCCCAACCATAGGCGAAGAAATGCAGCGGCCGTGATGCAGTGATCGTCGGATCGAGCTGTCGCAGAGAACCGGCGGCGGCGTTGCGCGGATTGGCGAAGAGAGTCTTGCCGGACTCCTGTTGCCGCACATTGAGCGCAGCAAAATCCTTGTGCGTCATATAGACTTCGCCGCGCACTTCAAAAACGTCGGAATGATCGCCGCGCAGCCGTTGCGGGATCTCGTCGATCGTTCGGACATTGGCGGTGACGTCTTCGCCCTCATAGCCGTCGCCGCGCGTCGCCGCCTGCACGAGATGGCCTTTCTCGTAGCGCAGCGAACAGGACAGCCCGTCGATCTTCGGCTCAAAGGTGAAACGCAGCGGGCTTTCATCCAGACCCAGAAAGCGGCGCACCCGCGCGACGAATTCCAGGACCTCTTCGTCCGAGAAGACATTGCCGAGCGAGAGCATCGGCACGGCGTGCTTCACCTTGGCGAATTTTTCGCCCGGGCGCGCGCCGACTTTCTTCGTCAGCGACTCCGCCGTCGCGAGTTCGGGGAAAGCTTTCTCCAAAGCCTCGTAACGCAGACGCAGCGCGTCATATTCCGCGTCCGAGATCGTCGGCGCGTCTTCCCGGTAATAGCGGCGGTCGTGCGCCGCGATCTCCTCATGCAGCCGCGCATGTTCGGCGCGCGCTTCGGACTTGGAGGCATATTTCCTATCTAGGGGCGTGCCCATTTTTCCCGGCTGCGAGGAGTTAACGCCCAACGATTATCGTTCTCACCGCCAAAGAGTCGCGTTCGGTTCGCACCTTCATCGGAAGGCGTCCTGGCTTAGGTACAAGAACCTCTCGCAACGTGGCGCGTCCATCGGTCAGCGTAACTAACCTCGACAAGACCTCGTTCGACCACTCATTGAGATACCTAATGTCAGAGGCCCTACCATCACGGTAAAGTACAGGTGCAAATATGAGCCCTGTGACATGAGACGAAGAAGCCACGATTTCTGACAAGCGGACAATGTCGTCAGTTAAGTTACAGTAGCCATCATACTTTTTGAATTCCACAGCGAAGGTTTCACTGCTCCTGCGAGCAACGACGTCGACGCGCCCTGCTCGGGCACGAGCGTCCAAATTCGCGAAACTCTGTGTTGAGCATTCGAGAAGCACTGAGTCACAGACGCTGCTCAAGGCTTGGGCTGCAAATATTTGTATAGTGCTCTCACGCCCAACCTCCCAATAGTCTCCGCCCCAATCTCCTTCGCTGTGCCATAAGCACGTCGCCTCGATCGCGGAAAAAATTCCTTTCGTGATCGCGTCAATTACCGCCTCTAGATCTGCCATAGATCGGACTCCCCCTATGCCGCTTCCGGCGCGGCTCCGACGAGGCGGCGGGCGTCCCGCGCGCTGATCGGGCGCCCAAAGGCGTAGCCCTGCGCGAAGCCGCAGCCGAGCTGATAAAGCTCGATGGCGTCCTGCTCGGTCTCCGCGCCCTCGGCGACGACGTCCATGCCGAGATCCTGCGCCAGCGCAATGACCGAGCGCAGAATGATGGGGCGCGCGCCCTTGCCGGACTGCTTGATGAAGGAACGGTCGATCTTGATCGTGTCGAAAGGGAAGCGCTGCAAATAGGCGAGCGACGAATAGCCGGCGCCGAAATCGTCGAGCGACAGCCCTGCGCCGAGCTCCCTGATGCGCGCCAGCATCTGCGCGGCATATTCGGGATTCTCCATCACCAGACTCTCGGTCAGTTCGAGTTTCAGGCTGCCTTTGGCGATGTCATTGCGCATCAACACGCTTTTGACGTCGCGCAGGAGGTCGTGACGCAAGAGCTGGCGCGACGAGACATTGACGGAGGCGAAAATCGGCGGATCGACCGCAAGCGCGCGTTGCCAGGCCGCGAGTTCGCGCGCCGTGCGCTCTAAGGCCAGAAGTCCGAGGTCGACGATCAGCCCCGTCTGCTCGGCGATGGGAATGAATTCGGAAGGCTCGAGCCGACCCAGGCGCAGATGGTCCCACCGCAGCAAGGCCTCGAACCCGGCGATAGTGCGATCCTCGAGCCTGACGATCGGCTGAAAGAACACCTTGATCTCGCCCCGCTCCAGCGCCCGCCGCAGATCGGCCTCGAGCGTCAGGCGATCGGAGCGCTGCGCGCGCATGGCCGGGCGGAAGACTTCGATGCGGTTGCCGCCCGAACGCTTGGCGTGGCGCATCGCGATTTGGGCGTCTTCCAGCATATCGCCCGCGCCGGGATGCGTCTGCTGGTCGTAAAGCGCGATGCCGATCGAGGCGAACAGCGCGATCTCCTGGTCGGTGAAGCGCACCGGAATAGACAGCGCGCGGCGCACCGAATCGGCGATGGAGATGACGTGGTCGGCGTGCGACTCCGAAACGAGGATGATCGCGAATGTATCGCCGGAAAGTCGCGCCAGCGTGTCTTGAGGCTGCAACAGCCGCGTCAGGCGATGCGCCACGGTGAGCAGAATGCTGTCGCCCATGGCCATGCCGACCTGCTCATTGATCTGCTTGAAGCGGTCGATGTCGATGACGAGGATGGTCGGGCGCACGTCCTTTTCCATGCGCGCGAGAATCAGCGCGGCCTCCAGCCGGTCGCAGAACAATTCGCGGTTCGGCAGGCCCGTCAGATTGTCATGCACGGCGTCGTGCAGCAGACGTTCCTGGGCGTTGCGCTCGTCGGTCACGTCATTGAGCGTGCCGACGACGCGGATCACCTCGCCGTCCGGGCCGACGACGGGCCGCGCCCGCAGCCGGTAGCAGAGATAGTGGCCGTCGGCGGCGCGGAGGCGGAAGTCCTGATTGATGCGGCCGCGCCGCTGCTCGAGAATGGCGTCGAGGCAGGCGCGATAGCGGTCCTGCTCGAAGGGATGCAGCAGATCGAGCCAGGAGGAGGCGGCGCCCTCGAGCCCGCCGCGGTCGAGTCCGAGCGCCGCTTCCGCCTCCGGGCTGACGTAGATGTGGTCCGACGGAACGTCCCAGTCGAACACGATCTCATTCGCGCCGGTCAGCGCGAGGGCCTTGCGTTCGACGTCGCTGATGGCCCCGTGCGAAAGCCCGCCGGCGGCGAAGGCGTTTTGCATCACCGTGAATCCGATCAGCATCACGATGAGCACCAGGCCCCCGACGAGCGCCGGAGAGACAAGATCGTTGGTGATCCAGCCGGCCACTGCAAATCCGGCCGTCGCGACCCACACGGCCAGCAGGAACCACGTCGGGATCAGCATGATGGCCCGATCGAAGCCGTGCGTCGCGAGATAGAGAATCAGCACGAAGCCGACGACGGCGGCCGTCGCCAGCGAGATGCGCGCAACGCCTGCGGCGACAGGCGCGTCGAACACCGCCAGGCCGACGAGGTCCAACAGAATCAGCAGCCATAGGGCGGCGACGTGCCAGGCGCGCACATGCCAGCGGTTGAGGTTCAGATAGGCGAAAAGGAAGACGACGAGCGTCGCCGACAGAACCGTTTCGGCGCCGGCGCGCCAAATGCGGTTGGCGTTGGCGTCAAAGCCGAAAATCTTGTCCCAGAAGCCGAAATCGATGCACACATAGGCCAGCACCGCCCAGGCGAGCGCCGCCGCCGCCGGGAAGATGACCGCGCCTTTCACCACGAAGACGATGGTCAGAAACAGCGCGAGCAGGCCGGCGATGCCGATGACGATGCCCTTGTAGAGGGTCAGGCTCGTCACCTTGTCCTTATAGGCCGCGGGCTCCCACAAATAGAGCTGCGGCAGGTTCGGCGTGCGCAGCTCCGCGACATAGGTGACCGTCGTTCCGGGATCGAGCGTCAGCCGGAAAACGTCGGCGTCCGAGGCGTCTTCGGCCTCGGGCGGAAACCCCTGGCTCGCGGTGATCGCCGAAATGCGCGTCGAGCCGAGATCGGGCCAGATGACGCCCGAGCCCTGCAGGCGGTAATGCGGGGCGACGATCAGGCGCTCGATCTGCTCATCCGTGTCGTTGGTGAGCGCGAAAACGATCCAGTTGGGCTGGCTGCCGGCCTCCTTGGCGCCGACCTCGATACGGCGGACGATGCCGTCCGAGCCCGGCGCGGTCGAGACCTGCAGCCGGTCGCCCTGCGAGGAATGTTTCTCGATGACATTGGTGAGATCGATCGCCCGCGCGCCTTGCGGCACCCGCACCGACTCCATGGCGACGGCCTGAGCGGAAAGGATGAACAAAAAGAGCGCAATCAGGTATTTTTTCAGACGCACGAACTCTCTTCTCGATGCCGCAGGCTCGGAGAACGCGTCTGGCGTGGCCGATGGCGGGCGCCAAGCGCGTGGGCGGGCTGTCATCGCCAGACTTTGATCGGAAAGTGGTAGAGGCTTCGAGCCCTGCCGGCAAGCCGATTCGCCAAGCTTTGCAATAACGGTATGTTCCTTGCGTCGCTGCGCTTCTTGGCCGCGCTTGCGGAGCGCGGACGGCGCCAATATACGCTGCTTGAGGGCCACCGTCGCAATCTCCAGGCGCATGGCGGTTTTTTTGCGGTGTGGCCACCCGCGAAGTTCTAGGAAAACGGGAACGGATTGGATGCGAAGCGCTCTCGGCGGCCCTCGCCTTCTGCTGCGCCGCCTCCGCGAGATCAGCGCGGAACCGGTAAGCGCGCAGGCGCGGCTCGACAAGATCGTGGTGCAGATCGCCGCGAATATGGTCGCCGAGGTTTGTTCCGTTTATGTGCTGCGCGCCGACCAGCGCTTGGAGCTCTACGCCACAGAGGGCCTGAACCGCGAGGCCGTGCATCTCACCACAATGCACGCGGGCGAAGGCCTTGTCGGCCTGATCGCCAAGAGCGCCGAGCCTCTCGCCCTCTCGGAGGCGCAGGAGCATCCCTCCTTCTCCTACAAGCCTGAGACGGGCGAAGACGCCTATCACTCCTTCCTTGGCGTGCCGATCCTGCGCGGCGGCAACACGCTCGGCGTGCTCGTCGTGCAGAACAAGGTGCGCCGGGTTTATTCGGAAGAAGAGATCGAGGCGCTGCAGACGACGGCGATGCTGCTCGCCGAGCTGATCGCCTCGGGCGAATTGCAGGCGATCGAAGACCCGCGCGATCTCGCGCTCTATCGCCCGGCGTCGCTGAGAGGCGCGCCGATGGCGGAAGGCGTCGGCCTCGGCCATGTGCTGCTGCACGAGCCGCGCGTCGTCATCAAGCAGCTCGTCGCCGAGGACATGCCCTCTGAACTCGCGAGGCTCGAACATGCGATCGACGCGATGCGCCAGTCGATCGACGAACTCGTCGCGCATAGCGACCGGATCGCCGCCGGCGAGCCGCGCGACGTGCTCGAAACCGTGCGCATGGTGGCCTATGACCGGGGCTGGGTGCGCCGCCTGCGCGAAGCGGTGATGACCGGGCTGACGGCGGAGGCCGCGGTCGAGCGCGTCCAGAACGACGCGCGCGCCCGCATGCAGCGTCAGACCGATCCCTATCTGCGCGACCGCCTGCACGATCTCGACGATATCGCCAACCGCCTGCTGCATCAGCTGACCGGTCAGAGCTACGTGGCCGATCGCGACAGCGTGCCGGAAAACGCCATCATCGTGGCGCGCACCATGGGACCGGCGGCGCTTCTCGACTATGACCGCAAGCGGCTGCGCGGCCTCGTGCTGGAGGAAGGCGGGCCGACGAGCCACGTCGCGATTGTCGCGCGCGCGCTTGGCATCGCCACCGTGGGGCTCGTCGCCGGCCTGATCGACATCGTCGAAACCGGCGATCCGATCATCGTCGACGGCACGACCGGCGAAGTGCATGTGCGGCCGCAGCCCGACGTGCAGAGCGCCTATGCCGAAAAGGCGCGGCTGCGGGCGCGGCGTCAGGAGCAATACGCCAAGCTGCGCGATGTGCCGGCGGTCACCAAGGACGGCGTCGAAATCGGGCTGCACATGAACGCGGGCCTGGCGATCGACATGCCGCATCTGCATGAGACCGGCGCGAATTCGATCGGACTCTTCCGCACCGAGTTGCAATTCATGCTCGCGCCGCGCTTTCCGCGCATGGACGAGCAGTATCGCTTCTACAAAGCCGTGCTCGACGCCGCGCCGGATAAGCCGATCACGTTTCGCACCCTCGACATCGGCTCCGACAAGATTCTTCCCTATATGGCGAAGATCGAAGAGGAGAACCCGGCGCTCGGTTGGCGCGCCATCCGCATCGGTCTCGACAGGCCGGGTCTTTTGCGCATGCAGCTGCGCGCGATGCTGAAAGCGGGCGCCCATCGCGATCTGCGCATCATGTTCCCGATGATCGCCAATGTCGCCGAATTTGACGCGGCGAAAGCGATTGCGCTGCGGGAACTCGACCACATCACGCATCATCGCCATCCGCTGCCGACGCGGTTGGAGCTCGGCGCGATGGTGGAAGTGCCGTCGCTCCTGTGGGAAATCGATCTTATCGCCGAGCGCGCGGATTTTCTGTCGGTCGGATCGAACGATCTGGTGCAATACATGTATGCGGCCGACCGCGATAACACGCGCGTCTCGAAGCGTTACGACAATCTCTCCCGGCCGGTGCTGCGCGCGCTCGAGCGCATCGTCACGGCGGGCGCGCGGCACAACGCGCCGGTGACCCTCTGCGGCGAGATGGGCGGCCGCCCGCTCGAGGCGCTGGCGCTGCTCGGCATCGGCTACCGCTCGCTGTCGATGGCGGCTTCCGCCATCGGTCCGGTCAAATCAATGATCCTCAATCTCAATCTCGAAGAGGCGCAGATGTATCTCGCCTCGCTGCTCGCGTCCGACGACGGCAGCGCTTCAGTGCGCGAGCAATTGCGCGATTATGCGATCGCGCGCGGCGTGCCCTTGTAGCGAGCCCCCCTTTCTTCACGCCGTCGCCCTCACCATTGCTCGGGAAGCCTCCTCCCCATGTTCGCTCAAGACAAGCTCGACCTCATTCTGCGCCGCTACGACGAGATCGGCGACAAGCTCGCCGTCGGCGCCGACGGGCAGGCGTTCGTCGCGCTCTCGCGCGAACGCGCGACGCTCGACGCGGTCGTCGACAGGATTCGCGCCTATCGCGCGGCGCAGAAAGAATCCGACGATCTTTCCGCCATGCTCGCTGACGCCTCGCTCGACGCCGAAATGCGCGGGCTGGCTGAAAGCGAGATGGAGGCCGCACACGAACGACTTGCGGCGGCGGAAAGCGCGCTGAAACTGGCGCTGCTGCCGAAGGACGAAGCAGACGAGAAGGGCGTCATTCTTGAAGTGCGCGCCGGCACCGGCGGCGACGAGGCGGCGCTGTTCGGCGGCGATCTCTTCCGCGCCTATCAGAGATATGCGGCGCTCAAGGGCTGGCGCATTGAGATCGTGTCCGAAAGCCCCGGCCAGCTTGGCGGATTCAAGGAAATCGTCGCCGAGATCATCGGTCGCGGCGTCTATGGCCGGCTGAAATTCGAGTCGGGCGTGCACCGCGTCCAGCGCGTCCCGGAAACCGAGACGCAGGGTCGAATCCACACGTCGGCCGCGACGGTCGCGGTGCTGCCGCAGGCCGAGGATGTCGACGTCGACATCGACGAGAAGGATTTGCAGATCGATACGATGCGCGCGCAAGGCGCCGGCGGCCAGCACGTCAACAAGACCGAGTCGGCCATCCGCATCACTCATATTCCATCGGGCATCGTGGTGATGATGCAGGAGGAGCGCTCTCAACATCGCAACAGAGCCAAGGCGATGAATGTTCTTCGCTCGCGTCTCTATGACGCCGAACGCCAGCGCCTCGACAAGGAGCGTTCGGACGATCGCAAACAGCAGGTCGGCTCGGGCGATCGTTCCGAACGTATCCGCACCTATAATTTTCCGCAGGGACGCGTCACCGATCATCGCATCAATCTCACGCTGTATAAGCTCGACCGCGTGATGGAAGGCGAGTTCGACGAGATCATCGACGCGCTGACGACCGATCATCAGCAAAAACTCCTCGCGCAGAGCGAGGCGTAGACGCGCGACGTCAAAATAACCTGCGCATGCGTCCTGTGCGCCGACGCACGAACGTCGGGGGAGGCTCTCGCTAGAGTGCGTCTACTCGCCAAGTGACGAGTGAGAACGCCGAGGAGAACCTCATGTCCACGTTGAAAAAGATCATCTCTACGAGCCTTGCCGCCAGCGTCATGTTGGGGGCGGTCGCGAGCGCCACGCCGGCATTGGCCTGGTCCAAATGGCACCATCACGGCTATGGCTGGGCGCCCTTCGCCGTGGGCGGCGCGCTCGCGTTAGGCGCAGTGGCGGCGGCCGCCGCGAGCGAGCCGGATTGCGGTTACGTTCGCGAGCCGATCTATAGCCGCTATGGCTATGTCATCGGCTACCGCACCGTGCCGACGTGCTAATGCGGCCAAGATCCCATCGTCAGGAAGGGGCCGGCCCACGCCGGCCTTTTCATTTCAGGGCGCGCGCGGCTCACCAGCCGTAATCGAAATACTGACCGATTTCATTGTAGCGCTGCGGATCTTGCAGCGAGAAATCCTGCTGCTCCAGGAAGTAATTGTCGTTGGCGTAACGATTGGGCTGCAGATTTCCCTTCGCCGCGTCCGGCGCCGCGCCGTCGTCGAGCCAATCCTTGCCCGTCGTCAGATTATGCGGGAGCGGAATCGGAAAATCGTCGCCCTGCGTCGCGGTGACCTGACCTGTCGCGGCAGGCGCGCGTTGTTTCGATTTCGCGAGAGCGTCGCTCGAAGCAAGCGCGCCAACCAACGCGAGGCCCAACGCCAGTTTCAAAGACTTACGCATTTTTTGAACTCCGTTTCGCGTCAAGCGGCCACTCTAGCCGGATCGCCCGGCGCATGGCTAGTGTCGATGGCTAGTGTCGGAAGTGGCGCACGCCAGTGAAAACCATGGCGAGACCCTGCGCGTCCGCCGCGGCGATCACGTCCTTATCATTCATGGAGCCGCCGGGCTGGATGACGGCCGTCGCGCCTGCCTCCGCCGCCGCCAGCAATCCGTCGGCGAAGGGAAAGAAGGCGTCGGAGGCGACGACGGCGCCTTTCGCAAGACTTGTCGTTAACCCCGCCGCGCGCGCGGCCTCTTGCGCCTTATGCGCGGCGATGCGCGATGAGTCGACGCGTGACATTTGCCCGGCGCCGATTCCCACCGTGGCGGCGCCCTTCGCGTAGACGATGGCGTTCGACTTGACGTGCTTCACGACGCGGAAAGCGAATTTGAGATCCGCGAGTTCCTCGGCCGTCGGCTGGCGCTGCGTCACAACCTGCAGATTCATCTCATCGACGACGGCGCGATCGCGCGATTGCGCAAGAAAGCCGCCCGAAACCGAGCGATAGGTCAAGCCGGCCGCGCGCGCATCCGGAACGCCGCCGGTCAACAGCAGGCGCAGATTCTTCTTGGCGCCGATGATTGAAATCGACTCTTCGTCAGCGTCGGGCGCGATGATCACCTCGGTGAAAATCTTGACGATCTCGCGCGCGGCGTCGGCGTCGAGCTTGCGATTGAGCGCGACGATGCCGCCGAAGGCGGACATCGGATCGCAGCGCAACGCCTTGGCGTAGGCGTCGACAAGAGTCGCGCCTTCAGCGACGCCGCAAGGATTGGCGTGTTTGACGATGACGACGGCGGCGGTCCGCGCCGGATCGAATTCCGCCACACATTCGAAGGCGGCGTCCGTATCGTTGACATTGTTGTAGGAGAGTTGCTTGCCCTGAATCTGGCGCGCCGTGGCGACGCCCGGCCGCTTCTCGCCGGTCAGATAGAAGCCTGCGGATTGATGCGGGTTTTCGCCGTAGCGCATCGGCTCGGCGAGTCGTCCGCCAAAGGCGCGTAGCGGCGGCGAGGCTTCGCCGAGCTGCTGCGCGAGCCAGTTGGAGATCGCGGCGTCATAGGCGGCGGTGCGCGCGAACGCCTTCTGCGCCAGCCGCCTGCGCGTCGCGAGCCGCGTTGCGCCCTTCGTCGCCGCGAGTTCCTCGACGAGCATCGCGTAATCATCGGGATCGACGACGACAGCGACGTCGTCGTGATTCTTCGACGCGGCGCGGATCATCGCCGGCCCCCCAATGTCGATGTTTTCGACGCATTCTTCGAACGGGGCGCCTTTCGCAAGCGCCGCCTCGAAGGGGTAAAGATTGACGACGAGCAGATCGATCGGCCGGATGTCATGCGCGAGCATCGCCGCTTCATGTTCGGGATTTTCGCGGATCGCCAGAAGCCCGCCATGCACCTTGGGATGCAGAGTCTTCAGCCTTCCGTCCATCATCTCCGGAAACTGCGTGAGATCGGCCACATCGCGTACCGCGAGACCCGCCTCGGCGAGCGCTTTGCGCGTGCCGCCGGTGGAGACAAGCTCCACGCCATGCGTCGCCAGAACGCGCGCGAACTCGACAAGGCCTGTTTTGTCGGAAACGGAAATCAGCGCGCGCGACACGTGGCGCAAATCGACGGGCATCGCATACTCCTAACTGGCGCCGCGCTTAACACACCTTGCCGCCGGGAGGAACCTGCGCGCCTGCGCGCCGCCGGAAGCTCCAAGCGATCTCGGCCCCGGGAGCCGCCGCCCCTCGCACAATGATTTGCGCGCATTTGCGCGCGCCGCCGGGCGCAGCGAAGAAAATACTGTCTTCGATTTCGGGCGTCAGGTCTTGCGATTCAAAGATGAGGATTTCGCCATCGGCGAGCGTGAGTTCGATTGCGCCGTCGGCGTTCGGCGCGATGCGCACGCGCGGATGAATGTGAAAGCGCAGGGCGAAATCGCTCGCTTGCGCATGTCTTCCGCCGCGCTCCGCGGCGATGAGCCGATCGACGCCAAGGAGCGCGGCGCCATCGGCGGGAAGGGTCAGTTCGCGCTGATGGACGAGGCCGAAATCGCGCACATAGCCGTCATGCGACAAAACGAGCGTCGTATCGCCGTCGAGACGGCGGCGCTCGACCGCCGTATTGCGCGGGCCGCCGAGAACGCGCCCGGCGCGGCGGCGCGGCGCGCTCTGCGGCGCGATGCGGGCGCTGGAGCGATCGCCGACGATGAGCGTCGAATGCGCGGCGGTGGCGCGCGCCAGTTCACGGGCGTCGAGATGCGGCGCCGAGGGAGCGCCGCAATTGACGACGACCCGCTCGATTCCCAGCGAATATTCGAAAGACAGGCAGCCGGCGTGGGCCGATAGGGAAAATTCGAAAGGCGGTGGCCCGCCGGCGTCGACGAGGACCAGCGCGTCGCCCGCCTCCATGCGCTGATAGCCGGCGTAAGGCGCGTTGACGGGCGGCGCGCCGCGCGTGTCCTCGTGGGCGAGCGCGCTCGCCAGCCGGTCCAGCGCCGTCGCGCCCATGCCGTTGAACAGCGCCAGCGAGCCGTCGCCATGCTGCAGCATCCGCAGCATCGGCATCATCCGGTCGATGGCGCGCAGGACGGCGGACGGCGTTTGCAGCCCGCGCGCCGCAATCACCTGCCGCAGCGGCAACAAATCGAGCAGCAGGTCGACCGCGACCTGCGGATTGCGGCTGACATGGCCGCCGTCGATGAGGATCTGGCGGTCGAGCTCCGCGCTGAGCGCGCGCGACACATGCGGGGCGATTTTACGGCCGGTGTCCGCGCAAACGGCGAATTCGGCAAGCGCGATGGCGCAGAAGGCGCGATCCGCGCCCCGCGCCCCATCGCCGGCCAGCGCCCGCCACAACAGCCGGGCGTTGCGCGCGAGCGCCAACATGAAGGCGTCATAGAACTCGGCGTCGGCGCCGTCGAGCAGCGTCGGCGATTGCGACAGGAAAGACAGGAGGCGCCGCGCGACAACGGCCGGCTCCATCGCCGGATCGTCGGCTGGAATTTTTGGAAGCGAAAGAAAATCCGCGACGAGCTCCTGCGCGGTGGCCAGCGCCACCCTCTTGTCCGAGGCCTGCAAATGCCGCAGCCAGGAGAAGCCTGCAAGGGAGCGCCGCCAGCATTCGGAAGGCGGCGCGACCAGAAAAGGCGATACGCCCCGCGCCTGCACGGTTTTCCCCTCGAAGGAGAAATAGCCAGCGTAAATCTGGTCGGCGACCGTCGAATCAGTGGTTCTGATGTCGGGAGGCGCGATGCGCAGCCGCTCCGGCGGCGCGATCGCCATCGACTTCATGAGGTGATAGGGCGCGGCGGCGCCTCGCGCGAAGGCGCCCGCCGCCCGCGCCGCGGAAACGCTCGCCAGCCGAACCCGATCCCGCAACATGATGGCGCTCAGTGGGCGTCCTCCGACAGCGGCTCTCGCGCGATAGATCCCCACCGGCGGCGCGCCAGCGGGCAATATCAAACCCCGCCGTCCGCTTATAGTCCAAATTTCCGTGACTTCCGAATGAGATCGCGCCGGCTTATGCGCTACGCCATTGCATGCGAAAGGGGGAAAATGGCAATGTCGCGCCTCTTTTTTAGGAGGCTTCGTCCATGCCGCTTTACACGATCGACGGAATCGCGCCGCGCCTGCCGGCTCCCGGCCGGTTCTTCGTGGCTCCAGGCGCGCATGTCATCGGCCGCGTCGCGCTGGAGGAAGACGCCAATGTCTGGTTCGGCTGCGTGCTGCGCGGCGACAATGAATGGATCACGGTCGGCGCCCGCACCAATATTCAGGAAAACAGCGTTCTCCACACTGACATGGGCTTTCCGCTCGTCATCGGGCCGGACTGCACGATCGGCCATGGCGTCATTCTGCATAGCTGCATCATCGGCGAAGCGACGTTGATCGGCATGGGCGCGACGATCCTCAACGGGGCGAAGATCGGCGCGAACTGCCTCGTCGGCGCCAATGCGCTGGTCACCGAGGGCAAGGAATTTCCCGACTATTCGCTGATCGTCGGCTCCCCCGCCAAGGCGATCCGCACGCTCGACGAAGCGGCGCGCGAGCGCCATCTCGACTCGGCGAAACATTATGTGGAGAACGGCCAACGCTACGCGAGCGGGCTGACGCTGATCGGCTGAAAGCGGCCTCACCGCGACACATACAGCGGGGCGCTGGTCGCCGGGCCGATCGCCACCCAGGCGTTCTGATTCTGCTGCGACTGCCGCTTGACGAAACGATAGGGAGCGCGCGTCCAGGGCCGCATCTCGTTGGAAAGATTGTCGAGCACGAATTCGCCGCGGTTCGTTTTGACCGTCAGGACGGAATGGCCGTCGCCATTCTTCTCCTTCACCACGGTCAGCAGCAGCGCCTGCCGCGGAAAGCCTTCCTCGATCAGCATGCGGCGCTTTAGAAGCGCGAAATCCTCGCAGTCGCCCTTTCCGTCGCTGGGATAATCCCACTGATCGACCGCGCCCCAGTGATCGGCGTCGGCGATCGGGTCGATGTTCTCATTCACCCAGGCGTTGATGCGCGCGATCTTGCGGTAAACGGCGGCGGTGAGTTCGACCTCCTGCGGCGCGGTTTCGTCGTTCTGGCATTCGCCCCGGTAGCGCTGGCAGAAGTCCACCCAGCCGTAAGGCACGCTCGTCTCTGGGCCAAGCGTGGCGAAACTCGCGGTTTCGGGTCCGGCGAAACTTTTTGCATTGACGGCGATAAGCGCCGCGCCCGCCATCCCGAGAGCCACAACCGCCTTGCTAACGATGCCCAACATAACCCGCCTCCGTGACATGAGGCGAGGTTAGTTTTCTTGTTTTGCTGTCCTTAAAAGTATTTCTGTCGGATTTTACGCGAACGCGTTTAGATTTTCTAAGGTCGTCGGTAAGTATAATTTCGTCTTATGGGAATGCATAAAATTTGATGTGATCTCCTATCACACTGAATTGCATCAATTTTTTTTCCGGCAGGCGTCTCGTTTCCGGTCCTTCCGGCCAACCCCACTTAAGCTTCGAGGAACGCCGGTTAATAAGCGACCGTTCTGGCGGTTAACGCGCCCGCTCGGCGCGAAAATTTTTTTAGGTGGTGTGGCGGCGCGCCTTCGTGGAAGCGCAAATTCGTCACAGAGGTTTACGCACTCCTCCTGCTTCGACCCTTGCCTTGGGCATATTTTGAATTACTCTTCTGGCATTTCATCAGCATTATCGTCGAGGAGGCTTAAAATGTGCCATGAGCCCCGAACTCAAGACTTTCATGATTTGCTCATGTCTCTGAACTTAAACAAAGAAAGTGAAGAGGCGGAAGTGCTGCTCCTGACCTGCATTGATTTCCGTTTCTTCCAGAAAATTATGGACTACATCGATTGTGCTGGTCTGAGGGGTAAGTTCGACCACGTCATTCTCGCTGGAGCGGAACTTGGTCCCGTCGTTGAGTTCCCTGCCGACCCTAAGCCTCACTGGAAGCAATTTTTTATAGATCATCTGGCTCTTTCAAAGAGTCTGCATAACATAAAGAAGGTCTTAGTTTTAGGGCACAGAGACTGTGGTGCCTACAAAATGTTCAAGCTGTTGCCTGACAATCCAGATCTACAAGTGGAACATGATGTCCATAGAGATCAGGCCACAAAACTGGAGGCGCTTATAAAGGGATTTTGTCCTAACTTGGAAGTCGAATGGCGCTTGCTGGAATTGACGTTCCCCGGTGATACTATGAATTTGCAGGCCCTCTCGTGAGAGGACGAATTCCAGCCGATCTAGTCGCGGTTCTTCATCGACACTCAGATATTTGTGCTGAAGTCCTCGAAGGAGACCCAGGCGTGAAGGCACGCTAACGATAAAGCCAGGCGTTGCGCGCGAGCATGCCGCCGCCGCCGAGCGCGCGGATCGCAAGATTGCGCGCGGCGGCCGGCAGTCCGCCCATATGGAAATAGCCGCCCTGGCGACGAGACGCGCCCACGACCCGATCGGCGCGGGGAAGCCTCGCGCCCTCATAGGCGGCGAAGGCGGCCTCGACCGTCGCGCCTAGTCGCATGAAGGATTCGCCCAAGGCGTCGGCGTCCTCGATCGCCTGCGCCGCGCCTTGCGCCAGAAAGGGGACCATCGGATGCGCTGCGTCGCCGAGGAGCGTCACCGGTCCCTGCGTCCAGTGCTCCAGGGCCGGCCGCGTGAACAAAGGCCAGTGGCGCCAGGAGGCGCCGGCTTCGATCAAGTCGCGCAGTTCCGCCGCGATTTTACGCGGCGCGAGTCGGCGCGCGAGCGCCGCGCCGTCAAGCGACAGGCTTGAGCCGGCGTCCTCGGCCTCCGGCGGCTCTTCGATGATGACGACGGCGTTGATCAGCGATGCGTCGCGCAGCGGATAGTGCACGACATGAGCGCCCGGCAGCAGCCAAAGATTGGACGCGCGCGCGCGCAGCGCCGCGGGAACGCGGTCGGCGGGCAGGGTCGCGCGCCAGGCGACGCAGCCGGAATAGGCGGGCGCGTCGCGCTCGGACGGGACGAGATGGCCGCGCACGCTCGAGCGCACGCCGTCGGCGCCGATCAGGCCCGCCGCTTCGATTTCCTCGACGCCATCCTGGGTGTGCACGCGCAGGCGAACGCCTCGGGCGGTCGCTTCGAAATCGCCGACGCGGGCGCCGGCGCGGACATGAGTCTGCGGATTGTCCAGCGCCGCCTGCAGCAGCGCGCCCTGCAAATCGGCGCGGTGGAAAAGCCGGAACGGCGCGCCCCAGCGGGTCCTTGCGGCGGAAAGATCGAGGCGCGCGAGAACTGCGCCGTCCCGCCCGCGGCGGATATTGATGGCCTCCGGCTCCAGAGCGACGGCGGCGAGGGCCGGCTCGAGCCCGAGCTTGGCGAGAATACGGCCGGCGTTCGGCGCGATCTGAAATCCGGCGCCGACCTCTTCGATCCGAGCTGCGCGTTCGAGGACCAGCGTGCGCTTGCCGGCGCGCGCCAGCGACAGGGCCGCCGCGAGGCCGCCAATGCCTGCGCCGGCGATGACGATCGGCGCGTTCACCCGCGTACTGTCAGGCGGCGGTGTCTTCAGAGATGCGATAGACGCATTCGGCCGGGTCGGCGCCGCCGCGCAGCGCCGCGTCGTAGACGTAATGCGTCGAGCAATAGGGGCAGATCGCCTCGGAGCCCGCGCCCATATCGAGATAGACATGCGGATGGTCGAAGGGCGGGAGCGCCCCGATGCACATGAATTCCTTCGCGCCAATCCTGATCTGCGCGACGCCGGGCTGATTGTGGAAATGGGGCGTGTAATGCTGGGCCATGATCCGCTCTTCAGGTGACGCCGCGGTGGCGGCTCGGGATTGCTCCGGCCCCCTATATGGGAGCGCGAAGGAATTGGATAGGGCCAAGGGCGCGCGCCGGCGCCCCCGCCTGCGACCAAGCCTCAGCGCTTGGTCAGCTTCAGCAGCAAATTTTCGGAACTTCTGATTTGCGACTGCAGCCGGAAGCGCGAGATCCGCCGCTGCCGGCGCCCGCGAGCGAACATGCTTGGTCCGATGTCGATCGAGGCGCCGCCGAGAAGGCGCATATACGTGCCGGTGTGGTGCTGCATGAAGGCCTGCGTGTGCCAGTCCGCCGGATAGAGTTCGAAGCAGTCTCCTGGCAGCGGCGCATCGTTGGATTGTTGCTGGGAATAGTTCGCCCCCTCCACCCACATGGCGTGCGCCCAGGCGACGAGGAGGAGACAGGCGGCGTCCGGAATCGGGATGTTGCAGTCATCATAGAGCGTGGAGAACGCGTCAAGATTTCCCCAGGCCAGGGGAGCGATATCCAGCGTGTTGTAGTAGCGCGGGCAATAACTGAATGTGGACGTGTAATAGTCCGCGAAGGCGGCGTTGCCGGCCGTCGGAGCCGCGAATGTCGCCGGCACGATAGGGTTCGAAACGCCGACGAGGGCAAGCGAGGACTGTAGCCAGGGCGCCAGCACCGAGGTCACGCATCCGCCGAGGCTGTGGCCCGTGCACACGAGAAGCGGGTTTTGGTTTTCCGGCGCCTGAAGGAAGTTCGAGACGAAATCTAGAACCGAGACGCCGCCGGATGAAAATCCCTGGATGGTCTCCAACGCGAAAAGCGTTCCGTCAGCCACAAGCGCCGGGCTTCCAAAGGGCAACCATGGCGGCGATCTCTGGAAAATAACGTAAAAATCCTCAAAAGCCTGCTGCAGGACGCCCCAGACGTCATCGACGTCCGCGTCGGCGCCACGCGTGACGACGGCGGCGAAAGTCGGCGGAAGATTGGGGCCGTCATAATAGGCGGCCACGAAGACGAGATTAGCAAGATCGTCGCTTTCGACCGGTCCCCAGACGCAAGCCCATCGGCCGCCGGCGCTAAGAGGCGGCATTTTGGTGTTGACGAGTCCGGGAATGGCCGACGGCAAGGCATAGGAAATTTGGCACAGCTGCAGATAGGCGACGCCAAAAATATCAGTCGGACCCGTAGCAGGCTGCAACAAGGCTTCGTTCAATCTCTGGGACAAATGCTTCTCCCCAAATGACTTGTAAAAAAGCTTTCTACTTGCGGCCGCTAGCCGGTGGGCGCAGATTCATTGCTTGAGCTACGCCTTAACAAGGATAAATTCTTCAATTAGTTTGATAAGATAACACAACACGAGCGGGCCGGATAGAAGACCGCACGGATTAACCTATGCAGGCGACTTGAACCCAAACGAGACGCTCGTCAGCTCTCGTCCGACGGCCGCCCGACGCCGAGCGCTTCGAGCCGCGCCTGCTCCTCGGCCGTCAGTTCCGCCGGCCGCGCCGTCACGACGCCGCGCCGTCGCCTAGCCGCCATCCAGATGGCGGCGGCGCCTGCGAGCAGGGCGATCAGCGGCGCGCTCCAGAGCAGCAGCGTGCCGGGTTTCATCGGTGGGCGAAGCAGCACGAAATCGCCATAGCGGGAGTGAACGAATTCGCGCACCTGCGCGTCGCTCATCCCTTCCTTGAGCTTCTCGCGCACAAGGACGCGCAAATCCTTGGCGAGCGAGGCGTCGGAATCGTCGATCGACTGGTTCTGGCAGACGAGGCAGCGCAGTTCCGAGGCGATCGCCCGCGCCCGCGCTTCGAGCGCGGGATCGGCGAGCATTTCACCGGGTGTGACGGCGTGGGCGGCGAGGGAGAAGAGAATGAGCGCGATGAGCAAAATTAGGGCGCGTCCCCTCTCCCACAGGGAGAGGGTGGCCCGGCGAAGCCGGGTCGGGTGAGGGGTTACGACGCCCTTTGAAGCAAGACACTGAGCAATGACAACAGTCCATAACATCCGGCGAGTGGGACACCCCTCACCCGGTCGCCTTCGGCGACCACCCTCTCCCCCTGGGAGAGGGACGCGCAAACCCATTTCAGGCGCAAGAGGTCTACTCATTCGGCCGGCTCCAGGGCCGGAGCGGCGGCGCGGCGGGCGACGCCGATGCGCAGGCGCCGGTCCGCGAGCGACAGCCCGCCGCCGAAGGCCATGATGAGCGCGCCGATCCAGATCAGCGTCACGAGCGGCTTCCAGTACAGCCGCGCGTCGACCGTTCCGTCCTCGTGCGAGTCGCCGATCGCCGCATAGACCTGCCCGAGCCCCAGCGTGACGATTCCGGCCTCCGAGCGCGCCATGCGCCGCGCCTGATAGAAGCGCTTGGCCGGTTCGATCGTCGCGAGCGTCGCGCCGTCCTTGCGCGCCGCCATCACCGCGTAGACTTCCGAATAATTCGGCCCCTGGCGCGGGGAAACGGAGTCGATGCCGATCTGATAGGGACCGACGTCGTAGAAGCTCGAAGGCTTCATCGCGACGATGGTTTCGACGCCCCAGCCCGTGGCGGCAAGACCAAGCAGCGTCAGCCCCATGCCGGCGTGGGCGATCGACGTGCCGAAGACGGAGAGCGGCAGCCCGGCGAGCCGCTTCAGGCTCGCGCGCCCCGAGCTCCCCCGCACGCGCAGCGCGAGATCGCTCAAAGCGCCGATGACGAGATAGATCGCGACGCCGGCGGTAACGATGGAGAGGAAGGGCGTTCCGTACCAGGCGCCGAAAGCCGCCGTCGCGACGACGCCGACAATGAAGGCGATGCGCAGCCGCTGCAAAGCGGCGGCGAGATCGCCGCGCTTCCAGGAGAGCATCTGGCCGATCGGCATCAACAAGGCGAGCGGCAGCGCGATTGGGATCAGCACGGTGTTGAAGAACGGCGCGCCGACGGAAATCTTCTCGCCGGTGATCGCTTCGAGTCCCAGCGGATAAAGCGTCCCGACGACGACGGTGGCGCAGCACGCCGAAAGCAGCAGATTGTTGAGGACGAGCGCGCCTTCCCGTGAGATCGGCGAAAACAGGCCGCCCACGGGCAGCGCGCCGGCCCGCAGCGCGAAGAGCGCGAGCGCGCCGCCGATAAAGAAGACGAGAATGGCCAGAATGAACACGCCGCGGTCGGGATCGCTCGCGAAGGCATGCACCGACGTCAGCACGCCGGAGCGCACCAGGAAGGTGCCAAGCAGCGACAGCGAGAAGGCGAGGATCGCGAGAAAGATCGTCCAGACCTTGAGCGCCTCACGCTTCTCCATCACGGCGGCGCTGTGCACGAGCGCCGTGCCGGCGATCCAGGGCATCAGCGACGCGTTCTCGACCGGGTCCCAGAACCAGAAGCCGCCCCAGCCGAGCGTGTAATAGGCCCAGTACGACCCCATGGCGATGCCGAGCGTCAGCGCGATCCAGGCGAAGAGAGTCCAAGGGCGAATGACGCGCGCCCAGCCGGCGTCGATGCGTCCGCCAATGAGCGCGGCGGCGGCGAAAGAGAACACGATCGAAAAGCCGACATAGCCGAGATAGAGCAGCGGCGGATGGATCGCGAGGCCCGGGTCCTGCAGGATCGGGTTGAGGTCGCGGCCCTCCCACGGCGCCGGCGCGACGCGCGCGAACGGATTTGAGGTGAGCAGAATGAAAAGAACAAAGGCCGCGCCGAGCAGCCCCTGCACGGCGAGCGCGTCGGCGCGCAGCCTGTCGGGCATCGACGCCGAGAAAACTGCGATCAGCGCGCCGCACAGCGAGAGAACGAGCACCCACAGAAGCATCGAGCCTTCGTGGTTTCCCCAGACGCCGGAGATTTTATAGATGAAGGGCTTCAGCGAGTGCGAGTTCTCGATCACGTTGACGAGCGAGAAGTCGGAAACGACATGCGCATATGTCAGCGCGCCATAGGAGAGCGCGACGAACAGGAATTGCGTGATCGCCGCGGGGCGCGCGACGCGCATGAGCGCGGCGTCATTCAAGCGCGCGCCGATGAAAGGAATGACGAATTGCGCCAACGCCAGCGCCAGCGCCAGGACAAGCGCGTAATGTCCGGTTTCAACGATCATGCGAGGCTCGCGACAATACCCTCTCCCAAGGGGAGAGGGTCGGTCCGAAGGACCGGGGTGAGGGGCAAGAGTCTTCTGCGTCTTTCGCCGCCCTGACGTTCAGCGCCGTAACCCCTCTCCCGGCCGCTGCGCGGCCACCCTCTCCCGATGGGAGAGGGTTGACGCGAACTTTCTTGAGGCGCGCGCACGCTCACTTCGTCTCTCCCTGCCAGACGCCCTGCTTCTTCAACGCGTCGGCGACGTCGCGCGGCATGTAGCGTTCATCGTGCTTGGCCAGCACGCTGTCGGCGCGAAAGCCGCCGGAGGGCTGCAGCACGCCGTCAACGACGACGCCCTGCCCTTCGCGGAAGAGATCCGGCAGCAGGCCTGTGTAGGACACTGTGAGATCGCTCGTCTTGTCGGTGACGGTGAAGCGCACATCTTGGCCATTCTTGACCACCGTGCCTTCCTTCACCAGACCGCCGATGCGCAGCCGCGCGCCGGAGGCCGTTTGCTTCTTCGCAAGCTCCGAGGGCGTGTAGAAGAACACGATATTGTCACGCAGCGCGAACAGCATAAGCCCGGCGGCGACGCCGAGAACGGCCATTGCTCCGGCAATCAACGTCAGCCGCTTTCCCTTACGCGTCATTATCCAGAACGCTCCCATACGGCCCCGCAGGGCCGCTCTCGTAAAGAGGCGAAACGTCTAGCCTCCGATATTCAGCTCTTTCGCCAGCGCCTCGATGCGAGCCATGTCGCCCTGCTTGCTGGCGAGCGCCTTGCGCGCGTCGGTCACGGCCTTTTTGGCCTTCTCGGTCTCCGCCAGGACGCTATAGGCGCGGATGAGCTTTAGCCATCCCTCGACGTCGTCGCCCTTGGACTCGAGCCGCGAGGCAAGACGATCCACCATGCCGCGGATCATCTCCTGACGCTGATCGGCGGGCATCGCCGCGATCGCTTTACCCTGCTCGCTCGACGGCCCGCGCGCGACGACCGGCGCGCTTGCTTCGCCTCGCAGAATGGCGAGCTGGGCGTTGACCGCCTTCAGATAAGCGGCGTCGGCCGGCGCGTCAGCAGCCATCTTGGAAAAGATGGCGATCGCCTTGTCCTTCTCGCCGGCCTGCGCGGCCGCCACGCCGAGGTAATACTGCGCCTCGGGCGCCGCCGCGTCGAGCGCGAGCGCCGCCTCGAAATCCTTCCTGGCTTGCGGCGTCACCGCGCCTTGAGCGACGACGACGCGCGCTTCTCCGAGCGCCGCGTGCCGCGCCGCGGTTGCGCCCAAAAGTCGCAGCGCTTCGGAATAGGCGTGGACGGCGTCTTCTCCGCGGCCCGTGCGCAGCAAATATGGCGCGATGACTTCGAAGCCGCGGCCGTCTTCGGGATGCTCGCGCAAATGCTGTTCGATGCGGGCGACGGCGCCGGAGAGGTCGTTGCGGTCCGGCGCGGAGTCTAGCCGCGCCGTCAGCGGCATGTCCGGCATGTCGGAATGGCCGAGCCGCGCATAAAGCGTCAGCGCGACGGCGGGGATGACCACGATGGCGGCGAGGGCCGCGCCGAGCGCGAGTTTGCGCGAGGAGACGACCCGCGCCTTTGGCGCAGCTTCCGCGCGCAACAGTCGGCGCGCCGCCTCGGTCTTCGCGGCGTCAGCGTCCGGCGCGTCGAGACGCCCTTCGGCGCGGTCGCGCTCGATTTCAGCGATCTGCTCCTCGAAAAAGGCGACGTCGGCGGCGCTTTCATCCCGCGCCCCATTCCGCATGGCGAGCGGCGCCAGCACCGCCATCACCGCAGCGCCGGTCAGTAAGGCGAAGATAAGCCAGATCATGCCCGCTCTTTAAGGCTTTGCGCTCCCTATTGGAAGGGCGGCCATTGCCCCTGCACGCCCGTCCATCGGATATTCGCGCCAATGGAGGCTCCGTGATCACGCGGCTCGCAATATCAGGCTATCGATCCATCCGCGATCTGGTCCTTGCGCCGGGGCGTCTCACCATCGTGACTGGCGCCAACGGCGCCGGCAAATCCAGCCTTTATCGCGCACTCCGCCTTCTCGCCGATGTTGCGCAGGGACGCATCGTCCAGTCCCTTGCCCGGGAGGGCGGACTGAATTCGACGCTTTGGGCCGGGCCAGAGAAATTCTCCCGGGCCATGAAAGCGGGCGAAACTCCGATAGAGCCGTTGGCGCGCCAGTCGCGAAAGGCGCTGAAGCTCGGCTTCGCTTCAAAGACCTATGGTTATGCGATCGACCTCGGTCCAACTTCCAATGCGACGGAGGCATTCCCGCTCGATCCGCAGATCAAGCTCGAGGCGCAATGGACCGGAGAACATCTCGGCCATGCTAATCTTTTCGCCGAGCGCCGGGGACCGAGCGCACGCATTCGCGGGGAAAACGGCGAATGGCGGCAGGCCGCGGCTTCACTCGCCGGCGTCGACAGCATGATGACGCACTGCGCCGACCTGCGCGAAGCCTATGACCTCTCAATCTTGCGGGAGACGGTGCGGCGCTGGCGCTTCTATGACAATTTGCGCGCCGACCGCGAGGCGCCGGCGCGACGCCCGCAGATCGGCACCTTCACCCCCGCGCTCTCGAATGACGGCGCAGACCTCGCGGCGGCGCTCGCAACCATTTTGGAAGTTGGCGACGCGGACGGCCTGGGAGAGACCATCGACGACGCCTTTCCATCCAGCACAATCAATATTTCGACATCGGACGGTTACGTGGAGACGCTGATGCGTCAGCACGGTTTGCTTCGGCCGCTACGCGCCGCGGAACTCTCGGAAGGCACGCTGCGCTATCTGCTGCTCGTCGCTGCGCTGCTGACGCCGCGCCCGCCGCCGCTGATGGTGTTCAACGAACCTGAAGCGAGCCTCCATCCCAATCTCATCGGCGCGCTGGCGCGGCTGATGCGCAAGGTTTCCAACGAGACGCAGCTGTTCGTCGTGTCGCACTCGGCCAAATTGGTCTCGGAACTGAGAAAGGACGATGGTTGCGTCGAAATCGCGCTAGAGAAGCGTCTGGGCGAGACGCTCGCGCCCGAACATGAGTCGCCAAAATGGCGCTGGCCGTCACGGTAACGCTTGACTGGCGGGCGCGCCTAATCGGAATTGCGCTGGACCTCATGCAGACCTCATGCTCTGAGACCCTCATGCTCATCAACACGCCCTCGATCGAACAGCTTTCCACTGTGATCTCACAGGTCACCGGTCCAGCCTTCTTGCTCGCAGCCGAGGCGCAGCTCTTGGCCGTCCTCGTCTCACGATTGGACCGCATCATCGATCGTGCGAGAACCATCGTCCAGACGGACGGCGACAGCGCGGCGCAAGTCGATCTGAAAGCTGAACTGCCGATCCTCAGAAAGCGCGGCCTGCTGATGCATTACGCGATCTACTGGGGCGTGGCGAGCTGCATCGTGACGAGCATTCTCGTCATCGTCAGCTTCGGGGCGGCTTACCTTCATGTGCGCCACGAGTATGGCGCAGGGCTGCTGTTCGCCCTGGCGATGGCGCTCTTCACCGCCGCGCTGGTCGCCTTCGCGAGAGAATTGCAGCTCGGATATATTGAGATTAGCGGCGGCGCTAAGCCTCTCCAAAGACGCGCGCGAAAATCGTATCCACATGTTTGAAGTGGTACGAGAGATCAAAGAGCGCATCTAATTCCGTCGCCGACAGCTTCGCGCTCACATCCTTGTCGTGCCCGAGCAGCGTGCGGAAATCGCCTTCCAAATTATTTTCTTGCGACGGTCGTCCTTCGAACGCCCTATGCCAGACAGGCATGGCGTTTCGCTGCACCATCGCATAGGCGTCTTCGCGCGAGACGCCTTTTTGCGTGAGCGCCAGAAGCACGCGCTGCGAATGAATGAGCCCGCCGAGCTTCTCTAGATTCTTGCGCATGTTTTCGGGATAGACGACGAGATTGTCGATGACGCTCGTCAAGCGCGCCAGCGCGAAGTCGAGAGTGACCGTCGCGTCAGGCCCGATCATGCGCTCGACCGAAGAATGCGAGATATCGCGCTCGTGCCAGAGCGCGACGTTCTCCATCGCGGGGATCGCCATGCCGCGCACGAGCCGCGCGAGGCCCGTCAGATTCTCGGTCAGCACCGGATTGCGCTTATGCGGCATCGCCGAAGAGCCCTTCTGCCCGGCCGAGAAATATTCCTCCGCCTCGAGAACCTCGGTACGCTGAAGATGGCGAATTTCGATGGACAGCCGTTCGACGGAAGACGCAACGACGGCGAGCGTCGCAAAAAACGCCGCGTGGCGGTCGCGCGGAATGACCTGCGTCGAGATCGGCTCGACGGTCAGTCCCATCTTATGCGCCACATAGTCTTCGACGCGCGGATCAATATTGGCGAAAGTGCCGACGGCGCCCGAAATCGCGCAGGTCGCAATTTCCCTGCGCGCCTCGACGAGCCGCGCGCGCGCCCGCGTGAACTCTGCATAGGCCTGCGCCAGTTTCAGCCCGAACGTCGTCGGCTCGGCGTGAATGCCGTGCGAGCGTCCGATCGTCGGCGTGTATTTGTGCTCAAAAGCGCGCGTCTTGAGCGCCGACAGCAGCGCGTCGACGTCGGCGATCAGCAGATCCGCGGCGCGCGACAGTTGCACGGCAAGACAGGTGTCGAGCACGTCGGAAGACGTCATGCCCTGATGCACGAAGCGCGACTCGGCGCCGATGAATTCGGCGAGATGGGTCAAAAAGGCGATTACGTCATGCTTCGTCACCCGTTCGATCTCGTCGATCCGCGCGACGTCGAAGGTGACGAAATCCGCTTTGTCCCAGATCGCCTTGGCGCTCTCCCGCGGGATGACGCCGATCTCGGCGAGCGCGTCGCAGGCATAGGCCTCGATCTCGAACCAGATGCGAAACCGCGTCTGCGGCTCCCAAATCACGGTCATCTCGGGTCTGGAATAGCGGGGGATCATGTGCTCGAGCGTCCTTTTTGAAAAGTCTCGGCGCAGCCAGGTCTGCGGGAAGAGGATCGTTTAGGCCCTTCCGCGTGCGGAGTGAAGGGACGTCATTCCTTCCTGTCCTTCCGTCTTCCTGGTGAATAAACCGCGACATGAGGCGCACGAAACAGGCGCCGAAAAAGCCGCAAACCTCGAACATGAAGCACGCATAGGAGGCGCACATGCGCAAGATATTCGCGGCGATTCTTCTCTTTGTTCTCACGATCGTCACCGTTCTCGGCGCCGTCTATTGGCGAAATGGCAGCTACGGCCTCAACGCCGTTCTGCGGCGGGGAGCCTCAATCTGGGTCTCGATCGGCGCCCTCGACTCCCGCCTCACCCAGAGCGTGCGCTACGCCCTCGCGCATGATTTTAAGCCGGAGCCGGGCGAAATCCGCTGGACGGCGCGCGCGCCGGGCTTCGAGACCGCCGAAATGCCGGTTCTCGTCGAGGGAAAAGAAGCGGACAGGCTGTTCCTCACCCGCGTCGACCCGAAGCTTTGGCGCTTTTCCGTCCACAGCGACCCTAGCGGCAATCGCCACCTCGACGATTGGATGCGCGATCTTCACGCGACGCTCGTCATCAACGGCAGCTATTTCGGCCAGAAGGGCGAGCCCGACACGCCCTTCCGCAGCGAGGGCGTCGATCTCGGACCCGCCGATTATGTCGGCGTCCACGGCGCTTTCGTCGCCGCGCCCGGCCACGCCCAACTCGTCGATCTCAAGGAAAAGGATTGGCGCAGCGCATTCGCCGGCGCCGACAATGCGCTCGTCTCCTATCCGCTGCTGCTCGACGAGACCGGGGCGAGCCGCGCCACGCCCTCCCAATGGCTTGCAAGCCGCACCTTCCTCGGCGAGGACCGCGCCGGCCGCATTGTCGTCGGCACGAGCGAGGATGCGCTGCTCACGCTGGAAAAACTCGCGGCGCTGCTGCGGGCGGCGCCGCTCGATTTGAAACTCGCGCTCAATCTCGACGGCGGCCCCGTCTCCTGTCAGGCGATCGCGCTTGGCGATTTTCGTCGCCGCCATTGCGGGTCGATGGAGGTGCAGGCCAAGGATGGCGACATTCGGCTGTTGCAGCCGCTCGTTCCAGGGGGCGACATGTGGGGCCTGCCCGTCGTCGTAGCTATTCGTCCCGCAACGCCTCGATGAGGGATCACGCGCGGACTAGACAGAGGGGACACTGAGACTGTCCGCGCACCGCTCCGTCTGGCCGAAATATTGCTGCGGATAAACGAACGCCCGCGTGACCTTCGCCCGCCCCCGCGATATGCCGCTTTTCCGGAGAGTCTTATGCAGCAGACCACCGACGTCATCGTTCTTGGCGCCGGAATCGTCGGCGTCAGCGCCGCGCTGCATTTGCAGGCGCGCGGGCGTGACGTCGCGCTCATCGATCGCGCCGGCGCCGTGGGACAGGAGACGAGCTTCGGCAACGCCGGCCTGATCGAACGTTCTTCGCTCATCCCCTATCTATTCCCGCGCGATCCGGCGAAACTTATCAAATATGCGCTGAACCTTCTGCCGGAGGCGCGTTATCACGTCTCGGCGATGCCGTCGGTGGGGCCTTGGCTCTTGCGCTATTGGCGCGAGAGCGCGCCAGAGAGGGTGCAGCGGAATATCGAAGCGCGGCGCCCGCTGATCGAACACAGCCTGAGCGAGCATGAGGCGCTGATCCAGCAGGCAGGCGCCGGCGAGCTGTTGCGCAGAACCGGGTGGATCAAGCTGCATCGCAGCGAGGAGACTCTCGCCGCCGGCCTCGCCGACGCCGAACGGCTGCGCGCCTATGATCTCAATATCGATACGCTCGACTCGGCCGCGGTCGCGGCGCTGGAGCCCGATCTCGCCCCGATCATGGGCGGTATCCATTACCGTGACACCGCCGCAATCATCGATCCTGCGGCTCTGTCGAAAGCCTATGCCGATCTCTTCGTCTCGCGTGGCGGCCATCTGCTCTCAGGAGACGCGCGCAGCCTCTTGCAAGAAGCGGACGGGCGCTGGCGCGTCGAGGCCGCGCAAGGGCCGCTCGTCGCCGGCGCGGCGGTTGTGGCGCTCGGCCCCTGGTCGGACGCCGTCTACGGGCCGCTCGGCTATCGCATTCCGCTCGGCTGGAAGCGCGGCTACCATATGCATTACGCCGCGAAGGACGGCGCAAAGCTCAATCATCCGATCCTCGACGCCGACTTCGGTTATCTTTTGGCGCCGATGCGCCGCGGCGTCCGGCTGACAAGCGGCGCCGAATTCGCCCGCCGCGACGCGCCGCCGACGCCGGTGCAGATCGAGGTTTGCGAACCGACGGCGAGGCGATTGTTTCCGCTCGCCGAACGGCTCGACCCCGAACCCTGGCGCGGGGCGCGGCCCTGCCTGCCGGACATGCTGCCGATCGTCGGTCCGGCGCCGCGTCATCGCGGCCTATGGTTCGATTTCGGCCATGCGCATCATGGGCTGACGCTTGGGCCGGTTTCCGGCCGGCTCCTCGCCGATATGATGACGGGCGAACAGCCCTTCATCGATCCCACGCCCTATCGGGCCGATCGATTCTGATCTTGCGACGATGCCTTTGTTCTATTCGGCGCCGACGAGTTTGAGCGCGCGGTCCAAGACGCGCACGACGCGCGACAGATCATGTCCGCGCCGCAGCACGAGGCCCGTCGCCGCGATGACGCAATAGGCGCCCTGCCGACGCGCCAGCGCCGGGTTCTTCTCGATTCGATACAGCGGCGCTTCGCTCGCGCGCCGAAAAATCGAGAACACGGCCTTCGCCGGCGTGAAGTCGATTGCGTAGTCGCGCCATTCTCCCTGCGCGACTTTCGCTCCATAAAGATTGAAGATGACGTTGAGTTCTAGGCGACTGAATGAAACCGGCGCGCCGCGCTTGTCTCCCCGAACTCCAGACGCCGCGTCCGGCGAAGCGCCGTTCACGACGACGAGCGCGGGTCTCGCCCGGCTGGGCTCCGTCGTCTCCAACTCCGCCATGCGTCCGCTCTCCTTGATCTCTTTTAACCATGTTGGCCCGCTAGGATGCGTCGGGCAAGACTTAATGACTGGTTTACGACGAGAATCTACGCGGCCTTGCGCTCTGATAAGATTTGGCTGGGAAGAATCATACTTTCGCCGACTTGGCGCCCCTTGCCAGCCAAACGCGCCGCCCAAAATGAAGTTCATTGCCTCGACAGCTCGGGGCCACGCGTTTTCGGTTTCGTCAGCCCCCCAGCCCCCCGAAGCGTGCGGTTCAGAGATATAGAGGTCGTGGCGATGGTCGAGCCGGCCGGGAGTTTCGCTCCCGCGCCGGCTCGTCTAGCTTTAGCGGCCCAGCAGCGGCGCCCCGCCGCCGAGGCTCTTGCAAATTCCGCAGCAATGACGAACTCAAGAGCCGCAGTCGCGTCGCCCGCGACGCTATTCTCTTTTTGTTTTCATTGGAGAGAACATGACCGACGACGCCGCATCCGTCGACGCCGCGGCTTCCGCCGCCGATCCGCAAACCGCCGCCGATTTCGGTTTTGAGGCCGACGTCGCGCGGCTGCTCGAGATGATGACGCATTCCGTCTATTCGGAGCGCGACGTCTTTCTGCGCGAACTCGTCTCAAACGCCGCCGACGCATGCGAAAAGCTGCGTTACGAGGCGCTTTCCGACGAAAAACTCGCCGCGCAAGCCGCCGCGCCGCTCGTCACGATCTCACTCGATCAGGAGAAGCGCACGCTGACCGTCGCCGACAATGGCGTCGGCATGTCGCGCGAGGAGCTGATCAGCGCCCTTGGCACCATCGCCAATTCCGGCACGCGCGCCTTTCTCGACAAACTCGGAAAGGAGAAGGACGCCGGCTTCATCGGCCAGTTCGGCGTTGGCTTCTATTCCGCCTTCATGGTCGCCGACCGCGTCGAGGTCGCGACGCGGCGCGCCGGCCAGGATCAGGCCTGGCTGTGGAGTTCAGACGGCAAGGGCTCCTATCAGATCGCGGCTCTGCCGCTCGAAGAGGCCCCCGCCGTCGGCGCCCGCGTCACGCTGCATCTCAACGCCGACAGCGATGAATTTCTCGACGGCTGGCGGGTTGAAAGCGTGGTGCGCGAGCACTCGGGCGCGATCGCCGCGCCGATTGATCTCATCGCGGCGCCGGGCGAAGAGCCCCGGCGGATCGCCGAAGGCGTCGCCCTGTGGACGAAGCCGAAGTCCGACATCACCCATGAGCAATATGTCGACTTTTACCGGCAATTGTCCGGGCAGCTGGACGAGCCCGCGCTGATCGCTCATTGGCGCGCCGAAGGGCGCACCGAATATACGGTGCTCGCCTTCGTTCCTGGGACGCGGCCCTTCGATCTCTTCGACCCGGCGCGAAAGAGCAAATCCAAGCTGTATGTGCGCCGCGTGCTGATCTCGCGCGACATGGAGCTGCTGCCCGCCTGGCTGCGGTTTATGCGAATCGTCGTCGACAGCGCCGACATTCCGCTCAATGTCTCGCGCGAGATGGTGCAGAAAAGCCCGGTCGCCGGCGCGATCGGCAAGGCCATCGCGACGCGCATTTTGCAGGAACTCAAGAAGCTCGCCGACGCCGAGCCCGAAAAATTCGCGAACGTGTGGAAGAACTTCGGCTCCGTGCTCAAGGAAGGGCTGCATGAAGACCCGAGCCGCCGTGACGCTCTGTTCGAAATTGCGCGATTCGCCTCGACGAAATCCGAGGAACAGACCCGCACGCTCAAGGATTACGTCGCCGATTTGCGGGAAAATCAGACGGCGATTTATTATCTCGTCGGCGACGATATGAAGCGGCTGCGCGCCAGCCCGCAGCTCGAAGGATTCCGCGCCAGGGGCGTCGAAGTGCTGCTTCTCGACGACGCCGTCGACGCCTTCTGGGTGACGAGCGCGCTGGGCTACGAAGGCAAGCCGTTCAAATCCGTCACGCAGGGCCAGGCCGACATCGATTCGATCGCGCTCGTCGAGGACGCCAAGACGGAGGCGACGCCGCCGGCCGACGTCGCCGACCTGCTGGCGGCCCTCAAGGAGACGCTTGCCGAATATGTGGACGACGTGCGCGCCTCGACGCGTCTGACAGACAGCGCCGTCTGCCTCGTCGCTCCCGACAGCGGGCTCGATCGCCAATTGTCCCGCCTTCTGGCCGAACATGGACAACAGGCGGCCTTCGGAAAGCCGGTTTTGGAGATCAACCCGAGGCATGAAGCGATCGTCGCGCTGGCGAAGGCCTTGCGCGCAAAGGGGCGCGAAGCGGCGCGCGACGAACAGTTCCTGCTGCTCGATCTCGCCCGCGTCGCCGACGGCGAGCATCCCATCGACGCAGCGGCTTTCGCAAAAAGGCTGACAGCGCTTCTCGCCAGCCGGGGGTAGAGATGAGTCTGGGCGCGAGGAAGGCCGCAACGAGCGATCCGCTGACGCGCGCCCAGGCGATCGCGACAGTTGCGGACTATCTTGGCGCGCGGGGGGTCGATGACGCGCAGGAGGACGCACGCGCCCTGCTGCGCGCCGCCACGGGGCTGACGCGGCTCGAACTCGCCATGACGCCGCGCGCGCCGCTTTCGGACGAGGAGGCGCGCGCCCTCTCCCGCTACGCGGCGCGACGCGCCGCCCGTGAGCCGGTGTCGCGCATTCTTGGAGAGCGCGGATTCTGGACGCTCGACCTCGCCGTCGCGCCGTCAGTGCTCGATCCGCGGCCCGACACGGAAACGCTGGTCGAGACGGCGCTGCGCGTCGTTGCGGACAGGCGCGACGCGCCGCTCTCGATTCTCGATCTCGGCGCCGGCTCGGGCGCTATCGCCTGCGCGCTTCTCAGTGAGCTTCCGGCGGCGCGCGCCGTCGCCGTCGATCTCTCGCAGGACGCCTGCGCGGCGACCGCTGCAAATCTCGCCCGTTGCGGCCTGTCGGACCGCGCGGCGGTTGTGCGCGGCCGCTGGGCGGAGGCGCTCCAGGCGCGTTTCGACCTTATCGTGTCCAATCCCCCCTATGTGCGCACCAAGGATATTGCAGGGCTCGATCCCGAGGTGCGGCTCCATGATCCGGCGCTGGCGCTCGACGGCGGCGCCGACGGGCTCGAGCGATATCGGGAGATCATCGGCGACTTGCCGCGGCTTATTGACGAGGACACGGTCGTCGTGTTCGAGGTCGGCTTCGATCAAGCTGGCGGCGTCGCCGCGCTGTTGGAGGCCCACGGCTTCCACATCGAGCGGGTGGCGCGCGATGTTGGGGGCCACGAGAGGGTCGTGGCGGCGCGGCTTGGCCCGACAAGGCCGTGACATATTGGCGACAGTACCCGCTTTTTTGGCCCGTCTCGCCGCGCTCGGCCTTGTTGCCGGCCACCCCCTCCACTATAGTCATCCCCAGGTCCAGCCGATCGCCGACTTCGAGAAGAACTCGAACGCTTTGGCTCCGCTTCGCGAACGGAAGCCCGAAACGACCGGCCAGGAGCAACGTCGAAATCGACATGAAAGCGCCGGAGTGAAGACCACTTCGATTGTCGGAGGCGTTGCGATCCGGCAGGCAGGCATGCAATCGCGTTGGACGTCAAGCCGTTGCGCTGAGGGGAATTAGCGCAGAGCTACGTGGGGCCGCCGATTGGCGCCGACTTGAGGAAAATCGACTCGCGCACAGCGTTATCGAAGCTTGAGGTCCGAAAACGGATTGCTGTCGCCTGTCCGTTCGCGCATGCGCCGGGCGAAGGAATTTAGCGGCGACGTTATTGGGAACGCCGCGCAGGCGGGGCCGAGCGCAGCAAGATTTCGGGGAGTTTGATGAGACCAGGACAAAACAAGAGAATGCGCGGACGGCCCAACAACCGCAAAGGGCCCAATCCGCTTACACGGTCCTATGAGTCGAATGGCCCCGACGTGAAGATCCGCGGCACGGCTCAGCATGTCGCCGAAAAATATCTTCAGCTGGCGCGCGACGCGCAGTCCTCCGGCGACACGATCATGGCCGAGAGCCTGCTGCAGCATGCGGAGCACTATTTCCGGCTGATCGCCGCCGCGCAGCAGCAACAGCAAGTCAACGGCTATGGGCGCCCGCAGCTGGAAGCGGAAGTCGACACCTCCGAGGACGACGACGATTTCGCCCCGCTTCCGGACCGTTTCGCGCCGCTTGCCGAACGGCTCCCGGCCCCAGCTTTCCAGCCGCCGCCGCCCTTCGCGCCGCAACCACAGCCGCAGCCGCATTTCTCGCAGCCGCAGCCGCAGCCCCAGCCCTTCGAGGAGCGCCCGATCGGCGAGATGCGCGCCGGCGAGCGCGTGGAGCGTCCGGAACGGCAGCAGCGGCCGGAACGACCGCCGTTTAACCGGGACCGAAACGCCGAAGGCGGCGAACGTCCTCGTCACCAGGGATATGAGCGCGGCCGCGACCGCCGCTTCCAGCCGCGCCCCGAGGCCAGCGCGGCCGAGAGCGAACCAGGGACGGCGCTTCCCTCATTTATCACCGCGCCAGTGGCGCGCGCCGCTGTTCCCAGCGAGGGCGCGGGCGCGGAACCCGTTCTCGAGCGCGAGAATGCGCCACGTGAAAATGAGGGCGGAGTCAATTATCATTTGAGTTCACGCCGGCGCCGGCGCCCGCGCCCGCCGATGGATGACGTCGCTGGCGGCGCACGGGACGATGAATCGCCGCAGGTGGGCGAACTTCCGCTGGAGCCCGATAGGTTCTAGCAGGAAGCTTCGAGGTCTAAGCTGATCGCGTCGCCGGCCTTGATCCGGCCGCCCGAGATCACCCGCGCGTAAACGCCGCAATCAATGTGGCCGAAGTTCTGCCGCAGCGTCTGAACGAGATCCATGTCGCGTCGCCCCGTGCCCGGCTCGACGCCTGTGGCCGCGCAGCGATCGGTCATCTTGAGCACCTCGAGCCGCGCGCCGCCGATCGACAGGGTTCGCCCCAAGAGCGTCGCTTCGGCCCATGCGTTCATGTCGTCGACGTAGAGATTGGCGCGAAAGCGCAGCGGATCCAGCGCGGCGCCTTGCGCCTGCGCAATCGCCGCAACGCTCGCCAAATTGACGAGTGAGACGAATCCCGACTTCGAATCCGTGAACCGAAAGCCGTCAGGCGCGGCCAGAAGCCGCACGGGGCCACGGATTTCGGGCCCAAGAAAGCCGGTCAGGAAGGCCTCGATGGGTTGGCGCCCTTCGGCGGACCGCAACTCTCCTCGCGCGACCTCGCGCCCTGCCCTGGCGATCGTCAATACGCCCGTCGCGTCATCGTAGCGCGTCGCAAGACCCGCAAGCGCGCCGTTCCTCATAAGCATCAGAAATTTGATCTTGGGCTGATGCTCCGGGGTCGCTGGATCGAAGCCTGAAGGGCCGTTTTCCAGCGCAAACAGCCGATCTCCCGGAAAATAGCCGTCTGCTTGAAGTTCGGCGGCGTCGAGCGGCTCGGGCGAGAGGCCCTTGACGGGATAGCGGTAGAGAGAGGCGAGTCGCATGGACGTCCCTGTTCGGTGACAAGTCGAGGCGAATTGCCTACACCTCCCCACCCGTCACGAAAACAGCGCCGCCGTTTCGCAAGGAGGGCCATGCATGTCGGACAAGACGCTCACAGTCCTCGTTCTGGCCGCAGCGGCGTTTTCCGCCGCGCATGATCTCGACCATCTGCTGCGCGACGATTTCTCGCAAACAGGGGCATGGGCGATTGCCGCCGCTTTTCTTTCGGTAAAATACGCGCTCACGGGCGCCGCGCTGTATTTCTATTTCCGCGGCAAGATCGGCGCGGCGTTCTGGGCGGTCATCGGCGTTCTTGGCGCCGTGGCGCTCTGGTTCGCGCATCTGAGCCCCGCCGCCGAGCAGCGGCCGCCTGACATTTCTGCGATGTACGGCAGTCCCATCGCTGGGTTCATCGCCTCGGGACTGGTCTATGCGCTGATGCTGTCGCTCGCGGCCTTGGCGCTCTATGGGGGATGGCGCGCCGTCGGAACGGGCAGGCGCGGTTAATCGATAACATCTTCGCTTGCGGTCGAGCCCGCGCTTTCGCGCCGCACCCCCTTTAACCCCGTGCAGCCCTTCCCATATCGACGACGAGGGCCGCCGCAAGGGGCCTTGAACGAGAAATTTTGGACACGAGGCGCGCCGCTTAAAACAAAGGGCCGCCTCATGGTCAGAGGGGCTAAAAATGAATTTTGAGAAATACACCGAACGCGCGCGCGGATTCGTGCAGTCGGCGCAGTCGATGGCGACGCGCGAAGGCCACCAGCAGTTTACGCCCGAGCACATATTGAAAGTCCTGCTCGATGACGAGCAGGGCCTGTCCGCCGGGCTGATCGACCGCGCCGGCGGCCGCTCGCGCGAGGCGCTGGCGAAAACCGAGGCCGCGCTCGCGAAATTGCCCAAAGTGATGGGCGCCGGCGCCGGCCAGCTCTATCTTGCGCCCGCGACCGCGCGCCTCTTCGACAACGCCGAGAAGATCGCCCAGAAGGCGGGCGATTCCTACGTCACCGTCGAGCGGCTGCTGCTGGCGCTGGCGATGGAGAAGGACTCCGAGGCCGCCAAAATTCTTGCCGCCGCCGGCGTGACGCCGCAGACGCTGAACGCCGCGATCGAGGATTTGCGCAAGGGCCGCACGGCGGATTCGGCGTCCGCCGAAAACGCCTATGACGCGCTGAAGAAATACGCCCGTGATCTGACCGAGGCGGCGCGCGAGGGAAAGCTCGATCCGGTGATCGGCCGCGACGAGGAAATCCGCCGCGCGATTCAGGTGCTGTCGCGCCGCACCAAGAACAATCCGGTGCTGATCGGCGAACCGGGCGTCGGCAAGACCGCGATCGTCGAGGGCCTGGCGCTGCGCATCGTCAACGGCGACGTGCCCGAGTCGCTCGAGGACAAGAAGCTGCTCGCACTCGACATGGGCGCGTTGATCGCCGGCGCGAAGTATCGCGGCGAATTCGAGGAGCGGCTGAAAGCGGTGCTGAACGAAGTCACCGCCGCCGAAGGCAATATCATCCTGTTCATCGACGAGATGCACACGCTCGTTGGCGCCGGCAAGGCGGATGGCGCGATGGACGCCTCCAATCTGCTGAAACCGGCGCTCGCCCGCGGCGAACTGCATTGCGTCGGCGCGACGACGCTCAATGAATACCGCAAACATGTCGAAAAGGACGCGGCGCTCGCGCGGCGCTTCCAGCCCGTCTTCATCGACGAGCCGACCGTCGAGGATACGATCTCTATCCTGCGCGGCCTGAAGGAGAAATACGAACTCCATCACGGCGTGCGCATCACCGACAGCGCGATCGTCGCCGCGGCGACTCTGTCGAACCGCTACATCTCCGACCGCTTCCTGCCGGACAAGGCGATCGATCTCATCGACGAGGCGTCGTCGCGCCTGCGCATGCAGATCGACTCGAAGCCCGAGGAACTCGACGAACTCGATCGGCGCATCATCCAGCTGAAGATCGAACAGGAAGCGCTCAAGAAGGAAACGGACACAGCGTCAAAGGATCGCCTGGCGAAGCTCGAAGGCGAGCTTGCCGACCTCGAAGAGAAATCGGGAGCGCTCACCGCGCGCTGGCGCGCCGAGAAGGACAAGCTCGGCGCGGCGCAGAAGCTCAAGGAGCAGCTTGAAGCGGCGCGTAACGAACTCGCGCAGGCGCAGCGGCGCGGCGAATATCAGCGCGCCGGCGAACTCACCTATGGCGTCATTCCCGATCTCGAAAAGAAGCTGGGCGAGACGGAAGGCGAAGCCGACACGCTCGTCGACGAGGAGGTCACCGCCAATGACGTGGCGCAGGTCGTCTCGCGCTGGACCGGCGTGCCTGTCGACAAAATGCTCGAGGGCGAACGCGAGAAGCTGCTGCACATGGAGGACGAACTCGCAAAGCGGGTCGTCGGGCAGCATGACGCGGTGGTCGCCGTGTCGACCGCGGTGCGCCGCGCGCGCGCCGGACTGCAGGACCCGAACCGTCCGATCGGCAGCTTCATCTTCCTTGGCCCGACGGGCGTCGGCAAGACCGAGCTGACGAAGGCGCTCGCCGCGTTTCTCTTCGACGACGAGACGGCGATGGTGCGGCTCGACATGTCGGAATATATGGAAAAGCATTCGGTCGCGCGGCTCATCGGCGCGCCGCCCGGCTATGTCGGCTATGAGGAAGGCGGCGCGTTGACCGAAGCCGTGCGCCGCAGGCCGTATCAGGTCGTGCTCTTCGACGAGATCGAAAAGGCGCATCCGGACGTCTTCAACGTGCTCCTGCAGGTGCTCGACGACGGCCGCCTGACCGACGGCCAGGGCCGCACGGTGGATTTCAAAAACACGCTGATCATCATGACGTCGAATCTCGGCTCGGAATTCCTCGTCATGCAAGAGGAAGGCGAGGATTCCTCCGCCGTGCACAGCGAAGTCATGCAGGTCGTGCGGGCGCATTTCAGGCCGGAGTTCCTGAACCGGATCGACGAGATCGTCCTGTTCAACCGCCTGCGGCGCGAGGATATGGGCGCGATCGTCGACATCCAGGTCAAGCGGCTGCAGAAGCTGCTCGAGGATCGCAAGATCACGCTGCGCCTCGACGCCAAGGCGCGCGATTGGCTGGCGGCCAGGGGCTACGACCCGACCTATGGCGCGCGGCCCTTGAAGCGCGTGATGCAGAAGGAGCTGCAGGACACGCTCGCCGAGCGCATCCTGGCCGGCGAGATCATCGACGGCGCGAGCGTCGAAGTTTCGGCCGACGCTTCGGGCCTCATCATCGACGGCAAGGCGGCGCATCGAAATGTCGCGCCGCCGCTGCTGCGCACGGTGGGGAACGCGTAACCCCCTCCCCAACCCTCCCCCGCTTCGCGGGAGAGGGAGCAGATTCCGCGCTTCATCGGGATCTGCTAACGCCGATCGTTAGCGTCCCCTCTCCCGCGCAGCGGGGGAGGGACAGGGAGGGGGCTCTTGACGTTTCCCGAGCGCCGCGTTCTTGACGCGCCGCGTCGCTCTACGACTGGCGCTCTTTCTTCCGATTCAGCGTGTCCGCTTCGCGCAGATCGAGTTCGCGCTCGATGCGGCGGCGCGCTTCGTCGGTGAGTTTATCTTCGCGCAGCATGCCGTTGATCAGATTGCGCTCCTCGGCGATGAGCTGCAGGTCGATCTCGTCGTGAAGCGCCGTCAGCGCGCGGCGCTCGTCACTTGCCTCGCATTTCATGCGGACGCGCGACAGAAAATAGTCCTGTTGCGCGAGAAGCGAGTTCATCGCTTCTTCAGGGACGTCATTTTCCGCGCCAAAACGCGCGAGTTTTGCGCTCGACGCCTCGATCGCGGCGTGGCGGGCGCGCAGCTCTTCAGCGCGATCGAGGACGCGTTCCCTCATGCCGGTTTTAACGAGGCCGAGTTTGCGAATGATCCAGGGCAATGCCGACCCTTGGAAGACGAGCGTCACCATCACGACGCAGAAGGTGAGAAAAAAGATCGAGTCACGATAGGGAAACGGCTCGCCGTCCGCGGTGGCGAGCGGGATCGCCAGCGCCGCGGCGAGCGAGACAATCCCGCGCACGCCAGTGAAGGAAATGATGAAGGGCCATTGCCAGGGCGGCGAAGGATCGCGTCGCGCCAGCGGCGGAATGAGCCAGCGCGGCAGATAGGTAATCGGAAAAATCCACACGAATCGCGCCGCGATGACGACAAGCGAAACGATCGCGGCGGACGTCGTCAGTTCGTACAGGGAATGATCTTGGATTCGCGCAAAAAGCGCCTGCGCCTGTAGACCGGTGAAGAGAAAAACCAGACCTTCGATCAGAAAAAGGAAGAAATCCCAGAAGAACACGCCTTGCAGACGCGTCGCGGCGCTGATCAGTCTGGGGCCGTTCCAGCTGATGTAAAGGCCGGTGGCGACCGTCGCGATGACGCCCGAGCCGCCGAGATGTTCAGGCGGCCAATAGGCCAAGAACGGGGTGATCAACGAGAGTGTGATTTCAATGCGCGGATCGCGCATGAAGCGACGCAGCCGCAGCATCGTCCAGCCGACGCCGACGCCCCACACAATCTCCGAAACAATGATGATCGTGAAGGTTTCGCCCGCTTGCGCCAGCGAAAAGGAGCCGACGCTGACCGCCGCCACCGCGAAGCGATAAAGGACAAGCGCGGTAGCGTCGTTGGCGAGACCCTCTCCCTCCAAAATGACCGAGATGCGCCGCGGCAACTGCATACGCCTTGCAATGGCGAGCGGCGCGACGGCGTCGGGCGGCGATACGATCGCGCCGAGCACGAAACCGACGGCCAGTGGCCAGCCGAGCAGCCATTTCGTCGCGAGTGAAACGGAAATGGTGGTGAAGACGACGCAGCCAACGGCGAGCAGAAGGATCGGCCGCAGATTAAATTTGAACTCCCGCCAGCTCATATTGACTGCGGAGATGTAGATCACCGGCGGCAGCACGAGGAGCAGCACGAATTGCGGCTCGAGCACAAGGGCGGGCACGCCCGGGGCGACGGCGATCAGCACGCCGGCCGCGACGAGCAGGATGGGCGCGGCGGCGCCGGAGCGCGACGCGATGAAGGCGACGAACGCCACCGCCGCGAGAAGAAAGACAAGCGTTTGCAGACCCGCGATCATGCGCCCACCCTATAAGCCGCGCCTCGCGCAAGCGAACTCCGCATCGAGCTCGAAGCGAAGCTTATAATTTGCGCAGCGACACTTCCTCGATCCTGTGATCGGCGTCCTTGGTGAGGATCAAACTCGCGCGCGGGCGCGTGGGCGCGATGTTCTGGCGCAGATTCTCGAGGTTGATGCGCGTCCATATGTCTTTTGCGACGCGCGTCGTCTCCTCTGCGTCGAGATCGGCATAGACGCGGAAGTAGGATTCCGGATCGCGGAACGCCGTCTGCTGAAGCCGCCGAAAGCGCTCCACATACCATCGCTCCAGCACACCTTCGGGCGCATCGAGATAGACCGAGAAATCGAAGAAGTCGGAGACGAAGGGAATTTCGCGGCCGTCGCGCATGCGCGGCGCAAGCAGAACATTGACGCCTTCGACGATGAGAATGTCGGGCCGATCGACGCAGCTCGCTTCGCCCTCGACGACGTCATAGGTCATATGCGAATAGACCGGCGCGCAGACATTGCGCCGTCCCGCCTTCACATCGGAGAGGAATCGCAGCAGCGATTTGTTGTCGTAGCTTTCCGGAAAGCCCTTCTTGTCCATCAGCTTTTCGGCTTCAAGGATTCTGTTGGGCAAGAGAAATCCGTCGGTGGTGATGAGCTCCACTTTCGGCGTATTCGGCCAGCGCGACAGGAGGGCGCGCAATACGCGCGCCGTCGTGGATTTGCCCACAGCGACGGAGCCCGCGACCCCAATGATATAGGGAACCTTGCCGTCTTCGGCGCCGAGAAAGCGCTGCGTCGCCTTGAAGAGGCCCTGCGTCGCCGCAACGTAGAGGGCGAGCAGGCGCGACAGCGGCAAGTAGATTTCGATGACTTCTTCGAGCGAGATCGGGTCGTTGAGGGACTTCAACCGGACGAGATCGTCGAGCGTCAGCGTCAGCGGCGTATCGGCGCGCAGCGACGCCCATTCGGCGCGCGTAAAATGCCGGTAGGGGGAAAGAGCCTCGTTGTTGGGGACGAGCTCCGCCACCGTCATTCCTTTGCTCCGCGCGCGGCTTTCTCTGCGAGCCCGGACTGTTTCGTGCGCCGCTCCAGTTCGCGCAACACGTCGCCGAGCGAAATATTCCGCGCTTCGAGCATGACGAGAAGATGATAGAGCGTATCGGCGGCTTCGTTGATGAGCGCGCTTCGGTCGTCCTCCATCGCCGCGATCACCGTTTCGACCGCCTCTTCGCCGAATTTCTTGGCGATGCGCGTCATTCCGGAGTCGAGCAGGGTTTTCGTATAGGAGGTCGAGGCGTCATCCACGCGGCGTGATTTGATGAGCGCCGCGAGATCGTCGAGCGTGAAAGTCATGACAGCCCCCCTCCCCAGCCCTCCCCCGCTGCGCGGGAGAGGGAGCAGTCTCGGCGCACGACAGAAAAACCGCAAACGCCGATCGCTTGGGCCGTGTCATTCCCGGCAGGCAGAATGCCTGACCGGGAATCCAGGGCCAATGCAAGACCACTGGTCTTGCTCTGGATTCCCGATCGCGCGCGTTGCGCGCGTCGGGAATGACATCCGATCCGTTCAACAGCCGCCATCACATCGCCTCCAGGCCATCGAGGCGCATCGGCAGCCCGGCAGCCGCCATGTGAAGCTTCGCCTGCGGGATCGAATATTCGCCGAAATGGAAAATCGAAGCGGCAAGCACGGCGCTCGCATGGCCTTCCTTGACGCCGGCGACGAGATGGTCGAGCGTTCCGACCCCGCCCGAGGCGATGACCGGCACCTGCACCGCGTCGGCGACGGCCCGCGTCAGCGCGATGTCGAAGCCGCTCTTTGTGCCGTCGCGGTCCATCGAGGTCAGCAGGATTTCGCCTGCGCCGAGGTCGCTGACATCGCGCGCAAATTGCACTGCGTCGATCCCCGTTGCGCGCCGCCCGCCATGGGTGAAGATTTCCCAGCGTCCCTCGGCTGCGCGCTTGGCGTCAATGGCCACAACGATGCATTGCGCGCCGAATTTTTCCGACGCTTCGCGAACGAAGCCGGGATTGGCGACGGCCGCGGAATTGATCGAGACCTTGTCGGCGCCGGCGAGCAGCAGATTGCGGATGTCGTCCAGCGTGCGCACGCCGCCGCCGACGGTCAGCGGCATGAAGCAGGCTTCCGCCGTGCGCTGCACGACGTCGAGCAGAATGCCGCGGTCTTCATGGCTTGCGGTGATGTCAAGAAAGCAGAGTTCGTCGGCGCCGGCGGCGTCATAGGCGATGGCGCATTCGACCGGATCGCCGGCGTCGCGCAGATCGATGAAATTGACGCCTTTGACGACGCGTCCTCCTTTCACGTCAAGGCAGGGAATGACGCGCGCCTTCAGCATCACGCGTTCTCGGTCGCCGCGCGCGCGCGGATCATCGCCAATGCCTGCCCCGGATCGAGACGCCCGTCGTAAAGCGCCCGTCCGGTAATGGCGCCGGCGAGCTTGCGGCAGTCGGGCTGCAGCAGCCGCTCCACATCGGCGAGCGACGCGAGGCCGCCGGAGGCGATGACGGGTATCGTCAAGGCGTCGGCGAGCGCCAAAGTCGCCTCGATGTTGAGGCCGGTCAAAATGCCGTCGCGCGAGATGTCGGTGTAGATGATGGCGCTCACCCCCGCGTCTTCGAAGCTCTTGCCAAGATCGAGCGCCGACATGCGCGTGGCGCGCGCCCAGCCGTCGACGGCGACAAAACCATTCTTGGCGTCGACCCCTACGGCGACGCGGCCCGGGTGAAGGCGCGCCGCCTCGCGCACGAAAGACGGGTCTTTGACGGCCGCCGTGCCGATGATGACGCGCGCGACGCCTTTGTCCAACCAGCAGGACAGCGTGCGCATGTCGCGAATGCCGCCCCCAAGCTGCACGGGAATCGTCAGCGCGGCGAGAATGGATTCGACCGCCTGGGCGTTGCGCGGCGCGCCGGCGAAGGCGCCGTCGAGATCGACGACATGCAGATATTCGAAACCGACTCGCTGGAAAGCGCGCGCCTGCTCGGCGGGATCGTCATTGAACACGGTCGCGCGGTCCATATCGCCCTGCGCGAGGCGCACGCACTGACCTTCCTTCAAATCGATTGCGGGAAACAGAATCACGGACGCCACCTCAGGAAATTGCCGATCAACGCTAGGCCCAGCCTCTGGCTTTTTTCGGGATGAAATTGCACGCCGACGAGATTGTCGCGCGCCACGGCCGCGGTGAGCGGCGCGCCATAGTCGGTCGTCGCCAGGATGTGGTCCGGCGACGCCGGCGTCAGCTGAAACGAATGGACGAAATAGGCGTGCAATCCGCGCTCTCCCGTCGGCACGCCGGCAAAGAGCGGATGTTCCCGGCTCAGCGTCAGCGTATTCCAGCCCATATGCGGGATTTTCAGCGAAGGATCCGCAGGCTCGATCGCCGCGACGTCTCCCGAAATCCAGCCGAGGCCAGGCGTTTCGCCATGTTCAAGGCCGCGCGCGCCCATGAGCTGCATGCCGACGCAAATCCCTAAGAACGGCCGGCCGCGGTCGATGACCGCCTCTTGCAGGGCGGCGTAAAGACCCTCGATCGCCATCAGGCCGCGGCGACAATCAGCGAAAGCGCCGACGCCCGGCAGCACGACGCGCTCGGCGGCGCGCACGACGCCAGGATCACTGGTGACGCAAATGTCGCCTTGCGCATGCGACTCGCGGGCGGCGCGCTCAAAGGCTTTCAAGGCGGAATGCAGATTGCCCGACCCATAGTCGATGATCGCGGTCGTCAAGGAGCGGGCTCCCCAGCGACATGGTCTTTCGCGATCGGCTGAGACGGGCGATGGCGGTGGAAGTAGGCCGCCTCCGCCTCATCGAGGTCATCGGCAATGACGAGATCCTGCTCGACATAGCCGCGACGCGCCATATTCCAGCCGACGAGCCGCTCCCCCTCAAAACCGAGCCAGACAGCGAGCCCGAGCGTCAGCCAGGACATCGCGTCGCGCGACACCCGCAGCTGCCAGGCGATAAGCGCCAAGGCGACGAGAAGAAGCGTCCAGAGGACCGCGACCAGCCAGGCGCGCCGCCACGCCAGCCAGAACGGACCGAAAATAAAGGCCGGCCAGGAAAACCCGTCGCGCAAGAAGACGATCTTGTCCGGCGCGGGAAGCTGGCCCGGCGCCATGCGCGGAAAATAAATAGTGAATATCGCCATCGGCCGTCCCCTCGTCGGCGTCACCCGCCTTTTTTCAGGCGGTGAGCGTTCCCTTGGTGGAAGGCGCTTCCCCCTGCGTGCGGCGCGGATCGATCGCCACCGCCTTGCCGAAGGCGCGCGCGAAGCCCTTGAAGGCGCTCTCGGCGATATGGTGGCTGTTGACGCCGCGCAGACATTCAATGTGCAGCCCGACGCGGGCGTGAACCGCAAAGGCCTGGAAGAATTCGCGCATCAGCTCGGTGTCAAAGCCGCCGATCCGCTGCGCCGGAAAGGCGACCTCGTAAACGAGAAAGGGCCGCCCCGAAACGTCCACGACGACGCGGGTCAGGGCCTCGTCGAGCGGCACATGCGCGTCGCCATAGCGGGAAATGCCCTTGCGGTCTCCAAGCGCGCGATCCACCGCCTGGCCCACGGCGATGCCGACGTCCTCGACCGTGTGATGGCCGTCGATGTGCAGATCGCCCTCAGCGCGCACGGCAAGATCCAGCGGCGCATGACGCGCAATCTGGTCGAGCATATGATCGAAAAACCCCACGCCGGTCGATATATCCGAGCGGCCGTCCCCGTCGAGGTCGACGGTGACCGAGATTTTGGTTTCCTTGGTGTTGCGCTCGATCGTCGCGCTGCGCATTTCCTGCCTTTTCTTGGGCCCTGCCGGCGTTCCGGCGACTTTGGCCGCAAGCGGCCAGCTTGTAGCAACTCCGCCTTGGATTCGCCACCCGAACTGCTTGGGCGTCAAGGAGAAGCGAGATGCGCGCCAACTCACTCTTGTTTGTCGGCAAATCGGCCTAAACCAAATTGGCCTAAACAAAAGAAGAGAATGGTCCATATGTTCGCGCTGATTCCTCACCCAAGCGCAACCACGGCAATGTCCGACGCCGGAAGGCGTTTGTAGCTTCGCGACAACGCATGAAGAAGACGCTAAATGCCGCACCGGCGGCGACTTCGGCCGTGGGGAGGAATAGATCGCGAAGTCGTGGCGAGAATTTGCCGCTCCGCAGGGCGCAAGGAGACTTATAACATGCGACTTAGGCTCGGTTTCGCGCTGCTCGCGGCGGCTTCAATGTCTGTTCCGGCGCGGGACGGCTTCGTGCCGCGCATCGAAGCGCTGGCGCTCATGCAAACGCTCAACGCCTCCCTGCTCGCAAGCCGCAGCGCCACGGCGACGCTCGAAAAGTGGTGCGCCGATCACAAAATGTCCGCGGAGCCCAAGATCGTCGCCCGCCGCGTCGCTGGAATCGAGCAGCAGCCGAGCGCTGAGACGCGCCGGCGGCTCGACGTCGCCGACGCGGAGCCGGTGAAATACCGGCGCGTGCAGCTGAGGCCGACAATTGGTACGTGCCTGGGCGGCTTTCCGACGAAATGAACCGCACGCTGGAGACGACGGAAACGCCCTTCGGCAAGGCCATCGCGCCGCTGCAGCCGTTCCGTCGCACCATCGACATGAAGATGCGCTGGTCGCCCTTGCCCGAGGGCTGGGAGCTCTCGGCCCTCCCGCCTGCCTCGCCTGAAAAGGCCAGCGGCGCGCTCTCCCTTCCGCACGACCTCTTCGAGCACACGGCCGTCGTCTATGGGCGCGATCAACGTCCACTTTCCGAGGTGCATGAGACCTATACGCGCGAGATCCTGGATTTTCCCGCGCCGCTCGCCGGCGCGCCGCGCGAGTGAGTCGAGTGAGTCTTGCATCAAATCCGAGCCCGACGGGCGAATTGCGCGGCTGCCCCGTCGCCGCTCCGCCCTTGCTCAAATCGCCGCCAAACCTTACATCGGCTGGACATCTCAGGCTGGATACGGCGAATGGATAGCGAACAACACCGCTTTGCGGCCATGCACGCGACGACAATCATCCTCGTCAAGAAAGCCGGAGAAACGGTGATCGCCGGCGACGGCCAGGTTAGCCTCGGCCAGACGATCATGAAGGGCAACGCCAAGAAAGTGCGCCGTCTTGGCAAGGGCGACGTGATTGCCGGTTTCGCCGGCGCGACCGCCGACGCCTTCACGCTCTTCGAACGGCTTGAATCGAAGCTCGAACAATATCCCGGACAATTGATGCGCGCCTGCGTCGAACTCGCCAAGGACTGGCGCATGGACCGCTATCTGCGGCGCCTCGAAGCGATGATGCTCGTCGCCGACAAGAGCGTCGGCCTCGTGCTCACCGGCTCGGGCGACGTGCTTGAGCCGGAAGGCACCGGCGAGGGCGCGGTGGCCGCGATCGGCTCGGGCGGAAATTTCGCGCTCGCCGCCGGGCGGGCCCTGCTCGATTCGTCCCTCGACGCCGAAACAATCGCGCGACGGGCGATGGTGATCGCCTCCGAAATTTGCGTCTACACCAACCAGAATGTGGTGGTGGAAAAGATCTAGGGCATTCGGCAGTCGTTGGTCGGCAGCTAGGATCGTCCGACTGCCGAACGCCGACTGCGGACTGCCGTTCCGAAGGAACTGACCATGGCCGACTTCTCGCCGCGCGAGATCGTTTCCGAACTTGATCGCTACATCGTTGGACAAAGCGACGCCAAGCGCGCCGTCGCCATCGCGCTGCGCAACCGCTGGCGGCGGCTGCAGCTCGAAGGCCAGATGCGCGAAGAAGTGCTGCCCAAGAACATCTTGATGATCGGCCCGACAGGCTGCGGCAAGACCGAGATCGCCCGCCGTCTCGCGCGTCTCGCCAATGCGCCCTTCATCAAAGTCGAAGCGACGAAATTCACCGAGGTCGGCTATGTCGGCCGCGACGTCGAACAGATTGTGCGCGATCTGGTCGAGGTCGCCATCCTGATGGTCAAGGAGCGCCGCCGTAAGGACGTGCAGGCGCGCGCGCAGCAAGCGGCCGAAGAGCGCACGCTCGACGCGCTGGTGGGGCCCGCCGCGTCGCCCGGCACGCGTGAAACGTTTCGGCGCCGCCTGCGCGCGGGCGAACTCGACGACAAGGAAATCGAAGTCGAGCTGACGCAGTCGGGCTCCTCGATGCCAATGTTCGAACTGCCGAACATGCCCGGCGCCAGCGTCTCCGCCTTTTCGCTCGGCGATATTTTCGGCAAGGCGATGCAGCGCGGCAAGCCGCGCAAACTCTCGGTCAAAGAGGCGCAGGGACCTCTGATCGCCGAAGAGAGCGACAAGCTGATCGATCAGGAAGCGAGCGTCCGTGAGGCGATCCACGAGGTCGAAAACAACGGCATCGTCTTCATCGACGAGATGGACAAGATCTGCGCGCGCGAAGGCCGCGGCGGCGCCGATGTTTCGCGCGAAGGCGTGCAGCGCGACCTACTGCCGCTGATCGAAGGCACGACCGTCGCGACGAAACATGGAACGGTGAAGACTGACCATGTGCTGTTCATCGCCTCCGGCGCCTTCCATGTGGCGAAGCCTTCAGACCTGCTGCCGGAACTGCAGGGGCGCCTGCCGATTCGCGTCGAACTCGCCTCGCTCAACGAAGACGACTTCCGCCGCATTCTGACCGAAACCGAGGCCTGCCTGACGAAACAATATTCAGCGCTGCTGGGCACCGAAGGCATGACGCTCGAATTCGCGCCGTCCGCCGTCGATGCGATCGCCAAAGTCGCCGTGCAGGTGAACACCTCGGTCGAGAACATCGGCGCGCGGCGTCTGCAAACGGTGATGGAGCGCGTGCTCGACGACATCAGTTTCTCGGCGTCGGACCGCGCGGGCGACAGTGTCGTGATCGACGGCGCCTATGTCGAGGAGCATATCGGCGATCTGGCGAGGAACAGGGATTTGAGCCGGTTTATTTTGTGAACTTGTCTTGCGCGGCGAGGGCGCGCGCTCGATAGGCGTTGAGGCGCTCAACCATTTCTTCAGGTGTCAATCGCCATCCAAGTGGTAGCCACCCCTCGAATCCATGGGTGCGATTGAGATTTGTAATTAGGCTGCCCGGCGCCTTCCCGGGCGCGAAATTGTAGACGACCGTTTTGGACATTTTGTCTTTATAAACAAAAAACTGGTCGATGTCGCGCCACGCCACCTTTTTCGGCGCCAATGTCCATCTAGCTGCAAGCGTGAAGCCTTCGCTGTACAAATCCAACGCAGCGGGATGCATCAGGACCCAGAGACTAAACAAGACGCTCGAGCCAAAGGCGCCGGCGCCGACAATCAGGACCAAACCCGCGTCCCAAATGTCTCCGCCTCGAGAGGCAACCTCCATTAATGCGTAGATGGAAGCTCCAGTCATTGTGCCGCTCAGGAGCACATTTAGTAGTAGCAAAATGTGAGGCGATCCTGTGTAGCGTTCGGGTGCAACAACGTCCGTTTTAGCATTGGACATTATTCTTTCGCCCTTCTTCGGTCGGATGAGTTCCGATCAAACGTGTAGAAACTGTCTTATCATGAGCCTATATTTTTCACCTCGGATCGCAAAAAAGATATTCCTTTTGCTCCGCACTTGCCTCAGCCCCCGCTTCTCGCCATAAGACCGGCCAAACCCAAAACCTTGGCCGATCACATGTCCCCATTCCCTCAGCGCGTCTTCTCGGGCGTGCAGTCCACCGGCAATCTGCATCTCGGCAACTATCTCGGCGCGATCGTCAAATTCGTCGAGCTGCAGAAGAACTTCGACTGCATGTATTGCGTCGTCGACCTGCATGCGATCACGGTGCCGCAGGACCCGATCACGCTGAAGGCGAACACGCGGGAGATCGCCGCCGCCTTCATCGCCTGCGGCATCGACCCCAAGGAAAACATCGTCTTCAACCAGAGCCAGGTGCCCGAGCACGCCGAACTCGCCTGGGTGTTGAATTGCGTCGCGCGCATCGGTTGGCTCAACCGCATGACGCAGTTCAAGGACAAGGCCGGCAAGGATCGCGAGAACGCCTCCATGGGCCTGCTCGACTATCCGGTGCTGATGGCCGCCGACATTTTGATCTATCGCGCGACGCATGTGCCCGTCGGCGACGACCAGAAGCAGCACCTTGAACTCGCGCGCGACATCGCGCAAAAATTCAACAACGACTTCTCGGAGTCGATCGCCCGCAACGGCTTTGGGGAGGCCTTCTTTCCCCTGCCCGAGCCGCTGATTTCCGGCCCGGCGACGCGGGTGATGAGCCTGCGCGACGGCACGAAAAAAATGTCGAAGTCCGACGCCTCGGACTATTCGCGCATCAATCTCTCGGACGACGCCGACCAGATCGCGCAGAAGGTGAGGAAGGCGAAGACCGATCCCGACGCGCTGCCTTCCGAGGAAAAGGGCCTCGATGGGCGCCCCGAGGCCTATAATCTCGTCGGCATCTTCGCGGCGCTTTCGGGCCGCAGCAAGGCCGATGTGCTCGGCGAATTCGGCGGCGCCAATTTCTCGAGTTTCAAGAGCGCGCTCGTCGATCTCGCCGTCGCCAAGCTCGCGCCGATCACCGACAAAATGCGCCGCATTCGCGAGGATGAGAGCTATGTCGACGGCGTGCTGCGCGACGGCGCCGAACGCGCCCGCGCCATCGCCCGCGAGAACATGAATGCGGTGAAGGATATTGTTGGGTTTTTGCGTTAGTCCCGAGTTACACGGATCCCGTTAATCAGTTCATTTGGCGTGTCATTCCCGGCGGACCGAAGGTCCGACCGGGAATCCAGAATAAATCCATGAGTTTTGGCCTTGCTCTGGATTCCCGATCGCTCGCTTCGCGCGCGTCGGGAATGACACAGGCAACCCGTTAGAGCGGGTTCGTTGTTTTCCGATTCTGTTCGGGATTCCCGAATCGGCGAGAGCATGATTCTTTCATCGCGATAGCGATGGAGGCGACGCATGGCG
>WSXZ01000098.1 GCA_009773555.1 Methylocystaceae bacterium | reverse complement strand
CAATCGCATGGCCCGCCTCGGCATGCCCGTCTCCATCCGCTCAACTGACGGCCATGTAGGGGGGAATTGCAACCAGAATTCTATTCGTGCACCAACGCCACATAAGACCGCACCGCCTCTGTCGTGCGGGGCGCTCCCGTGAAGTATCTGACCCATAATTCATCCCGATCGACGGCATCCGAATCTGTGCCATCATACTGCGGTTCCATACACCTGGGGTTATAGCCAATGCGCACGGGTGAGACTACGCGTCGTTATTCCGCCTAGCTCCTCTGTACTTTGGCGGTTCGGTACGCACGTGGGAGCAAAATGATGAGCCTAGTTCGGGATCGCTGGAAGAAGCTCGCCGAGAAAATCGCGGAATTTCGCCGAATTATTGGCGCGGTGCTGATTCAAGACATTCGCACGCGTTTCGGACACAGTCATATGGGCTATTTAATAGCGATTGCTTGGCCATTGTCGCACATCGGGGTTATTATGCTAGGGTTCTTGCTCAGGACCGTGATCGCGCCTGTTGGTGATAGCCCTACGATGTTCGTCGGAACGGGCGTCGTGCCCTACATTCTATGCCTCTATCCTGCTCGCCTGCTTGCCATGGCCATTCCACAAAATCGGCAGCTCTTGAACATCCCGCTTATCCAGCCACTCCATCTCATTTTCAGCCGCTGCATACTCGAGACATTGAACGCCGTAATCGTGCTCGCGCTGTTTATGTCAGTCGTGGCGCTGTTCGACGTTGATGTCTTGCCAACCGACAATGTGGAAGCCGCAAAAGCGATTGGCGCTGCAGTGTTTCTGGGTATTGGTCTAGGATTTTTCAACGTCGTAATGTGTGCGATCGTGGGCCTTTATTTTCTCGTTTTTTTCGTTCTTCTCATGGTCGGTCTCTATGTGTTCTCGGGCGTCTTTATGCCGCCGATGGGGATGCCGGAAAGTATTCGGGAATACATGGCGTATAATCCCTTGCTGCAGCTCGTCGAATGGCTGCGCTCGGCTTATTATACCAGCTACGATACCGAGCTAATCAACAAGTCCATAATTTTGTGGGTCGGCGGCATCAGCCTCACGCTCGGGCTCATCGGCGAGCGGTTCCTGCGCGGCAGATTCTTCTTTTGACTAATCTATGGTCCCTCCAACATTAGGCGTATAGTCCCATCGTACTCGACTCTCCTTTATGCCAATCTTATGGGCGTTGGTGCACGGATAGATCGTAGATTGCAGATGTTTTCTTATGCGACCTTTGAGAGAGCTATGATGACTGTTTTCGATCATCGCCAAGCTGAGTGGCGCTCGATCATATCGGCAAATCCATGCGCTGATGCGCGCGCGGCTTTGCGTGCTCAATGCAGCATTCCCGAACGCTGCGCTGCGACGAGCGCCAGCTTACACCTCCGTGCGCGGAATGCTGCAACAGCTCGATCCGAGCGAACTCGAGCAGGCGTTCCGTCGTCATGCGGAAAGACTCGACGGTTCCCGCGCCGGCGCGCCATCCCGCCTCATCGCCATCGACGGAAAGACGTTGCGGGCAAAGCTTCGACGCTTTCGCCGACCGCAAGGCCGCGCATGTCCTCAGCGCCTTCGCCGTCGACCATCGGATCATTCTCGCGCATTGAAGTGATCGACGAGAAATCAAACGAGATCCCCGCCGATCGCCGCCATGGGCCTGAGCGATCGCGTCTTCACGCTCGACGCCATGCACTGCAAAAAGACCTTCGAGATCGCCCGCGAGACCGGCAATGAGCTGATCGTTCAAGTCAAAGCCAATCAGCGGGTTTGCTGCAAGATTGCGAGCATGTCACCGAGACGGCGGCTCCAATCGCCGTCGACGACAGCCGCGATCTGGCGCGAAATCGCCAGGAAGACCGGCGTGTTGAAGTCTATGCTCCCGGCGCCGCCCTCGATCACGGCGAATGGGGGCCGTTGATCGCCGCGATCGTGCGCGTCACGCGATTTACATTGATCCGTTCCGCCGCCACGGGACTCTGGAAACGGCGGGAAGAAACCGCGTTTTATGCCTCGTCCATCATGTTGCCCGCAGAAATCTTCGCGAGCGCCATCCGCGGTCATTGGGCCATGGAGAACGCGAACCATTGGGTTCGCGATGTAACCCTGCCGAAGACGCCAGCCGCATTCGCGTCAATCCAGGCATCATGGCGCGCCTGCGCTCGCAAGCGCTCAACATCGCAAGAGCCAACGGCGTCGACAACATCGCCCAAGCCCTTTGGAACGGCGCACTCGATCCCGTCGTCACGCTCTCATACCGCGGACTGTAGAGGGCATTGAACAGCCCTGGGGGCAAGCCCACCACACCGGGTATAGAAACATTTGCAGCAAGACATTGAAAGCGATCATTTTCACCTCAAGAAGACCATGCCGAAAATCGGCGGCTTTCAATCATTTCCGTCGGCGAAGCGAACGGTTGCAGGGCTCGAAGCCATGCTCTGGTTGAAAAAGGGCTTCGGCTTTGCCGGCGAATGGACCGTTCGCGCACAGAATGATCTTCTCGCCTGCTGCTTCGGACTTCAAATGATTAATAAAGCCTGAATACCGGCTGGTTCCAGGGCGTTTCGCGACCCTGGGAAAAGTTTGCGACAAGCCCGGAACGATTACAAAAACCGTCCAGCTCGTGATATTGTCTTCGAATATTGGCGATAGCGTGTCATCAGCCTGAAAATGGCGACGCGACAATGCAGAATGGAATGGGAGAAAGGCGACGATGGCCAGTACATTTCACGCTACGCCGACGAAGCCAGCCATCGCCCCAGGATGCAGATGAAGACGCTTTTAAAGCTCATGTGGGCTCAAAAACGTCCCACGCCCTCGGGATTCGTCCCGCCCAGATCGAGCTGGTACCGGCGCGCCCGTGTTATAGGCTCGTGGGACGACGCCGACAAATTTCAGATCAGAGGCTGGTGTTTCGATCCGAAAGCATCAGAGCGGTTCCTCCGCATCGAACTACGCCTGGGTGGACGGAAAGTTATCGAAGGACTGTACGGTCACGCACGCCCAGATGTTTCTAGAACTTTCGGCGTTGGCGCGTTTTCCGGATTTTACCTTCCGTTATACTCACGCGAGACGCGCGCGCGGCTGAAGAAAATACTGACGGATAGCGCCGTGAGCGACGAGGCAAACATATTGATCGACATGGAATTATTTGTCTACGCGGCTGAACCGCGTATTAAACCTCCCTTAAAATTTTTGCCGCCGGGCGGTTTCGTGGCGAGCAAATCTCGCGAAGCATGGCGGGCGTATTTCGATTTGACAGCCGCCGCAGATCGCGCGGTGCAAATTCTATCGTCCACCTTTGAGAGATTTGCCCGCATCGAAGCGAGCTTCGACATTGTCGAAGCTCGCAATGGTATGCTTCGCGTCAACGAAGATTCGCAAATTTATTTTTCTCTTTCGCCTGAAGCGAAGAACCTCCGCTGCATTGATTTGAAGCTTGGGCTTAAATCGGCTGCCTTCGCGGAGATCGACCCGGTACTATCGATTGACTACGGTGCCGGCCATTCGGAAGCGAACGCTTTCAACATGAGGGAGGCCGACGATGGTTGGTCAGCTAGTATCCCCTTCTGCGCAATGGTGAAAACCATCCGTCTACGCCTAGCGGCTTGCGCAGGCTACATTAAAATAAACGGCGCGGCGATGACACTCACCCCGGACGCAATTGTCCTGGAAAGTGTTGAGGATAAATACCGCCGCATTTTCGCTGAAGCGAACGAAACACTCGCGAATTTTTGCGTTTTTGAATGGCAATTCGAACGATCGACGACGCGCGAGGGAAGGCCCGAACATTCCGCCCAAACACTCGCAGCGACCGAAGCTTCGAAAAAGCTCAACGATAATCCGTCCGCGTCGCAGATCCGATATCGGTGGTGGGTTGCACAATATGATACGCTCACGCGGGATGATCTGCAGGTAATGCGCTCTTTTGCAAGCAAAATGCCGCGAAGGCCGTTTTTTTCAGTCGTAATGCCGACTTTTAATTCAGATCCTGCGCTACTGACCGCTGCGATCAACAGCATCCTCGCGCAGACTTACACGAACTTTGAAATATGTATTGCAGACGACGCGTCTAAGGAGGCGAGCACACGCGATTGCGTTCGGCAAATCGCAAACTTGGATCGACGCGTAAAATATGTCTTTCGCGAAACCAATGGCCACATTTCGGAGTGCTCTAATTCAGCGCTTGCGATGGTAAGCGGAGATTATGTCGTTCTCGTAGATCATGACGACGTAATTCCCGCGCATGCGCTTTGGGTCGTCGCCTATTATCTCAATGTGCATCCCGATGCGAAAATTCTCTATTCCGACGAGGACAAGCTGGGGGCTGACGAAGAGCGCTGCGAACCCTACTTCAAAGGATGCGTGGATCGTTATTTGATGTATGGCCATAATGCCATCAACCATCTCGGCGTTTATGCAACTGATCTAGTTTACGCTGTAGGCGGCTTCCAGAAAGGATACGAGGGCAGCCAGGATTATGATCTTTTTCTGCGCTGCGCCGATAATTGTCGGGAACAAGACATCGTGCACATCCCCCACATTCTTTATCATTGGCGTAAGGCCCCCGGCTCCGCCGCTGCCGCGGTCGATCACAAGAATTACGCGATTGTTGCGGCAAAGAAGGCGCTCGACGACCATTTTGCCCGCACGCACCTACCCTACCTCTCGGTTGTTGAGCCTACGTGCTCCCACACCGCAGTCGCCATTGCGTCGAGCGCCCATGCGGCCCTGCCGTCCATCGCCGTAATCATTTCGGTGTCAGTTAGTCTGGAAGAATTGGGCGCTTGTCTTGCGGCGATCGAGATGGCCGGCGATCAGCCCACCGAAATTTTCCTTATCGGCGGGGACGCCGGCATCAGCAACAAGCATGCGTTTCTCGAGAGCCGTCAATACGACAAGCCGAGGCTCCGCCTCTTATACCACGATGGAGCGTTAAATAGTTCAGCTCTGAACAATATCGCGGCACGCGAGTCGCAAAGCGACATCCTCTGCTTTTTGGGCGGTCAACCGGAAGTCTTGAGTTTCGGCTGGCTGGCGAGAGCCTCGGCACATTTCGAAGCGAGCGACCTAGGTGCCGTTGGCGCAAAAATCATCGACACAAATGGGCGTGTGCAGCATTTTGGAATTTATCTAGGTCTTGGTTTGCACAAAGTTGCAGGGCTTCCACACTACGGGATCCCCGGGGACGCTCCGGGTGCTTTTGCGAAGGCGAGTCTTATCCAACAATTTTCGGCGGCTACAGCGCAATGCCTGTTTGTTCGCCGTTCGGTGTTCGAGATGATTGGCGGTTTCGATGAAGGGCTCGAAGCCGCATACTACGATGTCGACCTTTGCCTTCGTATTCGTCAAGCGGGGTACAAGATAATCTGCGATCCCGGTCTATTGCTTCGCAATAAAGGATCTGCAGTTTATGGGTTCGAAGATAGTTCAGATTACTCGGGACATTTGGATAAGGATGTCGCATGGATGAGGTCGAAATGGGGCAAGGCGCTTGATGACGATCCGTTCTACAATCCGAATCTTGATCTGATGTCGAATAACCTGGCGCTCAGTTTTCCGCCGCGGAACACCTTCCCATGGAAAACGCCATGGCCATGGTAGCAGGCAGATAATTGTGAACGGCGGAGTAATTTGTAAGCGCCTCTCTGATCACCTATGCAGCGAGGCTTGACGCGGTGACGTAGCTCCACGGCATCAGTTCGTCGATGTGGTGACCTGATGTGGTGGACGGCCCCCACTCCCCGGCACGGATGTGCCAAAGTGTGGTCGTTTTCCGAGCGGCCGTCGAGAGAAGCCATTCGCCATGGCGTTGGTGCACGGATAGATCGTAGATTGCAGATGTTTTCTTATGCGACCTTTGAGAGAGCATGATGACTGCGGCGGGCGCGAGTTGTAAAAATGCC
>WSXZ01000097.1 GCA_009773555.1 Methylocystaceae bacterium | reverse complement strand
GAGGAGGCCTTCCGTTGCGATTTATGGCGACAGCGGCATGGGCAAAACCATGATCATGAAGCGATTCCGTGATGAACACCCGCCGGGCTTCAATGCGGTCACGGGAGCGCTCCGAACGCCTGCGCTCGCGATGGAGATGACCAGTCGACCTGGAGAACGCCGCTTCTATGCTGAACTGCTCACGCTTCTTGGCGGGCCGCAGCGTCCGCGCGCAGACATTGCGCAGATGGTGCAGTCCGCATTGCGGATCTCGGTGTTCAAGTTCTTGTTATCGACGAAGTCCACAATATTCTCGCCGGTTCCTATCGCGAACAGAGAGTCGTGCTGAACACCCTTCGATTCTTGAGCAATCGCCTTCAAATCTCGCTTGTTTGCTTTGGCGTCAACGAAGCGCGCGAAGCCATCAGCGGTGACGTTCAACTTGCCCGCCGGTTTGAACAGTTCACGCTGAACCGTTGGGCGGCGGATGAAATTTGAATCGCTCGTCGCGTCCACTCTGCGTAACACGCCGCTACGTAATCCTTCCGTGCTCAGCACGAAATCATTGCGTTGGATGCTGCAGCAACGGGCGCGAACTGGCGCATTCTTACAATTAAGCGCAGCGTGACAGACGGGCTCGCATCGCGGTCAGCGCGTTCCCGGTCGATCATCAGCGCCACGTCGTGGATGGTCTCGAACAGAAAACGGCGCATGAAGCGGCGAAACCACCAGTAGATGGTTTGCCAGGGCGGAAAATCCTTGGGCAGCATGCGCCAGCCGCAGCCGGCGCGGGCGATGTAGCGGATGGCGTTCAAAACCTCGCGTGGGTCGACCGAAGGCTTGCGCCCTCTGCGCGCAGGTGAGGGAAGGAACGGCTCAACGCGCTCCCACTCCTCATCGGTCTAATCCGTCGGGTAACGTTTGGTTTTCTTCTCAATGGCGGCCATCTTGGCGCGATTCGCTCGGGTCCACATCCCTAGCTTGAATCACGCCCCTATCTCCGTCGCAACCATTCTCAAACGGTCTCTCAGGGCTGCTCCATCAGTTCCTCGGCGGAAAGCCGTGCGAGCGATTGTTTGCGCTTCTTGGACGCGTAGCTTGGATAGGCGAGCCAGACGACTCCCGAGAGCAGGATGAACGCCATTGCGCCGAACAGAAAGACGTCGTTGAGCGCGAGGATCGACGCCTGCTGTCGAATGAGCTGCGCCGCGCGGCTCTGCGCGGCGGTGGGCGACATGCCCATCGCCTGCATGCGATCCAGGAAAGTGGCGAGCAGGTCGAGCGAGGCGAAGCGCCGTCCGCCGAAATGATCGGCGAGATCGAGCTGATGGAACGGCGTTCGGCGGAAGAAGAGAACGCCGAGCAGCGAGATGCCCAGGGCGCCGGCCACGGTGCGCAGCATCGCGAGCTCTTCCGCCGCGCGGATCAGTCGTTCGCCGACGAGCCCGGTCATGGCGAGGGTCGCGAGCGGCGCAAAGAACATCGCGAGCGAGAAGCCGAAAAAGAACATCGGCGTCTTGACGTCATCGAAATAGGCGTTCTTGTCGTATTGTCCGAGCCAGACAAAGGTCACTGCGAGACCGATGAAGTTGAGGAACACGATCAGTCGCGCGTCGACGTTCCTCGTGATTTCATGCACGACGGCCGCGGCCGCCATCGCCAGAAAAATCATGATCAGATAGACCATGCCGGCGAGCGAGGACGTGTAGCCGAGCAGCACCTGCAATTGCACGATGAACACCGAGAGCAGGCCCTGAATCACCAGGAAGCCGACGATCGAGCAGAAAGTCGCGATGGCGAAGTTGCGATGCAGAAACAGACGCAGGTCTAGCGCGGGCCGTCGTTCGCCGAACTCCCAAAAGATGAACATCGGCAGCGCCAGCAGCACGACGAGCAGCAGCCATCCGAGGAGAGGCTCCGCGAACCAGTCGAAATCATTGCCCATGTTGAGAATCGTCTGCACGCCGAGCAGCACCGCGGCGAGCAGAATGAAGCCGATCGTATCGAAGCGCGTCATGCGGCGCTGAAAGCCGCGCCGGTAGAACAGCGCGGCAATGATCGCCGCGACGGGCATCACGACCAAGACGTTGGAATAAAATAGCCAGCGCCAGTCGAAATATTCGGCCCAGAAGCCGCCCATGAATACGCCGATGGTGAAGGGCGCCATGCTCATGACGCCCCAGAAGCCGACGCCGAGCGTGCGCTGGTGATCCGGATATTGCGCAAGCGTCACGGATTGGGCGAGCGGAAGGGCGACGCCGCCGGCAAGGCCGAGGAGAAATCGCATCGGCGCGAAAAACCAGATGGTTTCGCTCGCCGCGCACATCAGCGAGAAGATGGCGTAGAACATGAGCGCGCCGATCAGCACGCGATAGTCGCCGAAGCGCCCGGAGAACCACCGCGACAGTGGCAGGCCGAGCGCGATTCCCACCATGTGGTCGGTGGTCGCCCAGGTGCCGAAGCTCGGCGTCACGCACCGTGTAGCCCGGAACGTTCGAGAGCATGACGACATTCGCCGCCCCCGCCGCGCCATTCAGCAGCAGGAATCGCCAGCCTATCATTCGGGCCGGCCTATCCATGATCGCCACCCTCGCTCCGTTCTATAATCGCTACTGGGCGGTATTACGCGACATCATCCGCGGTTGTCGACTAGAGCAACGACGGACTCCGACACAATGTAGAGCAGGGGTCATCAGCCGCAGGCGGTTGAGCGCGAACTCGATCGCCGGGACAAGGATAACTGAATCGGACCTAAGCCTGTCAATGGTGAAAGTAGCAGGAAGAACATCAGACAGGACGCCATCCTTGGGTGAAAGACAGAAAATTGCTCACCGATCACGCAAGCTGCATCTTTGCCGTCTTCATCGGCTAATTGCGTGCCCGTTGTTGGATTCAAAATTGGCGGGTTGATACAAAGGCTTGGCAAAATGGTAACGTGGCTGTTTGCTATCAGTATCAGCCTCAGCATGGCAATTTCCGTAGCGTGAACCTGTCCCATTCAGCAGTCATCTTCGTCCCCGCCGTCGTCATCTGCTGTTTCTTGGTCGGCAAGTCGTTCTGGATCGTATTCCAGACGGTCTGACGCGGCAATCGATCGACGACGTGGAGCGCGGCGCAATGGATTCAGATTGGGTGCCCGGGAAATCCCCTTTGCAAAGGATCGCGCTGTGTCCGATGGGTGCGCTGCGGCAGGCATTCACCATTCGCGAGGCCAGCAGCAATCAGGGCGTTGTGCTGCCTTCCAACGTCCGGGTTACCCAAGCGCCTCGCTCAGCCAGTTGTGCGACATGGTCCGTACGCGCTCATGCTCGGGCTAGACACCTACACCGCCGCGAGTGGTGGAAGCGTCCAGGGCTATCCGGTTTTTCACCATCTTGAGCGTGTGGTGGACGGAGGGATCATCTGGGCGCCCGCCATTGAAGGCGGCGTCGTGCGCACGACCTGCAGCGGTGACTTCGAGTTAGATATCGGTCGGGACATATCCGTTGGTTACACGAGCTATTCCAGCACGGCCGTCGAACTGAATTTTCTGGAGACCTTCACCTTCCGGCTGCCGACGACCTAGGCTTCCGTGGTGCTGGCGCCGGGCATAGACTTCGGATCCATCTGTTTGGGAGAAGCGCTTCTTGGAACCGGGAGGACGCGGCGATGGCAAGGAAGTTTAAGATCGGCGATCATGTGAGCTGGAACTCCGAGGCCGGACGCGTGTCGGGGACTATCATCGCCATTCACATTAGAGATTTCGATTATAAAGGCCACACGCATCACGCGTCGAAAGACGATCCCCAGTACGAAATCAAAAGCGACAAGACAGATCACATCGCAGCGCATAAGGGCGGCGCGCTCGACTATGCATAACGAAGGCCGCGCGTGAAGCTTCCGTTTTTCACCATCGGCCATTCCAACCGAACCCTCGAGGCTTTCATCGGTCTACTGCGCGAAGCCGATATCGCTCTTGTCGCGGACATCAGAACGATTCCGAAGTCACGAACCAATCCACAGTTCGACAAGAACACGCTTCCCGGCGCCTTGGCGGCCGTCGCCATCTCTTATGAACATATGGCTGCCCTCGGTGGCCTTCGTGGAAGGTCACGCGGCATATCTCCGACTGTCAACGCCTTCTGGACGAACGAGAGTTTCCACAACTACGCCGATTATGCGCTTACTGCACAGTTTCAGGCAGGCCTCCAACACCTCTTGGACAGAGGACGCAAGCGGCGCTGTACCATCATGTGTTCGGAAGCCGTATGGTGGCGATGCCACCGCCGCATCGTCGCCGATTATCTTATCGCCAGCGGGGAGACCGTTTTCCACATTATGGGGGAAGGTCGTCTGGAGCCGGCCCATCTCACTCCAGGCGCGGTCATTCAACCTGACGGCGCCGTGATCTATCCGTAGTCCGCCGCTCGCAGCATTGGCAGCGCTTCGACGCCAGAGCTTCGAGCAACGCCTCGATGCTCGCGCCCAAGCGAACAAACCCGGCCACACGCCTAAAGCTAAAAATATTTCTGCATCGGGAACGCAGCACGGAATGGTCGCATCTAATATACAGGGCGCAAGTGCGGAGAAAAACTGAGCGGCAGCTACCGCTCTGCACAGAAATATCGTACCGTCGGGAACCCCCGTAAAATCACGCTGGTGCGATAGCGGAGGCGCTATGAGTTTTAGCGCCTCCGCAGCCCGTTTACGAAGTAATGAGAGCCTATCCAGCGCTTGTGTTGTCGCAGGATGTTTTAGAGCTGACCGTACTCTGCCGCTCGACGTGCTCGGAAGCTTTCTCTTTTCCCCCAAAAAAATCTCGTGCAACGGGAACGCAGCGCGAAAGGGTCGCATCGAATATACGGGGCCGCATCGAGTCGATCACACCGGCCGCTACGCAAACTGATCGACCAAGGAGAACCGTCATGACACGCGTGCAGATGTTCCACCGGGCCGTTAATCGCCGCCTCGCCCTTGCGGGCTTCGCCGCCGCACTTATGGCTACTCCCGTTTTCCGCCCGACCGCCGCCTATTCCGTTAACACCTCGCACACCGAAGCCGCGCAGATCATTCGCAGCCCGAGCGGACTCGCGCTCAATAATGCGATGCGTGAATTGTGGGCTCAGCATATGGAATGGACCTATGCGGCAGTCACGGCCTTGGCCAACGGCTCGCCATCTTTCGACGCCACCGCAGCGCGGCTGATGCAGAACCAGGCCGATATCGGCGACGCTATCAAGCCCTTCTATGGCGATGCAGCTGGTAACGCGCTCACCAAGCTGCTTCAGGAGCATATCGGCGCAGCCGTCGAGGTCGTGAAAGCCGCCAAGGCCGGCGACAAGCCGGCCACCGACAAGGCCGTCGCAGCCGCCTACGCAAACGCGCAGGAAATTGCCGATTTTCTCGCCAAGGCGAACAAGAACTGGCCGCAAACCACGGTACGCGACATGCTCAAGGGGCATATCGACACAACTGTGGTCTACGCCACGGGGCTTTTGCAGGGCAAATATGCCGACGGCATCGCCGAATATGGAAAGGCCGAAGCTCATATGATGATGCTGGCCGATGCCCTGACCAACGGTTTGATCGCCGCCTTCCCAACGAAGTTCGAGAATTAGTCGGACAACGCCAAGGGCGACGACGGAACGGCGCCCCGCCATTGCCCGTACGCCCGGAAAGGAGCCGTGATACTCATCGACGCGTTGATCGCTTTCGCGATGGTCGCGGGCATGATGGAATTGCTGCGCGATCCGGAAGACGCGGCGCGCGCGATCCCTATAGCGGCAGCGCCGGCAAAGGCACGCCGGTAGCCTACCTGTTCAATGAATGGAGGCGAAAATGCAATCACTTCAGCGTCAGGCGGCAAATAGCTTCTCGAAAACCACGCCGGAGGCAGAGCTGATCTCGCGCGCCGCTGACGGTGACGGAGTGGCGTTCGAAGCCATCATGCGACGGCACAACCAGCTTCTGTTCCGTACGGCGCGTAGCATCGTGCACAATGATGCGGAGGCGGAGGATGTCGTCCAGGACGCCTATCTGCGGGCGTGGCGCGCGCTTGGAAACTATCGCGCCGAGAGCAAGCTCTCTACCTGGCTTGTGCGGATCACGACCAATGAAGCGCTCGGCCGCTTGCGGCGAAAGAGTGCCCAGATCATTCCTTTGGAAGCTGCCATGACGCCCCATGAATCTGAAGCCCAGACAGCGCTGAACGATGAGCCTGAGCGTAGCCCAGAACAATCGATGATGCGGGTTCAGATGCGCAAGCTCTTGGAGGCGCGCATCGACCTTCTGCCGGAGGCCTTCCGGACGGTGTTCATGCTGCGCGCGATCGAGGAGATGAGCGTCGAAGAAATCGCCGAGGCGCTGGAGATCCCCGAGGCGACGGTGCGTACGCGCTTCTTCCGAGCTCGCAGCCTGTTGCGCGAAAGCCTTGCCCAGGAGATGGACGCGGGCTTAAGCGACGTTTTCGCCTTCGCCGGCGAGCGGTGCGACCGCATCGTGACCGGTGTCCTCGAACGCTGTAAAGCGGAAGGGCTGGCCAGCGAAGAGTAGCGGCGGGTCGAGAGCCCCGTACCTCAGCCGCATAAGCCTGCTTGATGGAACTATTCGGAAGGGAAGATATGAGGTGGGATAGCCGGACGCTGAATAGGGCATAAGAGGGCCGGAGGCGGTAGACGCAGCCTAAAAACCGGGCGCGCCAACCGTCGCTAGGGGATTTGCGCTGGCGTTGGCAAAAATGGGACCGAGGAATCCGTCCAGATTGAAGGGAAGGGGCGTCCTGCTTATCACGCGTTCCCAAAAGGCGCGCAGGCGCTCGACGCGCTTTTCCAGATGATTGCCGCAAATGATCACGACGTTGATCGCGCCGATCGAAATGCCGGCGAGCCCCTTCGGACAATATCCCCGCCGCGAGCGCCCCGAACGGGCCCGCCTAATAGGCGCCGAGCGCGCCGCCGCCTTGAAAAACCAGCGCGACAACTTCTTTATTCGTCATGCGCTCATGCGCCGCCGCTCCGCATCTTCCGCGCGCGTCGCCCCTGGATCCTCCCATTCCACCGTCGGCGTGTTGCGGCCTTTGCCTTCCACAACTCTGAGCCTATTTTGGACAACGTCGGAAAAGCGCTCCAGATCCGAATTGACCCTTTTTTCTGAACCAGCCTGCCGAGGCAGTGGGAAATCGGATATTCGGCATCTATGTGGCGATGATGGCTCTCTCGGGCCATCTCGACTCGTCCGTGCCGGCCTGCGCGATCGCCGACGTGCCGACCGCTTCCGCGACATGTGGACAGGGCGGATCTGCGCGCTGGCGCCGAGACGATGGATCCATTCGACTACTTCAAATTCCGTTACTACGAGAAGTGGCTCAGCGGCATCCCCATTCCTCGTCGACAAGGGATACCTGCGCGAGGACGAATTAGCCTCGCGGACAAGCGAACTGCGTGGCGAAGCGGCCAGGCCGGACGGCGCTCGGCCAGGGGGACCCGATCGGGCTGAAGCCATCGACGAGCAGATCATCGCATATCTACGCAGCGGCGACAGCCCGCGGCGCGACGTCGCGCATCCGAAGTTCGCCGTCGGGCAGCGGGTCCGGATCGCAAATGTCCCAGCTGGCGCGCACACTCGCCTGCCCGGCTATCTGCGGGGGCGGAGCGGCACGGTGGCGCAGGTGCTCGAAGGCGACTACGCCTACTTCTGGCACACTGGCGACGGCATCGGCGATCCAATGCCCGTCTACATCGTCGAGTTCACGCCGACCGAATTGTGGGGTCCCGCGCGCGGAACCCGGCGCGCAGACGCTTTACGCCGAACTGTTCGAGGCATACTTGGAGGAACCTGCATGAGCGGCCAGTTCAAGTATCCGCAGGACCGCGAGAAGTCCAGCGCGGCCAAAGTCGCTGCGCTGAAATCGCTTCTGATCGAAAACGGCGTCATCACGCCCCAGACCGTCGATAAGGTGCTGGCCTACTTCGAATCGGAGATGACGCCGCTCAACGGCAAGAAGATCGTCGTGCGGGCGTGGACCGACGCGGGCTTCTTGGCCCGGCTGCTGGCCGACACCCCGGCCGCAATTGCCGAACTCGACCTGCCCGAGGGAATGGCCGGCGCCGAGGCGAGCACCTGCGGGCGGTCGCCAACGCGCCCGGGGTGCACAATCTGATCATCTGCTCGCTCTGCTCGTGCTTTCCATGGCCGGTGCTGGGGTTACCGCCGTACTGGTACAAGGATCCGGTATTTCGCGCCCGCGCGGCCCGCGAGCCGCGGAAAGTGCTCGCCGAGGTTGGCGTCCACCTGCCCGAGGAAACGGAGATCGGGGTGTGGGACAGCAGCGGGACGGCGCGGTGGTTCGTAATTCCTGAAAGGCCAGCAGCGACAGAGGATTTTACTGAGGCGCAGCTGATGGAGCTCGTGACGACCGAGTCGATGATGGGCGTCGCGCTGGCCGGAGCGCCATCATGAGGTTGCACGGATCCTGCACCACTGATCA
>WSXZ01000096.1 GCA_009773555.1 Methylocystaceae bacterium | reverse complement strand
ATGTATGGCAAATCGAGCTTGACGACGTCGACGACGAGCACCGCCGGCGGCTGCGTGGCGATTTCTTCCAGCCCGTGTTCGAGCGTCGTCATAAGGCCGCCCTCGTCTTCCTTGGCGAGGGTGCTTTCATCTTCTTGTTCGATGGGGGTTCTGACCGTTCGTCATTACATTGGCCTCCGCTCTATATCCACGGACGACGCCATTGAGCCGATCGCGTCGAACCTTCACGCCGCCGACGGTGTGTTTGGCGTCGCAACAATAATCGCGTTCGATCGACGAAAGCGTCCGCAACCCAGTTGTGACGTGAGTTTGACGCATCCGAAATAATGCGAGGGATAGGCGATCGCGACCTGCGCGCAGACGATCCCAGGCGCGTCAACGCGACGCACGAGATAAGATCGCACCGATAGCTCAGGAGAATGAAAGCCTTCGCGCATGGCGGCAATTGCAGATGCGGGCCAATTCGGGTTCCACTCATCAAGAAAGGCCCTTCTGTGCTGCGTCAAGACGGCGCACTGAAATGCTGCCTCGACTGCTGGAAATGAGATCGCCCGAGTCTTAGCTTGAGAAAGCGCCCGGTAGGGGGCGGATCAAAACGAACGGCCTGAACGCCTGCTCACGCGCAGGCGATTCCGTTGGAGGAGGGGACAAATATGCTGACACGAAGATTGATGGTCGCTCTCGTGGCTTCCGCACTGGGATTGGCCGTCGCGCCGCGCATGGCGCTGGCTCAGGCCAGCCATTTAGAGCAGGCGATCGCGGAGACAAAGGAAGCGATCCACGAGGGGAAGCAAGACCTTCCAGCGTCGCTGGTCGAGCACGCCGTCAATGCGCTCGATCACGCCAATGCGGCCCAGAAGGAAAAGCCCAGCGAGCATATCAAGACCGGGGTCACGCATCTCAAGAGAGCCATCAAGACCGCGAAACACACGCATTCGAGCCGCCGCGTAGCGAGGGCGGTCAAGCACGCCGAGACAGCTTTGACCCATTTTGAAGCGGCGAAATAATATAGAATGGGTGAACGAAGGGGACGCCGGCTTTCTTTTTTCGCCAGATGGGTCGCCAGGTTAGGCGGCGAGCGGCGCGAAATCAGAGGGCCCGCGTCTTTCGTCCATTCGACGGCGCGGCAGCGTCCTGAGGAAATGGGTTAGGCGCTTTCGAAAACTTGTGCGCCGCTAAACTCGATGCAAGAAGCGTGTATATGCGCGTTCAAGCGTCAAAACGAGGCGGCTTCGTCCCGGGGCCGTGACCCGAGGATGACATAGGCGGCTAACACAGCTACCGCTTTCGTTGGCGATCCAATGGCCAACGCGGCGGTAGCGTCCGCTTCCTGACGGGTGCGAGGACAAGAATGGGCATGTCGCAACACGGCGAGGACGCGGAAAAGCCTCCGGGCCGGAATTAGCGTTTCAATATCGGTTATTTGCTTTTCGCGCTGATCGGCGTCCTGCTTCTTCATCGAATGTGGGACATCCACCAACAAACGCAAGTCATTCCCTATAGCGAATTCGCGAACCTCTTGCGCGAAGACAAGATCGCCGAGGTTTTCGTGGGCGATCAGGCGGTCCGCGCCACCCTGAAGGAGCCGATGCCGGACGGACAAAAGCAAGTGCTCGCGGTGCGCGTCGAGCCCAACTTCGCCCAGGAGCTGGAGGCCGCGCACGTCAAATATACCGGGCTCGTTGAGCAAACGTGGATCACCACGCGGCTCTCCTGGATCGTGCCGGTCGCGATGTCGCGATCTTCTTTTTCTTCTGGAGTCTGCTCGCGCGACGTATGCAGCAGGGCCTCGGTTCGATGATGTCGGTCGGCCAGAGCAAGGCCAAGGTTTTTTGTCGAAACAGACATTAAGATCAGTTTCGCTGACGTCGCGGGCGTCGACGAAGCCAAGGAAGAATTGCAGGAGATTGTCGCTTTTTTGAAAGATCCGGCGACCCATGGTCGTCTTGGCGCGCGCATTCCTAAAGGCATTCTCCTCGTCGGACCGCCGGGAACCGGCAAGACTCTTCTGGCGCGCTTCGATCACCGGCTCGGAATTCGTAGAGATGTTTGTCGGCGTTGGCGCGGCGCGCGTGCGCGACCTTTTCGCCCAAGCCCGAGCCAATACGCCTTGCATCATTTTCATCGACGAACTCGACGCGCTGGGGCGCGCGCGGGGCATTTCGGGCTTAAGCGGTGGGCACGACGAAAAAGAGCAGACCCTCAACCAACTCTTGAGCGAACTCGACGGCTTTGACCCGACCATCGGCGTCGTCTTACTCGCGGCGACCAACCGCCCGGAAGTGCTCGATCCGGCGTTGTTGCGCGCCGGGCGGTTCGACCGCCAGGTTTCGGTCGATCGGCCCGACAAGAATGGCCGCGTCGCGATCCTCAATGTGCATCTGGGGAAAATCAAACTGGCCGAGAGCGTCGACCCGGCCCAGATCGCCGCTTTGACGCCCGGTTTCGCGGGCGCCGACCTCGCTAATCTCGTCAATGAGGCGGCGATGCTGGCGACGCGCCGCCACGCGCCATCCGTGTCGCTCGACGATTTCACCGCCGCGGTCGAGCGGGTCATCGCCGGCCCCGAAAAACGCAAGCGCCTCCTCAATCCGCGCGAGCGCGAGATCGTAGCTTATCACGAGATGGGCCATGCGATCGTGGCCATGGCTCTGCCAGACACTGACCCGATCAAGAAGGTGTCGATCATTCCACGGGGGATGGGCGCGCTCGGCTATACGATGCAAATGCCGATCGAGGACCGCTATCTGATGACCCGCACGGAGCTGTTGAACCGGATTACCGTGCTGCTCGGTGGGCGGGCGGCGGAGATGGCGGTTTTTGGGGAGGCGACGACCGGCGCCGCCGACGATCTCGTCCAGCGCGCACGCGATACGGCATGGAGCCGGAAATCGGGCAGGCTTCCTTCGCCGCCGAACGTCCACGCTATCTCGATTTGCCGGGGTTGAGCCCGATGCAGTCCGAAGCCAGCGACGAAACCAACGCCAAAATAGACAACTCTATACGTAAGCTTGTCGATCAGGCCTTTGACCGCGCGATCTCCATATTGCAAGCCTGCGCTGCGGTTCATCGGGAGTCGGCGCAGCAACTGCTCGAAAAGGAAACCTTCAGCGAGGAGGATCTCGCTCCGATACGAGTCGCGGTACGGAAGCGCGCCGGCAATCCGGTAGCGGCGACGCCGGCCGCCGCTGCGCGGATTGTTGTGGGCGCCCAGCAACCCGACTCCTAAACTCAGGCGGCAATGGCCGACATTGTCACCCTCACCATCAACCCCTCGATCGACACATCGACTGCGGTTGATCGAATGCGGCGGCGGAGTTAACGTAGCTCGAGTCGCCGTCCGATTCGGCGCTGACGTTAAAGCGCTTTGCGCCGCCGGGGGCGTAATGGGCGAATTGCTGCGCCGTCTCATCCACCGCGAGGGAATTCCGAACCGTGTCATCCAAGTGTCCGACGAGACTCGTGAAAGCTTCACCATGTTCGAGAACGCTACCGAGCATGAATACCGTTTCGTGCTTCCAGGCCCCCAACTACACGAAGAAGAATGGGCGTCAATGCCTCGGCGCGCTTGCCGGCCTCGAAAATGATCCGCGTGTCGTTGTCGCCAGCGGCAGTCTGTCGCCGGGGGTTCCCACGGATTTTTATGTGCGCCCCGCCCGCATCGCCGAGGAACGCGGCGTGAAGTTCGTTCTCGACACCTCTGGGCCGCCGTTGGCGGCCGCTCTGGAAGAAGGCGTTTATCTCATCAAGCCGAATCTTCGCGAGTTGCGCGAACTCACGGGCGTTTCGCGCCAGGACGAACACGCCTGGATCGACACGTGCCGCCGACTTACAACGACAGGACGCGCGGAAATAGTCGCCCTCACCCTCGGGGATCGTGGCGCACTTCTGGTCACGCGCGATCATGTATGGCGTGCGCCCGCCTTGCCGATCAAACCGGCAAGCGCCGTCGGCGCGGGCGATAGTTTTCTTGGCGCCATGGTGTGGGGCCTCGCCAAGGGGGACAGGATGGAGGACACGTTTCGGTACGGCGTCGCGGCGGGTTCGGCCGCGCTGCTTTCGCGGGGGACCGGACTGCGCCGCCGGGAAGACGTCGAACGCCTCTATCCGGATGTTGTCCTCCAGTTGCTTTGAGCGCCGAGAGGTGGTGAGCGCGCGCAAAACTCCTTGAGGAATGTCGCTCGCTTCACTCCAATGCACGGGACCATGTGACCTCATGGAGGCGGTGTTTGATCTCCGCGAGCGCACGGTAAACCGCCCTCTCGGCGCTTCTGTCGCATCCCGCCCGGTCAAGTTGCACAACTACTTCCGCAAATAGAACAGCCGACATCAAGAGATCGAGAACGTCGCACGGTAGTGGCGTAGGTGAATTCACGTTCGCGACGCCGATTGAAAAAAACGCGGGCGCTCCAATGTGTTCGCCATTCGCCGGCCAGCGCATATTCGGGAAGGCGCCAGCAATGTCGCATACGTGAGAATTCGACCACACGGTCGGGATCCCTGTGCCTGTGCCCATCGCGGTCAACGACTCTGACATGGTCGACTCCAAATCATCGGCGATCCTTCGCAGGGCGCTTCAACGACCTTCTCAAACCCTGTCCCAGCATATCGCGACCATATCGGAGGCGGGTAATCCGCCGCGTTCCTTAGTCTGAGCGCCACTTCCGCCTCGAAGCGATCGCATCCTCGTCTAAATCGGTCATGGGCTCGGCCGAGGCGATCGTTCTCGATACCGAAAAGCCTTCGGAAATGGCGCCACCGCGCCCGTTATGTCTGAACGCGTTCCCACCATGACGTAAGCAATGGACCGGCGTTCCGCCTGCTCGTGATCACGCCCTCGGAGAAGCGCCGCACGGCGCAACGCGCCGTGCGGCGGCGTGAGAACGATAAGTTGGTCCCTTCCTCTTCCTCTGCGCCCGACACGTCGAAATCGTCTTCCGAAAGCACAGGTCTTGCGTTGAGGCTCGGCGACATTTCCTGGCGCACGCCTTTCTTCAAAGCGCAGGCGCCGACGACTGCCGATCGAATTCGTCCCTCATTTTCGCGGTGGTTCGAAGAAAGGGGGATCGAAGCAACGCCCTCCCGCTTGCGCTCGGGCGGAACACGTCCGGCTTGCGGATGGTCGGAAAGAAAACGGCGCAGCACGATGAGCATATCCGCCGCTTGTCGCCGCGCTCCGAGATCGAAAAAACAGCGGAAATCGGCGACGATCATGTCACGCACCGCCGCCGGCCCCCTCTCGAGGTTGAACAGATAGCTGGCCAGAAGCCGATCATGCTCGGCGGACGGAGTCACGCCCAAGACTATTTCGTTCGGAGCAAGGCCTGCGAGGGCCGGGAGTTGCTGAACCGCAATCATCGCGTTCTCCCTCGGTGCCGTGAGCGCCCTGTTTCTTGTTGTTTTGCGGGCGGGCAACGACAAGGACCAAATGACGAGTTGAACTTCGACCGAGCCTTTTCTCCCGAACATGGCTAACAGTACGCGGTGAAAGAAACATACGTAACAGCACCCGACGGCATTGAGCGTCGGGAAGCTCGAAACAGTCAATTCCGCTTTTTGCCGCATCCTTTTCGTTGCTATGGCGACGTGGGAGCTCCGTAAAGACACCGGGAGGAGTCGCGTGGCGGCCCCAAGGTGGAATGGGGCGTCGCCCATCGAAAATCACCCACTCAAAATCCCGGAGTGCATCCATTGAACATGGGTTCGCTCCAACCTAGAGCAATCCCCGTTTAACATGACGCATATCCGTCATGGGCGAGCTAATTTGCGCATTCTTTTGAGGAGAACTCGTCGAGCAGGGCGCCGATGCGGTCCCATAGTTTGTCGACGGTTCTCTCCTTGGCCTTGCGTAACAGGGCTTTGAGCTTGGCGAAGATCATTTCGATCGGGTTGAGATCGGGCGAATAGGGTGGCAGATAAAGCAATCTGGCTCCCGCCTTTTCGATGATGGCCCGCACGCCTGCAACCTTGTGGGCCGGCAGATTATCCATGATGACGACATCGCCCTCGGCCAGTGTCGGTGAGAGCATCTGCTCCAGCCACGCCAGAAAGATCACGCCATTCATCGGGCGGTCGACGACGAGCGGCGCCGTGATGGCGTCGCTGCGCAGGCCGGCCACGAAGGTCGTCGTTTTCCAGTGGCCATGGGGCGCATAATCGACAAGCCGCTTGCCTTTCGCGCAGCGGCCGCGCAACCGCGTCATCTGCGTGTTCGTGCCGGTCTCATCGACAAAAACCAGCTGCTTGGGATCAAGCGTCGGCTGCATCTTTTTCCAGTCGTCGCGCGCCTTGACGACGTCTTCCCGATTCTGCTCGCTGGCATGAAGCGTTTTTTTTATAGGCCACGTCATAGCGTTGGAAAAATCGCGAAATCGAGCTGTCCGTCGTCTTGAACTGGCGCTCTTCCAGAAGTCGAGCCTCGATCTCGGCCAGCGTCAGATCCGCTGCAGAACCTGGGGCAGAGGTCGCATTGGATACGGCCGTCGGCGAGCTTTTCCCAATAACGGCCGGGGACGCCGACCGGGGCCTCGCGCAAGGGCGTTGTTTGTGGTTTGTTCATGGACTGCAGATGGAAGCGTGGGGACGGATTTTCAATGAACAGCGCGATGGTCGCCTTGTCCGTTGATGTCGGCGGCACCGCAGACTCGCAACGGCGCGTGTTGTTCGAACCCGCTTATCTTCGCCTGCTGCGCTCGGGCGAGCTCACTGAGCGCGCTCGCTCCGCCCGCCAACATCTCGAAAATTGCGATCTCTGCGCCCGCTATTGCCGGGTCGATCGGCGTCGTTCCATCCGCGGCGCCGTCTGCCGCACCGGCGAGCGGGCGGTCGTCTATTCGGCCGGACCGCATCATGGCGAAGTGGATTGCCTGCGCGGCTCGCGCGGTTCGGGCACGATCTTCTTTTCCTGGTGTAACCTGCGCTGCGTCTATTGTCAGAACTGGGAAATCGCCTGGCAGGGCGAAGGCAAGGAGACCAGCGACGAGCAGCTCGCCGAGACGATGCTGCGATTGCAGGCTCTCGGCTGCCACAACATCAATCTGGTGACGCCCAGCCATGTCGTCGCGCAAATCCTCGCTGCGGTGGACATAGCCGCACAGCGGGGCCTGCGTCTGCCGCTCGTTTACAACACCAGCGGCTATGATAGTCCCGAGGCGCTCGCGCTGCTCGATGGCGTCGTCGACATCTATATGCCCGACATGAAATACGGCGATGAGATTTTGGCGCGCAAATACTCGCATGTGAGGGATTATGTTGGGGTCAACAGGGAAGCGGTGCGCGAGATGCATCGGCAGGTCGGCGACCTCGTGATCGACGCCGAGGGCCTCGCCGAACGCGGCCTGCTTGTGCGTCATCTCTTCTTGCCGAATGGCGTCTCCGGCGTGGAAACAGTGACGAGGTTCTTGGCCGAAGAAATCTCGCCCGACACTTACCTCAATCTCATGGGACAGTATCGCCCCTGTCATCGAGCCAGCGAGCAAGCGGAGCTGGACCGAAAAACGACTCGCGCCGAATTTTCAGAGGCGGTCGCGATCGCTAGGCGCTATGGCCTTCATCGCCTCGATCGGGGTTCGTTGCAAGGGACCTGGTGATGACGCCGATCGCTGACCGAGCATGAGCAGCGGGCGGCGCCGCGCGGTTCCGCTCTCTCTAAGTTTCTTGGTTTTCCCGCTTATGCGCCGAACGCCCCCTAATGCGTTGTTTCAGGCGTTATCGCTACGGGCGAGCGTCGCTTCCAGTCGACGAGGACGCGGCCTCGCCATCTCGCTTCGGCCCACATCGTCGACGCCGCGCGACCGTAATCGGGCGGTTTCGCACGCGTCACTTTGTCCGCGTTCGGCGTCTCAAAACGGATTTCGTTCCGGAAGCGCAGTTGCTCTCGTCGGCCTAGGGTCTCGGATAGCTGGGCCCATTGAAATCGAAGCGCTGGCTCGCCGAGCTTCACGAGGGCTTAGCGCTTCCGACGATCCGAATTTTGCCGCGTCTTCGCGCCTCGCTCTCCGTAAGCGCCCGCCTCCGGTTGCATGGCGTTTCGTCCTATGGCCGCAGTCGTCGCCCAAAACCCTGCGGCCGCGACAATTTTCCCCTTGGCGCTTAGGCGCCAATTCCTCGCGCAACACAAAATTATCGCGGCCTTCGGGTCCTCCGCTCTGCTTCGGCCTCGCGCCTGTCGGCGCTTCGGTTCGGGCGTCGCCTTTGCGGCCATCACGGACAGCCATCGCAACCGGGGCAGCCGCCCCAACGATGGAGAGCAAGATGAAGACTTTCGCGGAATTCCAGATCCTCGGGCGCATCGGCAAGGTTCGCGAAGTCGGGCAGACGACGCGCGTTTCGATTTGCGCCAACTACGCCTTCAAGGACCGCAACGGCGAGACCAAGGACAAGCCCTATTGGAACGAGATCACGATCTGGAGCGAGAGCGCCCGCAAATATGTCCGCGACTATGCGAAGTCCGGCGATCTCGTGGTGGCGCGCGGCACGCTGAAGCAGGGAAGCTTCGAAAAGGACGGCGAGAAAGTTTACACCGTCGACCTCAACTGCGACGACTTTTCGATCCTGGCCTCCGCCAAGTCTGACAAGGACGAGGCTGACGCAGGGACCGAGCATAAAAAGCCGGCCAAGCATAAGTAACGCGATCAAAGGGGCGGCGCGCGCCGCCCCGCTTCTCTATTTCGGTTGAGCTTTGCGAAAGGCCAGCGGGATCGCCTTCCGGCCGATGGTTTGTGATTATCCTCCGAGTAATTCCCGGGGCTCGGCCCGTCCGTCCGGCCCAACCACAACTTCAAAATGCTCGGCGTCAAGTTCGCTTTGCGAATGGTAAATTTCGGCGACGTAGATAATCATCGGCGCCGGCCAGCCCGCGCCGGTCGGCCGTTCTGCGAGTGTGAACACCGCGTCGTCCAGTTCAAAAACTCCTGCGTTCTCGTGCGGCGCCATATCTTCCACGCCCTCGAGATAGGAGCTGGCGAGCGATCTTGACCAATGATGGCGGACGATCAGCGAATGCGGCGCATCGCCGTCCAGGCGGTCGATTTCCTCGACTACGAAGCTACCAATCGCCGCCATGGCGCTCGGGTCGAGCGTATAGCTGATATGATGGAGCGCTGGCGCGCGGGCGTCGCGCGGGCGCTTCGCGGTCTTTTCGGAAATTCGAAAAATTCTCGGAAAGTAGAGCCGCAACGGCGGGCACCAGACGCGTCCGCGTTCGACCTTTCTCTTGCGTAAGCCTAAATCATGCCGCATCAAAGGATTTCCCGTTGGCCCCCGACCTGCGCGCGCGAAAATGGACAATTCATTGGAAGCGCCGCAAGCGTTGCGGATCGTAAGGCGATAATTCGGCATTTGTTCGATGTGGGGATGTTGTCGCCGTCACGGGAGCGCCCAGTCGCTAGTGTCCTGTCTCTCAAATATTGACTATTATTGGTTTGAGATTGATTTGCATGGCGGAGGGCCCGATGGCGCGGCCGATCAAGCGGCTTGAGACG
>WSXZ01000095.1 GCA_009773555.1 Methylocystaceae bacterium | reverse complement strand
AACAGGAATTTGCAAAATTTCTGAATGTTTCCCTGCCGCAGCTCTATCTCATCACCGACGGCGTATCGAACCCGTCGCTGCTCGTGCTCGTCGAACTCGCAGAACGATTGGACATCAGCTTGTGGCAATTGCTTGGCGTCGAGTCGCCACGCAAAGCGGCGAGCGGCGCCAAACGCGCGGCGACCCGAAAAACTTCGCGAGTCGCGCGGCTTCCATCTCAACGAGGAGCGTGAGGAAAGAGCGCCGACGGACCATTTCTAGTTTTCGTTATCTGAGGTAGGTAACAAAATGACCTGAGCGTTAGGTTTAGGGTAAAAATCAGCGAGAACTACCGTGGAACGATTCATCCTGCTGTTGGCTCGGCTGTGCCTCGTTGCTCTCCAACATAGCTCCATCATCGCCCCGGTGGCGGGGTTTAGCCGGTTCAGAGTAGTCGCGCGGCCCTGATCCTGTGCAAAGCGGGTACAGGGTAAGAATCCCATTTAGTCTGTTCGCATATTGTTCTATAGTGCGCACATGGTAAAAACCATAACTCCGAATCAACTGCTAGGGCAGATTGGCGAGACCGCCGTTCAATTGCGATTCCTCACCATGGGCTTTCAGTTCGACGTGCGCTCGCGCCTCGAAACAGGAATCGATGGGATCGCCGAGGTAATGATCGAAGGCCAGCCAACCGCGCGAATGATCGCGGTGCAAGTGAAAGCGACCGACGCGGGTATTTACACGGGCGAAGATGCCAGCGGCTTTACCTACTTGCTGCGGAGTCAAGACCTCGCTTACTGGCGAGGCTCGAACCTTCCCATAATCATCGTCCTTTTTCGCAAGAGCGATGAGACCTATTACTGGAAAGAAATTTCAAGCGGTTCGCGGCCAGGCGAAAGGCGGCTGAGCTTCGACAAGAAACTGGACGTGCTAGAAGCGAACGCTGTCGCTCGGCTCGCAGCTCTTACTATTCCGAAGACAGGCTTCGGCTACTACGTTCCGCCACTCGGCGGCGGGGAAGAAGCGCTGGTGAACATCCTTCCCGTAAGCCTGCCCGATGAAGTGTTCGTAGCGACAACGCCGTACACGGCTAAGCAGGCGACCGCGAGAATCCTCGACGCCGATGAACCTGCACGCTTTGATTGGGTGATTAAAGGTAATTCGTTCTGGTCTTTCCACGATCCGCGCACTTCATCGTGCGATCAGATCGTCGATCTGGATCAGGTCGAAGCGATCGAGATCGAGCACTTGGCCTTCCATGAAGACCTCAACGAGCGGAACAACTTTACCTTCCTTCTCAATCAGACGCTCCGTCATCAGGTACGAACCGATCTCGAATGGGACAAGGAAGGACGGCTTCTCTATTTCAGAGCACGCGCCGAGAACGAGTCCCGCGCATTCCACTATCAATCAGCGAAGAAGAAGGCTGAAGCAGACGTCGTCAACGTCGTTCGTAACAAGACGGACCTGACCCGCGTTGAGTTCGTGCGCCACCACGCCTTCGTGCCGAGATTCGAACTCCTGTACGATCAGTGGTTCTTGGTGATCAACCCGACTTACTACTTCACCACCAACGGGTTCATTCCGCACTCCTATCCGAGCGCTCTGTTGGCCGGAAAGAAGCGGTTGGACAAAAGTGCATCGCTTCGCGGTCAGGTGATCATGTGGCATCGCTTCCTCACAGAGGAAGAGCGCAAGGCGGATGATTTGTTCGCCGTTGCCAGCGCTGATCCGCGCCTCACATTCGGCGAGCCTCCAAGCGTCGAACTCCCCAAGAAGGTGCCCGAGGACGTGTGGGGGACGCCGAAGAAGACGGGCGAGGATGCCGATCTCAACCAAGACCTGCTGAGGTTCGCATGAAGTTCGAGACCAAGATCTTCGATGAACCGCTTCTCGAGTTTGGAAGCCAACATTACCATCCCGATCCGCGCCTAGGTCTGTTCGAAGCTGGGCCGCTCCAGATGCCGCTTGGTGATGTCATTAGGATCGCCGTCGTGGGGAGTGCGAAGACCGTCGAGGACGCTCGTGAATTCCTTCAAGCCGCTGCGGCCGGATTCGCAGGAAAATCGGAAAAGCATCCAAATCTGCACCCACCGTTTCCGGGCCTCGGAAATCAGAACCCTTTCCGCTGCCGGTTTGAGATTCCGGATGGCGCGATTGCCGCGATCCCGCAGGCGCGCATCGAACGCATCAGGAAAGAACCCCATCACGGCAAAGCCGTCGAAATGGCAGTTGATGAAATCATCAAGCAGCTACAGGCGATCGATGAGGGCAGTTCACGGCCGGACGTCGCCATCGTCGCGCTGCCGGTTGAGCTGATCGAGCGCGTCTGGAACGCCAAGGTCGATTCTGACGCGACGGTGGAGCGAGAAGATAGCTCGGGCTCAGATGCCCCCAATTTCCGCGGCATGCTGAAAGCCAAGGCAATGCACTTTCGCTTTCCCATTCAGATCGTCTGGGAAGACGTGCTCGACGAGCGCGCCATCATCCCTCTGAAGATCAAGGAGAGCAGCGCCCGACAAATTCAGGATCAGGCCGGCCGTACATGGAATCTCCTGACCACCCTTTACTATAAAGGCTCTGGGCGCGTGCCGTGGCGGCGGGCTCCCCAAGAGGGAGAGTTTTCGGCCTGCTACATCGGGGTGAGCTTTTACCGCGAGGCCGGTGGACAACAGGTCTTCACGAGTGCTGCTCAGATGTTCGATGAGCGCGGCAGAGGCTTCATCCTTAAGGGCAAAGGCGCGCAGACCGAAAGTCGTGGCAGACATCCCTTTCTGACCGCAGACGATGCGAAGTCCCTGATTGCCGATGCTCTTGCCGCCTACAAGAAGCATCACATGAACTATCCGGCGCGCGTCATAGTGCTGAAAACATCGCGCTTCCGCGACGAAGAAGCGGCCGGGATTTTCGAAGCGCTTGATGAGGTCGGCACCGAACTGCGCGATCTCGTGTGGGTGCAGGAATCGTCGTTCGTGAAGGTGTTCAGGGACGGCAATTATCCCGTCATGCGCGGCACGTTCGTGGAACTTGACGGGAAAGGCTTGCTCTACACCAACGGCAGCATTCCCTATTATGGGACATACCCCGGCATATATGATCCAAAGCCACTGTTGATCTGCCCATATAAAACTAGCGATAGCACGGTCGCGCAGGTTGCGAACGAGATATTCGGTCTTACGAAAATCAACTGGAATTCCACACAGATGAATCAGAAGCTGCCGATCCCCATTCGTGCAGCACGCAAAGTAGGCGAGGTCCTGAAGTACATCACCGATGAGAAGGTGAGTTCCGACTACCGCAGATACATTTGACCGCAACCTGCCGTTGCCCGCCGCTCCGGCAGGCGCAGGCTGGGTCTGTATCATGCTCGACTGTAAACCGCCGGCCGGCATTCCTCCTCTCCATGGTCTCAAACGCAGAAGTCGGCTTTCAGGAAGCTGTAGTACAAAGCTCAAACTACCGATCTTGAGGCGAGAAGCCCAACGTCCGCTATCTGGCAACCGCCAAGCAGCCATTCATTCCTCGATGATGCGTTTCAGGGCTTCGGCGCGATCCCCAGCGACGGTCTTGTAAAGCTCGTCGAAGTCCTGACCCTCCGCGACGCAATAACGGATTCGAACCCCAATTTCAGGATGCGCGGCACGCAGTTCACGCGCGGCCTTGAGGCCGGGCCCATCGTTGTCGGCATAGATCGTGAGCCTCGTCACGTCGTTGGGCCAGTTGACGACGCCGAAACGGTCGGCGCCAAGCGTCGCCCATACAGGCTCGCCGAATAGCAACTGCGCGGCCCATGCCTTCTCGAAACCCTCGGCGATGCCAAGCGCGGGAGCGGCCGGTGCGAGGCGGAGTATAGACGCGCCCAGCGGGCCGATCGCACGTCGGGGAAATTCAACATCTGCTTTGCGACGGCCTGCCGGATGCAGGAAGGTGAGTTGGACGCCGACGATCTCGCGCGTCGGCGCCTGGGCGGCGGCGATAAGGCAGGGCAGGGCGCTGCGCGGCCGGCGCCTATGGTAGCGATAGGACGGCAGGAAGCGAATGGACGCCGGCGGCGTGGTCGGCAAGCCGCGCTCGCGCAGGACGTTTTCTCCGATCGTTCCGGGAACGCCGATCGCCGATCGCCAGAGACGACGCGCATAAGCGCTGGTCGTTTTCGGCGCGGGCTTCTCATTGAGCGCGGAGCGATCCGCTATCTCGCTGCGCGTGATGGGGGAGAGACCGTTAATCGCGGCGATCACGTCGCGTGGATCGCAACCGGCGAAGCAATGCAGGATCACGCCCTTGCCGCCGTCATTGACGCTGAGCGACGGGCGCTTGTCGCCGCGCTGCTTACCATGGGTCTTAACCGGGCAATGGCAGAGGTAGCCGCGCCCCTCGCGTCGTCCTCCGAGGATTTGAGCGACGGCGTGGGCACTCACAAGCATGGCTATTGCGGTCGCGCTCCACGCGCCGCGTTCATGAGGATCCTGGACGGGTGCGGCAAATCGGACGCCGCCCATAGGCCGCGCTTCGCTCTGGACGCTTCGCTCTCGGCGACTGCGTATTCAAATTTCGTCGGCTTACCCGCGGTGTCGGTCGCCGCGAAGGCAAAGCCCTGTGTGATCAGCACGGTGCCGAGGTCGAGTGTGTTGTTCCCAATATGGGCGGCGCAAACCGCGAAAATCATGGGCGGCTCGGTGGCCTGTGCAATCGCGGTACATCGGGGCTTCGCGTCGCGAACAAGCGCAGCGAGATAGGCGACCGACGCTTCGCCGCAATCGGTTAGTTTCTGCGCAGCATTTGTGAAAAACGTCCCGCGAATACAGCTCTGAACGCCATAGAGCCGAAAGGTCTGACCGTTGGCGGACCAAGTGTCGCCGGTCTGGAAGGGGACGCCGGCTTGCGGGAAGTTGAAGACGTGAAGCGCAGCTGGCTTCCAAGTCGGAGGCTGCGCGCCGTGCGACTGCCCAATGGCGGGCGCCGGGAGCGCGATCGACGCGGCGGCGATGGCGAGGCTGACGCGCATCGTCAGGCGAGGTTGGGCGGCAATTGCACCGGCGCGTTGCCCGGCGTCGGCGGGATGACGCCATTAGGCGTCGCCCCGCCGCTGGGGCAGTCGGTCCCGCCCTTGTTCGCCGGTGTTGTGCAGGCTTGAGCGAGTAAGGAAGGGTTGTTTTGCACTTGCGCGTCGGCGCGCTGAACGCCGCGCGCCCAGCCGGCTTGTTCGCCGGGACGCGGCGAGCCGTTGTAACGCGCGGACAGGCAGGTATAGTTGGTCGCGCCACAAGCATCGACCACTTGCTTGAGAACAGCCATCCCGCCCTTGATATTCTGCTCGTTGATGTCTCGATTGTAGCCGAGCGTTCGGGCTGTCCTTTGCGTGAGCTGCATCGGGCCTTTAACGCCCGTGTCCGAACCGGCGCACGAATTGAAGCCTTCGGACTCGTGGTAAGAGACGGCAAGGGCCAAGTTCGTAGGCACGCCGGCTTGTTCGGCGGCAGCAACGACCATGGCGACGTTGTTCGGTTGCGCTTGCATGGCTTGCGAAATCGAGCCCGGATTGAATTGCCCGAACCCTTTCGGGCAAAGGTCGGCTAGAGGCGTGTTGTTTTTCAACAGCGCAGCGCCGTTAGGGCAGGAAGCGGCGAACGCCGCCGTGGCCAAACTGGCGGTGAGTAGGGCGAGCAATCGACGACGCATCAGCGGCCTCCGCAAAAGCGGTATTTCACGCCGTTGAGATCAAAGGATCGTGAGGAAGTAACGACGATCTTCTGCGTCACCTGAAAGCGATCCGGCGAGGCGAGCACTTTGGACTCTGTCAGCGTCGAGAAGTCTTGACCCTGCGCCTCGACGCAAGTTGACTTGTAGGTGCTCGACGCGCTCGGCTGCGTGACGCACATCTGGTAGTGACCGGACAGATTCTTGCCGTCGAAGTCGACGGTATTCGCGCCGCCGATGAAGTCGCAACTCGTTTTCTCGGGCAGATAAAGGCCGGGTTGGAGCGAGCCGAGCGAATGGGCCTGCGCCAGCGGATGGGCGAGGGGGACCAGCAGGGCGATCGCGGTTGCGGCGCTCATGACGATTTCCTTCGCATTCCGAGCTAATGCGCTCGATGCGGCGCGACGGCGCGGCGGCGTCAAAGGCGCGAAGCGCCGACAGAAAATCCGAGGGTCGGCTTGCGGAGGCGGATTTTGTGATTGACGCCCATGGCCGCCCGCTCGCGC
>WSXZ01000094.1 GCA_009773555.1 Methylocystaceae bacterium | reverse complement strand
AACGGGGTGCCTGACCCAAGTTCAGACCTTTACTCTTCAAAACAGAAATGATCCGGTCAGCGACGTAACCCAGCTTGCCGGCGTCGAGTTCGTCGCCGCGAACGGCGGTGGGGCGTTTTGCTTTTCACGTGTCTTCGCGCTCTAGCTCTTTGCAGGGCTGTAGGGTCAATGCCTTGGCCCGGTCAAGAAATGGCCGGGTTTTCGTTCGCCCGTCTTCGTGGTCATTCATGAATTTCGCCGAGCCGGGCCACAATTAGTAATGTGCCGGGCGGCCGTGCCGGTTGTGTTCCGAACTGATTAGTCCGGTCGAAAATGGCGGGAGCCTGGGCGGCGGGTTCCTGGGCGCCGCGACCTTTCCTCAATCCCTATGGGCGCATGGCTCCGACGACGACCGCGAAGACGAAAGCGAACTGCTCGAACCCGGCGGCGCGGCTGGACTGGCCACGGGCGCGGCCATCCTGAGATGGCGTTGCGCGGCTATGACGACGATCGAGAAGAGGAGTCCGACTTCGAATGGAGCGTCGGGCCCTGGGAACTCGAATTCGATGGGAGCGAATACCTCCTATGATCGACAGAACGCGGCTCCGCCGGCTTCCGCTTTCCACCATCATTGCGCTGACATGGCGGCTCAAACTCGCGCGCTTCTTCCTTTGGCCCTTTGGCGAGAGCATGCAAAACTGTGGGGTGCGTCAGCTTCTCGCGCCAATCTCGGAGGCAGCTAGGCGAACCACGCCGTCGGAAAGAACCTAGAACTTAACCACTAAAAACTTTGAGGTCCCCACGACTTTGCGTGGTCCCGGCGAAGGATCGGCTCGAATCCTCGGCCCTCGGCCTGTCAGGAGGACAGCAGCAACGGCTTTGCATTGCTCGCGCGATCGCGGGCGACCCGGAGGTTTTGTTGCTGGACGAGCCCTGCTCGGCGCTCGACCCGATCGCAACGGCGAAAATCGAAGAATTGATCGACGAACTGCGTGGGAAATACACAGTCATCATCGTAACCCACAACATGCAGCAAGCCGTCCGAGTATCCGACAACACGGCCTTCATGTATCTCGGGCGTCTCATCGAATACGGCGACACCGATACCGTTTTCGAGAATCCGCAGCGACCGAGAACTCACGACTATGTCACAGGGCGCTTCGGATGACCGTCGGCTCTGCGAAGCGCACGGTGAGCGAAAGGCTAGATGACATGACTGAACATACCGTCAAGTCTTACGAGCAGGAGTTGCACGAGCTCACCCAGTTGACTGCGCGGATGGGGGCTCTTACTCAACAGCAGTTTCGTGACGCCATCAACGCGTTGATCAATAGCGATGAAAACCTTGCCAATCATGTGAGTTCCGCTGATGACGCTGTCGATGAACTTCAGCAACGGATCGAGCAGCAGGCCATTCACCTGATCGCCAAGCGCTAGCCGGTGGCTGATGACTTGCGCGTGATCGTCGGGGCGATGCGCATTTCGATCGATCTCGAGCGCATTGGCGATTTCGCCAAGAATATCGCCAATCGGATGGCCGTAATAAAGGACGATTCGCATCCAAGGGGGTTGATGAAGCGCTTGGAGGATATGGCCGATCTTGCGATCGCTCAGATTGAGAACGTACTCGACAGCTACGCACAACTCGACGCCGCAAAAGCGATCTCGGTGTGGAACCGCGATAAAGAAATCGATGGCATGTACACATCGCTATTCCGCGAGGCGCTTACCTATATGATGGAGGATGCTCACAGCATCACCTTTTGTACCCATCTGCTGTTTTGCGCAAAAAACATCGAGCGCATTGGTGACCATACGACAAATATAGCTGAGATGATTTACTTCGTGGTGCGGGGCTCGCCCCTCAAGGGGGCGCGACCAAAAGGCGATACGTCGGCCACGGTTGTAGCAGCGCCTTCCGGTTAGGGCACTTGAGACGTCTAACCCGTCCTATTCACCCAGCGGGCTGACTCTGCTGAGTTTTTGGCGACATGATCGGGGGCGCGCGTCCGCTTTGCGTTTGATCGCTGAGTAATTTCTGCACTTTTTGGAACGCGTTGGAGTTGAAAGGACGGGCTCTCTGGGGCTTGCGGACGATGTCTCTGCCCCGTCGTTCACAATCGCCAGTGCCGGCAGATGATGCGCCACGGCTGGAGCTGGAGCCGCTGCCTACAGTTCTCGTAGACGAAGGCGCGCGCGATGCGCGAGCGGCTGAACGCCCAACCTCGCAGGGTCGAGCGAACCATGGTCCGCCCGACGCCCGAAGGTGTTGCAGCGCTGTTCACGGCGATCACTGGGCGCAGCGTCAGCGCCGAAGACATGGCGCGGTTCGCCGACCGGCTGGCGTCGCTATCGAACTAAAACCTTGGTCCGCCCGCCCGCCGATCTGCGCCTATGCAGATCGGCGCGTCGCCGTCGCAGTTCGATCAGCAAAACCGCCATCCTCTCTGGCAGCGGCGCTTTGACGATGCCGGCGTCCTTGGCTAGCCGCTCGCCGATCCTTCCGAGAGTGATGGCGAACTGCGCTTCATGTTTGCTGGCGGTTGCGCTCCGCCAGTCTTCCGGCGCTTTGTCCGGCATGATGTTGTCCTTCCCTGAAGGGAGAGGAACCGCTCGGCAGTCGGATTGTTCCTAAAGAAAATGCCGAAAAATTAAAGCATTAGCAGGGGTTTAAAGCTTCGGCGCTTTCTTTGATTTCTTTTGCTTATTTTTCTTGAGCACGACGGTGAGCTTATCGCCGTCCTTCGATACCTCGACGGATTTTAACGTGCTTTCTCCAAGGGAAATGTTGCCCCCGACCGCGTCAATCCACCGATGCAAAAGCTCTATCTCAGTCGTCTCGTCAGACTTCGTATCGTAAATTTCTCTACTGCGCGCCTAGTGCCGAACTTGAACAAGGACGCGCGATCGCCGAGGGGTTGCGAGAAGGGTTGGCGAGAAGGGAATTTGCCGTCGACGGCTATTTACCTTTAACGGTGACCGCCTCGTTCGGCCTTACGCTGCTCGACCCCGTCATCCCGGTTGAGGCATCGGTCGATCGCGCCGACAAGGCCTTACGCGCCGCGAAGGTTGCCGGTCGCGACAGGATTGCGGTTTGGTCGGCGTCGATGATCTGATCTAGAAATTGAACAACTCTTGCAAGCGGATTTTGGAAGCCTTGAGCGGACTCTTCCGCCAGAGCGGCGCCAGTCCCCAGCGCATAGCCCTGATCACTCGTGGCTGTCGAAGACGCGTTCTCGGCTGCCGCACGAGGTTCACGAGCAGGTTTTCGGTTTCATGCTGAAGCTTGTTGTCGAGCGTGGTCACGTGAAGGGCGAGCGGCTCGGCGTCGATGGCTCGACGATGGAGGCCAATGCGGCGGTTCGCACGATTGTGCGCAGAAGCGACGACGAAACTTATCGTCGGATGCTCGAGCGCATGGCGAAGGAGAGCGGGATCGACACGCCCACGACGGCGGACTTGGCGTGCTTCGACCGAAAGCGCAAAGACAAGAAACTGTCGAACGCCGAATGGAAGAGCGCGACGGACGCCGACGCGAAGATCGCCCGAATGAAGAACGGAGCCACGCATCTCGCCTACAAGCCGGAGTATGCGGTCGATCTCGACACGGGCGTGATCGTCGCGGCGACGCTCGACGAAACGCTGGACGAAGCGAAGGCCAACTTTTCGGCTGTTGGGTTAGAGCCTACGCCCGATGATCCCTGCGAGGTCATCGCCGACAGAGGCTATCATTCGCGTGATGTCTTGAAAGGACACTCGACGGCGGTGAATGGACGTCACGCATAGCCGAGCCTGCGCCAGCGCAAGGCTATCGACGCTGGCATGGCGACGAGGAGGCACGCGACGCCGTTCACGCCAACCACACGAAGCTCAAATCGGGTGTCGGAAAAGAAGCAATGCCAAGCGCGGCGAACTCGTGGAACGCAGCTTTGCTCACACGCTTGATCGTGGTGGCATGAGTCGCGCATGGCTGCGCGGTCGCGAGAATATTCACAAACGCTATCTCATGCACGTCGCCGGCTTCAATCTCAGCGTGCTTATGCGCGCCTTGTTTGGGTGCAGAACGCCAAGGGAAGCCGCCGACATCGCATCTGGATGGCTGTGGATCGTTCAGATCGGCGAAGCGTGGGACGCAATTCTATTTGCCATCGATTTCGGCAGCGAACCGGCGTTTCTCTTCGTCGGCATTGAAATAGATTCTCGCTGACAAAAGTCGACTTCGTCACCAGATGGGGTGATTGGGTGACAGGAGCCATCTTGGCTTGAGAATTTCCGATTTCGAATCGGAAAAGCCATTAAACTTGAGAATATCGACCTTTAATATTCTCACGTTTAATGGCTTTCCTTCGCGGCTTGAGCTTCGAGACGAGCTGTCTCGCATAGGCGCTCGAATGCGCTTCGCCCTCGCAGGATCGTCTCATCTCGAACCGCGTTGAGGATGGCGGGATTGGCGATCGCTCGCGAGATGCCAGCCAAAAGCGCCGGGCGGAACGAGATAGGAAGAGCCGCAACAGCCGCATGATTGATCCTGCGTTTGATTGGCCGCGCGAGATTGTCGAATTCGGGAAAGATCGCGCCAAGCGCCCATCCGGCCGCAGGTTCACGGCCATTCGCGCCGCATGGCCGCCACGTATGCACGAGCAGCGCGCGCATGAGCGCGATCGGCGAATAATCGAACGAGTTATCGCCACGAAGGAAACGCTCGACGATCGCCTCGCCGGCAACAGCTTCCTTCCACACATCAGCGAAGGGGCTCGTGTCCTGCAATGTTTCGCCAGTATCGAGGCGCTCGCTCGTATCCGATAAAGGCGCGCCGCAAGCAGGGCAGGTGATGCGCCAGGCTTTTCGCCAATGCTTCGGGACCGCGCCGGACGCTCCGTCGCGCGCGTGCCGGTCTGCGCAGGGTCGGCAAATCTGCGGCGCTCTGTTGCGGCAAATTAATTCGGCGGAACCTGCTGGCGTTTCAATGAACGTCATCTCGATCAGCGCGATCGGATCGCATCGGAGTTTTTCAGATAATCGCGCGACCTGCGCTAACCCCAGCCGATAGTCGAGAAGCGAGAGATTGCGTGTGCCGGGCATCAGCCATTTGGCGAAAAACGGTCCCGACACCCCATAGTAGGCCGCGTGCCTCGCCAACCACGACGAGAGCAGCTCGTCGTCGACCGGCCTCAACACCACTGGCAACGGCCTATGAGCATCGTCTTCGTCGTCGATCATTGGAAAGCGGCCTCGTCTTCCCCCACGGGGCTTGTAGCGCTCCAGCGCTTCGTCGGTGATCCTCTCTACGCCAGTTTCGATGGCTTCGATCGCCACGTCATTGAGCATGCGGAATATCCGTGCGCTGACTCCACCGCTGACCAAGAGAATGCGCCGCAAGCCTTTCACCGTCAGGACGCTAGGTTCCTTCAGTGGCAGGTTTCGCACGATGGCGAGAACGAGCTGCTCGAACTCTTTGTCAGCTATCCATCGCGGTAAGGAGATGGAGTCGAAGCGTCGCGCCAATTGAACGTCGCCATTGATCGCCTGCCGTGCTTCCATGATCCCAAAACAAACCAGAGACAATTTCAGTTCATTGCTCAAATAGCGAAGCGTGTTGAAAACGACGCGCTGTTCGCGCCAGGACGCCGCGAGCACGTTGTGGATCTCGTCCAAGACCAACACCTGGACCCCGAGGTCATCCAGCAGACGGACCGTGGTCCTTTCGAGTTCGACGATTGTAGCGCGTGGGTTCAGGGGCGCGCCGAGCACCGCGAGAATTTGCGCGAAAAGTCGGCGCTCATTCGGCCGGCCCGCCAGTTCGACAACCAACAATTTCGCCTTCGGTCCGTGCGGCTTTTCGCGGGCGCTCAGCATGTAGTCGTCTTTGAACTTTTCCACCAGCATGGATTTGCCCATGCCGCTGTCGCCATAAACGGCCAACGACGGCATCCGCGTTGTCCGCGGATGTTTAAGCAGCCCGTTCAGATGTCCGAGTATCTCAAGCGCTTTGGGATAGGCGATCCACCGTTTCGAGCGGATAAAATAGATGCGCTCGTCGATGCTCTCGCCCAAAACGGCGCCGGCGTCATCCGTCAGATGGTCCGGGTCGGGTCACGTTGCCGCTCCACGAGTTCCAACACAGTTGGTATGCGCGAGTCGATGCCGCTCATCGAGCCGAAATCCGCCTCATCCCCATTTTTTGTTTTGATCGGCGCCCGTGGAGCGGCTGCAGTCTTGGCGATAGCTTCGTCGATTAGTTTGCGCTGCGTCAGCGCAGTCCTGGCGATCTGCTCGTCGTTTCGTTCCCTGCGGCCTTTTCCACCCAGCGCTTTCCTGCCTTGTTTCCCTCCCGCAGGCCGATGACAGGGAAGTTAAG
>WSXZ01000093.1 GCA_009773555.1 Methylocystaceae bacterium | reverse complement strand
CGGATGGTCGGCCTCGCCGATCAACCGCTCCGGAAGCTGCACCTTGAATCGACGATTCAGCCGCAAGAGCAGTTCCGCCCGAGAAAGACTGTCGAGCGCCAAATCGCGATCGAGGTCGCTGTCTAGCCGCACGAGGCGCGGATCGATCAGGTTCGGATGCAGCTCGACAACAAGCTCACGCACGATCTGAAGAACTGCCGCGTTGACGTCGTCGGTCGGCAGCAATGACGCGTTTGCCCTAGGGTCGTCGGATTGAGGCTTCCTCTCAGCTTGATCAGTCAAAACGCCCGTTCCTGCCACAGAGTTCTTTCATGGCGATGCGTCACTCAATTTACGCTCATCTCGAGCGTCGTAGCTGCAAATCATGGACGCACATCATCGTCACGTCCACGTGCAAAACATTTCGCTGACGTGATCTATCTCAAGGCCGACGTTTTGCGACGTCAATCATGCACGCCAAAATCCGATACAAGGCGTTAACGCGCGAGCATGACCTGAAGCGCGTCGATCGAGTGAGCTGTCGATCAAGCAACAGCACTCACTTATAGACCCATTATGTCAAATCAGACCTGCCATTAGGCCTTCGGCGCGGCAAAGTTACGGCCCGAAACGGCGGGGTGTGGCGCGGACCAGTCCCTCTCTCAAATTATCGCGAGCTTGCGTTCCTGATCTGCGAGGATCTGACCGCGAAGGATAGCCGGATATGACACCGCCTTCGAACTTATTCCACCTCCGACGGTTCATCCCAAGCGTCTGCTGTCTCGTGCAATTGTTCCGCGTCTTCTTTGCGCAGACCCAAGACGCCGTCGAGATCCCCTTCGGAGGTCGGTCGCTGCAGCAGGCCAGCGTCCTCCAGCTTTTCGATGTCGGGGAGATCGCGCAGGCTCCCCAATCCGAACGCCTCCAAGAATTTCTTCGTCGTGACATAGGCGTACGGCGCGCCGGGTGTTGGGGCGCGTGGGCCGGCGGCGATGAGATCGAGTTTTTTCAAACGGGCGATGACGTCGCGACTGATTTCGCGGCCAGCGAGGCGGGAGAGGTCGCTGCGCGTCATGAGTCTCGATAGGGTGAGTGAGCGCATTTATAAACCCCTCCCGACAAGTCGGCGGCGATTTCAGGCGGCCTCACGGAGAGGCAGAGTCAAACAGCCCGGCTGCGCCACCGTGAACGCCGCTCATCACGCGTTAAGCAGATATTTTTCGAGGTGCCCTTGAGATAGATTTCGTCCAGATGCCATGTCGTGTGCGGCTTCGGCTGCCGTCTGCGAAGTTCAGCCGCGATCCCGGGTCCAAAATGATTGATTATGACCCATCGTCTCACGGTCTCGTAGGACACGGTGAAGCTTAGTGTGAATCTGACATACAGCCAGATCGCTGTTGAATGATCACGGGCGGAAAGCGGTAGCCGCTGTAATTGATCTTTGCCATGGTCAATGGCTATCTGTGGGGCCGAGAGATCGCAAGTCCTTAACAATGTGACAAAGCATCTCGCAGCGTTTCTTGACCGCCTATAATTTTGCTAAACGGCTGAAGGCGCGCTGCGAGGCCTGACGCCTCACGAAAATGTCTGTAAAATTTAGAAAGCCGAGCCAGCCGTCTTCAATAAATGACCCGACCCAGCTCACCTCGGGACTATACACCTAAGGGCGGGATAGAGCCATGAAGTCGAGGACGAGAGCTCCCCAATGAGTTTTCAAACCCTGATTCTAATTGCGTTGAAGGCCAGCATCGCGCTGAGCGTGTTCGCAATTGGCCTCGACTCCCAGCCTAACGATGCTACCTACCTTCTCCGCCGACCCGCGCGGCTTGCGCGGTCGCTGGTGGCGATGGACATAATCATGCCTGTGGTCGCGGTAGCGATCGTGGCGGCGTTCAATCTGCCCGAGGCTATAGAAGTCTCGCTCGTGGCGCTTGCTGTCTCTCCCGCTCCACCCATTCTCCCGAAAAAGCAAATCAAGGCGCACGGCGAGCCATCCTAGGCCATCGGATTGTTGGTTTTCGCCGCAGTGGCCGCAGTTGTATACATTCCGGTAGCAATCGAGTTGCTTAACCAATTCTCGCAGATGCCCATCCATATGCGGGCTTGGCCAATCGCTCATCTGGTGCTTGTGACAGTTCTTGCGCCATTGGTGGCGGGAATGCTCGTCAGGCAATTTGCTCCCGCGATCGCCTTGCGAATCTCCAAACTCGTCGCGCTTGTCGCCGCTGCATCGCTTGCCATCAGCATTCTGCCTGTCCTTTACACTGCTTGGCCGGCCATCATCGCCCTCGTCGGAAATGGAACAATCGTGGCTATTGCCGCCTTCGTGTTCGTTGGGCTCGCCGTCGGACATATGCTCGGCGGCCCCGATACCCATCATAGGACCGTGCTCGCGCTCGCGACGGCCACACGACATCCTGGCATCGCGCTGGCGATTGGCTCGACAAACTTTCCGGAACAGAAGGCGGTCTTGCCCGCGATCCTGCTTTACGTGGTCCTTTGCGCCATCTTCACGATTCCTTACACTATTTGGCGCAAACGCGCGCAGCTTTGATCTCGGAAAAAGACGCGCTTGTTGCCGTGCAATATAAGGGTTGCGCTTATGTGCGCGCGGGGATGTTTTGTGAGATGCTCCAAATGCTCCGACCTCTTCGTGCAATCATCGCTCTGCTAATCATCCCTCTGATGACGTTGCAAAGCGGGTTGGCTTGGGAAGTAGTGAATTTCTCATCCCCTGCGTCGGCGCCACCCGGCACGATCGTCATCAACGCGCCCCAGCGCAAATTGTATTTCGTCCTCGACGATAGAGCCGCCGTTCGCTATCCCATAGCCATTCCGAAGAAGGGGAGAGAATGGTCGGGCAGCGCGACGGTGAACGGAAAATTTGTCAATCCAGACTGGGTTCCCCCGCCGTGTGTTAAGAGCGATCATCCTGAATTGCCGGATTTCATCCCTGGCGGCGCGCCCAACAATCCAATGGGCGCCCGCGCAATCACACTCGACCGTTTCCAAGTCGCGATTCATGGGACGACCAAGAAGATGCGCCGCTCAATCGGCACGGCCGCTTCTTATGGCTGCATTCGCATGCTGAACGAAGACGTTGTCGATCTATTCAATCGCATCAGCATAGGAACGCCGGTCTTGATGATCCGCTGAATGCGGCAAGGCGCCAAGAAGCCCGATTAGCAAAGGGGCGGGACTCTGCTGTTTGACGCGCGTTCTGGTGTGACCGCTTATGCGCGCGTTCCACTACTGCTTGCCGTTTGGTCGTCTTGCGCGGCGCGGCCCTTCGCTTTCGTCGCGAATGCCGCCGACCTCGCGATCTTGTCGTCAATCAGCAACGAGACGAAGCGGCAATCGGTTCGCAGCTCCATTGCGTGTTGGCGCCGCGCCCGCGAAACTGATGACGCGCGGCGTTCTGCGCGGGCTTCCCCGCGGATCAACGCACGAACATCGTCGAATCGAAGTCCAGCCTTATCGAACCAACGACGCGGGCGTCGCACCAGTCCGAATATCCCTCTCCCCAGACCGCAGCGGCGTAATTGCCGGCGGGGTTGGCGACATTGTTGAAGCAGCCTTTCCGCGTCAGCGTCGTGTCGTGGTAGCGCACGTCGAACGTGATGGCGTTCCACTTATAAGACGCGCCGATGTTCCAAGTGTTATAGCTGGAGAGCTTGAAGCCCTGAATGCCCTTTATGCCGGGCTGGATGTAGCTCGGCCCATAGGTCGCGTCGCCCATGCCGAGGAAGTAGTGGCCGAATGCGCCCGAGAGGGAGAAGCCCGTTCCCGGCAGGCTCAGCTTCGCATTGCCGCCCGAATAGAGCGCATGGGCGTTGTAGTTGGCCCAACTGGGATTGTAGCCGAACTCGGCGCCGATGGTCAGATAGTCGTTCATCGCCCAGAAGGGTTTGGCGTAGATTTCGACGAAGCTTTGGTCAAAGGGCGTCGTCGGAAAGCCGCCACGGGTCCAGAACGTCATTACTGGCGCAACGCCGCCGAGAAACCACTGCTGCTGATTGCCGGGGCGGCCGTGATAGACGGCGCCGAAATCGAGCGTCAGCGGCCCCCAGGTGGGGCGGACGCCTCCATAGATGTCGAGCTGCGCAGCAGGCGAAGTCGGCAGCGTCACATTCAGCACGTCGCCGCCGAGATAGAACCAGCCTTCGCGCAACTCGCCGTAAGCGAGCGCGCCCGGCCGGTGGTTGGTGATGGAAATGCCGCGCCAAATATTCTCCGACATGAATTGCACGCCGACCGAATAGCCAAAGCCGCCGGCAAGAACGTCGAAATTGGGTTGAGGCAGCGCGATCATAGCTGCAGGTGGCGATGCCGGAGCGTCAGCAAGAGCGGAGCCGGCAGTCTCTGCTGCAAGCGTCGCCCCTTGTGGGTGAAGCGTTAGCCAAAGCAAAGAATAGGAGTAAGTCCATGACTCATAATCAAGCTGTTGGATTGGCGATGGGCGCGTCGTTGCTATTGGGCTATGGGGCGATTGCTCAGGCAGCCCCAGTCGCCACTTCTCAGGGCACCGTGATCTCAAACTCCGACGGTCTTACCCTCGCTGCTCAGAAGGAGCGCGGGGAGCGTCAGTCGGGCCGTCAGGAGAATCGCTCAGGCCGTCAGGGAGAACGCGAGGAGCGTCGCGACTCGCGTCACTGAGTTTTCTATGCAGAGAAAAGAAAGCAATTCCTTCGAGTGAGCGAGCCTCGCCTCGGATGCCTCTCAGAAATTCACAACCTTGGCGTCGGGTTGCTTCGCCGCTGCATGGAAGTCATTCATGCCGCCGAGCTTGGCGCGCTTATCAAGAGAGACGGCGGTCAATCCCCGGGCCTCAAGGCAAGGCTTGCAGACGAAGACCGTCGCATTTGGGTGCGCAGCGACGTCTTCATACTTGTTGGGCGGCCCGACGGGCACGAGTGTGGCTGCAGCGCCATCGACGGCCGAAAACACCGCGTCGGCAAACAGCATCAGCGTTACCTTGTCCCCGTCCTGCAGGGCGGTCGCCGCGAAAATAAAGGGCAGCATCGCTCGCGTCGGATCCGTCGGACCGTAAGTGGCGGAGATCACGAAGTGCATTGGCTTTCCTGATGGTTAAGTTGGCCGTTAGTTGAACCGAGGGGCTGAAAACATTGACAGCCGGCGATCGACCGTGCCGGCTGGATCTCATAAATTGAGCCAGGCACAGCCGCCGACCTTGAAGCCCAGTCGGCTTCCATAGGAACAGTAAGGAAGCAATATGACCGAGATGTCCAAAGCATGGGTCTGGAGCCGTTACCAGGGCGTAGTATCGGAGGATAATGCAACCGCCGCGTCGCCGCCGCTGTTCGGCGAGACCCGATCCGCGTCTGCCAACAGAACGAAGCGGGGATTTTTTGTTGCGGCCGCGATGATGATTGGCCTCATTTTCCCGAAGATTGCTTTCCTCCTGCTAATTTTCTCCGGACTGATGATCCTTTCCGGTCTCGATCCGAAGAGGTTTGAGGGCTTCTTCAAAGCCGTGCCCGGCGGAAACCTGGTCCTCAAAATTCTGGCTATGTCCGACGCAATCCTCCCATAGCTTTCCATCACAAACCAGATGTATGACGCGCGGGATTATCGCGTCTCCTCACTGAGCCAATTCCACAGTAGCGGCGGACAGACCAGATAGCCGATTAAGTGGCATGGGGATGAATTCTCGGGGGTGGGCACGCCTCTGTGATTGCGCGCAAAAACTCTAGGGATTTTCAGCAATAAGATACACCCTACTTCTCTGAACGATCCGCCATCCCCCAATGTAAGTCCATGCCAGCCGACCTTCACGAACAGGATGAGCCTCGCACTGCTTCAGCGCAGACTCGCCGGATGAAGCTCGTCGAATGCCTCTTCGAGGTCCGCGTCGATGGCGTGTTGAGTGGGCTTCAGCGGACAGTTCCCTCGATTACATCTTTCATAAGAGATAAGCGCCGTGCAAATTCCCGCCAAGGCAACAATGCGCCCCGTAGAATCCTTCACCCGAATAAATGCTTCGGTTTCAGTCTTTCGTAATTTGAAAGCCAGCATCTCCACGTTGTACCAGGCCGCTGCAAAGTCTGGCAACGACAGCTCGTCAACAACCTGCGGATCCTCCCCCGCGCGAATTATTTCGAAAATGAAGTTTGGCATCAATGCACCACTTCCCCGATATACGGCCTTCACACTTAACTCGAACTCTTCCTAGCTGCCGGCGACCTTCATCCATCGTGCCTCAAGATCATGGTTTCACCCCAGCACGTGCGGTGCTGGAATTCAGAACGGTCTGCGGCCTCGCCGAGAGGATGGGGTCCCGCTGCCATTGCCCAATAGCTCCATCGCATCCTCGGCAATTTCCTCAGGTCCGTCCTGCCCGTCGCCTTCCCCGGCAACAGCAAGCACCACCCGCATCAGTGCAGTTCGGTCGAGGCTTATCCCGCGATCGGCGGCCATCCTATTGGCGGCCCGGAAGGCTTCATCGATCAAATCCTGATCCATACCGGCTCGCTTCACGCTTTTTCAGGTCTCTTTCGGATAGAAGCCTGACTGCATATCGCCTGTAATCAAATAAGGCGCTGTGAAGCCCTCCTCAACGGCAGCGGTCTTCACCTCATCAGACAGACCGGTGACCTTCGTCGCGCGGCGGTTTCCGGTTCGGATAGACCAAGGTCGCGCGCGGCTTTGCGGACGCCGCCATCATTGCCGCGTCCGCCTCTGGAAACTGGCACAGGTTGCGCCACTTTGTCAGCTAACCTTATCCACTCGGCGACGTGCTCATCGTGCTCAAGCGCGGTC
>WSXZ01000092.1 GCA_009773555.1 Methylocystaceae bacterium | reverse complement strand
CGCAGCTCGGCGCCGGCGAAATCGATGCGCGACATCAGCTCGGCGCGCCGATCGTCGGCCGCTTCAATGATCTTGAGCGCCGCGCGCACGCAAGCGGCCATAACCGGCGAAGGCGCAGTCGCGAAAATGAACGGCCGACAGCGATTGATCATGAAGTCCCGCAAAATGCGCGGCAGACAAAGGAGGCCGCCGGCGACTCCCATCGCCTTGCCGCACGTGTGCAGCGTGACGACATTCTCCGCGCCTTCAAAACGCGCGGCCAGCCCGCGACCGCCTGGACCATAGACGCCCGTCGCATGCGCTTCGTCGATCAGCAGAAAGGCGTCGTGCCTCGCGGCGATCGCATAGAGATCATCGAGCGGCGCCGTGTCGCCGTCCATGCTGTAAAGGCTTTCCACGACGATCCAGACTTTTCCGCCTCCGCCCTTTCCGCGCCAGGCGCGGATCGCGTCCTCGGCGGCGCCGACGTCGTTATGAGGGAATTTCGTATTCGGCGCGCGCGCCAATCGCATGCCCTCATGGGCGCTGGCGTGCGCGAGCGCGTCATAGAGAATGAGATCGTCACGCTGCGGCGCCGTGGAGAGCAGCGCTTCATTGGCGGTAAAGCCGCCACTGAAATAAAGCGCGCTTTCCGCGCCAAAAAAACGCGCCGCTTCGTCTTCCAGCGCTTCATGCTCCGGATGATTTCCGCGCAAAAGCCGCGAACCGCCGGCGCCGACGGGAACGCCGCGCGCCAGCGCCGTCGTCACGGCCGCGGCGAGTTCCGGCGACCCGGCCAAAGCCAGATAGTCATTCGACGCGAAATCCAGTCCGACGCGCGAAGCGAGCGCGCGCAATCTGCCGCGCGCGGCGAGGCTCGCAATATCCTGCGCGTAGCGTTCAAGCATGAAGGGCCGATGCTCGATCAGGAGAAACGCTCCCAGGCGGCCTGTCGGGACACGCCCAGGACCTTGCCGATCGCCGTCCAGCTCACCTCGCGTTTGCGAAGCGCCGCGATTTGCGCGTGGATCAGTGAATGCAGCGCCGCCACACTGGCCTCGCTCGCCTTGATCGAGGTCAGCAGTTGCTCGTCGGTAAGGTCGTCCCAGCTTTTGAACGGCGAAGGCGCGGCGTCAAGGATCGTGTTGCAGACGCCGACGCAATCTTCGCAAATGTAGCCGCCGGCGGCGGCGCCGATGAGCCGCGCGACCTGAGTCTCCGACTTCTTGCAGAATGAGCAGCGCAGTTTACGTTTGGGCAAGGCCAGCATGACAGCTCTCGCATGTCCAGGGCGATAGGGCGTCAAGCCGATCTTGACAGCCTGCCGCACCCACGTCAAGCCGCCCTTGACAATGGCGCACTTGAAACGAACGCCCGCAACCGCGATCTAAAGAGAAGCGTTTTCCACCGATAGGAGCCGCGATGAACGTGCAGATCGGCGCAAGCGCGCCCCCCTCCCGTATGCCCTGGCCGCCGATCCTGATGGCGATGACCTTGGCGGCCGGGCTTGCGCTCGACGCCGCGACAGGAGCTTCGCTCATCGATCGCGCCTCTTCCTCTATCACCCAGGTCGCCGGCGCAGCCATTGTTGTCCTCGCGCTGGCCAATGACGTCTGGTGCTTTCGCATCCTCTCGCGCCATCAAACAACGATCATGCCGCATCGCGCCGCGTCCTTTCTCGTGACGGAGGGGCCGTTCGGTTTTTCGCGCAATCCGATTTATGTGTCTCATGTCGCCCTGATCTTTGGACTTGGTCTGTTCCTTGGCTCGCCCTTTACGCTGTTGTTGACGCCGGTTCTGGCGATCGGGCTGACGAAGCTGGCGATCGAGCCCGAAGAGCGGCATCTTCTTGAGAAATTTGGCGACGACTATCGGTCCTATATGGCGCGCACGCGGCGGTGGATTTAAACTGATGCGCGAGGGCGTTGTGAACGAGGCGGCAAGTATGAACGCTCAAACTCCTTTACCGGGCGGCGAACGCCTTGATTTCACCGTGAGGGGCATGACCTGCGCCTCCTGCGTGTCGCATGTCGAGAAGGCGCTTGCGCATACGCCCGGCGTTAACGCCGCCAGCGTCAATCTCGCCACTGAACGGGCGGAAGTTTCGCTGGCGCCGGACGCAAAACTGACGCAGCTCGTCAAGTCCGTATCCGATGCCGGCTACGAGGCGGTCGTCGAGACAATCGAGATCGGCGTTGGCGGCATGACCTGCGCCTCCTGCGTCTCGCATGTCGAAAAGGCTTTGAGCGCCGTTCCAGGCGTGCTGGAGGCGAAAGTCAATCTCGCGACCGAACGCGCCACCGTGCGCGCGCTCGCCGGGCCCGGCCTGACAGACCGCCTGCGCCGGGCGATTTCACAGGCCGGCTATGAGCCGCGCGCGATCGAAACCGATTCCGGCGGCGCCGACCGCGAGAGGCTGCGGCGCGAGGAGGAGATGCGCGCGCTGCGCTTCCGCCTCATCGTCGCCGCGACTCTGACGGCGCCGATCTTCGTGGTCGAAATGGGCGGGCATCTCATTCCCGCCGTCCATCACTGGACGATGGGCGTGATCGGCGAGGCGAGGATCCGCGAGATTTCCTTCCTGCTGACGACCGTCGTGCTGTTTGGCCCCGGCCTGGTCTTCTTCCTCAAGGGAATCCCCTCGCTGCTGCGGCGCCAGCCCGACATGAACGCGCTCGTCGCCACGGGCACGCTCAGCGCCTATCTCTATTCGGTCGTCGCGACCTTTGCGCCGAGCGTGCTGCCGGCGGGCTCGGTGCATGTCTATTACGAGGCCGCGGTCGTCATCGTCACGCTGATCCTATTTGGCCGCTATCTCGAGGCGCGCGCCAAAGGCCGCACGTCGGAGGCGATCCGCGCGCTGGCGCGGCTTCAGCCGAAAACCGCCCGCGTCGAGCGCGACGGCGCCACCGTCGACGTCGATATCGACGACGTGCGCGTCGGCGACATCGTTCTGGTGCGGCCGGGCGAACGTATTCCGACCGACGGCGTGGTCACGCAGGGCGCGTCCCATGTCGATGAGTCGATGGTCACCGGCGAGCCGGCTCCCGTCGCCAAGCGGCCGGGCGCCGCCGTCACCGGCGCGACCGTCAACGGCTCCGGCGCATTCTCGTTTCGCGCCACCCGCGTCGGCGCCGATACCACCCTCGCCGGCATCATCCGCATGGTCGAGCAGGCGCAGGGCGCCAAGCTGCCGATTCAGGCGATGGTCGACCGCGTCACCGCCGTCTTCGTCCCGGCCGTTTTCGCTGTCGCGGCGCTGACCTTCGTCGTCTGGATGCTGATCGGTCCGGAGCCGCGACTGACTTATGCGCTCGTCAACGCGGTCGCCGTGCTCATCATCGCCTGCCCCTGCGCCATGGGGCTGGCGACGCCTGCGGCGATCATGACCGGCACCGGCCGGGCGGCGGAGCTCGGCGTGCTGTTTCGCAAGGGCGAAGCCCTGCAGACGCTGCGCGACGTCACCCTCATCGCCTTCGATAAAACCGGCACGCTGACGTATGGCAAGCCGCGCCTGACCGATCTCGTCGCGACGCCCGGCAAGAACGAGAACGAGCTTCTGCGGCTTGCCGCGAGCGTCGAGGCGCAGTCCGAACATCCCGTCGGCGCGGCGCTGATCGTCGCGGCCAAGGCCGCGGATCTGGCGCTTTCGCCCTGCGCCGACTTCAAATCGATCGCCGGCATGGGCGTCACGGGGATCGTCGACCGAAAGACTGTCGCCATTGGCGCAGAGCGCTTCATGGCGTCGCTTGGCCTCGACGCTTCGCCTTTCGCGCAAGACGCCCAGAGGCTCGCCGAGGAAGGCAAGACGCCGCTTTACGTCGCGGTCGACGGGAAGCTTGGCGCCATACTCTCCGTCGCCGACGACCTGAAGCCGACGAGCCGCGCCGCGATCGACGCGATCCATTCGCTCGGCGTGAAGACCGCGATGATCACCGGCGACGACGCGCGCACGGCGAAGGCCATCGCCGCGAGACTAGGAATTGACGAGGTCGTCGCCGGCGTCCTTCCTGATGGGAAGGTCGCGACGCTCGAGCGCCTGCGCGAGACCAACAGGATCGCCTTCGTCGGCGATGGGGTGAACGACGCGCCGGCGCTCGCCGCCGCCGACGCCGGCATCGCCATCGGCACGGGAACCGACATCGCGATTGAAGCCGCCGACGTTGTGCTGATGTCCGGCGATCTCGCCAAGGTGCCGGCGGCGCTCGCGATCTCGCGCGCGACGATGCGCAACATCCAGCAGAATCTGTTCTGGGCCTTCGGCTATAATGTCGTGCTCATACCGGTCGCGGCGGGCGCGCTCTATCCCGTCAACGGCATGCTGCTCTCGCCGATGTTCGGCGCGGCGGCCATGGCGCTGTCGAGCGTTTTCGTGCTGACCAATGCGTTGCGACTGCGCCGCTTCAAGGCGCCGGTCATCGCAAACGCCGATCCCGGCGCGGAGGCGAGGCCGGCCGAAACGGAAGCGCAAGATAATGAATTCAAGGAGGAAGCAATGACAACATTCAATGTGCAAGACATGACCTGCAATATGTGCGTGAAACATGTCACCAAGGCGGTGCAGGCCGTCGAGCCGAACGCCGACGTCAAGGTCGATCTCGCCACCGGCAAGGTCGACGTGACGCCGGCGCCGAAAGACGCGCAGGCGCTCGCCAAGGCGATCAGCGAAGCGGGCTATCCGGCGCAGGTCGCCGCGTGAGTTTCGCGACGAACCGCAGCGGGAGCGCGCGATGACGCCGACGACGACGCGCTCGCTCGCCGGCAAGACGCTCTTCATCACCGGCGCGAGCCGCGGAATCGGACTCGCCATCGCCATGCGCGCCGCGCGCGACGGCGCGAATGTCGTCGTCGCGGCGAAGAGCGTGACCGAAAACCCGAGAATTCCTGGCACGATCTACACCGCCGCAGCCGAGATCGAAGCGGCGGGCGGACAGGCGCTCGCCATCCCTTGTGACATTCGCTTTGAGGATCAGGTGGAGGCGGCGGTCGGTCAGGCCGTATCCTGCTTTGGCGGGATCGACATCCTCGTCAACAACGCCAGCGCCATCGATCTGCGCGGGATCGACGCGCTCGAGATGAAGCGCTTCGATCTGATGCATCAGATCAACGCGCGCGGAACCTATTTATGCTGCAAGGCGGCGCTGCCGCATCTGCGCCAATCCGCCAATCCCCATATTCTCACGCTGTCGCCGCCGCTGGATTTGAACCCGAAGTGGTTTTCGCCCAACCTCGCCTACACAATGTCGAAATATGGGATGAGCCTCGTGACGCTCGGCCTCGCGCGGGACCTCGCGCCCGACGGCGTCGCCGTGAATGCGCTCTGGCCGGAGACCGCGATCGCGACGGCCGCGGTGGGCAATCTTCTGGGTGGCGACGAACTGCTGCGCCGGTCACGAAAACCCGAGATCGTCGCGGACGCCGCGCACGCCATTCTGATTCGTCCCGCAAAGAGTTGCAGCGGCAATTTTTTCGTCGACGTCAGCGTTCTGGCCGAAGAAGGCATGACCGACTTTTCGACCTACGCCGTCGATCCCCGGGTTGACGCCGTGCTCGACTTTTTCCTCGAGGCGCCGATCACCGCCAAGGTGGTGAAAACGGCGTTTCACCTAGGAAAATAGACTACGCCAGCGCGGCCGCGCCGGTTGCGATCGTATAGACGCCGACGGCGGCGACGATCGCGCCTGAAACATAGGGGGCGCGGGCGGCCAGCGCTTCGAATCCGGGCCAGCGCGACGCGGCGTGACGCATGCCGAGCGCCGCCGCCACCCCGACAAGCACGAGAGTCAGCGCCAGCCCGATGCTGAAGCAGAGCACCAGCAGCGCGCCGAGTCCGATGCGACCGACTTGCAGGCAAAGCAGCAGAACGGTGATCGACGCGGGACAGGGAATGAGTCCGCCCGTCAGGCCGAAGAGAATGATCTGTCCGGTCGTGACATGGCGACTGGCGAAGCGCCGCTCGATATCCAACGCATGTGCGCGTTCATGCGAGTCAGCATAGACGGTGGGATCGACGTCGAGGAGCGCGCTCTCGAATTCCTCTTCCTGATGGCTATGCGGAACGCCGCCGTCATGGACGTGAACATGCTCGTGCACATGCCCGTGAACATGCGCGCGGTCGTGCGGGTGGCCATGCGCGGCGCTGGCGCCGGCCGGAAGCAGCCCGCTTTCGCGCGCAGCCGCCGTCACCGCGCCTTTGGCGGCGATATCGCGCCAGCTTCGCCACATCATCCAAAGAGCGACGGCGATGATCAACACGCCAGAGACAATCTGCAGATAAGGTTCGTTCGCTTCGACGTTCAGTTGCGCGCCGAGATAAAGCCCGGTCAGCGCCACGGCCCAGACGATCGCCGTATGGGAAATGGTCGCCGCGAGGCCGAGCAGCACCGCTTGCGCCACCGTGCCGCGAACCGCGACGATGAAGGCAGCCATCATCGTCTTCGAGTGGCCCGGTTCGAGCCCGTGCAGCGCGCCCAGGGCCACTGCGCTCGGCGCAAAAATCCAGGCGTTCGACGCGCCGGCGCGGAAGACTTCGGAGAGGTCGGACATCGTGTTCGCCGTGGGCTCCTCGGGCGCAAGGCCGAGGCGATGGAAGGGACGCAGCCTCTGAGCGGCGCTCTCATGCGCCGCCGGCTACGAGGCAGCCTCAACCCCGGTATTTTATAGTGAGCGTCGCTTGATGAAACAAGCGCCAGTAGAAACAGAGAAATAGAAGCAGCGCGGCGCCAAGGGCGCGAAGGCTGTCGTTTCATTTCATTTGGCCGCGACGGCGCCAATTCCGCGCGCAGCCGCCACAAAAGAAAACCCCCGGCTTTATGGGCCGGGGGCTTTTTAGTTCAATTCGTCAGTATCGATCAGGGCATATCGCCCGCGACGAACTTCGGAATGACCGG
>WSXZ01000091.1 GCA_009773555.1 Methylocystaceae bacterium | reverse complement strand
GTAACGCGCCAAAGAGAATGCCGTCGCTCCTCCCCACTTCGCTTCTGCGAATTAAGGTCTTCAACAAATGAACAAGCCGATCGATCATTCTGAAAATTGGTCAGCTCTGACCGCGAACGCCGTTCTTCAACATTTCGGGTCGTCCGGCGCTGGACTGAGCGACGACGAAGCCGCGCGGCGTCTCGCTCAATATGGTCCCAATCGCCTGCCGACGGCGAAGCGGCGCAGCGCGCTCGTCCGATTCGTGCTGCAGTTCCACAACGTTCTCATCTATGTCTTGCTCGCGGCGAGCGCCGGCACGGCCTTGCTGAAGGATTGGGTGGATGCGGGCGTGATCCTCGCCGCGGTGGTCATCAACGCAATCATCGGATTCATTCAGGAAGGCAAGGCCGAACAAGCGATGGACGCCGTTAGGAATATGCTATCCCTTCACGCAACTGTTATACGCGGCGAGCGCCGGTTCGTCGTCGAAGCCGAAACGCTTGTTCCCGGCGATGTTGTGTTTCTCCAATCGGGTGACAAGGTTCCCGCCGATTTGCGCCTCATTCGCGTAAAGACGCTGCAAATACAGGAAGCCGCCCTGACCGGCGAATCGGCGCCGGTCGACAAGCAGGAGACGCCGGTCGCACCTGAAGCGTTGCTCGGCGACCGCGCCTCGATGGCCTATTCCGGCACCGTCGTGACCTACGGCCAGGGCACGGGCGTCGTCGTCGCGACCGGCATGAAGACGGAGATCGGCCGGATCAGCGCCATGCTGTCCGAAGTCGAGGAGTTGACGACGCCGCTGCTTCAACAGATGGCCAAATTCGGGCGGTGGCTCTCGGTCATTATTCTTGCCGTCTCCTCCGCGGTGTTCGCTATTGGCGCGTGGATTTGGAACTTTCCGGTCTCCGACATGTACATGGCGGCGGTCGGGGTGGCCGTCGCCTCGATTCCCGAAGGATTACCAACCGTCATCACGGTCACGCTCGCCATCGGCGTCCAGCGGATGGCGCAACGCAACGCCATTATCCGGCGTCTGCCCGCCGTCGAGACGCTGGGGGCGGTGACGACGATTTGTTCGGACAAGACGGGCACGCTGACGCGCAATGAGCTTACCGTGCGCACCGTCGTCACCGCGGACTCGGTCTTCGAGACGTCCGGCGTCGGTTACGATCCTCACGGCGACTTCACCGAGAACGGAAAGACCGTTTCGGTCGAAGAAAGAGCGAACCTCGTCGAAGCGCTGCGCGCCGCGGCCATGTGCAACGATGCGGTTCTAAACGAGAAGGACGGCGTGTGGGGCGTCGATGGCGATCCAACCGAAGGGGCCTTGCTGGCGGGGGCGCTCAAGTCGGGCCTCGATGCTCCCCGGGAGCTGAAAGAACGGCCGCGAACCGACGAAATACCCTTCGAGGCTCAGCACCGCTTCATGGCGACGCTGCATCACGACCATTCCGGGAACGGTTTCATATTCGTAAAAGGCGCTCCCGAGCGGCTTCTCGAAATGTGCTTCTGGCAGCGTGAGCCCGGCGGCGCGCAACGTCCGCTCGACGCCGATTTCTGGCTGCGCCACATCGGAGACATAGCCGCGAAAGGCCAGCGCGTGCTGGGCGTGGCCGCGAAACAGGCGCCCGCCGGCCATTGCGAGCTGGCGTTTGGAGACGTGGAGCGCGATCTCACCTTTCTCGGCCTGTTCGGCCTCATCGATCCGCCCCGCGCGGAAGCCGTCGCCGCCATCCGGGAATGTGTCGACGCCGGCATCGGCGTGAAGATGATCACCGGCGATCATGTTGCGACGGCGGCGGCGATCGCGCGCGAACTGGCGCTTCCGAACCCCGAGAGGGCGCTGACCGGCCGGGATCTCGACAAACTGTCCCCGGAAGAACTGGACGCCACGGTTCGCGACGCCACCGTGTTCGCCCGCACCAGTCCCGAGCACAAGCTGCGGCTTGTCAAGTCCTTGCAAAGCCAGGGGCATATCGTCGCCATGACGGGAGACGGCGTCAATGACGCGCCGGCGTTGAAACGCGCCGACATCGGCATCGCCATGGGCGTGAAGGGAACGGAGGCCGCCAAGGAAGCGGCCGAGATGGTGCTGGCCGACGACAATTTCGCCTCGATCGTGCAGGCCGTGCGCGAGGGCCGCGCAGTGTACGACAATCTGAAAAAGACCATTATGTATATGCTGCCCATCAGCGGCAGTCAGGCGATGACGATCGTCGCGGCGGTTGTCATGGGGGAGGCGCTGCCGATCACGCCGATCCAGATACTTTGGGTCAATCTCGTCGATGGCGTGACCCTCGGCCTCGCGCTGGCCTTCCTGGCCGCCGACCCGGACATCATGGATCGTCCGCCGCGCCCGCCCAAGGAGCCGCTCGTGTCCCGCTATTTCATGTGGCGGATCGCGTTCGTGTCCTTCGTGGCGCTCGTTGCGACCTTCGGCCTCTATGAGTGGGCGACAGCTCGGGGCGCCAGCGTCGAGACCGCGCGAACCGTGGCGGTCAACACTCTCGTCGCCTGCGGCATCGGCTACATCTTCAGCGTGCGGCGCCTGACCGCGTCGTCCCTGTCGTTGGACGGAATCTTTGGAAGCCGTTCCGTGCTGGTCGCTGTCAGTCTGATCGTTGTTTTTCAAGCTCTGTTTACTTATGCGCCTTGGATGCAGGCGCTTTTTGGAACAACCGCCCTGGGTCTAGACTCCTGGACGAACATCATCGCGGCCGGCGTCACGCTCTTCGCGGTCGCCGAATTGGAGAAAGCGGCGCGTCGATATAGGAGCCGGGCCGACCGGCGCCCGGCGCAACGGGTCGCCGAAGGCGGCCGGATCCCTCAGGGGGCGCTCGGCGCGCTCGCGCTCTTCGCTATCGCCGGCGGCTGGCTGCTTTTCTCTGTTTTTGGCGGCGGCGCTGTCGTTACGGCGAGTGGCGTCGTGCATTCGGCCACTGTCGCGCCCGTCCTCGCCCAAACCGCGGGCGTCGTTCAGTCGATCCACTGTGATCGCGGGGCGAAAGTGGCGAAGGGCCAGCTCTGCGCGAAGCTTGATCGGCGTCCTTTCGAGACCGCAATCGACCGGGAGAAAGCCGCGCTGGCGGCGGCGGACACGGTACTCGTTCAGAGCAAGGCCGGACTCGCGTCCGCGCAAGCAGGCCTTGAACGGAAAACCGCGCTTTCGAAACGTCGAGCCAGTTCACGCAAGGCGCTCGACGGCACGCGCAGAACGGTTACGCGAGCGCAGGCTCGCGTGAACGAGGCGGAGGCCGCTCTCGCCGGGTGCCTGGCTGCGCTCGCCGCCGCCGAGGCGGCGCTCGCCAACACCGATGTGCTTGCGCCATCCGCGGGAATTGTGGTCGACCGAAACATTGAGGTGGGACAGTCGGTTGCAAAGAGCGTCGAAGCGCCGCTTTTCGGCATCGCGACCGATCTAACAAATATCCGAGTGACGGTCAGGGCCAGCGGGAAAAACGCCGGCGCAATCAAAATCGGGGGCAAGGCCGCATTCAAGGCCGCAACCCTTCCCGGCCACAGTTTCTCCGGGGTGGTGAGCAGCGTCCAGCAAGCGTCGGAGCCGCCGGAAAACGGCGCAGCCTTCAATATAGTAATCGATGCGCCCAATCCCGATTTGCTGCTCGAACCCGGCATGACGGCGACCATACGCATCGAGGTCATCCCCGAGACGATCGGGAGATAAGCCTCATGGCGTCACCAGCAAATCGCATATGGGCGCGTTCAAATATTTGTCCGTCCTGCTTCCGACCAGAGCCGCCAATCCGCGGCCGCTCATCCCCATGGCCATCAGGTCCGGCTCGAGTCTCTTGGCCGCCTTCGCAATGCCAGCATCGATGTCATCGCGCTCGATCGAAATCTTGACCTCCGGGAAAGCACAACCAGCGTGACGGGCGAGGAAATCACGCATTTCCTCCTGGATGTTGCGCTCGATCCGCTTTGAATGCCGTCGCCGGAGCTCTTCGATTTGCTGCTCATTGAAACGAACAAAGACCGAAAAAGGCGCCTCGTACACATGCAAGACATGGAAATCCGCCTGCGGCGCGATCGTCATCGCGGCGCGCAAAGCGTGCTTGGCGCAGGACGAAAAATCGGTTGGCGCGAGAACACGGCGATAGGGACCGTGAGTCGGATTCTTGACGATCAGAAGAGGAGCGTCGCAGCCCTCTATAGTGTAATAGGCCGTCGTTTCGAAAAATAAATCCGTGACGGGGTTCTCGCGATGCGCGCCCAGGACGACCAGCTCCGCGCCTGTTTCACGCGCCAGCGCCGCGATTTCATGAGCCGGATTGCCGACCGCCCCGCGAAAATCGACGTCCAGTCCAGATGGCTTCGATAGCTCGCGCAGCCTCTTGTCGGCGCGCGCCAACGCCGTCTGGGCATTGGACCTTTCGTCGCCGTCGCCATGCGCCGCAATATGCGCGAGCGTCAATTTTGAACCATGCTGGACGGCGAGCTGAACGGCGCGACTGAATACGCCGTCGGTTTGCGTATTCAGGTCAAGCGCGGCAAGGATATGTTTCAGGACCACTTCCTCCATTCGACCGGCGTCCAGGGCAAAAAGCGCATCATCCCGGGCCCAACGCCGTCGGCCGCTCTTGTCGCACGGATGGAGATTGGCGCGCAAACTCTCCCCCCGGGCGGATCAATTCCGTGCCCGTGCCCGTGCGCGGGCGCTCGGCTACGATCCTGGAGCGACCGATGCGCAGTTTCTTTGGCGTTAAGCAGAAACCGGCCACGCCTGGCGGTGTCCTCTACCCACGTCGCTGCATGATTTCCGACGGACACGAAACGTGGGGCTTGGAAGGATGAACGACCAGTTGAGGGAGACGTTGTGACGCAGCCGGCGCTCCCGTCGAGGTCATTGAAGCGGCCGGGGTGACTACGATATCACCCTCATCGAGGAACTCAAATGCAAAGGGAGTTGCGGATGCTGGAGTTTGTCCAGAAGAGTTCGCTTGTCACCGCCGCTGGTGGCGGTTTTTGGTTTTCCTGTCCTGGGAGGCGCCAGCGCACTGGCGAAGGAAAAGAAGATCGTCGCATTTCTTCACGAATTAGCGCCACATCATCATGGCCATCACGGATATGGCTATCATCGACACGGGTGCTTGGTCACGACCTCGCCTCAAAATTTCACGAGGGGCATTCGTCACTGGCATTCGCCTTGCCCTCATCATGACCGCAAGCACCTGAACCCCTACCACCCGCATCACCATCGTCACAATCCGCTTCCCCGGCATACGCCGCATCACCACGGGTGATCGGCAAGTGGACGCCGCAATGAACGGACATTCGCGCCGCGGCCTGAAAATAGGCGCGCAACCTTTGCGCATAAATATGACCAGGGTCGCTGCGGCCTCGTCCTTGGCGAAGCCGTCGGCCCCTCGAAAAAGGAGGGCGAAGATGCTCAAGCCACGCTTCACTCAAATGATCAAAATGGTTATCGTTGTCGCCAGCCTCGGCGCGGGCGCGGCGCAGGCGCAAGATCTCCTGGATTTCCTGACGCCGTCTCAGGACGAAGCGCTGCAGCCGATGGAAACAATTCTGGCCGCGGCGCGCGCCGCCGTTCCAGGCCATGTCATGGAAATCGAACTGGAGCGCAAGCGGGGCGTATGGGTCTATGAGGTCGAGGTTCTCCCGCAGAGCGGAGGGCGAAAGATGGAGCTCATTTTCGACGCTCAAACAGGAGCCCTACTTTCCCTACGGAAAGATTGAGCGCACCTCGGCGATACCGGGCCGCCCCGCAAAAGAAGAATTCGATTCCCTGGAGCGCGCCCTATGCTCCCAGTGGGTTGAACGGAGGTCGGCGACTGCTATATTGGAACCGGCGACGGCCAAGCTGGGTAGAACTGGCAAGGGGGTGCCGGAATGACCTTCACAATAAAGGAGAACATTATGAGCCGCAGATTAATGATCGCCTTGTTGAGCCTCGGGCTCGCTTGGTCCTTTGCGCCGCGCCTCGCGCTCGCGCAGGAGAGCCACATCGCACAGGCGATTTCTCATGCGCGCGAAGCCGTTGCCGCGGGGCGGGCAGGCAAGCCAAGCGCGCTCGTCCTGCACGCCACGGAGGCGATGCATCACGCCACAGCCGCGCAGCAAGAGCAGCCCAATGCGGAAGTCAAGGAGGCGATCGCTCGCCTGAAAGAAGGAATCAGATTCGGCAAGAAAAAACGTCGCGCCGCGACGACAATCGTTTATCGCGCTCTGCAACAACTTGAACGCGCGCCGCAATAGCGTCTCTTGTTCCGGTTTCACGACGGCCCTTTCAGGCCGCCGTCTTTTTGCAGCGCCGTCAAAAATTTACTTAGTACAAGAGGCGCGTGTCGCTGGAGCGCCCACATCCGGCTGGGAAAAAAAACATGTCGAATCAGAGTGGATTCGCCGAAAAATGCGCGCATCTGCTCCATAAATATTTCATCTGGATCGTCGTTGCGTCCTATGGAGCGGCCGCCTTCATGCCGCAGCTTGGAGAAACGCTTCGATCATGGCGTTTTCTGAATACATCAATGGCTGGAATGAGTATCTTCGCAACGACGCCCACAATCTTGCTGGCGATGCTTCTTTTCAACGCCAGCCTTGTGGCGAATATCGACGAGTTGAAAACGATCGCGCGGCGGCCGGTTCTGGCGCTCGGCAGCCTTGTCGGAAATTTCGCTTCGCCGCTTGCTTTCATTTTCGTCAGCAGCGTCATGCTGCGGTTTTGGCATAACAGCGATGAACCGCAGCAATTATTGACCGGCCTCGTTTTCGTGGCCGCTATGCCGATCGCCGGAGCTTCCACGGCCTGGGCGCAAAGCGCCAACGGCAATATGTCTCTGAGCGTCGGACTGGTGATGGCGACCACCCTGTTCAGTCCGGCGCTCACGCCGCTTGTCCTGCACGCAGCCGGAGCCGTCACGACAGGGGATTACAGCGAGGATTTGCACGAAATCGCCGCAGGCGAGTCGGCGAATTTCCTATGCCTATGGGTGCTTGCTCCTTCTCTCCTCGGCCTCGCCGCGGGCCGCGCCCTCAGTGACAAACGCGCGGCTGCGGCGAAACCCTATCTGAAAATTGCGAATTACTCGGCGCCTCGCTGTCCTTGCCCGGAGTCCTGCGGCAACCCGACGCCGACTTTCTGGTTCTCATGATGTTTATTGTATTTTCTCTCTGTCTGACCGCGTTCGCCGTCGGCTTTCTGATCGCGCGACTCAGCCGCGCCGACCGGCGGGAAACGGCGTCGCTCATGTTCGGCTTGGGAATGAACAACAACGGCGCCGGATTGATGTTGGCCTCGACGACTATGGCCGATCACCCGGGCGTTCTGCTTCCCGTTATCCTGTACAATTTGATCCAGCATTTTGTGGCGGCGCTCGTCGATCGACTCATGTTCGAGGAACGGGATGGCTTCGTTTAATCGCATCGTTTCGATCGATCAATTGATCTCACTTGCTTCGACCCCGTCCCTCGGTAGGGGCGCCTCGCCGCTGACGTTACTCCGCAATGCCTCATCGGGTCGGAAGGCTGTGGCTGTTTCTCCTTTTGGACGCGTGAATTGGTCAGGCTTTGCCACGATCCACGGCGGATCCCGCGGCATTTTGCAAGGAGGTCAGGCACGCCTCAATACAATTTGCGCCGATCCAGCCGATCAAAAATCAACGGGCGCTTGTATCATGAAGTCCACGAACTTTTCTTGGGGGATGACAAATTTATCATGAATGCTGCTTTTGAAACGTGGTATCAGAGCGAGTTGGGGGATCCCTTGATATCGAGAATAGATTTGGTGCACAGCATCATTCATTCACGACGTTAAAATCGAGCCTCCCGGTCCGTTTTCGGCTCCGGATCGACCCATTCTTCGGCCTCAATGAAGAAGGGGATGTTTGTGCTCGTGAGAAATTCCGTCACGCGCTGCTCGACCTCGTCTCTCAGCGCGAAATCGGGCTTATAGCGCAGACGTCGCCATGGCAGAATGGGCGGCTCCAGCGTGATGGCGACGATATATTCCTCCACGCTTTCGTCGTCTTTAGGGCTGCCGGTATGCGCGATGGCGACCCAGACGGGGGAGAAAGCTTTCTCCCGAAGCCAGAAACCCCAGCCGTAATCCTCGCCGATCGGCTTGCTCAGCGAGACGGCCTTATCTTCGTGCCTCGCGATGAAATGCTTCAGTTCATCAGCAAACGCACGGCCCCGATGGCCGTGAATATTCTGCGCGCCGCTTGGATCATCGACATAGCGGTCGGTCCTCACTTTGAAGATGCGACCGGCTTTCGTGTCGCGGGACATGACGACGGCAAGCCGGACGTTGGCCGCCGAGATGAGAACGGCGAGAAGAATGAAGGGGACGAGAAGCACCTCTTCCGGCACGAATTCGTACATTGCGAGCGACGGATCGAGGACGACCGACAGGCCCGTCAGAATCCCCATCGGAACGAGAAGGATCAGCGTGGCAAGCAGCGGCCCGGAAAGCAGGCCGAGCAGAATATTCTGAAGGTATTGCTTTCGCTCCATTCAGCTTGCTCCGACGCCCGCAAAGCAACGATCGGACCGGAAACCCAGTCTGGTCTGTTTAACGCAAAGGGCGGCGCCGCTGCGACTCATTTCTCCGCGACGGCGCAGGCTTCCGCCGCGTCCGGCGCGCCGAGCAAATTGTTCTTGATCACGGCTTCGGCGCGCGCCCTTGCTTCAGCCACGGCTTCGGCGCGCGCCCTTGCTTCAGCCAGGTCCTTGTCGAATACTTCGGTCGTATATTCGCTCGTCGCCGTCTTGACGATCGAGTCATTGGGCGACACGGGCGTGCTGTTCACGTCGATCGTCGTGATCGTCGAAAGCCCCGGCCGCAGCGGCTGCTTTTTCAGCTCTTCCGGGTCGATCGCGATGCGCACCGGAATGCGCTGCACAATGCGGATGAAGTTGCCGGTGGCGTTGTCCGGCGGCAACGTGGCGAACACGCTGCCCGAGCCGGGGACGACGCCTTCGACGACGCCATGATAGGTTCGCTTGCTCCCGTAGAGATCGACAATGATCTCCGCCTTCTGCCCCGGCCTAATGCTCTCAAGACGGTTCTCCCAGAGATTGGCCTCGATCCAGAGATGGTCCAGCGGAACGATATTCATGATCTGGTCGCCGGGCTTGACGCGGAAGCCGACCTGAACGCGGCGCTTGGCGACATAGCCGGTCGCCGGCGCGCGAATGCTTTGGCGCAGCGTTTCGACATAGGCGTCGTTGAAGCGCGCCTTCGCCCATTCGATATCGGGATGGCTGACGCGCGTCGCATTGATGAGGCGCGCATCGAACGCCTGTAGCTCGGCGCGCGTCTCGCGCCAATCGGCTTCTTGCGCCGCGAGCTGGTCCTCGGTGTTCTGCAAAAGTTGGCGCGACGCGGCGCCGCTCGGCGCGGCCGCTCGATATCGGGCGAGATCGTGCCGTGTCCGTTCGCGTGTCGCCGTACGGGAGGCGAGTTTCTGGCATGCCTGCTGCCGATTGGCGAAGAGCGCGCCCGAGTTCCGCCTCGGCTTGTCCCAACACCGCGCGCGCGCGCTGGGCGTCGAGCCGAACCAGCACATCGCCCTTTTTGACGAGCTGTGTTTCTTCGGCATTCACAGCGGCGACGACGCCCGTAGCGTCCGCCATCACCGGGATGATGTTGCCCGTAACAAAGGCGTTGTCCGTCGTGACGCGATCACGGTCATAAGTGAGCCATTTGAACAGCGCTAGGAATGCGGCGACCGCAATTGCCAGGAAGACGACTTTAAGAAGAAAGGACCTTCTCGCGCGGATGCTTTTTCTCGACAGAGACATGGACTGATCACACCACCGCTTGCCGCATCAACATTTCGTCCCGTGCAATCTCGTCTCAGCCGCCGGTTAGCGACTGGATTCCCTCGACGACGGGCGTGATTGGATCGGTCTCGGGCGCGGGCTTCGGATAATCCGGCCCCGGGCCGCCTGCAAAGCCGCCGCCAAGCGCCTGATAAAGATCGACAGCGGCGATCAGACGGTCGCCATCGAGCCCGCGCAGGGTAAAGATCGCATCGAGCAGGTCGGCGCGTTCCTGCAGGATTTCTCGCTGGTCGCGCAGGCCGTCGCGCAGCCGGACCTTCGACAACGCCAGTTCGGTCCGGCGCGCCCGTACGAAGCGGCTTTGCGCATCGAATTCCGAGCGCGCACGCCTGAGATTGGCGATCGCATCAGCGACCTGCTGCGCGGCCTGCAGCAGCGTGTCGTTATAGGCGTCGACCGCCTGATCATATTCCGCGCGCTGCACTTCAAGATTGCCGCTCAGCCGACCGCCCTGGAAGACGGGCAGGCGAATGGTCGGGGCGGCGACATAGCCGAGCGCGAAAGGATTGAAGAGAAAGCCCGAAAGCTTACTAAGCTTTGTCGAAGTGACGGAGGCTTCGAAGCCGCCGACGATCGAAAGATCGATGGAGGGGAGGAACAAAGTTTTCGCGGCGTGAACGCGCGCCGCCCACGCCTCGGCCCGCGCGAGCGCCGCGGCGAGATCTGGACGCCGCCGCAGCAATTCGATCGGCAGAGCTTTCGGCAATGCGGGCTGCGCCGGCGCGACGCCGCCACGCCCGTTGAGAACCGTGAGGCCCGCGTCAGGCCCTTCGCCCATAAGCCGCGCAATCGCGTCGCGCTGCAGCGTGATCGCCGCCTTGACAGTCGCCTCGCGCCGCACGGCGACCTCTTCATTCGTGCGCGCGATCTGAACGCCATCGAGCGTATCAAGCCCGGTCTGATAGCGGGTCTCGGCAAGCGCGCGCAGCTCTCGGCGCATTTTCACCGACGTTGTTGCGAGGCTCGACTGCTGCGTCAGCGCATAGCCACGCAAATACGCTCGCGCCACTCCCGTCGTCAGTAGAAGCCGGCTTTGCTCGGTCTCGCCCGCCTGCGCCGCAGCCTCGCCGATCGCGGCGTCGAGCAGCGCGCGATTCTTCTGCCAGAAATCCAGCTCCCAGGTCAGCGCCAGCGGATTGATGAAGGCCATGGTCTTTTCCAGACCGCCTTGCTCCGGATTGTAGGAAGCGACGACGCCATTCAGAGGATTGCGCGACTGCCGCATGCCGAAAGTTGAATTGATTTCGGGCAGGAGACGGGCGCCGAAGATACGAATGGCGGCGTCGGCCTCCCCGAGCGCGTTTTGCGCCTTACGGTAGTTCTGATTGTCGGCCAGCGCCTTGTCGATGATCGCCCGCTTGCGAGAGCGTGCGGGTCATTGCGGGCTGCTCGATGAATTGTGAGCGGTCCGCTCTGTCGATGGGCATGCACGCTGCGAGCGAAGCACAGGAAACCGCGGCGACGCTGACGCGGGCCGCGCGCCTGAGTTTGGCTGAGAGCCGACGAATTTTATGAACGAGAAGCATCAATGCTCCGCCGCCATCGTCTGACGGGGAGGAGGCGCCGAGGCGGCTGCTGGCTTTGCTGGATATTTCTGGAGTTTGGCGAACCAGACGACAACGCCAAGCAGGAACATAATGACGGCGCCGAGCAGAAATGCGTCATCCATGGCGAGAATGCCCGCTTGTTGGCGGATAGCGCGCGCAATCACGCGACGCGTGACCGATTCAGACAGGCCTAACGACTGAAGCTGTTGCGTCAACGCCGTCAGCGTGTCCAGCGAGGCGTAGCGGCGGCCGCCGAGATATTCGGACAGATTGAGCTGGTGCCACGGCGTGCGGCGGAAGTAGACGACGCTCTGAAACGCGATACCAAAAGCGCCGCCGACGAGACGAAACAGCAGGAACTCTTCCGCCGCCCGCTTATACGCGGGTCCTGAGAGCTTATCGTATGAAGCGTTCTTGTCGAAGAGCCCAAGCCAAGTGAGCACGACTGACGAGCATATGCACATCATGCAGATCACGAAGCGCACATCGAGCTTCTTCGAAATCTCGTACATGAAGCCCGCGAGCGGCAGGCCGGCGACCATCATCGCCAGATAGACATGACCTGCGAGCGAGGATGTGTAGCCGAGCAGGAGTTGCATCTGCACCGACAGCAGCGACATGAGCCCCTGTATGACGAGAAACCCGAGAAAGCCGCTGAGGACGCCGAGGGCGTAACTCGAGCGCGAAAAGAGCCGCACGTCTACGATCGGGTGGCGTTCGCCCCATTCCCAGATGATGAAGAGAGGTAGAGAGAACATGACGGCGATCAGCGCGACCGACAACAATGACGAGCCGAACCAATCGAAATCATTGCCCAGGCTCAGCATCATCTGCATGGCGATCAAGGTGATCACGAGCAGCACATAGCCCACGGCGTCGAAGCGCACGATCTTGCGCTTATATTCGCGGCCATAAAGCAGCGCGCCAATGATCGCCGAGATGAGAACGCCCAGCGTGGCGTTGGCGTAAAAGAGCCAGCGCCAGGAAAAATACTCGGCCCAGAAGCCGCCGAGAAATACCGCCAGCGTGTAAGGCAATATGCCAAGCGCGGCCCAATAGCCGAGGCCGATCCTGTACTGTTTTTCTGGCAGTTCGCCCAGCGCCGCCGATTGACTGACGACCGCAAGAAAGCCGCCGAAGACCCCGAAAGCAAACCGCGTTGGGGCGTACATAAAAACGCTCTCGCTCGAGACGCAAATCAGCGAGGCGATCGCGTAGAAGAAATATCCGAACGTCAGCACGCGATATTCGCCGAAACGACCGGAAAGGACCCTCGCGAACGGAACGCCGAGCGCAACGCCGATGAGATAGAAGGTCGTTCCCCAAGCGGCGAAACTCGGCGTGACGCCTTCAAGCGAACCGGCAGAGTAAGGCGTCAGCACGCTATGGCCGGAGACATTCGACAAAACGTCGACGTATCCAATGCCCAGCGCGCCAAGAAACAGAGACGGCGAGCACAACGTGTTGCACGATTGACTCAGATGAACGATTCACTTCCACACAAGGTGCTTCCGCCGACGGCTTTCTTCGTTAGCAAAAAGCCTAGGCCGTGTGGACGAATTTTTGATTGAAGACGGAATGGGGATTCCCGGTCGGAATCAAGCATGATTCATAGATCTCCGATTGATTCGGAGGTCGAGATCGATGTCGACGCAGATGAATGAGGACGACTGGACGCATACGCTCACGGTGTTTCGGGCGTGTCTTCCGCGTCGGGGGCGCAAGGCCGAAGACGACCGCCGGTTTCTTGAAGCGCTGCACTTCTTCACGGTCGAAAACGTGCGCTGGCGCGCTCTGCCGGAACGGTTCGGCAACTGGAACAGCGTCTGGAAACGCTTCGACCGTTTGAGCAAGGCCGGCGTGTTCGAGGCCTTCTTCGACACGCTCGCCTGCATGAGTTCGTCGGCGCATCTGATCCAGATGTTCGATTCCACCATTGTACGCGCGCATGTGTCGGCCGCCGGCGCCAAAGGGGGCAAGAGGGGCAAGCGCTCGGGCGTTCGCGCGGCGGCTTCACGACGAAAATCCACGCCAAATCGGATGCGTCGGGGGACATCATCGCTTTCGATCTGACCGGCGGCGAGGCCGCGGACGCGCCGCATTTCGAAACGCTGCTCGATATCGGACCGGACATGCAGCCCCGCGTCGTCATCTGCGACAAGGGCTACGCCAGCAAGGACAATCGCGCAGCGGCGAGATCGCGCGACGTTGCGCCCGTGATTCCGCACAAGGCCAATGAGAAGAACAAGCCCGTCTTCTTCGCGCGCACGCTCTACAAGGCGCGTGCGCGCATCGAGCAGGGCTTCGGTCGGCTCAAACGATTCAAGCGCGTCGCGCTACGCTGCGAGAAGACCGCCAGAAATTTCCGATCTATCGTCAGTTTCGCCGCTGGTCTCTGCTTGATCAAATTCGTCCACACGGCCTAACACGCAACAAATTCGAAAAAACAAACGTAACATTGCCTTTTTCGATACGTTCGCGTCTGTGCGCGCGTGGGAAAGGATCCTTCTAAACGACCTCCCGAGCGCGCCATCTAATGGACGACCTGTCTTCGGGCGGCGCGAGCACACGCTAACCATCAAGTAAATCTTGTGGAATACGAGATCGGATTCTGGCTCAAGCCGTCGCTGTCACAGTCCTTTAACAAAACCGAACGGCAGGTTCGCAAATGCGAACTTTTCCCTTTCGTGCCCGCGCTGTATCAGATTCGAGAAACAGACCGCAGGCTTTCATATTGGACCGGCTCAACTATCAGCACCTGTATTACTTCTGGATGGTCGCGAAGACGGGCTCGATCAAGGCGCCTGTGAAGCGTTGAACCTCGCGCAGCCCACGATCAGCGGTCAGCTCGCCCTATTCGAGAAGGCGATCGGCTCGAAGGTGTTCAAGCGGGAGGGTCGGAAACTCAATCTGACCGAGAACGGCTGGCTCGTCTTCAATTATGCGCATGAAATATTCAGAATCGGCGACGAACTGACTAAATGGCTGGAAGGCGCGTCGGCGGAACCGAGCCCCAATCTAAAGGTCGGCGTCTGCGACGGCGTCGACATGTCGGTCGTGCTCCAGCTGCTGTCGCGGGCGCTGAATGCCCAGCATCCCCCGACGCTTTGCTGCGCCAGCAGCGATACGGAACGCGTGCTGCAGGATTTGCAGCTGCGCACCTACGATCTTGCGATCCTGACCACGCCCGCCGCGTGTTCCGATCACAACAGCACGTTCAGCCACCTACTTGCGACCCTCGAAATTTCGCTGTTCGGACCGGCGGGCAAAGTGAAAAGCCATAGCAAGGGCTTTCCGCAGTCGCTTCATCGCGCGCCCGTGGTATTGCCAATTCAGAAAAGCTCCTTGCGACAGTCGCTGGATCATTGGCTCGAAACTCAGGGCATTGAGCCTGACATCAAGTCGGAAATCGGGGACAGCGAACTGCGTAAGAGCGTCGCCGCGAGTTGCGACGCACTGACTTTCGCGCCGACTGACGCGCGGCAGGAAGTCCGCCAGCGCTATGGGCTGGAAGTTATCGGCGCGCTCCATGGCGTGGAAGAGAGAATCTACGCGGTGACAACTCAAAGGAAAATAAGGAATCCCGCCATCGCGCAGATTATCGGGAGCATCGACGCCCGCGAGCTACTCCCTTGACGATCGCTGTCGCGCGACGCCGAGGAGCTCTTTCAATAGCGGGTGCTCGAACCGGCGGCTTCGGGTAATGGCGTAAAAAGACTCCGTGATTTGACCGAGGCGACAAAGTTCGACCAACGCGCCGGACGCGAGCTCGTCTTTAACCACGACCGGCGGCGCCAGTGTGACGCTATGGCTCTCTCTGACGATCAGACGCAGCATCGCCATGTCGTCGACTTCGGCCAGCACGATTGGCCGTACGCCAGCTTCTTCAACGATGCGATCGAAAGCGATCCTGATCGCCTCTCCGCGCCCGGGGAGAACGATCGGAACTCTTGCGAGATCGTTCGGAAATCGAAAAGAAGCGCCTCTGCCCTTTCCTTTTTTTAGCAGCTCGGGATGACCGATGATGCTTACCGCCTGCTCAGCAATGAGCAGGTTTCGCCAGTCTGAATTCAGCTCCATGGTCGCCCGCTGGTTGGCGAACACGACATCGAGCGCATGCGCTTCCAGCTGGGGGAGAAGCTCTCCGAGCGCCCCCGACTTCACGACCAGCTCGACGTCCTCGCGATCGATCAGCGGTTTGAGTAACTCGATCTGGAAGTTGCGGGAGAGCGTTGCGACGGACCCGATGCGCAGCATCTGACGGTGGCCGAGGCTCAAGCTCTTGAAGGTGCTCAGCAGCTCGTCGCCGGACTTGAAGACCACCTTTGCGTAGTCGAAGGCGATGCGCCCCGCTTCGGTCAGGCGAAGCGCGCGGCCATCACGCTCGAAAAGCGGCTGACCGAGCTGCTCCTCCAAGGACTTCAGTTGGACCGACAGCGAGGACGGCGACACATTCAGCAATTTTGCCGCGCGCGTCAGGCCGCCTTCCTTTGCGATCGCCCAGAAGTATCGGAGATGATGGTAGTTCAAAAAGCTCATAAGTCTTCTATGGATCGGAACGACTCGCTCCATCAACCGAAATTTTTCGCTGCTGCGGCGTCGATTGTCTCTCTATCGATTGGATGGCGCCGACATCGCGCGGTTTGAAAACCGGTCAGCCTTTTCTCCACGATCGTGCTCCTCTCATCGCATCAGACGATCCGTCCGGATCGGGCGCTGGCGGCCGGTTCGCTCCTTCTGTTCTCTTTTATCGAACGGGTCATTCTGAACTTTGAATTTTTCACAAGCTCGACGTTTTCATAGGTTTTTCTGACAGTTGCATTGAGGAGAAATGATGCTGAAGGATCTGTATGAAATTGGCGAATTCCCGCCGCTCGGACATGTGCCGAAGAACATGTACGCCTGGGCGATCCGCCGCGAGCGTCAGGGCCCGCCGGAAACCGCCATGCAGATGGAG
>WSXZ01000090.1 GCA_009773555.1 Methylocystaceae bacterium | reverse complement strand
CAATCGCATGGCCCGCCTCGGCATGCCCGTCTCCATCCGCTCAACTGACGGCCATGTAGGGGGGAATTGCAACCAGAATTCTATTCGTGCACCAACGCCCCGTGCTGGCGCTGACCGTGACGCTGTGCGTCAAGACCGGCGTGGCGGCGGCGCGGCTTCGTCCGATCCCGATCAAAAAGCATGGGCGCCGCGCGTGGTCGTTGTTCGCCCTCGGCGTCGCGACGCTACAAAAAATCGCGCGTCAGCAAATCCTGCTCAAATAATCGTCTCCCTCCGATAGCTACTATCCCCGAAGCTTTCTGTTAACCAATTGAAATCAATTCGTGTCTAAAAGTGAGTCGAGTAAGTTGGGCAGGAGGTCCCAGGAGAGCCCTCAAGCTGAACTTCCTTCCGCAGCTTCCTCGGCCGACCGCCCGCGCTCGGCCGCTTGGGCTGCGAGACTATCACGTTCAGCGGTCAGAGTGGCGACAGCAGTTTGCAGCTGGTTGAGGACGTCGGCGGCTTCCTCGAGCTGAGCGCGCTCTCCGGTTAGAACGTTGATGGCGTGCTGCAAAGCATCGCGCGCGCCCACGGCTCCCGCGAATTGCGTAGTGAGATGGTCGCGCTCATCGGTTAGAACATTAACGGCGTGCTGCAAACCATCGCGCGCGCCCGCAACTTCGGCGAGTTGTGCCTCGAGTTGGTCGCGCTCGCCGGTAAGAATATTAACGGCGTGCTGCAAGGCATCGTGCGCGCCCGCAGCTTCGGTGAGTTGTGCCGCGAGTTGGTCGCGCTCGCCGGTAAGAACATTGACGGTCTGCTGCAAAACGTCGCGCCTGACCGCCGCTTCGGCGAGTTGCGCCGCGAGATAATCGCGCTCGCCGCGCGCGCCGTCTCTCTCGCCCGCGTTCGCGTCAGCGCGCTGTCGTTGCTGTGTGGCATCGATCAACAATGTCTCGCGTTCGACGCGCGCACCCGCCGCCTCCGCTTGCGCCCTGGCGACATTCTCTTCGAAATCGACAAGGATCCGGCCAAAAATCCGCGACGCCCTATCAAAGGCAGCACGCGCGTCGTCGAGCTTCTGCCACGCACTGGTTGAAGCGGGGTCGGCAGCGAGCTCGATCATCGCGCCATAGGTCTCCTGCACCCATTCGTTCACGTCCGGGTGAAGGGTCAGCACCTGGGCGTCTATGACATTATGCCGCAGGCTCGGCGTGAGAAAGCTGTCAATCTCAGCAGCCGTCCGATCTGAGAGTTTCGGCCAGACGATTCCCATCTGCTTGCTCGCGCAAACGACGGCTAAGCGCCAATCGGCTAGAAAGTCCGGCCAGTGCAGAACGGCCCTCGGTAAGGTGCGGGTCGCGGCTTCGGCGTCAAGCACGTGTCGCAGCCATAGGAGAAGACTCTTGCTCGTTGGAAAGCCGTCGCGCAGTCTCAGCGAGCTTGCAACTTCGAGCGGCGAGCGCACAGGCAAGGCGACGTGGATGGCGTAGCCCGCGCGATCGAAGGCTCGTGTCCAGAATGGCATCATGCGGCAGATACGCGGATCCTTGACCACTATGAGCCGGCCCGCACCGAACTCGTGTTCGAGCGCCGCGGCTACCTTTTCTTCGAATTCTTCGGCTTCGGCGGTCAAGTGCCAGTCAGGATTGAACGCGCGCCAATCGTCCCATGATGAGCCCGCCGATGCAAGAATCGCGTCATTGAGATGCATCAGCGCCTCAGACTCGAAGAAGCCCCGCCGGTTCGTCCAGTGCTCCTGCATCAGCGTTTCCGGTGCCCTTGCCCCAAGCCTCACCAACGTGCCAGCGAGGGACGACGTACCGCTACGATGCATTCCGAGCACGACGACAACGGCTTTTGCCGATGATGGATGAGGCTCGGGCCGTCGTCTAAAGGGGCCACGAGCCTCTTGACCCAAGCCAAACTCGGCCTGCTGGCGTGCCTTCGGCTCGAGAGTGGTACGGCCGGGTTGCTCCTTTTCGCTCATGCTTTCAATCCTTTCCTTGACCCGGGGACCATCAATCGAATCCCATTATCATGAAAATAAACCTATGGTGACTCAAGGCATAATATATCTGAAACCCCGAAAAGGGGCGTTGGTGCACGAATAGAATTCTGGTTGCAATTCCCCCCGTGTCCCCGGAAACTAAGGGGCGACAACATTCACACCGTGATCACCTAGATTCCGCCATAGCTCAGCACCGTATGACCTCCATTATTGGCGGGCGATCCCGAAGGAGAGTTACAGTCAGGGTGACGACGCCTATAAGCACCATCCCACGGCCTTAAAAAGCAGCTTGGCTAGAGCGCAAGGATCGCTTTTGATAAAGGTCTGGGGCCATGTGGCTAAATCAGCGAAAGGGATTTGACAATGCTTTCAACATTATCCGGTTTGGCGCAGCTCGCCCTGGAATTTGGAACCGACAAATATCCAAACTGTCGAGTCTATGAACGTTATTTTGAGGAGTTCAAAGAACGCTCTACAAACCTGTTTGAGATCGGAGTGGGCGGATACGACAAGCCAGAAGAAGGCGGCGGCTCCCTCCGCATGTGGAAGAAGTATTTCAAATACGGCAAGGTTTATGCATTAGATTTTTACGATAAAAGTTCGCACGCGGAGAATGGCATAACGATTTATAGGGGCAGTCAAGATGACGAAGTATTGTTGAACAAAATAGCAGACGATATGGGCCGCCTAGACATCATTCTCGATGACGGAAGCCATATTTGTGAGCATGTAATTAAATCTTTTGAGATATTATTCCCGCGACTGAACGAGGGCGGGATATACATAGTTGAGGATATTGGTACTTCTTATTGGCCAAGCTGTGGCGGGAGCGAGAGTCTCGACGATCCGAATACTTCTATGGCTTACTTCAAAAGGATCGCGGACGGAATCAATAGCTTTGCATTTAAGCACAAATACGAGCCGACTTATGCCGATCAACATGCCGCCTTTGTGCATTTCTATCCTAACTTTGTAGTCATTCAAAAAAAATAGTCGCGGCAAGTTAGGTGTCGCGTTGAGATTGGCGTGACAAATTTGCAAGAAATATGCGAATGGTGGTGACCCGGTCTTGTGTAGCAACCGCCACCATCGCTTGACATCGATCGTGATCTCGCCGAGAGTGTTCTCGTTATGTTCTATCTGGCGAAGGCACCAACGCCGCGTCCGGCGGCTCCTCTTCGTCATCGAATGCTCCTGATTCGCGGCGAGAATCCTCGCCGCCGTCAGGCAGAAAATCCACTTATCTCACTGTCCGAATTTGTGAGGCCAGCTCTCTTCTCTTGCGCCGCGTCGCTCATTGAGCCCCTTTCTCAAACGGACTCTTATAAGTTAAACGTTGATCGCTCTTAGTTCCTGAAGTGTGCGCCTCATCAGTTCGTCGTGGCTTACGTTGCATCCCTGCCCAAGTCGGGATAGCGAGATAAAAAATTCAAAGCCTCCAGTCTCAATAAATTGCGCTTCCTTTAAGGATACATAACCCAATTCACTCACCATCTCCACCAACATTCGAAAACTCGACGGTGTATACTGCCATGCGTGAGCATCATTATAGCCTGCGGACTCGGCCGCCCATTGTAGCGCCTCTGCCGCCATTTCCTTTGGATACATCAGTCCAATCAAATCCGTATCAGATGTAGACCAAACTATTTTGCCCTCTCGCGTTGCAACCATCAACACATGATCAAATATCTGCCCTGGCGTATGATGTGTCCTTTTGTCAAGGTGTGCTTGAATGATTTGCCCAACCGTAGAAACGGGGCGTAGCACGTCAAAGCAAAATCTCTTATCAGGAACCGCTAGGACCAATACGCCGTCAGCCTTTAAGACAGCTTCACAATCTTGTAGGAATCCAATCACATCTGGAATATGTTCAATAACATGAGACGCTACTATATAGTCGTATTTTTGTGACGCACCAATGATGTCTGTTATGCGGCGTCCATCAGAAACGTAATCAACTTTCTCAATCCTTGTCCAATCAACCTGGCTATTACTACGATATTTCTTTATCAAAGCATCTTGATCGGCATGATCTAAAGTTTCAACGTTAAAGCCCTCTGCTTTAGGAAGCAATGGGCTGTAGCTAGGTCCGATTTCTAATCCAAAACCGTCAGGATTCAACATTGAACGTAACATTGTAACACGATCCATTTTTACCTCTCAACGGCTGAGTTGTTCCATCCGATGCAAAAAGCTATCAGTTTATAGCCGCCAACTCGCAAGGTCCTTCGTGGCTTTTTCAATAATCGCCGACCTTTCATCAGAAAGTTTGCTTGGCGAGCGCGATCTCTTAAGTCGAAGATCTGCGCGTCTGTTGCTACCTTTTGCGCGCATGCTAAGGATTAGTCCGTAGAAGCATTCTGCTCAATCACTAATCAAGGGCAGGAACCACATCTCTGATGAGCCGCCTGTTGTCGCCCCTTAATTTCCGGACCCGGGCTCCACAGCCTGTTTGATTGACCTGTCGGCAATGAACTCACGCGGCGAACGATAACCCAGCGCGCGATGCGGGTAAAGTTGGTTGTAGAACGGGGCTTGAGAACGCCCACAGGACCGCCTGCGGGGAGGTTCTCTACCGGCTTCATCCGTGGTTCGGGCGCGAAGTTTTCATCCATGACGCGATCGATAAGATCGATGGCCTCGTGTTGCGGTGCTCGGTCGATGGCTCAAACGTCAAGCGGCTGCTCGAGGTCCCCGCGTGGATGTTCGATCGCGCTGCATGCGCGTCGAAGTCAGCTTTACTTCCGTCCCCGCCGTCAGTCTGGAAGCGCTCAACGCATTATCCTCCCTGCTCGATCAGGTGTTGAAGGATACGGCGCCATCATCGAAAGCCCAGGTTCCGAGCGCATCCAGAGTCTCTCTCACGACCAGAATCAGGGAGAGACCCATGGCGCGGAAGACGACGGCATCGGTGAGCGGGGATCGGCGCAAGCGCCTCGCTGCACAGCAGATGGATTTGTTCGCGCGCCAGTCGGTCGCCGGCGCGCCCAGTTGGCTCGACCTGCCAAAGGATGCGCGCCAATCACTGGTCGACCTGATGACACGGCTGATCCTGGAGCATGTGCGGACAAAGACAATGGGAGACGGTCATGATCGCTGAGAAGATCGGCCGTCACCATCTGGAACGGAAGGCGATTCTCTATGTGCGCCAATCATCAGCCCACCAGGTCCTGCACAACCGCGAGAGCGGCGCGCTGCAATACGCGATGCGGGATCGGCTCACGGCGCTGGGCTTCTCCAACATCGAAGTGATCGACGAGGATCTCGGCCGCTCGGCTGCCGGCAGCGTGCAACGCGCCGGTTTCGAACGGATGGTCGCCGAGGTTTGCCTCGGCAAGGTCGGCGCCGTCTGCGCCCGAGAAGCCTCGCGCTTCGCCCGCAATAGCCGCGATTGGCAACAGCTGATCGAGATGTGCCGTGTCGTCGACACGGTTCTCGTGGATCAGGAGACGGTCTATGCGCCTCGGCACGGCGACGATCGTTTGCTGCTCGGGCTCAAAGGGAGCCTTAATGAATACGAACTCGATCTTCTGCGCCAGCGCTCGCTTTCCGCTCGTTACGCGAAGGCGCGGCGAGGTGAACTCGTCGTCGCGGCTCCAGTGGGCTTTGTGAAGGCCGACGACCGATACGAGAAGGATCCGGATCGGCGCGTGCAAGCGGCAATCGCGTTGGTGTTCGACAAAATCGAGGACCTTGGCAGCGCGCGACAGGCGTTGCTTTGGTTCCATGAGCACAAGCTCTACCTGCCGGTAAAGCAGAGGAACGGCGAAACGACCTGGCGACGGCCCAACTACGCCACTCTTCACAGGATGGTCGAGAACCCGGTCTACGGCGGCGCCTATGCCTATGGTAGAACGGCGGCGACGAATAGATATGGCGCCAGCGCCGGTGCGCAAATCCGCCGCAAAGCGCGCGCCGACTGGCTCGCACTGAAGCCCGGCGCCCACGACGGCTATGTGAGCTGGGAGAGGTTTGAAGCGATCCGCACGATGGTCTCCAGCAATATTCCAAGCAGCCGGCATCATGGAGCGCCCAAACATGGAGACGCCCTGCTCGCCGGTCTGATCCGTTGCCGACGCTGCGGACGCAAACTGACGCTGCGCTATACCGGGGTACGGCATCATATCCCGCGTTACAGCTGCTCGCGCGGCTGGATGGATAATGGCGAGCCGCGCTGCATCGCGTTCGGGGGCTTGCGCGTCGACGATGCTATCGAAGAAGCGCTTCTCGGTGTGGTCGGCCCCGGCGCCATTGCCGCGTCGATCGCCGCAACCGAGGAGGCTGTTGAGCGGCGGGATCAAGTGCGCGACGCTCTTGGCCGCGATCTTGAGGCAGCGCGTTACGCCGCAGATCGCGCCTTCAGACAGTATGACGCCGCCGACCCCACCAATCGGTTAGTCGCCGGCGAACTCGAGGCGCGCTGGAATACTGCACTTGTCCGCGTCGCCGACCTTGAAAGCAAGATTGTTGCGCATGAGACGGCTTCTCCGACGCCGACGATCGATCCAGCCGCGCTTGCCCTGCTGGGAGCGAACCTCAAAACGGTCTGGTCGGCTCCGACGACGGACGCGCGATTGAAGAAGCGCATCGCGCGCACGCTGATCCACGAAGTCGTGGCCGATATCGACGACGACGCTTCCGAAATCGTCATCGCCGTCCATTGGACGGGTGGCGCGCACAGCGAGCTTCGCTTGCCCAAGCGCCGGCGCGGACAGCGCAACAGCACACCCGCCAACATCATTGCCGCCGTACGCGAACTGGCGTTGATCGCAAGCGACGATTTGATCGCCGGCCTTCTCAATCGTAACGGGCTCCAGACCGGCCACGGCAATCGCTGGACCCGCGAGCGCGTCACCTCGTTGCGTTCGCACCATCGCATTCCGGTGTTCAAAGCCGCCGCCGATGGCGTCGAGCCTTGGCTCAATCTCTCCGACGCCGCGCGCGTCCTGAAGATTGCTTCGAAGACTCTGCGGCTGGCGGCCGAGGCCGGCGAGATCGACGCGCGCCACCCTTTGAGCGACGGTCCCTGGATCTTCGCACGGGCCGAACTCTTGACGGACGCCGCCAAATCGATTGCAGAACGCGCCCGACGAAACACCAGATACCCCGCGGGACCCAACCGCGACCAGCAAAGCCTCTTCAACTCAATGACATAGACAGATGGGTGTTCTGATGCGTGGTTGTAATAGTCGAACCATTTCCGAGAAGAAAGTGTGCGCGCACCGGTCATAGCGCGTGGCGATGCGTCGCCTCCGAATCAGACGCCCTTGTGAATCACGCCTCAATCAAATTTAATAGATCCTGAGCCTAGCTAGATGCCGTAATGGGCCGGGCCTCGCGAGGGTGGCGGTCGTGCCCCCAGTGATGGTGTAGCTCAGTGGGAGCAAGTCGCTCGCGACGCGCGCTCGCAACCGAGGAACTGCCGATGACCGACGAGATGATGACCCTGCGCGCGCTTGTGGAGAAGGCCCCCGACGCGGATATTTTGCGCGAGATGATCGGCTTTGCCGCCGAGCGGCTGATGGAGATTGAGGTCGGCGCTCTGACCGGCGTCGCCTATGGCGAGAAAAGCGCGGAGCGCCTCGCCCAGCGCAACGGCTATCGCGAGCGGACCTGGGAAACGCGCGCCGGCGCCGTGGAGCTGCGTATCCCCAAGCTGCGCAAGGGCAGTTACTTTCCCGGTTTTCTGGAGCCGCGGCGGATGGCCGAGAAGGCGCTGACCGCCGTCATTCAGGAGGCCTATATCCAGGGCGTCTCGACGCGCTCGGTCGACGATCTCGTCAAGGCCATGGGCATGAGCGGCGTCTCCAAGAGCCAGGTGAGCCGGCTGTGCGAGGAGATCGATGAGCGGGTGACGGCCTTCCTCGAGCGGCCGATCGAAGGCGACTGGCCCTATCTTTGGATCGACGCGACCTATGTGAAGGCGCGCCAGAA
>WSXZ01000089.1:7548-13169 GCA_009773555.1 Methylocystaceae bacterium | reverse complement strand
ACGGCCGATGCCGCCAACTTGCCAGTTGCGCGAAGAAAGCCTTCCCTCCGGAGCTAGAATGCGCAACTTTTTTCGAACACTTGCGCCCGAGCAATTCGATGCGAGCGTCGCAATCCGCGCCGACGGAAGCTATTTTTATTCGTACGACGGCATTCTTATTTTCGTGCCCGCTTTTATTCAGGCCTGCCGAGCGGGTTTCCTGGAAGCACGCCTGGAGGCCCGACTTAAACATGCCGCTGCGCAATTGCGCGACGAAGGCTTTCGATATGCCCAATATCTTGCCCGAGGACGTTACGCAGTATTCTTGGAGCGATCGGTCGCTAGAGGCCAATCGTCCTGTTTCCCATCACGCGAGATGAAGGTGTTTTGCATTCAGCCGCAAGCCGACGGCGCTATCGTGATTGGCGGCTCTCGACCAGACGCTAACGCCCCATGTCAACTTTCCGGAACAGATGCAGAAATCGACGGACGGCTCACCGTCAGGTTAGAAAAAGGCGTCAATGTCGTCAAACATAATGCGCAGACCAAGCGGTCGAATTTGAACCATTTCCTCGTCTACCAATGGCGCATTAAATCACCAGACGCCGACCCGTTCATGGTCGTCCAGCTTCCAGAATTAGGTCGATAAGTCTGATAGCGCCTTGGTAACGCTCATCTTCGACTCGCCGGGCTGCCACGACTTCAGAAAATCGATCCAGCCCCGGCTCAACCAGGACGCTGCCGTTAGTTGCGTGCCATTTAAGCATCGGGTTTCGTTCTGGCGCGAGCGTATCGTCCTTTTACACCGATGCCCCTCATACAAGACGAGTAGAGGATCTCTCGAGCAGCGGCCATAACGCGGACGTATGCCGCCAATCACAGTTCGAGCACGGCATCATGAAGGCAATAAGCCCTTGCAGAAAGGTACAAATCTGATGACGCGCTCAGTCGCGTCGAACCAAAGCAGAGTAGCATCTAAGGCGGAGAGGATCGAGCTACCGAATTCGTTGACAGTGGACTGATGGCTATTTCGACGATGGCCTCCGCCCCGAGGCTGTTACAACTTTGGGCATGGCGCTCCGCGAACCAATGTCCAACGCCCCGTTTAACCTTGCTAAGAAAATCGAGACCGCGGTCGTCCGCCAAGTGACCGAGATCACATATCAAGTCCGCAATAGCATGCGCCTCGACAGTGCCGCACTCCTGTTGAAAAACGGCGACTGCATTAGCGCCGGCGGCTATGTGATTGGCCTTATTCATCGTTTTCTCCAACCTGACAATTAGCTGGACCCTTGGAGCAGGATATCAAGTCGGGAACTTGCACAATCACAGAGCGATAGGAGCTGATCAGCGGTCAGTGCTGTTACGGCCCCACCTTCAAACGAACGATGAAAGCGGCGAGTCTGATCTCCTGATTTGGAGATAAGGCTTGTGTCTACACTTGATCCTTCGCTTGAGCCGAACGGCTCCGGGTTACGGCGCATCGAGGTGATCACTGGAGCTGGTGGTCGGCGCCGGTGGTCCGAAGGGGAGAGGGCGCTGGCAGTCGAAGGGAGTCGCTGGCTCCTGACGCGGTCGTCTCGCAGGTCGCCCGTCGACATGGCACTAAGCCACAGCAACTGTTCACCCGGCGAAGGGAGGCGCGCCGGAGGGCAGAGGCGGCGGGTTGCAATATTGTTCATCATTCCCCTCCGTTCATTTCTGATACGGCAACTCAACTATGCCGAAAGAGGGGCGGGAGCCATTCCATAATCTTACGCTAAAGCGCTGATGGAGGTTCGCTGGTATCTCGGGATGGAGTTGCGCAGATAAGCCGGACCGCTGCGCGAAGGCCCTATTGCGCACCAAAGGAGCCGGCGATGAAGAAGCATGAAATCGTGCGCAGGCCCATGCGACGCTGTTCGATCTGCCCAACCGCCCCGTCCCCGACGGCGATCTTCGGCGCCATAAGTTAATGGTCCCAGCGCGGAAAGCCGCGTGGGTCGTCGGATGCAAAGAAATCTCAATTGGCAACTATTAGCGAAACGCAGAATGCCTCACATGGCGCCTTGCGGAACGTCTCGGTGATCCAGACGAGTCATCGAATACCGTATGATACTGGTTGTGACAGGCAACAGTAGCGCTCCTCCAAGTATGGCTACGATCATGATCGCTATCCACGTCGTCCTGTAGTTTGCGAGCGCTTCTTCGGGCATCAACCCTTGGAAGGGCGGCATCGCTCCAATGTCAATGATGAGGCCTAGAAAGGCAAAAAACAAAGATAGCACGATCATTTGCGCAGGGGGATTCTTCGCCCAGGCATATAAATCGGCTCCAGAAGTGCGGTTGCTTTCATTTTTTGTTTCTGCAGCGCTATTTTGTGCATCATCTCCGACAAGCTCTCCGCACCGAAACACGCCGACTTGCATTCCGCCATTTTCAACACTTTTCGCGCCAGTTCCGTTCACTTGATTTGCGGAAGGCGGAACCCCGGGGCGGCTAAGGAACACGTCGTCGGATCGCCAAGGTAGTTCAATGGCGTTTGCCGCCGGCGGAGGCGTGAGTAGGAAAGTGGCGAGCGCAAGTAGGTAGAAAACGTGGTTCATGCCATTGGGTCCTGCTACTTGGAGTTATTCGCCGACTCGGAGATCGCCCATCGTGCCGAATGCATGACGCCTCTTAGATGTGATGAAAAGACGAAATCTTACTTAGAGTCGGACTCAAATTCACATCTCGATTATCCAGGGCGATGCGTCGATGGATGCCTCCGATCTCTGGAGAGCCTTAGCGGCGATTGAGCCAAGCGAGCGTTCGTTCGACCAACGCCGTGCGCGAGGATGAATTCCAAGGTATCGATTTCGGAGGACCGCAAGCCTCGCTCGCGCTATTGCGGAAGCGAGCGGTGTGGTGCCCCCTTAGCATCGACAGTCACGCGGGAAAGGCAATCCGTTCTCAGCCGCGACGTTCACTCACACGCGCCAATCACGTCACCCTTTTATAGCGGGCGTTGCTTGCTATTACCGCACCGAGCGGCTTGCGTGTCGCAGCTTTCGTTGACAACGAAGGAAATTGGTGGATCATCGCGCCTGCGAGGGTGGCGATCCCTATTCCAGGCGGTATGCCCAAGCATCGCGGACGGCTCTTCAAAGCCGAGGATTCCGGATGCCGTCTTTATATCGACGTCTGTCTATGGACTTGACCGCTCGGCTCTACATTTGGCGGCGTGCCCCGGAGCGTCTGTTGTCGCGCCAGCAAAGCTGCGCGCGCAGCACGCGGCGGCTTTCTCATTGCGCCTCGCCTTGAACGCAGGCCGGCGGGCGCTTCGAATCCATCCAAAATCAAAAGGAGAAAGCACTTGGTTTCCGCGATCATTCGCATTGTTCTCTTAACGAGCGCCCTGGCGCTTGCAATAGGCGCGCCGCAGCTGCGCGCCGAACCTGCGACGCCCATCAAGGGGACCGCCTATGTGACCTCGTGGTTCGGCGGCGTCGTTTCCGTTATAGATCTCGCATCAGGCGCACTGAAGAAGAAAATCCCAGTCGGCATCCACAATCATAACGTCACGCTGCGTCCCGATCAGAAACAAGCTTGGGTCACGAACAACAACGCGGGGACCTTATCCATCATCGATACGCAAGCAAACAGCGTGATCAAAGCGCTGCCAACAGGAAAGGGTCCGCGACACATCTTTTTCAGCGCCGATGGCAAGGAAGCATACGTTACGAACGAGTTCGACGACCGGGTCGAAATTTTTGACGCGCAGGCGGGTGCATCGCTTGGCGTCGTCAAGGCGGGCTCAATGCCGCATTTCGCGCTCGCTTCAGGCGACAGGCTTTTCGTCTCGAATTTCGGCGGCGGCGACGTGACGGTGCTCTCACGCGCAAAACGCCAGGCGCTCGCGACGATCGCTGTCGGAACGGGGCCGCTGGGCCAAGGCGCGACCAAGGACGGCAAGCGCGTTTATGTCGCCTGTCACAACGCCAATCTCGTCGCCGTGATCGACGCCGAAAGCCTTCGGCGGATCGCGGATATCGAGACCGATGCGGGACCGGTGCAAGTCACGGTCGCGCCAAATCAGACCTTCGCTTATGTCGCTAATGACGGGGCGGGCACGGTGCAGAAAATCGACCTTGCCGTGAGCTTCGCCGGCGACGGTCGCTGGCTCCTCATCACCAATACGGGAGCCAACAGCCTCTCGATCTTCGACACGCAGACGGATGAGATTGTGAAGACAATCTTCGTTCCGACAGCGCCTGAAGGCGTTGCGGTCCGGCGTTGAATAGCATCTTTTTTGCGAAACGGGGGAGACGCTCGCAATTCAATGGCGCCAGACTGCCCGAATCAGTCTTGTTCTCTTTAGCTATAACGGCGCTTCGAAATTCCAAGGACTATCGTCCATGCCGCGGGCGCCGTTTAGCAGCTTTCCCTGCCCGCAGCGGATCAGAGACTTAGTTGCGCCGCAAAAAATCCCAGCCGTTCATGAGGATGGCATTTCCCTAAAGTGTTGCTACATTTGGCTGCGGTACGCGTTTGTCACGCACCCGCGTTAATTTCTCCTGAGCCGTGATGGAAATTATGCAACGATCCAATGCAGAGTGGCTGACGGCGCTTCAGGAGAGCGGTCGAGACCAACAGTTGGCGCTTGCGGACCTTCGAGCACGACTGCTTGCGGCAATTCGGGCCTATTTGGCGAAAGGCTACGCCACGCAAGAATCAACGCGTTCAGATGAAGCGCAGCACCTTGCTGAAGACTGCGCACAAGAGGCCATTCTCATTATACAATCAAAACTTGGAGACTTTCGCGGCGAAAGCCGCTTTATGACTTGGGCTTATTCAATCGCAATCAGAGTCGTGCTCGGAGAGCTGCGCCGCCGTCGCTGGCGAGAAGCTACAATCGAGCGCACTCAGCTTGGACAGACTTTGCCGGCTTGGCCGATTCAAGAACCGGGGCCGGAGCGCAGTCTACAGCAGCGCGAAGCGTGGACTCTACTTGCGCGACTTATCGGCGCCAAGCTTACTCCCTTGCAACGGACCGCACTTGTCGCTCACGCTTTTCAGGGGATGCCCTTGGACGAGGTCGCCGAATGGTTGGGTTCTAATCGGAATAATCTTTACAAACTCATCCACGATGCGCGTAAACGGCTCAAGCAGGCTTTGCTCGAAGAAGGCGTGACGCACAAAGATCTTATTGCCGTGTTTGACGAGCCAAAATCGGGAACCCATCTCCATTCGGAGGGTAAGACTTCCTCCGTTCAACGCATCTTATAGTCAGTCGTGCCGGAACCCGACATGAAACACAAAGACTTTACCCGCCTCATTGACACCGTCTTCGCCGCTAAGAGCGGAGAGGAGATGCTGTGCACGGAATATTTTGATGAACTTCCACGTTACGTCGACATTGAGGCATCCGGTCAGGACGCCGGAGCCTTATTGCCCGAGGTTAAACACCATATGCATCAGTGCCCCGAGTGCGAAGAGGTTTATCTCGCCCTTCTGAGACTCGTGAACGCAGAAAAAACTTTTCCTTCGAGGTAAGACCTCAGCGTTCCGTCGCATCTAAGTCGTATCGGATCGAACTGGTTGGCGCGCGCGATCGAATCGATCGCCGGCATTGTCCCGGTTCTCCGCTCGAAGGAGTGTGATGCGATGCTAAGAACCTGGGC
>WSXZ01000089.1:0-7543 GCA_009773555.1 Methylocystaceae bacterium | reverse complement strand
CTTCTCGCCGCTAGCGCAGCCTCTGCCGCCGACCAACATTTGATCACGCTCAAAGCAAGCACACTGCCGTCGGGTCAGCTCGCTTATGAGATGGTCAGTCACAAGGTCAAATCTTCCACGGGAAAGGAAAGCGACCTTACGGAGCGGTATGCGAGCGGTCCTACCATCCCTGGTCCCACGCTCGTCATGAAAGAGGGGGACGTCGCCGAGGTGACTCTTCAACATGGCATCGCCGACTCGGCGTTGCCGGTCAGCATCCATGTCCACGGCGTGCACTTCAAGATCGACAGCGATGGCACCATGAAGGTTTTGAATGGCGTCGCCGACGAAGCTGCGTTCCCAGACAAACCCTACACATACAAATGGACGGCCGCGCCTGGAACGGCAGGCACGTGGGCCTATCACGATCATGCATTCGGCAATCCGATGCTCGGAGCCGAGGACAAGGGGCTGTTCGGTACGCTCATCATCAATCCGGCGAGCGGGAAGGTTCCTGCGCTCATCGACGGCAAGATCGTCGACGTTGATCTTGCCGATGTGAAACGCGAATTCATCATCTGGATGCATGAAACGACCTTTTGGGGTCAGGAGCTCAATCATATCATCGAGGGCGGCAAGGAGATTCCGTTGTGGACTAATCCGACCGTCGGCGCGCGCCTGGGCGAAAAGGTTCGCTTCCACGTCATGGGGATTGGCACCGCGTTCCATACTTTCCATCTCCATGCGCATCGCTGGATCGAGCCCGGAGCAACCGCCGGCGTTGACACCGTCAACATTGGTCCAATCAGCCGCACCTCGTTCATCGTGAAGGCCGGCGAGGGTGTCGGCCCCGGCGACTGGCACTACCACTGTCACGTTATCCAACACATGCAGTCTGGAATGATGGGTGATTTCCGCGTCATCGAATGATCAATGACGGAACGGGGGAGTTAACGGTATGAACTACGCAACAATCATGAACCGCGTATCCTTTCTGACGTTGGCCGTGGCGACGACCTCGCTCGCTGCGTCGCTGTCGGCGCAGGCGAAAGACGCCGTGAAATCTGATGACGTCATCATCAGCCGCCCCGGCGTCCTACCGTCGGCCGTGCTAGAGATGACCGACGAGCCCGGCAAATGGTTCAAGGATCCCAAGAGCGGCGGCTCGCTCGTTGTGGTGAAGCCTGGCGAGGCGGTGCTCATCAAGATGACGGACACCAATACGGATCACACCATCACCAGTCTCGCCTGGCAGCCGGGCGCGGACAAATTCCCGGTCGATCAGGAGAAGCCGTCGAACGCAAGCGTCACGCAGACCTTCGACAAACCGGGGCTCTATGTCTTCACCTGCAAGGTCCATCCCTACATGTTCGGCGCCGTCGTCGTCGACGATCCGAAGACGGAAGGGCTGGACATCGGCGGCGAATTGCAGCTCGTGACCGGCGCCAAAGTTCCGACGACAAGCGACATCGCCAAGAAGCTGCTCCGCACCTTCTTCGTCGCCACGACGCCGGCGCTATGGCGCGACTATCGGCAGCCGAAGTGGGAGGTGAAGCTTCCCGATCTCGGACTCAATCTCGGCGGCGCGCAGATCAATCTGAGCGCGCTCAGCCTCTCGGCGCCGAACACGCTGCTGACGCCCAAGACGCCCGGCGTCGGCGAGGTCTGGGTCAACACGCAGTTTGAAGGGGTGAGCGGCAAGACGAAGTTCGGAACGGCGACGCAAATCGACGCGGCGGATTGGACGCTCAAGAAAAAAGTCAAGGGCGTCGAGCAGAATATGAACAACCCTCACAATATGTGGCCCGATCCGACATATAAATACATTTATCAGACGGAATGGTTCGACAAACGGCTGACCACCTTCGACCGCGAGAGCGGAAAGGTTCTTAACACGCAGGTCGTTGGACAAAATCCGTCTCATGTGATGACGAGCCCGGTAAACGGCATGCTCTATGTCGCCATCAATGGCGAGGACCGCGTGGCGAAACTGTCGCCTGGCGAATTCCCTTCGGCGATGGGCAACATTAATGTCGGCCCGCATTCCGGCCCCCACGGCCATCACATCACCGACGACGGCAAATATATGATGACGCCGAACGCGCTGGCGGGAAGCGTTACCGTCGTCGATCTCGCGACCGAGAAAGCGACGGAAATTCCGACCGGCGGCGTTATTCCGATCGCGATCTGGAGCGACATGAACCATAAGGGCTATGCCGCCAATCTGCTCGGCACGCCCCCCGCCATGCTCTCCTCATTGACGGTCATCGACATTGACAACAAGAAGAAGGTCAAAGACATCGACCTCGCTGCCGATTACGACCCGATCAGCGGCGCACACAAGGGCGAGGCTTATGGCCTGCTTCCGATCCAGACCCCGGTCAGCCCGGACGGCAAATACGTCGTCACGGCGAACACATTGAGCGCCACAGTCACGATTGTCGACGTGAAGACCGACAAGGTGGTGAAAAGCCTGCCCTGCGAAGCAGGCTGCCACGGCGTCAACTTCGGACATAAGAAGGGGGGCGGCTATTACGCCTATGTGGCGAGCAAATTCGCCAATGACTTGATCGTTATCGACATGGATAAGCTCGAAGTCGTAGGCCGCATTCTGCTCGCGGATTCGAAGGACGGTCAGATCACCGCGCATAACGGCATGGGCGGACAGGGCGTGCTGCCCTTGCCGATCGTCGAGCGTGGCATGCTGGCGCCCACGCTAAAACTCGCGGGAACGGGCAAGTTGAGCGCCGAAGTCGAGGGATGGCTCAAGCTTTTGAACAAGGAGCAACGCGGCAACTGAGCCACTGCAAGTCAGCTCCGATGGATAGCCCCAAGCAGGGCTTCCATCGGGGTGATCAGTTGTTACCGCAACAGACGCAGCACCCGCCGAATAATGTTAGGAGATGCGCGAATGATCGAGCGTCAAGCCAACAAGACAGAAAATCTAGTTTCGGCCTATGCAGATCGATTTCGTGACGGCCCGAGTCGTTTAATGGGTTTGGACAACAACTTTAGCGGAGTCCGAAGGTCGAAGCGTACCCAGGCTGAAGCTGAAGCGGCTGTGCGGGTTCTTATCGAATGGGCAGGCGACGATCCGAACCGCGAAGGTTTGATCGATACGCCTGAGCGGGTGGCGCGTTCTTATCGCGAATTGTTCGCTGGCTACGCCGCCGATCCTCGCGAATATCTCAAGCGCACGTTCGAAGAAGTGGGCGGTTATGACGAGCTGGTCGTATTGAAGAACATCCGCGTCGTTACTTTTTGCGAACATCACATGCTGCCGGTGATCGGACGCGCGCATGTCGGTTACCTGCCGACAAACAGGGTCGTGGGAATCTCCAAACTGGCGCGGGTCGTGCACGGATTCGCGCGTCGATTACAGATTCAGGAGAAGCTAACCGCTGAGATCGCCGAAGCCATCCAGGAAATTCTCGAGCCGCAAGGAGTAGGAGTGGTCGTCGAGGCCGAACACAGTTGCATGACCTTGCGTGGCGTGAACACGCTCGGATCCACATTGACCACTAGCCGGTTACTCGGCGTAATCCGCGACGACGCCCGCTCACGAGAGGAATTCCTCGGCATGGTGCGCCGAGCCTAGAATTTGGACCAGCGGCTGACGAAAGAAGCATTGGGAGCGGAACGCCATGGAAGATGGCATTCTCTAAGTTCTCCCGCTTGTAATTTTGCCTCGACCTGAGGGACCGGCTCTAGATGGAGACCGTTGCACGAGCGTTGTCGCCGATAATAGCTCGAGCCTTGAATCTGGAAGACGGGGGGTTTCCAAATCTGGAGATCCGCAACGGTGAGTCTCGTTGGAACGATAGTTGCTTGTGCGGTAGAAATGCGCGCTGACCTGATCGTTATGCAGACCGATGGTCGCGATAGCGCTTTGGACTCGATCATCGGGAGCACAACCGAGCGCGTCATACACGAAGCGCCTTGTCCTGTATTGGCGATTCCGCGAAGCTCCCTAGATGACGTGAACCGAGAGCGTCTGTTTGGAAGGTAGCGGCGACTCTTGAACTCGCACTGGGCGCTTTCCTTTACGATGCGCCGCGCCGGCCGTTTCGCTGTTGAGTTCTAGGAGGGCGTCGTGGAAAGCGCGCGTAAACTCTGGATCTCGCTCGTCGCCCTGTTGGCGCTTTCCTTCGCCGTGCTTTTGCTCATTGGCCGCGAAATCAGCGTCAAGGCGCCGCCATTGCCGGAGCGCGTCGTTACGGAAAGAGGCCGAACGGTCTATACAATCGACGACATCCAGCGCGGCCGGCAGGTATGGCAGTCGATCGGCGGTATGCAACTCGGCTCCGTCTGGGGCCATGGCGGCTACGTCGCGCCGGACTGGACCGCCGACTGGCAGCACCGGGAACTCGTCGCCATCCTGGACGCCTGGGCGCGCCGCGAGTTCGCGGCCGGCCGCTACGCTGATCTCAGCGAGGAGCAGCAGAGTTCTCTGCGGGGACGGCTGCGCCCGATGATGAGGCGAAACACGTTCGATCCGAAAACTGGGACAATCACTGTGTCTGAGGAGCGGGCTCAGGCGATCGTCCTCGTCTCTAGCCACTATGAGAGCCTATTCGGCGACGATCCGCGCAGTGCGGAACTTCGCGAGAACTACGCAATGAAGAACGGCACTGTCGCCGACGCCGAGCATCGACGGGCGCTATGCGCCTTCTTCTGGTGGACCGCGTGGGCCGCGACCACGGAGCGGCCGGGAAGCCACGTCACCTACACCAACAACTGGCCGAGCTAGCCGTTGATCGACAACCGCCCGCCTGCAACCACCTTCATCTGGTCTGCGTTCAGCGTGGTTTTTCTGCTTGCCGGCATCGGGCTTCTCGGCTGGCACCGCGCCGTCAGTCATGCGCGCGGCGGCGAGACGTGCGACGTGCCCGCGCGTGATCCGATGCGCAACGTGAGGGTCACGCCGTCCATGCGCGCGACCGCCAAATATTTTTGGGTGCTTCTTGCCCTGTTTCTCGTCCAGATCCTGTTTGGCGCCATAAGCGCCCATTACCAGGTCGAGGGGCAGCTGTTTTACGGCTACCCGATGGCGGAGATCCTTCCCTATTCGATCACCCGCACCTGGCACACGCAATTGGCCGTGCTGTGGATCGCCACGGCCTGGCTGGGCACTGGGCTCTACATGGCGCCGGCGATTTCCGGCTACGAGCCGAAGTTCCAGGCGCTCGGGGTGAATGTGCTCTGGATCTGCTTGCTGATCATTGTCGTCGGCGCCTTCGCGGGCCAATGGCTCGCGGTCATGCAACGGCTGGGATTGGAACACAATTTCTGGTTCGGGCATCAGGGCTGGGAGTATGCCGATATCGGGCGTTTCTGGCAGTGGTTCCTCTTTATCGGACTGCTGCTGTGGCTCATCCTCGTCGGCCGCGCCTTGTGGCCGGCGCTGCTGGTAAAAAATGAGTCACGCTCCATCGTCGCTCTTTTCTTCCTCTCGACCGTTGCGATCGGCCTGTTCTACGGCGCGGGGCTGATGTGGAACGAGCATACGCATCTGTCGATGGTCGAGTATTGGCGGTGGTGGCTGGTGCACTTGTGGGTCGAAGGGTTTTTCGAGGTGTTCGCCACCGCCGTCGTCGCCTTCCTGTTCACCCGCCTCGGCCTGGTCGCAGTCAAGCCGGCAACTTCGGCGGTGCTGTTCGCGACGATTGTCTTTATGGCCGGCGGCGTGATCGGCACACTGCATCATCTCTATTTCGCCGGCACTCCGACGTCGGTGCTGGCGCTTGGCGCCAGTTTCTCCGCGCTGGAAGTCGTGCCGCTCGCCTACATCGGCTTCGAGGCCTATGAGCATTGGCGGTTTTGCGGCGCCACGCCATGGATGCAGCGCTATAAATGGCCCGTGCTGTTCTTCATCGCTGTCTCCTTCTGGAATCTCGTGGGAGCCGGTCTGTTCGGTTTCCTGATCAACCCGCCGCTCTCGCTCTATTACATGCAGGGGCTCAACCTGACACCGCTGCACGGCCACACGGCGCTGTTCGGCGTCTATGGGATGCTCGGCATCGGCCTCGTGTTGTTCTGCCTGCGCGGAATGATGCCCGAACTCGTCTGGAACGAGAAGATCCTCAGCATCAGCTTCTGGTGCTTCAACGTGGGGCTGGCGATGATGGCGTTGTTCACGCTCCTGCCGCTCGGCACGCTGCAACTCCTTGCCGCGATCAATGAAGGTTATTGGTACGCCCGCTCTGAGCAGTTCATGCAGCAGCCGATCGTCGATCTTTTGGTATGGATGCGCGTGCCGGGCGACACGGTCTTCTCGATAGGCGCATTGGCCTTCGCCTGGTTCGTTGTCAGCCTGTGGCTCCGGCCGCGCCGCCAGCCTCATGAAGTGGAGCAGGAGGACAGGGAACTGGAGGCGGGACCGGCGAAGCGTGCGGCGTGATCCGCCACTTGCATGGAAGCCTATTACTTCGAGATTCGCGCCGTCCACGTCGCGGCGGCGCTGGCGAGCGGCGGCTTCTGCCTTATGCGGGCGCTCGCTTTGAACTTGCTCGCGGCGTCATGGCCACCGTCGCTGCTCGCGCGGCTTGCCTCCTACGCTATCGACACCGTGCTCTTCACGGCTGCCCTCATGCTGACGGCCGTCACGCGTCAATACCCGTTTGTTGACACTTGGCTGACCATGAAGGTCGTGGTCATGCTGCCGCTCTATATTTTTCTGGGTTACTGGGCGCTCCGAGCCAAGGCGTTCAAGTTGCGGTTGGCGGCGATGGCCGGCGCGATCGCAGCTTTTCTTTTCATTTATAGCATCGCACGCAAGCATAGCCCGCTTGGCATGTTTGCCCTCGGGTGAGAAACGTCGGCAAGCTTGGTCGACCTTTCCGGGAACTGGCCTTTAGGCGGTTTGATGCAAGCGCCTCGTCGTCACCATCCCGAAATAGAGCACCACGAAGAGGCCGTAGGCCAGGCTCCACATCCCGCCGGCGACCGCGAGGGCTGCGAAGTAGTGCTCGCCCATGAAAGGCGCGCCGATGCGCAGGATGGCCGCCAAAGTTATGGCGACGTAGATCGCGGCCGTCCACCGATCTGCGAGGAGCGGGCGACCGGTGTGGCCGCGCGTTGCGCGGGTCATCACCGCGAGCGTCATTGTTCCGATGGCGCCGACGGTGAGGGCATGCAGAGGCGCGGCAGGACCCGCGACTCCCCATAGTTCATTGCCGCCGATGAGCAGGAAGCCCAAGGGCACCCAGCCATAGCCCAGATGCAGCACGAAGAGCATCGGTTCCGCGCGCGTGCTGACGCCGCGCCAGCGGATAAGACGTAGAAAGAGCGCCGCGCCGGCGATAATGAGCGGAGCCGCGGTAAGTCCGGCGTCGGGAAACGCGACCCAGGCGACGAGCGCCACGAGCGTCGCCGCGAGCGCGAAACGATCGAGCGCGCCGAAAGGCGCGGGCTCCACTTCAGCTGGCGAATTCTTCGCCAGCCAGTTGCGGGTGAAGCTCGGCGCGATGCGCCCCCCGATGATGGCGATGAGCATGATGAGGGTCGCGACGCCGACGCGGGCCCCGATGGCGCCCGTCGCGGCAAGGTCCATCGCTTCGAGATG
>WSXZ01000088.1 GCA_009773555.1 Methylocystaceae bacterium | reverse complement strand
CCCGATCTCGACGTCATTCGCCGCAGTCGCCTCAAGAAATCGACGCTCTTTGAGATGGAGCCATCGCCCGAACTCGAGGCGGTGCAGAACGAATATCTGCGCCTCGCGGATGAGCTGTGGAACGGCTACGCGCCGCTCGACGCTGCGCCCATGAAGGATCGCGATCTCTTCGAATTTTTGGGGTTCGACTGATGACGACGCCAAGCTATGTCGCAAGACGCGGCGAACTCGAGGCCTATTTCGACCGGACCGCGGTCGAGGCGTGGAAGCGCCTGACCTCCGACGCGCCGGTCAATCGCATTCGCGCCACGGTGCGCGCCGGCCGTGAGGCCATGCGCAACAGGCTTCTGTCCTGGCTGCCGCAGGACCTTCGTGGCCAGCGTTTGCTCGACGCCGGTTGCGGCACGGGCGCTTTGGCGATTGAGGCGGCGCGTCGCGGCGCCGAGGTCATCGCGGTCGATCTTTCGCCGACGCTGATCGGTCTGGCGCAGGAGCGCGCGCCCCGCGATTTCGGCGCGGGCCACGTGACCTTCGCCGTCGGCGACTTGCTGAATCCGGCCTTTGGGCGTTTTGATCATGTCGTCGCCATGGACAGTCTGATCCATTACGAGGGCGCCGATATCGCGCGAACGCTCGCCGCTTTGGCGCCGCGCGTCGACGGCAAGCTGATCTTCACCATCGCGCCGCGCACGGCGGCCCTTGCGGCGATGCACGCCCTTGGACAGCTGTTCCCGCGCGGCAATCGCTCTCCGGCCATTGCGCCGATCGCGCTTTCTTCACTCGAACGCCACATGGCGGCGCAGAACCCCTTGGGTGACTGGCGCGTGACGCAAAGCGAGACGATCGTCAGCGGCTTCTATATCTCGCAGGCGGTGGAGGCGCGACGCTCATGAACCGCGCCAGCGCCGTTCTGGTCAAAGGCCTGATGCGCATCGGTCCGCAGATTCTGCCCTTTGCGGACGCAGGCTCCGCCGAACTGCCGATGCCGCGTCTGCTGCGGCTCTCGCTGTTCCAGGTGACGGTGGGCATGGCGGCGGTGCTGCTCATCGGCACGCTGAACCGCGTGATGATCGTCGAACTTGGCGTGCCCTCCTGGCTTGTCGCGCTGATGCTGTCGCTGCCGCTGCTCTTTGCGCCATTGCGCGCGCTCATCGGCTTTCGCTCGGACACGCATCGCTCGGTGCTCGGCTGGCGGCGCGTGCCGTACATCTGGTTCGGCACTATGCTGCAGTTCGGCGGCTTGGCGATCATGCCGTTCTCGCTGCTCATCCTTTCAGGCGACACCACAGGACCGATCATCATCGGACAAGCGGCGGCGGCTTTGGCGTTTCTTCTCGTCGGCGCAGGTCTGCACACGGTGCAAACGGTCGGCCTCGCGCTCGCGACCGATCTCGCGCCGGCGCATACGCGGCCGCGCGTCGTCGCGCTGCTGTGCGCCATGCTGCTCGTCGGCATGGGCGTAAGCGCGCTCGCCTTCGGCGCGCTGCTCGCGAATTTCAGCGCCATTCGCCTCATTCAAGTCGTGCAGGGCGCCGCCGTCGTGACGATGGTCTTGAATTGCGTGGCGCTGTGGAAACAAGAAGCGCGCGGCGCTCTCCCGCCCGTGCAGAACGTCGACTTCTCGGAAGCCTGGAAGCGTTTTGCGAGCACCGGCCGGGCGCGACGGCGGCTATTCGCGACCGCGCTCGGCACCGCCGGCTTCAGCATGCAGGACATCTTGCTCGAACCCTATGGCGGGCGCGTGCTGCACTTGCCGGTCAGCGCGACGACGGCGCTCACCGCGATGCTGGCGCTCGGCAGCGGCGTGGGACTCGCCATCGCGGCGCGATGGCTGACGCGCGGCGCCGACCCTCACCGCGTCGCCGGCGTCGGCGCGGTTGTCGGCGTCGTCGCCTTCTTCGCGGTGATCTTTGCGGCGCCGGCGGACTCCTCGACGCTGTTCAGCATCGGGGTCACGCTGATTGGCCTTGGCGGCGGCCTTTTTGCGCATGGCACGCTCACCGCCTCCATGCAGACGGCGCGGCCGGAAGATCGCGGGCTCGCGCTTGGCGCATGGGGCGCCGCGCAGGCGACCGCGGCCGGGCTCGCGATTGCGGCGAGCGGCGCCGTCAACGACGCGGGCTCGATGCTTGCGGCCAGCGGCGCGCTGGGAGAGGCGCTTGTGAGCCCGGCCAGCGGCTACGCCATCGTCTACGCCATCGAAATCCTCCTGCTGCTCGCGACGGTCGTCGCGATCGGACCTTTGGTCCGCTTTACGAAACAGGACGGCGAAGCGCCGACGGACTTCGATCTTCTTCCCACGTCAAGTTTCAACTCCGGAGTGATGCAATGATACGCGGAGCGATCACCAGCAACATCGATGTCGCCCAGGTCGTCCTTTATGCCTTCTTCATCTTTTTCGCCGGCCTCGTTTTCTATCTGCGCCGCGAGGATCGCCGCGAAGGCTATCCGTTGGAGTCCGAAGTCGGACCGCAAAGAGATCGCGGCTTCTTGCTGATCCCAACGCCCAAGACCTTCCTGCGGGGAGACGGCGCAAAAATTCAAGCGCCGAGTTTTAAACCCGATCCACGAACGCCGAACGCCACGAAAGTGGCCGTCTGGCCCGGCGCGCCGCTGACTCCGAACGGTGATCCTATGCTCGCGGAAGTGGGACCCGGAGCCTATGCGCTGCGCGTCGATGTGCCGGAGAAAATGCACGACGGCCGCGATCTCATCGCGCCATTGCGCGTCGCCACGAGTTTTGTGGTTTCGAGCGAAGATCCCAATCCCATTGGCATGGAGGTCGTCGCCGCGGATCGACGCGTCGCTGGCGTCATCAAGGACGCTTGGGTTGATCGCGCGGAAGACTTTCTGCGCTTCTATGAAGTCACGCTGAGTGAGGGTCGAGGCGACGTCCTTCTGCCCGTGCCCTTCGCCAAGGTCGACGGCGCAAGGCGACAGATCCATGTCGAAGCCATCCTTGCCGATCAGTTCGCCAACGTTCCAAGGACGCGCAATCCCGATCAGGTGACGCTGCTCGAGGAAGAAAAGATCGCCGCCTATTATGGCGCGGGCACGCTCTACGCGACGCCCGCAAGAGTGGAGCCGCTGCTGTGAAGGCCATCAATCTCGAGAAGCTCTTACCGGAAGACGTTCCACAAGGAGAGCGCATCCTGTGGCACGGCCGTCCTCAGTGGACGAGTCTCTTCCGCCGCGCCTACCGAGGCGACGTTGTCGCCGGCTACTTCGCGGCGCTGACCGCGTGGAACGTCTTCGACGCCGCGGTTGAATCTGGGGCGGCGTCCGCCGCGCTGGCGGGCGCGCGCACCCTGGCGATCGGTCTTGGCGCGCTGGCGCTGCTTGCGTTGCTCGCCTGGGCCTCGGCCCGCACGGCGCTCTTCATTATCACCTCGCGCCGCGTCGTGATGAAGATCGGGGTCGCCTTACAGGTCTTTTACAATCTGCCGTTCTCGCAGATTAGAGCCGCGGGCTTGCGCATCGAAAGCGACGGTTCGGGCGATGTCATGCTGACGCTCTCACCCGACAAGCGAATCGGCTACCTGCATCTTTGGCCCTTCGCGCGGCCGTTCCGCTTCGCGCATCCAGAGCCCGCGCTGCGCGGCCTCGCCGATGCTAGACATGTCGGTGACATCTTGGGGCGCGCGCTTATCGCGGCCGCGGCCGAACGTGGCGACATGTTCGTGATTGGCGAAGACGACGCGGTCGCATCCGCTTCGTCGCAAAAAGCAAGCCTGCCGGCGGGCGATGCAGTCACAGCGTGACGTATGGGAAGGGCTTCGATCATGAGCCAGGCGTCTATCGGCAAGAATAAAATGCCTTCGAGCGCACATGATGGCGTGCCGCGCCCGATCCTGCGCGGCGCCGGCCTTCTCATCCTGTTTGCTCTGCTTGCGACGGGTTTGACCAGAGTCACTGGCGTGGGCGCGGTGCATATGCCGTTGAAGAATGCGGTCGAGAGTCTCGCATTGCTCTTCGAAGATCGCAATGATGGCTCGGTGGCCGTGCGCGACGCTCGTGACGGCGCGCTCTTTTATGTCGTGCAGCCGGGCGCCTACGGCTTCATTCGATCGACGTTGCGCGGGCTCGCACGCGAGCGGCTCCGCTCGGGCCTCGACGCATCGACGCCCTTTGCGTTGACGCGCTGGAGCGACGGCACGGTTTCTCTCGAAGACTCGGCGACCGGGCGGCGCGTCAATCTGGACGCTTTCGGACCCGACAATGCGCGCGCCTTTGCGCAGCTCTTTACCGAAAGGAGGCGCGAGCCATGAACTGGTTGCTCCCCATCACCCGCCAGACATTCGACGCGCCCTGTAGGGTCGAAATCGGCCATACGGCCGAAAGCCTCTTTGCTCATGTCGAGATCGAAGGCGATTTCGACATCAGGCCGGGCGATCGCGTGCTCGTGCAAAATGCGCCAGTTGAAGCGCCCTTCGGCTATCGGGTGACGGTCGAGCGCCGCGCGACGATCATTCGCGCCGGCCTCATCGAACGGCTGTGGGCGCGCTTTCTTGGCAATTTCGAGCTTACCGAACTTTACGACGTCAGCTTCACGAACAGGAGAGCGCTATGAACGCCCCGTTGCGCCAGAACGTCTCGATCGAAGCGACCCGCGTCGCCCAGGAAAATACCCTTCTGAGCCCGCGCTTCTACACGACGGATTTCGCGGAGCTTGACAGGACAGATGTTTCTCCCGTGCGCAAGGAGTGGGATGCGCTGATGGAAGAGATGCGCGCCGACCCCAACAATAAGCATTTCCAGCGTAACGAGGAGTTCGACGCCGCCTTCGTCTATTCCGAAGAGCTCGACAAAGAGTTCCGCGACTTTCTCATCAGCTCGATCACCGCGGAGTTTTCCGGCTGCGTGCTCTATGCCGAAATGAAAAAGCGCGCCCACAATCAGGATATGAAGGACCTCTTCGGCTTCATGAGCCGCGACGAGGCGCGTCACGCTGGATTTATCAACGATACGCTGAAGGATTTCGGCATCGGCATCGATCTGAGCTTCTTGACGAAGACGAAGAAATATACGTTTTTCAAGCCGAAGTTCATTTTTTACGCGACCTACCTGTCCGAGAAAATCGGCTACGCCCGCTATATCACCATCTTCCGCCAGCTCGAGCGCCACCCGGAACGCCGCTTCCATCCGATCTTCAAGTGGTTCGAGAAGTGGTGCAACGATGAGTTCCGTCACGGCGAGGCCTTCGCATTGCTGATGCGCGCCAATCCGAAGCTCGTCTCGGGCCTCAATGTCTACTGGATCAAATTCTTCCTGCTTGCCGTCTTCGCGACCATGTATGTGCGCGATCATTGCCGCCCCGCGTTCCACGCGGCGATCGGCATGAATCCCGACGACTACGACTTCAAGGTGTTGCGCCTCACGACCGAGATCTCTCGCCAGGTGTTTCCGATCACGCTCGATCTTGATCATCCGCTGTTCAAACCCGGCCTCGACCGTCTTGTGGCGATCGAACGCGCGATCGCCGCAGCCAAGAAGCAGAAGGGCGTCGTCGCCCGAGCCAAACAGGCGGCGCTGACCGCGGCCGCGGCCGCGACCTTCGCGCGGCTCTATTTCCTGCCTGCGAAATCCAACGCGCTGCCGGCGCAAATTCGTCTTGCGCCGGTGTGGTGAGGAGCGCCGTATGTCCGACTATGCACCGCCGATCGTCGCAACGCTCCTGCTCTGGTGGGGGAGCACCGGCGTGCTGCTCTATCTCGACGGCCTTTCTCGCCGCACATTCGTGTGGAGCATGGCGTGCGCGACCGCGCTGTTCGCGCTGGCGCTGTGGGGCATCGTCGCGACGCGCAGCGAAACGACGGCCTCCTCCGCCTACTATGCGTTCCTTTGCGGATTGATCGCCTGGGCGTGGCAGCTTGTGAGCTACTACATGGGGTTCATCACCGGCCCCTGCAAAACCGCCTGTCCGCCGCATTTGCGCGGCTGGAGGCGCTTCATCGAAGCGGTGCGCACAAGCCTCTATCACGAAATCGCGATCATCCTGTGCGCAGTCGCGCTCGTCGCGCTGACTCGCAATCAGCCCAATCAGATTGGCGCATGGACCTTTCTCATCCTTTGGTGGATGCATACGAGCGCCAAGCTCAATCTCTATTTCGGCGCGCCAAACCTCAGCGAAGATCTGCTGCCAGAGCATTTGCGCTATCTGGCGACCTTCATGACGCGCAGGCCGATGAACCTGTTTTTCCCGCTTTCGGTGAGCGCCTCGACCATCGTCACCGTGCTGATCGCGCAAAAAGCGCTCGTCGCGACGACGGCGTTCGAGCTTGTCGGCTTTACAATTCTCGCGACGCTCATGGCGCTCGCCGTCGCAGAGCATTGGTTTCTGGTCGCGCCGCTGCGCGCCAATGCGCTCTGGTCATGGGGCGTCAAAGAAAATTGTCCGGACGAAGCGAATGAATACGACTCGCTTCGTATCGTCGCGATCGAGGCGCCTTTGCGCCGCTCGCGCGTCAGTGAGGTTTAGCGCCCGCAGAATGGCGTGTCTAGGGAAGTTTCGCCGATGGAGAGTCACATGAATCCGATGGCTTTGACGTACGACCAGCATTTTCAGTCGGCGATCGCGCAGTTGAAGATGGAGAAGCGCTACCGGGTTTTCGCCAATCTCGAACGCGACGCCGTTCGCTTTCCCACTGCGCTGTGGCGTCCCGAGGGCGAAGAGCATGCGCCTCGCGAAGTCACGATCTGGTGCTCCAACGATTACCTCGGGATGGGCGGCCACCGCGCCGTGGTCGACGCGGCGCGTGACGCTCTGGACCGCCACGGCGCCGGGGCGGGGGGCACGCGCAACATTTCCGGCACCCACAATCCGATCGTCGAGCTTGAGGCGGAACTCTCCGATCTGCACGGCAAACCCGCGGCGCTCGTCTTCACATCGGGCTGGATCTCCAATCTCGCCGGCATTTCGACGATCGCGTCGCTGCTGCCGAATTGTCTCATCCTTTCCGACGCGCTCAATCACAATTCGATGATCGAAGGCGTTCGGCGGTCGGGATGCGAAAAGCAGATCTGGCGTCATAATGACGTCGACCATCTCGAGGAATTGCTTAAGGCGGCCGGCAAGGAGCGGGCCAAGCTTATCGTCTTCGAAAGCCTCTATTCGATGGACGGCGACTTCGCGCCGGTCGCGGAGATCGTCGCGCTGGCTGAAAAGTACAACGCGCTCACCTATGTCGATGAAGTGCACGCGGTCGGCATGTATGGCGCGCGTGGCGGCGGCATCTGTCAACGCGAAGGCGTCGAAGACCGCATCGACATCATCGAGGGCACGCTCGCCAAGGGCTTTGGCGCGCTCGGCGGCTATATCGCCGCGAGTCCGGCGATCGTCGACGCCGTGCGCAGCTACGCGCCGCAATTCATCTTCACCACCACGCTGCCGCCGATGGTTGCGGCCTGCGCTCGCGCCGCCGTTCGCCATCTCAAACATTCGGGAGATGAACGGGCGCGTCATCAGCACATGGCGATGTTGACGAAACACGCCTTGCGCGCAGCCTGCCTGCCGGTCATGGACAACTCTGCTGCTGCGCCGCCATTCGATTTACATTCAGCCGATCAATTATCCCACCGTTGCGCTGGGTACGGAGCGCCTGCGAATCACGCCGACGCCGCGCCACAATGATGCGCATGTCGCCGAACTCGTTGAGGCGCTGGTCGACGTCTGGTCGTCACTCAGATTGCCTTTCGTCGAGGCAAAAGTCATACCGCTGCGCGCGCGCCAAGCCGCCGCCGAGGCGCACTGCACCTATCCGGAGATGAAACGGGCGGCCGAGTAAGAAAGAGCCGACTTTTATGGCTGACGGCGCCGCAACCATATAGCTGCGTTCCGGCGACGAACATGTTGGCGATGCTCTCCGGACGACGAACCTTTCGCCGAACAGCTCCTGCGCCGCAGACATGCGCGCTTCGGGCGGTTTAGAGCGGATTCGCCTTAAACCGGTTCATATCCCGCGGCGGCGAAGAAGTTTGCGCATTCTGTCGGCGAGAACTCCTTCAGCAGCGCGCCGATCCTGT
>WSXZ01000087.1 GCA_009773555.1 Methylocystaceae bacterium | reverse complement strand
TCTCGTGATCGGCGGCCTGTCCGGGTTGACCTTCCTTGGCTTCGTCGTCGTCATACAGAAGGATCTTGCGCGGATGCAGCGCGAGGAGCGCGAGATTATCGAATCGCTCCCTCCGGCGTTGGCGGCGCACGAGCCATCCATATTGGACGTAGATGATCAAAGTCTGATTGAGCCTGCCGCGAACTGACGGCCGCTGACGAGCGCATGGCCCGATCTCGACCTCGCGGGGCCGCCGCCCATTTTCCGTGAAGCGGCATTCTCAGTCGCATGGTTTCTCGCGGAACGGTACTTGTCACGGGCGCAAGCGGTTTCATCGGCGGCGCTGTCGCGAGAGGTTTGCTGGCGGAAGGATTCTGCGTACGCGCGCTTCTGCGCGCATCGAGTTCGCGCGGCAATGTGCCGCAGGATTGCGAGATCGTCGAAGGCGACGTCACTGATCGCGAGAGCGTCCGGCGGGCCATGACCGGCGTCTCGACTCTCTTTCACCTTGCAGCGAACTATCGCCTTTGGGCTCCCGATCCAGAACCGGTGATGCGCGTCAATGTGAGCGGGACGGAGATCGTCATGCGCGAGGCGCTGAGGGCCGGCGTGCAGCGAGTCGTGCATACGAGCAGCGTCGCGACGCTTGATCCCGATTCGGCGCCCTGCACAGAATTCAACCGATTGATTCCAGAACGGGCGATCGGCGCGTACAAGCTCAGCAAAGTCCTTTCTGAGCGTTTGGTCGAAGGCATGATCCGAGATGAAGGACTGCCTGCCGTCATCGTGTGCCCCTCCGCGCCGCTCGGCTCCGGCGACGTGCGGCCGACGCCAACCGGCCGAATTGTCCGCGAGGCGATGCGCGGCGGCATGCCGGCTGGCTCGAGATTATCCCGCTAGTGCCGATATTTCGGGCGGAGAAAAAAATTTCGCGGATCTATCCAGCGCCAGGAGAGACTCCGCCTATGTTTCGAGCGCCAGCAACAATGACGGCGGGTTATTGCTCACTCTTAACGGCAAGACCGGCTGGCGCGAGGTCGAAATCGGCCGCGGCTCGCGTCCCGAAACCTGCCCGGTCGCGCTGCTGGAGACCTGGATGCGGCTCGGGCGGATCAGTCGCGGGCCGCTGTTTCGAAAGGTCGCGCGCGAGAACGGCGGCGTCGCCCCCGAGCGCCTAACCGATAAACATTTCGCTCGGCTGGTGCAGAAAACCGCCCTCGCCGCCGGCATTCGTGGCGATCTCACCGAAGGCGGAAGACGCCTCGCCTTCGGCGGCCATTCATTGCGCGCCGGGCTCGCCTCCTCGGCGCAAATCGAAGAGGCGCATGTCCAGCGTCATCTTGGCCACGCCAGCCCCGAAATGACGCGTCGATACCAAAGGAAACGCGACCGGTTCCGGGTCAATCTCACCAAGGCGGCCGGGTTGTATGGACGGCAAGGATTTCGGTAAGCTGATCGCGGGCCTCGAAGATGCTGTGGCCTACGCAAAGGGACGTAAAAGCCCCGACATATGAAGTCGCGCTTCGTCACCCTGTCCCGAGAGCAGACCAAAAAACTGCCCAAGCATGAGCGCCGAACAATCCGTTGGGCAATGGAAAGGTTCCGCGCATCGCCGCCGAAATCGCCGCGCAACTCCTTGCGGCCCGCGGCGCGGCGGAAGCGCTGGATGCGCCCGAAGCGACGGAACACAGGCGCGCCGACTGGCATGAATTTGAGTGGGAAGACGCGCGCATTGCCGCGCAGGATGTGCCTGGACGCAACGGCGACGCGGAGGCGGCGCGCCGGCCGTGCTTCGAATGATTTCTTTCGGCTCGACACGTGCGCGAGTATCTCAAGCCGTTGTCCGACTTCGACGACATCGAGGCGGAAAAATTGGTCATCTTGGAGCATCGGCTCGAACAGCTCGAAGCCGCGCTATCTGCGCAGGGGCGGTAATAGGTAGGTACGAGCGTAACGTCGCCTCAATGGTCATATGGCTGTCCTCCGCTTATCGTTGCGGGTATGAAGAAATTCGACAGACCCTCGAGTTTCGAGTGTCCCACTCACGGCGTGGTTGCGTCGTGTAGCCTCCTTCGCGCTCGGCGCCGCGCCGAATTCTTATGCAGGGCTATGACGTTGTTCCGCCACATTGTCCGCGTAAACGGCTGAGCGCCGACCTCCGCCTTGGCCGCCTTCGCGATAAGGCTCCCCTGCGCGGGCGTGAAGGCGCGAATTCAGGGCGAAGCGATAGCTAAAAGCGGGGCTTTGATGAAGATATTGATCACCGGAGGCGCGGGATTCATCGGCTCGGCCGTTGCGCGCGCCGTTATCGGCAAGAGCCTTGATCAGATTCTGGTTCTCGACAAGCTCACCTATGCGGGAAATCTCGCATCGCTACGTCCCATCGCCGATAGTCCGCGCTTCTCCTTCCTCCAAGCCGATATCTGCGACGCGGTCGCAGTCGCGCGCGCCTTCGAGGATTTTCAGCCTGACGTCGTCATGCACCTTGCCGCCGAAAGCCACGTCGATCGGTCGATCGACGGGCCGGCCGCCTTCATCGAAACCAATGTCGTCGGCACCTTCGTGATGCTGCGGGCGGCGCTGGATTATTGGCGACAGCTGGATCGCGCCCGCGCGCGCGACTTCCGCTTCATGCATATCTCCACCGATGAGGTGTTCGGCGCGCTTGGCGCGGAAGGGCTTTTCCACGAAGACACGCCCTATGCCCCGACCTCGCCCTATTCCGCCTCGAAGGCGGGCTCCGACCATCTCGTGCGCGCTTGGCGCCACACCTATGGTCTTCCGACCATCGTCACCAATTGCTCCAATAATTACGGACCCTATCATTTCCCGGAGAAGCTCATTCCGCTCACCATCATCAACGCGATCGAGGAGAAGCCGCTGCCGGTCTACGGCCGCGGCGAGAATGTGCGCGACTGGCTTTATGTCGAGGACCACGCCTCGGCGCTGATGCGCGTGGCGCGGGAAGGCGAAGTCGGCGAATCCTATAACGTCGGCGGACGCAACGAATGGCGCAATATCGACGTGGTCGAAGCGATTTGCGGATTGATGGATGAATTCCGTCCGCGGCGCGCCGGATCGCATCGCGATCTCATCGCCTTCGTCGCCGATCGGCCGGGACATGATCTGCGCTACGCCATCGACGCCTCCAAGATCGAGCGCGAACTCGGATGGCGGCCGGCCGAGCGGTTTGAAACCGGTCTTCGCAAAACCGTGCGCTGGTATCTCGATAATTCGGATTGGTGGCAAGCGATCCGCTCGGGCACATATCGCGGCGAGCGCCTCGGCGTGCTTACCGAGCAAGATGAAGAAGCCGTCGCCTGACGGGCGACAGGGGGGCTGTTTGTTTGAAGATCTCGAGCTTTCGGGGCTGAAGCTCGTCACGCCTAAAAAATTCGGCGACGAGCGCGGCTTCTTTTGTGAAACGCACAACGAAAAGACCTGGGCGAACGCCGGATTGAATTTCGACTTCGTCCAGGACAATCACTCATTGTCCCGCGACGTCGGCACGGTGCGCGGCTTGCATTTCCAGACCGCGCCCTTCGCGCAGGACAAACTTGTTCGCGTGATCAGCGGCCGCATACTCGACGTCGCCGTCGATTTAAGGCGGTCTTCGCCGACGTTCGGGCGTCACGTCGTCGTCGAGCTTTCGAAAGAGAACTGGCGTCAGCTGTTCATTCCGATCGGTTTCGCGCATGGTTTCGTCACGCTCGAGCCCGATACGGAAGTCATCTACAAGGTGACGAATTTCTATTCGCCGCAGCATGATTTCGGCGTCGCCTGGGATGATCCTGACATCGGCATCGCATGGCCGGCCCACGCCGAAAGCGCCGTGCTGTCCGACAAGGATCGCAAATGGCCGCGGCTGCGCGATCTGACGGAAGTTTTCGCGTAGAGTGGGCAAGATGAAGCGCATCGCCGTCACGGGGCTCACCGGCCAGGTCGTCAGCTCGCTCATCGAGCGTGCGCCGAGAGGCGTCGAAATGCTGGCGCTCGGCCGCCCGCGCTTCGATCTCTCCTCCCGCGACATGGTTCTTGCGTCATTGCGCAGCGTGCGCTGCGACGCCATCATCAACGCCGCCGCCTATACTCAGGTCGACAAGGCTGAGAGCGAGCCTGACGTCGCGTTGCGCGTCAATGGCGCGGGCGCGGGCTTCGTCGCCGAAACCGCCGCCGAATTGAAGGTGCCGCTGCTGCATCTTTCGACCGACTATGTCTTCGACGGGACGCTCGACCGTCCCTATCGCGAAGACGACGAACCCAGCCCGACCGGCGCCTATGGGCGCTCGAAGCTCGAAGGCGAAAAGCAGATTGCGGCGCGTTGCGAGAATTGCGCCGTTTTGCGCACCGCCTGGGTTTACAGTCCGTTTGGAACGAATTTCGTCAAGACGATGCTGCGTCTTGGCGAGACCCGCGATGAAATCGGCGTCGTCGCCGACCAGATTGGCAATCCGACAAGCGCGCTCGACATCGCCGACGCGCTGCTCGCCATCGCCGAAAGGCTGGTCGATGATCCCGATCCGCGCCTGCGCGGCGTTTTCAACATGACCGGGCAGGGCGAAGCCAGCTGGGCGGACATGGCGGACGCGATCTTTTCGGCGGCGGAGACGAAAGGCTGTAAGCCCGTGCGCGTCAAGCGCATCGCCACGGCGGACTATCCGACGCCAGCCCGTCGCCCCGCGAATTCAAGGCTCGACAACGCCAAGCTTGAAGCCAGCTATGGCGTCGCGCTGCCGAAGTGGCGTGACTCCGTCAACGCCTGCGTCGCCCGATTAATTCCAAACTGAATAGGATTCTCATGCGCGGCATCATTCTCGCCGGAGGAAGCGGCACAAGGCTGCATCCGATGACGCTCGTCACGTCGAAGCAATTGCTCCCCGTCTACGACAAGCCGATGATCTATTACCCGCTCAGCACGCTGATGCTCGCCGGCGTGCGTGAAATCCTGATCATCACCACGCCGGAGGATCTGCTTTCCTTCAAGCGGCTGCTCGGGAGCGGCGCGCAATGGGGCCTGTCGCTGTCCTACGCCGTGCAGCCGCGACCGGAAGGGCTGGCGCAGGCCTATCTCATCGGCGGCGAATTCGTCGATGGCGAACCATCGGTGCTCATCCTTGGCGACAATATCTTCTACGGCCACGGCCTGCCGGAAGTATTGAGCGAATCGTCCCGCAGTTCGGCGGCGGTATTCGCCTATCATGTGCGCGATCCCGAGCGTTACGGCGTCGTCGAATTCGATTCCGCCGGCCGCGCGATCTCGATCGAAGAAAAGCCGCCGCGGCCGCGATCAAATTGGGCGGTGACCGGCCTTTATTTTTACGATGAACGCGCCACGGAATTCGCGGCGCAACTGAAGCCTTCGCCGCGCGGCGAATTGGAGATCACCGATCTCAACCGCGTCTATCTGGAGCTCGGCGAACTGCAGGTCGCTCGACTGGGCCGCGGATTCGCCTGGCTCGACACCGGCACGCCCGAGGCGCTGATCGAGGCGAGCGAATATGTGCGCACTATTGAGCAGCGGCAGGGACAGCGCGTCGCCTGTCTCGAAGAGATCGCCTTCCGCGCCGGATGGATCGACGCCGCGCAGGCGCGCGCCGCCTCGTCAAAACTCGCCAAAAGCGGCTATGGTCAATATATCTCGCAGGTGCTCGCCGAGATGGAGCGAGAGGTCTCGCCGGTCGCATAGAGCGGCGAATCCGCGGCGCGCCGCAGCTCAGCGGCCATGGCTTTGGTATCGAACAGACGCGTCACATCCGCCGGCGGCGCCGAGTGACGCTGGCGTGGAACGATGGCGCCGACGAAAGGCTCCATTCTCTCGACAGTGTCCTCGATCAGATCCGCGAGTGATGCTGGATCGAGCCGCGCCGGCGAAACGATGTTGTCGAACCGGCGGCGTAAATCTTTCCCGGCGAAAGCGTTGTTCAATGACGCTGTCGAAAAGCACGGCGCGGAGCCCGGTCCACTGACTCTCAATACCGATCGCGGCGGACCGATGAAAGCCAAGGCCACCGCCTTGCAGCTCGCCGATCTCGGCGTCACCAAATCGCACAGCAGACATTACACGTCAAACGACAATCCGTTCTCTGAAAGCTGCTTCAAGACGCTGAATACCAGTCGCAGTTCCCAAACTCTTCGGCTGTATCGAGGATGCAAAGACCTTCATGCGCCATTTTTCTTCGGCTGGAACAACCGCGACCACCACCATATCCCGGTCATCACCCCTCGCCGTCTCGCTTTTAGCCCGTTGCCTACTAGAGAGGCTCCAGGCGATGTAATTTTGCCGCATTGTTCGTAGAGGCTTAATTAAGCACTAATGCACAATTAGGTGTTTAGTCCCGGCATTTTCTGGAGCGGGTTGAGTTTGAATCGTTGGGGCTGTGAAGTCCAGCATTTGCAGATGAACTCGTGAGGCGTGAGACCTTTCAGGGTCTTGAGCCGCCGGCCGAAATTGTAGGCGTCGATGAAGTTGGCGAGATGCCGTCGCAACTGGTCGTGATCGTCATAGTGATATCGCTTGACGGTCGCATCCTTAATCGTGCGGTTCATGCGTTCGACCTGGCCATTGGTCCATGGGTGATTTGGCTTTGTGAGGCAATGCTCAATGTCGTGTCGCCGACAGGTGCGGTCGAACGGATGGCCCCGCAGCATGGCGGTTGGACCATTACGGTTTTTCGGCAGATCGGCGAACTGAATGCCGTTATCGGTCAGAACCGTGTGGATGACGTAAGGAACGGCGGCAATAAGCGCTTCGAGAAAGGCGGTCGCCATCGCCATGTTGGCCTTGTCGAACAACTTCGCGAAGGCGAACTTCGACGTGCGGTCTATGGCGACGAAAAGATAGAGCTTTCCTTCCGCCGTTTGCACTTCGGCGATGTCGATGTGAAAGAAGCCAATCGGATAGGATTTAAACTTCTTCTTCGCGGGCTTGTCGCCTTCAACGTCCGGCAGCCGGCTGATCCCGTGCCTTTGCAGGCAGCGGTGCAGCGATGAACGCGTCAAATGCGGGATCGTCGCCTGCAAGGCGTAGAGACAATCGTCGAGAGGCAGCAGCGTGTGCTTTCGGAAGGCGATGATGATCGCTTCCTCTTCAAGAGACAGCACCGTGGAGTGCGGGTCTTTCGGCCCGGTGCGCTCATCAGAAGCCGAAGAGCGCTTCTTCCATTTGGCGACGGTCTTCTGGTTGACGCCATATCGCCTGGCCAGAGCCCTCAGGCTCTCTTAACTATTTTGTATCGCTCGACGCACCGCCTCTGTCGCGGGCGCTCCCGTGCAGAATCTGGCCCATAGCGCATCCTTCCATTCCATGGAAAAGATTGCACCATCAAATCCCGGGATCAAACATCTAGGCACTTGATATTGGTTGGCGAGAGCATGAAGATATTGCCCGTTATTATGTGCGGCGGATCTGGGACGCGGGTGTGGCCCGAGTCGCGCGAGACGCTTCCCAAGCAGTTCATCCCGCTCGTTGGCGAGCGCTCCACCTTCCAGACGACCTTGGCGATGCTCGCCGACCCGGCGTTCGAACGGCCGATCGTCGTCTCTAATTTCGACTACCGCTTCCTCATCGCCGACCAACTGCGCGAGATCGGCGCGCAGGCGGACGTCGTGCTGGAGCCGTCGCGCCGCGACTCGGGTCCGGCGGTGGCGGTCGCGGCGGGCCTCGCCGCGCGGCGTGCGCCCGACACGATCGTCGTCGTGCTCGCCGCCGATCATGTCGTGCGCGATACCGATGGCCTCGTCGATCTGTGCAAGCGAGCGAGCGCCGCTGCCGCCGAAGGCTATATCGTCACGCTTGGCGTCAAGCCGGACGGCCCCGCGACGGGATACGGCTATCTGCGCCCCGGCGCGCCGCTCGAGACCTGTTGCGAGGTCTACAAACTCGACGCTTTTGTCGAGAAGCCGGACCGCGCCACGGCGCAGGACTATGTCGACGCAGGCTATCTCTGGAACAGCGGCAACTTCATTTTTCGCGCCGACGTCATGCAGTCGGAGATCGCGCAGTTCGAGCCCGGCATTTTCGCCGCCGCCGAGGCCGCGATCGAAGCGGCCCGCCAGGACCTCGGCTTCATGATTTTGAACGCCGAGGCCTTCGCGCATGCGCCGAAGAAATCGATCGACTATGCGGTGATGGAGAAGACCGACAAGGCGGCGCTGATTCCGGCCGACATCGGCTGGTCCGACGTCGGCACCTGGCGCGCCGTGTGGGAATTGTCGGAGCGCGACGAAAACGGCAATTCGGTGCGCGGCCATGGCGTCGTGATGGATGCGCGCAACGTCCATGTGCGCTCGGAGGACACGCTGACGACGGTGGTCGGC
>WSXZ01000086.1 GCA_009773555.1 Methylocystaceae bacterium | reverse complement strand
TCTCGCTCGTGATGAGCTATGTTGCACAGATTTAACGAAGGCTTGGTCACCCACAGGGGGCCAAGTTTGCCAAAATTGGCTTCAAGTGTGCCATGCGCCTATGCTTGTGTTGAGCCGGGTCGTCAGCGGCATTGTCTACGTCATCAGGCACGGCCTTCAATGGAAGGATGCGCCCAAGGGCTACGGGCCGCACAAGACACTCTACAACCGTTTCATTCGCTGGAGCCGGCTTGGCGTCTTCGACCGGATTTTCGCCAGCCTCGCCGCCGAAGGTCCAAAGCCCGAGCGCATCTGATCGACTCGACGCATCTGAAGGCGCATCGCACGGCGGCAAGCCTTCTAAAAAAGGGGTTCTTTCCCGCTGTATCGGCCGCACGAAAGGCGGGTTGAACTCCAAGCTGCATGTCGTCTGCGACGAGGGCGGCAAGCCGCTCGTCATGATGCTGACCGAAGGTCAGATGAGCGATCACAGAGGTGCGCGGCTTATGTTCCGCGCCTTGCCGAAGGCCAAAACGCTGATCGCCGACAAGGGCTTTGACAGCGACGCTTTCCGCGCGGCGCTCAAAGCGCGCGGAACCGAACCTTGCATTCCGCCAACAAGAAGCCGAAAGAACCCGCTCAATTAGGACAAAACGCTCTACCGTCAGCGCCACAAAATCGAGAACCTCTTCGCAAAGCTCAAAGACTGGCGACGTATCGCGACACGCTGCAACCGCTGCGCACATACCTTCTTCTCGGCAATCTGTATCGCAGCCGCCGTCACATTCTATCTCAATCAATGAGTCCCCAACGGCTTCCGGCCGGACACGGCGATCTTCAGTGCTCACCGATTAGAGCAGGGCGACACGATCTGCGTCGCGCGCGATCCGCTCCAGGTGCTGAAGGCTTACGAGAACGGCGTCACCAACGTCGTATCGTTCCTCGGGGACATCACTGCCGACACGCTCCACATACTCGCCCTCTTAATGGACGAAAAGGACGTGCCTTCGATCGATCTTTACTGAGCGCCTTCGGGCGCTCTTTTTTTGTCCGCTGTGCGCGCGGCTTCTGACACCTTGACTCGTTAGCGAGGCCGCGCTTCCCTACCCCAATATTTGAGGGGGATCTCATGCGCATCATCGCCGTTTTATTTGCGCTTCTTCCGTCGCTCGCTTTTGCCGATGACATCACGCCGGACAGCTTCGCTAACCGGCTCAAGGCCGACGCACTGAAACTAACCGTCAATAGCATGCTGGTGCAAAGCAATACGCTCTACATTCAAGGGACGCCCATGGGCGACCCGATTCCTGTTGCCGCTCGCATTGCATACACTATTGAAAATAATTCAGGCATGCCTTTGAGCCTGGCCGTTAAGCGCAGGGGCATCTCAGCTGGCCCCTGCTCAGAGGTCGACAGCGGCTCGGGTCTCGAACTGTTTGATGACGCGCTGGCGATCCAGTTGCAGCGCAACAAATCGTATCGCGATCGTGTAATGCGCTTCGTGCCCGATAAGGCGCGCGTGTCGGGAACGATCGTGATGGAAAACACGACCTGCAAGCCGAGTGACGTTTCGGGCATGACGACCGTGCCCGTTACGATCACCGTCATGGTCGCAAATGAGAACAGCTTTCTCGCAATACCGCTCCAGACGGATGCGCGCCTAACCGTGCGCGGCAATTAGAAGCGGTATCCGCCGTCGATAGTATGACGAGCACCGATCCATACACTATCCTCGGCGTCGCGCGGTCTGCGACGGCCGTGGAGATAAAGGCGGCGTATCGGCTGCTCGCGCATGAGCGACACCCCGACAAGAATAGCGGATCGCACGAAGCATTCGTCCAACTGACTGCAGCCTACGAGTACGCGCTCGCCCAATGCGGGCGGCCGGCGGGCAATTCCGCGAGCACTTCCCCGCCGCCATGGCAGAAATCCTTTGACGAGTTCATGGCGCGCACGTATTGGCACTGGGAGCGCTCCGCCCAGGAGCGAGAGGAATATTTTCGGCGCATGCATGCACATGCGCCGTTCCGGCTCTTGTGGTGGCGTCTATCTCACGACTTGCTCGCCGCCGCGCACGATTTGGCGAAGCTGCTCCGTCGTAAATCATAATAGAACGCACCGCGTCTGATCGCGACGATCCTCGACGAGGCGCGACAGGTCTCGACGACGCATCGCATGTCGCGACCTGTCGCTCACGTCGCGTGAAAAATATTCTTTCGATCATCGCTGAGCATTGCGTCTCATTTGCTGACATACACGCTATAATTCAGAACGCTGTCGCCATCTGAAAACGTGTGATCACTGCGGTGTCTTCCATCGATGGAGGACACCATGAAGCCGGCATTTCGACTTCTCGACATCGGGTTCAACGTCGCTGTCGCGCATCTCGCAGACAAAACCGCGCGCGGCCTTCGGGGCGCGGACATCGCCCTGCACACCTACGAGGAGCTGATACGTCAGATCGAGACGCACCCGGAACTCCCCAGATGCCAGGGCACTAGGCGCTCTGCGACTTCATTGCAGCGTCACGCATCTCCTTATCAAGGAAGGCGGCGTCGTGCTCAGTCAACTTTCGGATGCTGGTCTGAAACAGCGGCCGGTAGTCAGCGCGACCGCGGGTAAGATCAAGTTCACCGACAACTTCCTTGATCGGAATCCAGCTCGCGCGTGGCAGGACCAACAGAGGCGTTGTTGAGAAGGCGAAGGTATAGGCAGAATCGTATGCCTGTTCTTTGAGGCGCTTAAGACCCGTCTCTTGTACCACGCGAATGTCGGAAAACGAGCTTCGTCCGCTAGAAACATAGCAATAGACCCGATCGCCTTTGACGATTTCGGTGGCAATCTTGCGATGGCGGCTCGGGAGCCCGAAAAACGAAAAATTGTTGGCCGCGTCGACCTCCCAATTTTCGAATCGTTCGATGATCAGCCAGCCCTGTCCCATACCGATAGTTTAAAGGGTTCCTCGACGAGCCTCAACCGCCCGCCACCCAGGCGTTGCCACTCGAAGCAAGCTTCTTAACAAGGGTAAACCGAGATCAAATCGGAGTCGACTGGCACCGGAAAAGGATTAGAGGATTTAGCAATCGAATCATCTTAGGCTGCGGGACATGGAATTTCTTCACCAGCCCGCCTCATCAAACCGGCTTGGCGAGTTCCTCCTGGACAACCTCCGAGGGGACTGGGAGAGATTCCGCGCGGCCGTCGCCTTCGTCAAACGTTCTGGGACGAAGCACATTGTGGACGAGCTGAAGACGTTTTCACAGAAGCATCCCGTCGAAATCCTTGCGGGCATTAACCATGGCGGGACTTCGAAAGAAGGGCTTGATGATCTGCTGCAAAGCATCGCCAAGCCTGGGCGGGTGATCATTTTCAATAACCCCAAAGCGTACACTTTCCATCCGAAAGTTTATCTTTTCAAATCGGTAAAAGCAGCCGACCTTCTGATTGGCTCGGGCAACTTAACGGAAGGCGGCATCTATTCGAATTATGAAGCATCAGTTCGATTGCGTCTTAACTTGGACAATAATGACCAAGCTGCGTTCTTGAAGACGATCGAGGATGTGCTGGACAGCTGGGCAAACCTAACGACCGGTTGCGCGCGCGTGCTAGATCCCGATTTTCTGACGACGCTCGTCGCGCGCGGTGTGGTCCCCGTTGAAGTTTTGGCAGCGCCTGAGGGAGATGAACCTCCTCCCTACAGTAATGAAGAAGTGGATGAGGAACACGCTGCCAAAGTAGGCGAGCCTGAAGAACCCCTTTTTTCCGGCCGCTCGGAACCGCGCGCGCCCACCATCGCCAAATCCGCGACAGCAGTCGCGCCTTCGAAAGTCAAGATTGCGCCGAAATCCGCTGTATCTACACCCCTTACATCGATCTCAGTGAACCGTGGGTTCGTTATGGTTCTGCAAAACACCGACGTCGGTAAAGGCCAGACCACGGCGGGCACCTCTGCGCGATCCCCCGAAATCTTCATCCCACTGAAAGCTCGCGGCGCGGATCCAAATTTTTGGGGTTGGCCTGACAAGTTCGTGGAGAGTCCAACGAAGTACGACCGCGCTGGCGTAATCATGCGGCTTGGCACACAGGATATTGTCGTAAACATGATGTGCTGGAAGCTTAAGAAAGACTTTCGTTTGCGTCACGAAGCATTGCGAAGCGGTGGTAGCATCGGCGACATTTTGCGCATTGAAACCGCACCCACCGGAAGTGGATTTGAATATCTCGTCGAATTTGTTCCTCAAGGAACGACGATGCATCCCGTCTATCTAGCTCGCTGCACAGAAGCGGTACCGCACTCGCCGAAAATGTTCGGCTACTACTGATCCTTTTGCAGCGTCAAGATTTGCTCGGACGCCATTGCGTTCTTGCGGAAAATGTCTCGGGACGAAAGCATTTGCATCGATAGATCGCCGGCCAAACGAAAGCCAACGGACTGCGCAATCTTGGTCAGGTGATGAGTGGTTCTGATCTCAATTTCTTCGCCGCCGGCCGTAGTGCGATTGTTTCCGATGACCAGAAACATCACCCCGCCGGGGCGCAAGAGGTCAAATTGGCTTGCGAGAACATTTCGCATATCAAAAAAGTATTTGGCCAGTAAGGCTGATAGGTTGCGCCGACGGAACCCGACGTTGGCATTCCTGTTTAGCTCATCGATCCGGTCGATTAGCGCGGAGGTATCTTCCGGCAGCAGCGCGCGGTCTTTACAATAGGTGTTCCAGTAGCTTTCGCGCGTGCGCTCGGTGATTTCTCGATTGCCGATCATAACGGCATCACGCCGGCGATGTTCGTCGCGACCAAGAAGGCCAAGGTAGATAAGGCTCAACCGATCGGTATCTAGATATGGGAGGGCGGTGGCGTAAGGCGGCGAGGTGATGACGGCATCAACGCTGCCTTTCATCGGATGTAACTTACCAGCGGCGTCGCGTGCGTCGGCTTCATGGACGGTGTAACGACCAATCCCTTTCCTCCCGCGCTGTGCGATGAAGGCAACGAGGGTTTTCGTCGATCGCCGCGCTTCATCGAGAAAGCGCGCGATAGCCTCGCCTTTCTTAATGGGGGTAACCTCCTTTCGAACCCTCAGGTCATCGTCTTTTTGCCAGGACACCCCCCTTAGGATATTGCTGAGGCATAACCGATAGAAATTGCGCACGCTCTCTGGACGCAGTGCTGCGACGGCCAGTTCAACGTGATCCAGTTCGTCCAACACAGAGGGTGCGAACCATCTCTTTAGATAGTCACGGTCGATGCCTGCTAACGTCTCAAAATAACTGGTTCCGCCAAGCATTGGAGATGGGTTTGCCAGACGCTCAGACAGGTCGTTATAGGCCTTGATCAAACCCTTGGGGTCAATTGAAAGGGCTTCACACTTGACCTCGCTGACAAACACTGACAACGGATTCATATCTAGGCCGTAGGCAGATCGGCCGGAAAGCACCGCTTCTACAAGAGTTGTGCCGCTGCCGCACATGGGATCAAGTACGATACCATCTGCGGGTACAGAGGCCATATTCATGAACGCGTGGACAAGCTGCGGAAAGAATTTGCCGCGGTACTCATGAAGGCCGTGGGTTGCATAGCGGAGGCAACGCTTATTGGGAAGCTTTTCATCGACCATATGCGGAACTACGCGCGGCAGATCATCCAGCGCCACGCCATTGCGTGCAATGATCGAGGTCGCCTCGCTCCGGAGTTGCGCGGTGATTTCCTGCCTTCGCGCACCAACGGTGTGCCAGTAGGCGAGCTTTGATGCGAGTTCGCCGATTTTGACGCTCGTGGTGACCCGAAACTGCAACGCCGCATCCTCGTCTCCGCCAATCGGAATTGGCGTAGCTGCGGCAAGTGTTTCTAACTCTTGGAGTGCGAGTTGGCGCTCGAAAGGTTGAATATGATCCTTGATCTGGCAGATGAGGTCGCGCATACAATTATTCTTTCCTCAGAATCAGAATTCTTTCGGTCTTAATCTTTCCGATCTTTGGATTGAATGCCTTTTTGGTCGCACAAAGGTTACGGTCAAAGCGACCCACCTCGCGAAGTCCCGCCGATGCACCCGCTGCTGCGATAAGCGAAGCATTGTCGATACGCTCCCCCGACAAGGTTGAATCGCCAATGACAAAGCAGGCGTGGCGCCTATCGCGTAGTCGGGTACGCAGCCATTGAAAGATAGTTTCAAACTCGGATTTGAACGTCTCTTCGGTTGCCCGCCTTGGTCCTTTGGCGCTGTATTTGCGGTGACTGCCAATCTCAATCCGCTTGAACAACTCCGGATCAGCACCAAGCCACAGCAAACGGGTGCGGTGGTAGAGATGATAGCTGTAAGCGTTTGGATAGGGTGGGGATGTAACGACAAGATCGAACGGCTCGGTATCAGGCGTGTCGAGAATATTGCGGTCGTAGACAGTGCAGTGAAACCGCGCTTCGATAAGATCAGTTAGCTCGCGCACCGCTTCTATGGCCGATATGAGTTGGGCAATGTATTTGCTTAGTGTCTCCCCGGGGGCGAGCGACTTCTCGCGTCGGACATATCGCGTATCCGAGTCTTGCTTGGACACGACGACGATGATGGATGATAGCGTAACAGCGCATAGTGTGCGCACCGCGTCGTCTGGAATGGCATTGACGAGTGCGCGTAATTCCGCAAGCTCTTCCACCACATGCGGCAGAAACCAGAACTCGCACATTTCGGGATCTGGTCGCCATGCACTCGAAACGAATGGGACGCCATTGTAAAAGAAGTCACCTTCGTCGGGATTGATCCGTTCTGCGAGCCGGCGGCACTGCGAAAGATGGGCGTCAAGGACGCCGAATTGCGCGACGGAAAGAGGAGTAGTTTTCGCGCGAGTAATTAGCGCAGCAAGAGGATTAGCATCAATACCGACGGCGTGGCGCTTGAGCTGCAGCGCCTCCAAAAGGGTCGTGCCACTCCCGCAGAAGATATCCCCGATCGTTTCGCCTACTGAAGACAGTTCCTGAATGAGAGCATTGGGGATTTGCGGGATAAATTTCGCCGGATAAGGATGTAGGTTGTGAGTAAGATAGTTTGTCTTAGCCGAAACGAAATCCCACTCAATTTTTTCCAGGCGGTCGACCGCTGTGTCTAGAATAGTATTACCTTTCGACAGTGCAGTTTGGCCGTTCTTGGCGAACGCGACAACGCTCATGGCGTCGTCATGTAAAAACAAGCGCCATCCTCGCCCGTCACGGCCAGGCTCCGAAAAACCTCCTTGTCATTGCGCCAGCGGAGGAGCGTGTCCTTGTGTACGCTCGCGGGGGCAGCAACCTCATGCGTGGAGTAAGGGCGACTCATGACGCTATACGTGCATATGGACGGGCCGCGGGGCAATCTAAAAACGCACAGGCGGGCAAGATTGCTCGCATTTGTTGTAGAAACAGCACGCGACTCGCATAGGGATGCGGCTACCGTGCAGCAGTTCATCCGTACGCCCATTGCCGGGTTACACTCTGCCTGCCCACCCCCAGAACGAACCCAGTTCAGGCCTACTCCCCCTTGCTGGCTAAATCGACTCGAATTAGCGGTCAAAAAGCGCTGCTCAAATGGGCTTTGGCTATACCTCTTTTTGTTCCATGATTGAAAATGTTTACCTTTCCTGTGACATCGAGGTTGGACGAGCCCTGACCCGCACGAAGTGACTTGGCCTTCGAATGTGCCACGTTTGACGTTCGTCTGGGGATAACCCGGCAAAACGCAGGGCACTCCGGGGTATGATGCGACTATGGACGACCGGCCCCGACATGTCGCGACCAGCCTCGACAGCGACTTCACCCTCACCATCGACGAGGCGCTCGAACGATACGCCCGCGCCGGACTCCCCCGGACGCCCAGGAGCGTGCAGCGCTACTGCGCCAAGGGTCATCTTGACGCAAGACTGATCGAGACATCGTTCGGCGAGAAGTATCTCATCTCGCCCGCGTCGGTCGACAAGCACATCGCATACATTCAAGAAATTGCTGACGCGACGAGCCGCGACATGTCGCGACCATTCGCGTCTGAAGCATCAAGCGCCCAAGCGCACGACATCGTTCGACAGGAGACCACGACCACTCCCGACGAGCCGCGACATGTCGCGACACCTGTCCCTACCCAAGAGCATGGAAACACGGAGCGACAGACCGCTGCGACAAGTTCCGACACATCGCGACACGTCGCGACAAGCCCCGACCTATCGGAAAGATATCTCACTCGCCTGGAAGGGGAGGTGGCTTTCCTTCGCGAAGAGATCAGCACCAAGAATGCGCAAATCGTAAGCGTTTGACGACGACCGCCTGCATTTTTGTGAACGAATCGCATTTGGTGTCCACCCGGTAGCTGGTGGACACCAAATGCAATGAGCGCGACGTCG
>WSXZ01000085.1 GCA_009773555.1 Methylocystaceae bacterium | reverse complement strand
GGCCGATCCGCTGCGTCACGCCGGCTTCGAGCCTGTCACGCAAGGCCGCGATATGGACGGCGTCTTCCTGCAGGCGCAATCGCGCCAATTCGGCGGCGGCGCCAAGTCCGACGATCCCCGGCGTATTCTCCGTCCCGCCGCGGCGCGCCCGTTCCTGATGGCCGCCACGAAGGAACGGAGCGAATTTCGTTCCCTTACGCACATAGAGCGCGCCGATTCCCTTGGGACCATGCAGCTTATGTCCGGACAGCGAAAGGAAATCGATCTGCGTCGTTTTCAGATCGATTGGAATCTTGCCAACCGCCTGCACAGCGTCGGTATGAAATAGAGCGCCTGCCTCATGCGCGAGACGCGCAAGTTCTTCGACAGGAAACAGCGTGCCGGTTTCGTTGTTCGCCCACATCGCCGAGACGATCGCCGTCTTCGGCCCCAGCGCCGCGCGATAAGCGTCAAGATCGATGCGCCCGCGCGCGTCGACGCCAATGAGGTGAACGGTGACGCCGCGAGTCTTTTGCAGATGTTCGACGAGCGACAGGATCGCCGGATGCTCCACGACGGTGGTCACGATCTCGTCGCGACCCTCGCGCGCCGCGAGCCCGGCCAAGATCGCCGCATTGTCCGATTCCGTACCGCCTGAGGTGAACACGATCTCGTGATCATGCGCCGCGCCGAGCAGCCCCTGCACGCTGCGCCGCGCCTCTCGAACCGCGCCCGAGACCTCGACGCCGAAGCCGTGCGATGACGAAGCGTTGCCGAATTCCTCGCTGAAAAACGGCAGCATCTTCGCCACGACCTCAGGGTCGGCGCGCGTCGTCGCGTTATTGTCGAGATAGACGCGCCGCATCGACACTCTCGCTCAAAGACGCGCCGCAGCGCCCGGCACAGGCACGAGCCGCACGAACTCGCCAAGCTCTTCGATCAGCTTGGCCTGGATACCCTCGAGCGTCGCGCTGCTCAACTTGCAGAGCACGCAGGCCCCCGTGAGTCGCACCATGATTTTGTTGCCGCAGATTTCGATGAGCTCACAGTCGCCGCCGTCGCGGCGCAGATTGGGACGAATCTCATCAATGACGGCGCGAATGACCTGCTCGCGCTCCGGCGACGGAGCCGTTTCGATCTGGACAGCTTCTTCGTTCTTCTGGTTGTCGTGCAACATAGCTTCGTCCTCCGCAACGCAGTCCCGCGGACGCGCTCTCATGAACTGTGAAACCGGGCCGAAATTACCCGAAAGACTTGCCGCAGGAGCAGCTCGATTGCGCGTTCGGATTGTCGAAGGTGAACCCCGAGCCCTGCACCGCGACGACATAGTCGATGGTCGTGCCTGTCAGGAGTTCGTGGCTGGTGTTGTCAATGAACACCTTGACCCCGCTGCGCTCAATCACCGTGTCGTCGGGACTGGCTTCGCGCACAAGGCCCATTTTGTACTGATAGCCAGCACAGCCGCCGGCCTCCACCATGATCCTCAGCCCATCGACGGGATCGGCGGCGCTCGAAATGGCCGTCTGCACTGCATTCAGGGCGCTGTCGGTCAGGTTGATCATGTCGCTCTTCCACTATCCAAATGCGGCTGCTGTGCTCAAAGCAATTCATGTGCCGCGACAATCGCGCGCTAAACAGCGCGGGAGCCCGGAATATCGGGAGGTTTTGTCTTGTTTCGTACATTGCCAACCGCTCCGTGTCGGTTCCGACGCGCCGATCGGCCCGTCGATGCTTCGAAACTGCGGCGAAGTTTTTGCATGGGGCGCGGCGTAACGAAGGATCCCCCGCGCGGATGCTGCGTACGGATTGCAAAGCGGAGAACTGTCGATGACTCAAATTGAGAAGACTGCCCTTGCTCGGCTGGATCGGGAGGGCCGCCTGCTCAACGCAGTGCTTAAGGGGCCGACCGGCAAGCCGGGACGTTTCGGTTTTCGGGGCGATATCGCGCTCAAATTCCAGGCGCAGCTGGCCGACGAGAAACGGCCGCCCGAATTTAGCATCGAGCAGGTGCTCACCTACGCGAACGAAGGCGAAGCGACGATCCCGATCCTCGCCGGCTATCTGCACAATTTTGCCTATCTCGAAGCGGCCCATGAAGTGATCGCCGATCTTCTCTCGCCGACTGGCGCTTACTTCATGTTCTGCAACAATATCGACCTGCTCGCGAAATTCCGCGTCAAGCTCGGCGAGATCACGTACAACGTGCTGCCCTGCGATGAATCGACCGTTTGGAAGGAGATGATGGATCTCGCCATGGTCGACAAGAACGACATCAAAAAGCTCGACACCGGCGGCAAGCTTGGTGTTCTTCTCGACACCGCGCTGAAGTTCAACGATGCTTACGAAGTCATCGCGTATCAGCAGGGCGTCGAGCGCATGGAGCCGGTCAAGAACCGTAACGAAAACCGGCCGGTTTGATCCGATGGGGTCGGCCGAACGCCGGCTCCGACTGCCACTGTCCCTGCTCTAGAGCGCGCCGCAAAGAAGTAGAATTGGAGCGCGCTCTAGAGAGCGATTCAATCGCGGAAGCGGATTGCGTCCGCGTCATTCGCCGGCGCATTCCCCTTCTTCGGCGTCTTCGTCGACATCTTCCGCCAGTTTGACGCCGACGACGCAGATGTCATTGTCGATGATCACGAGAGGCACGGAAACGAGGCCGCGTCCCTTGCACGGGCCCTCAATGCACATGCCGGTGCCGAGCTCGAACAGCGCGCCGTGCTTGCCGCACATTAGGCGCAGCCCGTAATTGGGCTCGAGAAACGTATTTCGCTCCCAATCGAGATTGACGCCGTCGTGCGGGCATTTGTTCAGATAGCCGAACACTTGCTTGCCCCAGCGCACGACGACGATCGGAAACGGCTTCTCTTCGCCATTGTCGTCGAGCCGCACGAGGTTGAAGCCGCGCGCCTTCTGGCTCGGAATGTCGCTCATTGCGCAAAAGGCGTAGACGACCGCTTCCGGCGCCGCGTCGTCCTGCTCGATCGTCGTTCCCTGCTCGCTCATTGCGACACCTCCTGCCTCTGCGCTTCGCGCCGCTTCGCCAACAACAGTCCATTCGCCGCAAGCGAAAATTCCCGCCAGGCCGCGGCGATGTCCTGCATGATGACCCGGGTGTATTCTTGAGACAATTTATGTTCGTCCGGGAAGTTGGAAAGGGCGCAGGATGTCTGGTTGAAGGCGACCACGTCGTCCATGATCGACTGCAGCAAGTCGCCAAAAGGTTTTTGGATGCGCGGCGTCAGCGCCGTGCGGCCGCGTTCGATCGCGACGTCGTCCATGTCGAAGGGCAGCGTCGCCAACTGGCTCAGCGCTTGTTGGAACACCTCCTCCATCGCCCCGAGCACAGCCACCTGCGTGAGATTGTCGCGCTCTTGCGACGCCAGGGCGCGATTGAGCCGCCGGCGATAATTTTCGAAAACCTCGTCGGCGCGCGTGTCCACCCAAGCGGAGAAACGCGCCAGACTCGCCTCGTTCACCGGCATATCGTCGAAGAGGGCGTCGCCGGAGGTCGCCTTCTTCGCCTCGATGCCGGCCAAGACACGCTCGATGCGTCTCGCGGCGTCCAAAGCGCCTTCCAGATAACCGGCGTTGCGCGCCGCGGTTTCCGAGCCGCCGAGAAACAGCTTCTTATCCCACAGCGCTTGGCGCAACAGAGGATTCGCGACGTCGTGCGTACCGTCGGCGCCCTGCTGCGCGCGGTCGGCCGCGCTGCACGTTAGTCGCTCTTTCGCCCAATCCTGATAGTGAATGTGCAATGGTTCGACATTGCGGGCAAACACATTGCAGATTTGACTCTCAAGCAACACCGGCAGACCCACGCCGAACGACTCGCGCAAGTCGGCGTTGAGGGCAAGAAAGCCGCCGAGCGCATAAAGACCCGCCGCCATGTCGCAGGCGTCGAAGATTTCGCCGATCACGGCTTGCTCATGCGTGACGAAGGCGGAGCCAGAGAGATTCTGCTCCCGCCAAAAGGCGTCGCGATATTCCATCGCAACCTTCGCCTGCGCGGCCATCCAGGTCTCGGCGCCAAGCATGGCCTGGTCCGTCGCCTCGTCCAATGGCGGCGTGAAGAGAACGGCCTCGCACAGCAAGCGCGGCGGCAGAGCGAGAACGACGCGGCGCGCCGCGATCTCCATGGGTTCTTCGCCGGTCTTGAATGCGAGCATCACGTGGTCGCCGCAATCGCGCAGGCTCGCCAGTTCGTGACCGAGATGCATTGAGGCCGCCGGCAGTGCGCGGGCCAAAGCCTCCACCAAGACCGTCATCCCGCCGTGCAAACGCCGCGCGTCGTCGTAAAGGCGCTTGTCTTCGATGCGCTCGGCGCTTTTTTCGCCTTCGCGCAAATGCAGCACGGCGCCTTCGTCATGCTGCGCGAAGTCCGGCAGCGCGAGTTCTTTGACGAGTTGCGCGATCAGGGGCTGCGTCTTCGGCCAAAACCAAGTTGGGCCAAGGTCCAGGCCGCCGCCGTCGCCGGCCGGCGCCGTCAGAATGCGCCCGCCGAGGCGATCGCGCGCCTCGAAGATCGCAATGTCTTGTCCGCGCAGGTGGAGCTTTCGCGCCAGCGCCAAACCGCACAACCCGCCGCCGATGATCGCCACGTCCAACATGTTGCGTCGTCCGCTCCCTGTTCGATGCAGGGGATAGCAATTAGTGTGCAAGATTCTCGGCGACGCGCGAACGGCTGAACGATCGGACGTCATGGCACGAAACTTGAACCTCCCTGCTGGAGTTGCACAGCTAAGGAGTCGAAGATGAATCTGGCCACCGAATTCGCCAACTGCTCGCCGGACGAGTTGAAGGAATTGCTGAGGGGCGGCACGTTGACCGTCTATTCCGTCGCGCGCCCCGCGACGGCGAACATGGCGGTCGACCGCAGTGGCGTGTTGGCGGCTTTTACGTTCGCCTCGCCGGCGTTTGGTCCCTCGACCGACGGCGTTGAGACGCCCTTGTTCGTCGCCGATTCCGTTCCGGCGTCCACGACCGGCACACCCGGATTTGCGCGGGCGCGCAAGGCCGACGGCACAGTGGTCGCGGATTTTTCCGCCGGCAGCGGCGATCGTGAAATCAAATTCGCCGAGGTCTCCTGCTCGCCCGGCGCCCCGGTGAAGGTGGTCAAATTCACCATCAAGCAGGGCGACTGGCCGGAGCGGCCCGACTATTACGGCACGCGTCCGCGCTCCGGCTATCCGCTTCCCGTCGCCCCGTGACGCTCCGTGACGCTTGGCGACGCGCGACTATTGTGAACTTGCAGACAAGAGGTTCGACCGATGGCTGAAACCCTGACCGGCGCGCTCGTCAGCGCGGCATGGCTAGCCGAGCATCTGAACGACGGCGACATTCGCATTCTCGACTGCACTTGGCATCATCCGAGCACCAATCTCGACGGCCGCAATCAATATCGCGGCCGGCATTTGCCGGGCTCCGTCCATTTCGACGTCGATCACATCGCCGATCCGAATTCCGATCTGCCGCACATGTTGCCGGATGCGGCGGACTTCGCCAAAAAAGTCGGACTGCTCGGCATTGGAGACGGCGACCGCGTGATCGTCTACGACCGGCTCTTCGGCGGTTCGGCGGCGGCGCGCGTGTGGTGGATGTTCCGTGTTTTCGGTCACGACAACGTCGCGATGCTCGACGGCGGATTCAACCAGTGGGTCGCCGCCAAACATCCAACTGAAATGTCGCCGGTACGTCCGCAGCCCAGGGCCTTCACGCCGAACTTCAGGCCGGAACTCGTCCGCAATTTCGATCAAATGAAAAGCGCTGTCGCGAACGGCGGCGAGCAGATTGTCGACGGGCGCGGGCCGGGCAAATTCGACGGCTCGCAAGCCGACGTCTTTCCCTTCAAGAAACTCGGACATATTCCGGGCGCCGTGAACGTGCCTTGGGCCGATCTGGTCGATCCGCAGACAGGCGTGCTCCTCGATTCCAAGGGGCTGCGCGCGCGGTTCGAAGCAGCCGGTGTCGATCTGAGCAAGCCGATCGTGGCCACCTGTGCTTCGGGCATGACGTCCTGCATGGACGCCTTGGCGCTCTATCTCCTCGGACGGGGCGATGTCGCCGTCTACGACGGATCGTGGGCGGAGTGGGAGCGCGCCGAACAAGCGGCGGTTGCGGCTTAAGAAGGAGTGCAGCGTGTGAACGTTCGCGATGACCACGAGCTCGAAACGGGAGACGAATATGCTCTCTCGGCCGCGGCCGATCGGACGCGCTTCACGCTCCACAACAAAGCCGACGGAATGATCGCCGAGCTGCGCGACGACGACGCCGCGCGCTTTCTCAAGGACTACGACGAATTGAAGCTCCAATATCCCGACTGGAATGCAGATAGACTGCTCGCCCAACTTTGGGATCAGGGCGGCTATGGCTGGCTCGCGCAACAGGAAGAGTGACGATGACGACTCTCGTGAAGATCACTGAAGATGGACGAAAACTCGAAGTCAAAGGCTTTGCGCTCTATCTTGACGGCGCTCTCGAAGCGGTCGATCTCACCGAGGTGAAGATGCACCCCGCGAAGCGAAAAATCTGGTCGATCATGCCGGACGCGACCCATGTCGCCGGCCGCGTGGCGCTGAACGCGGAAGAGACCGCAACCGTCAGGAAGGCGCTCGCCGACGCTCAGGCGATGATGCTGGCCGATCCAATCGCGATCGCCGAGCGCTTTCGCATCGCCGCCATGTGGAAGGCGCGCGAGCAGGGCATCGAGTAGCATAATTCAGGCTTGGCGTTGCGAGCCTCCTGGACGGAGGCTCGCATTTTTTTTACTTAAACCAGCGCGACGTCTTCCGCCGCATGCGTTTGACAATTGGTCGGACACACGCGTGCACAGGCGCCGCAGCCGATGCAGGCGCCGGTATCATTCATCACCATAATTTTCTTTTCGACTTCTTCGTCCTCATCGTCGTCCAGCGCAACCAGTTCGCCGTCCTCGTTCAGACCTTTCAGCGTCATCACGTCGCGACCGCACACCTTGAAACAGCGTCCGCAACCGATGCATTTAGCAGGATCGATCGCAACAAGGTATTCTGGACACCAATCGCGCCCATCGCGCGTCGCTTGTGACATGGCCGTATACTTTCTTTCTCGAGTTAGACCGTCTCCAGGGACTTCAACTTGGCGCGCTTCTTCTCCAGCTCGGCGAAAGCTTCATGCGCCCTTTGCGCAATCTCGGGGATTGTGGGCCAATTGATCGGCAGCTCTTCTGAAAGATCATGCAGATCCATTTTGGCCTGCATGGCCTTTGCCGAAAGCTTTTTGATTTCCGCCTTCAGATCGTCGATCTCGCTCATCACTGACCTCAGTATTTTGCGACGTCCGGGTATTTTTCGATCATCTCGACGCCGGACTGAACATATTTGTCGCCTTCTGACGCGAGCTTCTCGAAACTGTCGAATCCGAAACGATGCACGTCGCGCAGTTGCTTGTTCACGACGATCAAGCGTCCGCCGATCAGCACCATGCGGCCAAAACCTTCGTGGCTCATCTTCAGCATGGGCGAGATCATGACGCCCGTGGCGCGTTCGATGGAAAGCGCGATGGCGTTGAAGAAGAGCTCCATGCGCCAGATCGTCTCTGGGTCGGGATCGCCGATGATCGGCAGCGCGCGGCGCGCCTCTTTGTCGAGGACATAGGGAGCCAAGAGTTCGAGGTCGCCCTTCGTCTCCCAGGTCCCATGCGTGTCCTGGGCGCGCCAGACCTTGATGAGCTCCTTCATGAACGGAAGCTCGGCGACCGGAGTTTTTTCGAGCACGGCGGTAGGTTCAGTCATGAGCATTCCTCACTCTTCGAAATCGAGCACGCGCTCTTTTCCCTTGGTCAATGCTTTGCGCAGCCATGGCGGCGGCACGCCTCTCAACACTTCCTGGAGCTTGTCCAGGAGATCTGAAATGGCCTCCGGCTGATTGACCTTCATCGGATGAATGTTGTTGGCGACGACGCGCGCCGCGCCAGAGCCGCCGATCGCAGCGACGTAAAGAATGGCGCAATTCTTGATCGCGTCGATCTTCGGCGCGAGCTTGTCCTCATTGCCATCTTCCTTGAGATCGCCGTCAAATTGGATGGCCTCGACGAATTCGTGACCTTCCGGTCCGATCTCGTAGATCGCGATGTTCTTGGCCCAGCCGAAATGCGCGTCGACGCGTTTCAAATCCTGGGTTGCGAATGCGACTTTCATAGCGCCTCCTTTTTCGCCCCTAGTGCGAGGTTGCGGCGTGTGACGGGCCGACGCCATCGCGCCAGCTGTCAGGTGTCGGTTCGTGGTTGTCGTCGTGATCGGCCATCAACAGATTGCTGATGTCAAAGATCAAATCGCGACCGCCGCGATAGCCGACCATCAACTGATGCCCGCCGCCGAGGCGGTCGAACATCGGAATGCCCATGCGAAAGAAGGGGATCTTCAAGCGAGAGGCCGCTTGCCTTCCGTGCGAATGGGTGACCATCAGATCGCAGTCCTTGGCCTTCGCCAAATTCTCGAGGTCTTCGAGATCGCCGATCAGCACCTCTTCGGT
>WSXZ01000084.1 GCA_009773555.1 Methylocystaceae bacterium | reverse complement strand
CGCGACCGAACCTGAATCGACGAAAAACACCCGGGTAAGATCACCGGGAGAAATCGCGGCGATCCGTTTGGCGAGACGCAGTGCCGGTTCGTGGGTTATTCCTCCAAACATGATATGTGGCATACGCTCCATCTGCGTGCACATAGCAGCCAGAATGTGCGGATGATTGTAGCCATGACATGCCGTCCACCAGGAACCTACGCCGTCGATTAACTCGCGTCCGCCTGCAAGTCGAATGCGTGCGCCGCGTGTTGCGTCAGCGAGCAAAGGCCGCGGCTCGGCTTTCATTTGGGTGTAAGGCAACCAAATATTGGCGCCATCGACACCTCCCCCATCCTCCTCACTATACGAGTGCCCGTCGTTGGAGCAGATCATGCAATTTCTCTAGGATTGAACAAAGAAAAGCCGTCGTGGAAACGAAAAGATCGGGAATCATTTGCACGCGGGCTACGTCACCCTTAATAAGGGGCCGGTCAAATCGCATGCGGACAGCTGGACGGCAACTAAACAATTAGCTAGCGGATTTTTTGCACTGACAACCGGATGTTGTCTCCAAACCACTGACATTTTCGCGTTCTCTATTGGCGGGTGTTGCTAGAAATAGCCTTCACGCTTCTTTTGCTCGAGCGAACCGCCGTCTTCCCCATCACTGATTCTTCCCTGCCGCTCTGACATTTTCGCCGCAAGAGTTTCCTCGAGGACGGCGCCGATGTCGGTCGTCGTCTACTCGATCGCGCTTGTGACCGGCCAACACCCAAGTGTGCGGAAGCGAACAGTTCTCGTCTCGATTTTGTGTGCGGAAGTGAACAGTTCTCGTCTCGATTTTGTCTCCGGGGCGAAAGTGCATTTTCAACTCATCGTCGACTACGATGGCCGGCGGCGCGGCATTTATGTTGACGCCCCTTCAAAGGGGCGCCGTCAAACTGGGAAGAAGGGAAGGCCGGCTCTCCGGCGAACCGGGAACAAATTCTATTGCTCCGCATATTGCGCGAATTCGGTGACGCGAAAGCTCGCACTGAAGGTCGCGCGCAATGTTTCCCGCGTGAGAACGGCGACGAACGGAAGTCGGCCAAGAACGCGCGCGCCGCCCATGGTCCCAATCGTGGCCTGTGTGTTCTCGTTCTCTTCGCCGACGAAGGCGACGCCAAGCAACGCAATATTCCGTCGCCGCAGCGCCTCGATCGACGGGAGGCTGTGATTGATGGTTCCGAGAGACGTTCGCGCCACGAGAATGACGGGAATTCTCCAACGCGCCAGCATGTCGATCGTCGGAACTCGAAGGGTCAACGGCGTCATCACGCCGACGGCGGTTTCAATGACGAGCGGACGATCGCATTGGGGTAGCGCGAGGCGTTCTGGATCAATCTCGACGCCCTCGATTTCGGCTGAATAATGCGGCGAGACCGGTGTGTTCAGGCGCCATTTTTCGGACAGCACGCGCGCCGGTGAAAGCCCAGATAGCCGGGCGACGGTTTGCGAATCCGTCTCGCCGTCGAGACCAGACTGCACGGGTTTCCAGTAATAGGCGTCGAGCGCCTGGGCGACCGCGGCGGAGAAGATCGTCTTTCCCACCCCGTGTCGGTTCCGGCGATCACGAAACTCGTCATCAGTCGATGCCTCCCTCAGCTTAGTTGCGACGGCACGGCTGTCGTAGCCGACCCTCAGTGCGCGCAATGCGCGGAATGTTACGACTGCGCCACAAACCGCACACTCCCGCGCTGCAAAACAGACGATCGCAGCATGAAATGTATCGATCCAGTTCCCATCGAAAGGCTAGGCAAACATCGTGGGTCTGAAAAATTCAAACTGCAGAACGGGTCATTCGAAATAAGCTAACAGAATCATGTGTGACGCGCTAACCGCCCAGCCGGCGGCCAGTGCCGGCTAGATGCTGTTCCAAGTGTCATCCGCCACGGCTCGCCAATCGCCTAACGTATGATAGCTGCGGATCGTATCTCCTACGTCGCTGAGGGAGTAAAGGTGGAGCCAACGATTGTTCACGAGATCGCGAACGGTATCGTTCTTACGGATAATCCCCTCGATGGCGGCTTCCGGCGCTTCGATGAAAACATTGAGCCGCAATGGTTCGTGAATGAAGCGCTTGCCGTCATGGACGGACTGCCATGGCAGGCCGACCTTAAGATCGCCAGCGTTTCCCTCAAGAACGCCAATCTGGCCCACGACATTGTGCAGCGTCTTATTGCCGCTGCCGAAGACGGCATTGTTCGCCGTCGAACCGAAGTATTGGAGGTTAATCCAGCTCGCAACGACCATCGGCGCCGTCATGATCAGCTCCAGCACGCTATATCCGTCATCCTTCGTGTGGTCATAGCTGTGCAAGAATGCGCGCCCGCCGAGATCGAGCCCCCGCGTGCGCTCGCGCCGCGCGGCGATAAACGCCGCATTGCCGGCGAGACCCCATTCGGGACGGACCTGTGACCAGTCGCGGCTGCGCGCGACAATCTTCGCATCGATCCTTTCCTGTCCGGCGAGCCCGAGGATCACGGAGCGCTCCATGCGAGCCAGCGAAGAGGCTTTAGCCAGCCAGGCTTTGAGTTCGCTAATGTCCTTGGTGTGCGACCTAGGGGCCTTTTCGACGTCATACAGTCGCACCTCGTCCGTCGTCGTATCGTGCAAGGCGCCTAGGAACCATGTGTCATGCGGAATATGGATTCCCTTGAGCGCAAGGCCTTCTCGCACATGGGCGTCATTGAGGATAGTCGCGGCGACTCGGGCATTGGCTTCGCCCGTGTGTCCGCCGCATGCGCCGCAATCAAGCCCCGAGGCGTGCGGATTATTAACAGTCGTGCTACCGTGCCCGGCAAGCATCACCAGACGCGCGAAATTCTCCCTCATCGACATGGCCTTGAGAACGGCCACCGCCATGGCGACGCGCTGACTCTCCGTGAAGCCGGTGTTGCGTCCACCGACAATCCGCGGCTCAATGCTCGGGCCCACACGCTCGATCACGGCGCGATCAAGGCCATCGAGATTGGGATGCGGCGCGACGCGCGTCAGGCCCAGACTGTCGGAGAGGATCTTGCCGGCGTAGAGGAATGCGGCCGATTCGACGAAGGCGAAGGAGGAGACTGCGGAAAGCTTGAACGCCTTCCAAGCCTTGCTCGCACGACGCCGGAGCAGACGAAGACCAAGAACCTCTTCCTTTTCTTCCTCGGATGCCTCGCGTACCGCTTCGCATACGATGAAAGCCGGCCTCAGGAGTACCGGACATTGTGCGCCGCCCTTGCTGTGGCCAATCGGTACATACTCGATCGGGAAACCGAAGAAGCCCGCGAAGCCGATAGTTTCCACTTGCGGGCAAACGGTCTCTAGCGCGCGGCGGTAGATTTCAGAGCGGACGTCAATGCAAAACGCCGCCTGCAGAGCTGCGCGTTCCTTCTCGCGGCTTTTAGTCTGCCTCATATTTTCATGTAGTCTTGCGACGAGCCGCCGCTGAAACGCGATTTCATAAGCGTCCTGCAGGATGAGATCGATGGTGAGATCGGCGTCGTTATTAAGGCATTCATCCTGCGGCTTCGCGGCGGCGATGCGCATCGCTTCCGCCCATGCGGAAGAGAAGGCTGCGTCGGAACGGGACTGGAACAGGCCATATCCATAAGCAACACGAATGGCCAGGAGCTGCGTCAGCGTGTCGTTGGGTTCGCCATAAAGCTCCGAATTCCAGACCCGATACCGGGCATAGGCCGCCCAGCCGCCAATGTCGAAGAGCGTCCGGTGCAGATAGTCGTCGATCGCGCGATCGGCAATTCCTAGTTTTTCGATCACGGCGCCGATGGTTTCCACTGGGTCATCAGGCAATGCGACAATGGCGCGGCGGAATCCACGCACACCCATGGCTTCTGGATTGCGATCATAGCGCGCGGCGGCGCGCCAGGCGGCATAAGGCTTCATGTCGCGATTGGGCATACGCCAACTAGCCTGGCCGTCATCGAAATAGGCCGCGCACCACCGCGAAATATCGTCGATCATAAAGCCGACCAGCGACGCTTGCCGGTCTCCATCGGCAAGCGCGTCGAGCACCTCGGCCACCGTCGCAATCGTTGCATGATTGGGGGCGTCAGCTTTTGCAGCACTCGCCGTTGCCTCCTTCAGCGCGGCGACGTCAGCCGGCCCGTCAGTTGTGTTCGACGATCTAGCGAGCGCGGCTTCAAGGTCAGCGTCTGAAACAGCGCCGGCCTCGATCGCTTGCCGGTAAAAGCCGCGCGGCATGAGCATTCGGGTTTTTGCCACACGCTTGAGGGTCGCCGCGGTGCCGGCGAACGACTGGTTAGCAAAGCCAAGAAACGGATTGACGGCGACAAAATGCTTCAGCGGCCAAAGCGGAGCGATCTTGTGACAAGCGCGGTCGATCGCCACTTCCAGCAGCTTGCGCCTGGGCGGCGAGTCGGAGAATCGCGGAAATTCTTCCGGCGCTAGATCGAGTGACGTCGTATCCGTGATAGTGTCTTTCAGTTCGCTTTTGAGCTGGAACATGCTTCCTCTCCGGCGTCATCAGTTGGGTTGGACGGCGGGTGGCCGGCGCCGCCAGAATCTCAACACAAACCGGTTCGCGATGGTATTGAGATAAAGACCCTGCGAAATGTGGACATAGGCTGCTTGCCAGACGGGCTCTTTGGCGTGCCACGCAATGACGTTTTGAAACACCGTCACGGCGCAGAAGGACAAGATCACGCTCGCGAAAATGAGATAGCCCACAAAGCCATGAATAGACATGGGGGCGGGAAGGCTAGAGGCCATCAGCCGCTCGGCGGCCTCGTGCAAGGTGAAGAAGGCGACGGCTGCCAGAGCGGCAAGCGAAATGGTCTTGCCGATCACATAGCCGCTCGGCCGCTCGTCGATAGCGTTGGCGACCATATGCGCCAGCCCCATCATCAAGATCATTGCAAGAGCCAGGGCGCCGGGCTTCTCGCTGAAGCTCGCGCCGAAGAGCGGGCTGACAACGAAGGCCACCGCGATGGTTGCAACGAGCGCGAGTCCGAAGCGCTCCGGATGTGGCTGCCCGCCGGGGCTCGGCGTCCATGAGGCGCGCGCGAGATCGATGACGCTGCCCGACGAGAGGAAGGCGTGCGCCTTGTAGAGCGAATGGGCGACGATATGCAGGATCGCAGCGGGGAAGGCGCCGAGCCCACATTCGACCATCATAAAGCCCATCTGCGCGACAGTAGAATAAGCGAGCGACACCTTCACCGAGGTCTGGGTCAGCATGACGACCGAGCCGAACAGAGCCGTCGCGCCACCAACAACTGCGAGCAGATGCAGCGCCCCATGAGAGAGCGCCACGAGATCCGCAAGCCGAAGCACAATGAAGCCGCCGGCATTGATGACGCCCGCATGCAGCAAAGCGGAGACCGGTGTCGGCGTCTCCATGACCTCGATAAGCCAGCCATGGGTTGGCAATTGCGCGGATTTCAGCAGCGCCGCCATGACAATCAGAACCGCGGCGGTTGTGACGTTGGCGTCGTAGGCGCGCACTATCTTCGCTTGCGCTAAGAGCGCGGAAAATTCAAGCGTGCCAAATGTCGATAGTAGAAGGGTGGCGGCGCCGATGAGACATAAGTCAGCGATACGACTCGTAATGAATTTCTTTTTCGCAGCGAGTTGTGCGGCGGGACGCTCGCCACAAAAAAGTAAGAGCTTGTTGAGCCCGATGCTCGTCGCAATCAAGGCAGCGATGAGCTGGACAAGATTGCCGGAGATCACCGCGACGAGCACTGCGGCGAGCGTCAGAGCTATGAATTTTAGAAAGCGTCCATGGTTTGGGTCGCCGTCAAGGTAGTTTCGACTATAGTAAAGGACGATCAATCCGATGAAGGAGACGAGCACCAGCATCGTCGCCGAAAGCGCATCGACATAGACGCCGATGCCGACACCGCTGACGCCAAGCGTGACGCTGACCAAGGGACCATGAAGCGCGACGATTGCTGTGGCGCACAGCGCAACGGCGAGGGCCATCGATGCTGCAAGCAGCGTTCTTCTCGCCATCTGGTCGGGCGCGGCATTGGCCTGTCCGGAAGGCGTCATCCCGACCCACGCGAGCGACAGCGGCGCCAATAGGACAGACCAGCTTGCAAGTTGAACCATGACCGGCTCCATCAATGTCGACGGAGCGAAAGCTAGATCAAGCCCTTCGTTCTGAAAAATGCTATTATTGCAATCCACCATTCTGTTTGATAGAATGATATATGGCGTTCTTGAACTATCACCACCTGCGGTATTTCTGGGCGATCGCCAACGAAGGCGGCCTAACGCGAGCAGCGAAATTGCTCAACGTGTCGCCGTCCTCCTTGTCCGTTCAACTCAAGTCGTTGGAGCAACAACTCGGTCAACCACTATTTGAACGGGACGGCCGCGCACTGCGATTGACAGAAGCGGGTCGTGTCGCGCTCGACTACGCCAATACGGTCTTCAAGTCCGGCGAGGAATTGCTGAGCACGTTTAACAATTTGAGTTTCAACGATCGGCAAATGTTGCGAATCGGTTCCGTCGCAACGCTGTCGCGAAACTTTCAGATCGAGTTTCTCAAACCCCTCATCGACCGTCACGATGTGGAGCTCCAGGTAAAATCGGGGACGTTGAACGAGCTTCTTCAAAAGCTCGAAGCCCATGCGCTCGACCTCGTGCTGTCAAATCAGCCCGCCACAATGGACATGAAGTGCGAATGGCAGAATTTGCTCGTCGCGGAACAGGCGGTCAGCATTATCGGTCATCCAAGTCTGTCGATCGGAAGGAAGGCAACCGCGTCGACTTTCCTATTCCCCAACGATCTCGCACAGGTTCCGATCGTTCTGCCCGCGCGGGGCGCAGCGATCAGATTAGCCTTCGACCGTATCGTCGAAGAAGCTGGAATCAGTCCAATCATTCTGGCGGAAGTTGAAGACATGGCGATGCTTCGTCTCATCGTCAGAGAGAGCCACGGCATAACGCTCGTGCCGCCAGTCGTTGTCAGGGACGAACTTGAGTCCGGCGTTCTCGTCGAACATTGCAAGCTTGAACAGATAAAGGAGTCCTTCTACGCCATCACGAGAAAGAGGCGCTTTGCAAATCCCCTGTTGACGGAACTCGTCGGCGCGCGGCTACTCGTCGGTTAAGCGCTCTAACCAGGAAGACATGCCGCGGAAACGAAGAGATCGGGATTTCGTTTGCACGACGGCAACGTCGCCTTGAATGAAATCGGGGTTGCTAGAAATAGCCTTCACGCTTCTTTTGCTCGAGCGAACCGCCGTCTTCCCCATCACTGATTCTTCCCTGTCGCTCTGACATTTTCGCCGCAAGAGTTTCCTCGACGACGGTTTCGATATCGGCCGCTTCGGACTCGATGGCGCCGGTGACCGGCCAGCAACCGAGCGTCCGAAAGCGTACTGTCTTCGTCACGACACTCTCGCCGGGCTGGAATCGCATTCTGCTTTCGTCGTCGACCACGACGAACGAACCCTTTCTCTCGACGACGGGCCGCGGCGACGCGAAATAGAGCGGCGCCAGTTCAATCTTGTGCATCAGCACGTAATGCCACAAATCCGCCTCGGTCCAGTTTGACAGCGGGAACACCCGGGCCGATTGCCCTTTGCCGAAACGCAAATTGAACTGACGCCAGAACTCGGGCCGCTGCTGGCGCGGATCCCAGACATGTTTGTCGCTGCGGACTGAAACGATCCGTTCCTTTGCCCGCGACCGCTCTTCGTCCCGCCGCGCGCCGCCAAAAATCACGTCAAATTTTCCGTGATCAAGCGCCGCCTTCAGCGGCTCGGTGCGCATGAGCAGCGTATATTGGTCGCCGCAATCGAACGGGTTTATACCCGCGGCGCGTCCGTCTTCGTTCGCATGCGCGATCAGCGTGAAGCCATGCGTTCGCGCGAAGGAGTCACGAAATTCGATGAGGGATCGGAACTCCCAGGTCGAGTCGATATGCAGCAGCGGGAATGGCGGCTTGGAAGGATAGAAGGCGCGGAGCGCGAGATGCGCAAGCACGGTTGAATCCTTGCCCGCCGAAAACAGCATCACCGGTCGTTCGGCTTCCGCTACCGCTTCTCGAAGAATATGGATGGACTCCGCCTCGAGCCAGGAGAGATGAGAAAGCTGACCCGTCAAAACAATGCGTCTCCTCTCACCCTCAGCGGAGTCCTGTGCGGTCGACTGCCGAGCGATCCGCCGACTTGGCGCCGGTCGCCACTATTGCCCATCATGCCGCTTCGGAGACGCTTGCGCCTTCGCGCGCGGCGGCGATCGTCTCGCTGAATGTCTTCAGCCCGGGCTTTGGCGCCATCACGAGCGCCGCCATATTTCCCGGCGGATGTTCGTTGCGCCACATCTTCATATGCGCTGCGGGAATGCTGTCCCACGAGAAGACGTCAGACATGCAGGGATCGATGCGGCGGTCGACCACGAACAGATTCGCGGCGCTCGCCTGCTGCAGATGCGCGAAATGCGAGCCCTGAATACGCTTCTGGCGCATCCAGACGTAACGCGCGTCGAAGGTGATATTAAAGCCTGATGTGCCGGCGCAGAACACTACCATGCCGCCGCGCTTCACGACCAGCACCGAGACCGGAAAGGTC
>WSXZ01000083.1 GCA_009773555.1 Methylocystaceae bacterium | reverse complement strand
CGCGGATTGTATCGGCCCTGCGTCGGCGTCTTGTTGCTCAATGCGCAAGGCCTCGCCTTTATCGGGCGGCGGCGCGCCAAAGGCGCCCATGACCAGACCCGCCCGCCCTATCTCTGGCAGATGCCACAGGGGGGCATCGACGAGGGCGAGACTCCCTATGAGGCGGCGCTGCGCGAGCTTCACGAAGAGACCAATGTGTCGAGCGTCGCCCTTCTCGCCGAGGCACCTGACTGGCTTTGCTACGATCTCCCCAGAAACAACAACAACCGCTGGAGCGGCAAATATGTCGGGCAAATTCAGCGCTGGTTCGCGCTGCGCTTCACTGGCGACGAAAGCGAGATCGATATTCATGCGCCGGGCCACGGCGCGCACAAACCTGAATTTGACGCCTGGCGCTGGGAGACGCTTTCGGCGCTGCCGGAACTGATCGTGCCGTTCAAGCGGATCGTCTATGAGCAGGTGGTGAAGGAATTCGCGCCCCTCGCGGCGCGGACCTAGAGCTAAGCCGACAGCAGGAGCCGCGCGGCGAAGAACCCGTCGATGCCGGCAAGGCGCGGATCTTCGTTCGGCCAGTAGTGCGGCAAGGTGCGCAGATCGCCGTCCCGGTTGATGAACGCCTCCGGGACGCCCTCGCCAGGATCGATCGGCATTCGGCGAAAATCGGGATTGCGGCGCAAAAACGCGGCGATCTGCTGTTCGCCTTCCTCAGGCTCGAGCGAGCAGGAACAATAGACGATGCGCCCGCCCGCCCGCGTCAGGAGCGCCGCGCGATTGAGCAGCTTTGTCTGCAAGCTCGCGAGCGTTTCGATGTCGCCCGGCTTCTTGGTCCAGGGCACGTCGGGATGGCGGCGGATCGTTCCCGTCGCCGAACAGGGCGCATCAATCAAAATCGCGTCGAAAGGCTGCGCCTGATAGGCGGCGGCGTCGCCCACCGCGACTTCCGCGTGTAACTGTAGCCGAGCGAGATTGGCGGCGAGCAACTTCAGGCGCTCCGCCGAACGGTCCAGAGCGACCACCTGCGCGCGGGCAAGCGCCATCTGCGCCGTCTTGCCGCCTGGCGCGGCGCACATGTCGAGCACGCGCTCATCCGGCCTCGGCGCCAGCAGGCGCGCCGGCAGAGCGGCGGCGGCGTCCTGCACCCACCATTCGCCGTCCTCATAGCCCGGAAGCTCGCTGATCGGCGCGTGGCTGCGCAGCCGCACCGAGCCTGTCGGCAGCACGACGCCGTCGAGCCGCTCGGCCCAACCTTCGGGATCGTCTTTAACTGACACGTCGAGGGGCGGCTCGAGCATGTGCATGGCCGCGATGGCCCGCCCGGTTTCTTCGCCATAATGCTTGCGCCAGCGCTGCGCCAGCCATGGCGGCGCATCGTGTTCGCCGCTTGCGGCGACGTCCAGGAATTCCTCCCGTCGTCGCGCGAGATTGCGCAACACGCCGTTGACCAGCCCGCTGAAGCCGGCGGTTTTCGGTTCAAGGCGCGCCGCGCGCACCGCGAGATCGACGGCGGCGTGATCGGCGGCGTCGAGAAACAGGATTTGCGCGGCGGCGGCGATCAGCGAGAACTCAAGCCGCGCGGCCTGACGCGGCAACCCCTTTTCGAGGAGTTCGGCGAGAACGTAGCGGATGAGGCCGAGCCGGCGCACCGCGACCGTGACGATCGAGCGCGTGAGCGACACGTCACGGGCGTCGAGCCCGGAGAGGCGCGAAGGAACCGCGTTCGGGGCGAAACACTCATCAAGACGATGGCCGCCCTGCACGATGTCGCCGATGATGCTGGCGGCGGCGAGGCGCGCCGGCAACCCGGGAATCTTCGCGGCTTCGGCCTCCCGCACCGCTTCGGCGGGCACGAAGCCTTGCCGGGACCCTTGACGCGCCGATTTGGTGCGGGCGGAAATTGATCTACTGTCGCTGTTCGCCAACCGGCTTCTCCTTCCGCGACCAAGCCGAATCATAGCACAATAGCGCGGCGGCGGGCGATGAATGCACGCAGGATCGGACCGTGTCGAAGGCAGAAGACGCAGCGAATTCGACCGAGCGTCCCGCGCAGCCGCCGCCAGCCGCGCAGCGCGCATTGGCCGAAGCGGAGGCGCGTCGCCGCGAGGCGGCGCAAGCTCCGGCCCCGCCGCAAGAACTTGGCGGCCGCGGCGGACCCGACCCGGCGCGCTACGGCGACTGGGAAGTCAAAGGAATTGCTAGCGATTTTTGATCCGCTGCGCGCGTGCGCGTTTCTGGAGAGCGTCCCGATATGAAAAACCGAACAGCGTTAGGCGGTCTGTTGCTGTGCCTGACGTTCTCCGCCGCCCGACTGGAGCCGGCGCAAGCGCAGAGCCTCGATCTCGCGTCGAGCAAGGTCGTCGACCTCAGCCACGCCTTCAACGCCGAAACCGTCTACTGGCCGACCTCGCCATCGGGTTTCGAACTCAGAGTGCTGCACAAGGGACCGACCAAGGCAGGGTTCTTCTATTTCGCCAACGCCTTTTGTTCGCCCGAGCATGGCGGCACGCATCTCGACGCGCCGATGCACTTCGCCGAGGGCCGCTGGACAAACGCCGAGATCCCGGTCGAGCGCTTCGTCGGCCCGGCGATCGTCATTGACGTCGCCGCCAAGGCCGAGGCGAACCCGGATTATGTGCTAACCGTCGAGGAGATCGCCGCCTGGGAGGCGGCGCATGGCCGCATTCCCGACAAGGCGATCGTGCTGCTGCGCACCGGATGGAGCGCGCGCTGGCCCGACAAGAAGGCCTATCTCGGCGACGACACGCCGGGCGACGCAACCCACCTCCATTTTCCGTCTTTTGGCCCGGACGCGGCGGCGTGGCTCGCGAAAGAGCGCCGCCCCAACCTCATCGGCGTCGACACGGCGAGCGTCGACAACGGACCGTCACAGGATTTTTTGGTGCACCGGATCATCGGCGCCGCCAATATCGGCGGGCTTGAGAACCTCACCAGACTTGATCAGCTGCCGCCGACCGGCGCGATCCTCATCGCCCTGCCGATGAAGATCGAAAAAGGCTCGGGCGGCCCCGCGCGGATTATCGCGCTCGTCCCGCGATAAACCCGGTTACCCGACGCCCTTGGCGCGCAGGAAGGCCAGCGCCCTTTCCCAGGCGTCGTTGGCGGCGTCCGGCCGATAGCTGTCACGATAATCGGCGAAGAACGCATGCGGCGCATCGGCATAGACGATGATCTCGGCAGGCGCCTGCGCCGTCTTCAGGCGCTCTCGCATGGTCTCGATGAGTTCGGCGGGAATGCTCGGATCGGCGCCGCCGTACAGCCCCAGCGTCGGCGTTTTCAGCTCCCCGGCGATGTCGATCGGCCAGCGCGGCTGCGCCGGCGTATGCGGCCCATCGAGCCGCCCATACCAGGGGATGCAGGCGAGGAGCCGCGGATGATGCGCCGCGTAGAGCCAGGCGATGCGCCCGCCCCAGCAAAAGCCGGTGATCGCCGCGCGCGCGGGGTCGCCCCCTTTCGCCGCGGCGTAAGCGAGCGCCTGATCGAACGTCGCCATCGTCTCCGCGTCGGGAACCTTGGCGACGATGGCGCGAATGGCCTCTATGTCTGGCGCTTCTTGCGGATCCCCGTAGCGAATGAGGAAGTCAGGCGCGATGGCGAGAAACCCGAGCTTCGCGAAACGCCTTACGACGTCGCGGATATGTTCGTGCAGGCCAAAAATTTCCTGCGCCACGAGAATAATCGGAAAATTCCCGCCGGTCCGCGGGCGGGCGAGATAGGCCGGCGCGCCGCCCGGCAGCGTCGTCATGCCGGCCTCAAGCCCCTCCGCGTCCGTGGCGATGGCGCTGGGCGCGGGCGCGCCCGCCGCGTGGGCGAACCGGGCTTGGTTGTTCACGGACGGGGTCACGAGCCCTCCTACAAAGCTGACGTCGAGGACTAGCTATGATTGGGACGGGCCGTGTCCAGCCGGCCGACCACGGCGAAGTTCCGATCGCCGCGAACCCCTTCAGGGGGCGTAAAGTCTGGCGCGCCAATATTGCGCCGCAACCGCGGCTTCTCTTTGTGGGCGAAACCGCGTATATCGCCGCACCGTATCGGCGGACCCACGCCGAAGGAGAGGAAGCCTTGGTCGCCCTCGTTCTCGCCCCGGGCAAGCGCCCTCTTCCGAGAATGTCGACACAAGGCGCGGCGGCTCCTATCAAAGGAAAGCTCCCATGATGCAGCGATCCGACGCCGGTCCCGCCTCCGGCGGCGATGGGACGCACGCTCATGCGCAACTCGGAGACGAGCGCGCCAAGGGCGGGCTCGCCGGCCTCATCATCGGATCGATCGGCGTCGTCTATGGCGACATCGGCACGAGCCCGCTGTACGCCCTGCGCGAGTCGCTCGCCCATCAGGTGGAGCATGACGCGCTGACGGAGGAGTCCGTCATCGGCGCCATCTCGCTGCTTATTTTTGCACTGATTTTCACGGTGACGATCAAATACGTCATCTTCGTCATGCGCGCCGACAACCGCGGCGAAGGCGGCATCCTTTCGCTGATGGCCTTGGCGCAGACCGCCATGGGACGTCGCACGAAAGTCGCTTTCATGCTCGGCGTCGCCGGCGCGGCGCTCTTCGCTGGCGAGGCGATTATCACGCCGGCGATCTCGGTGATGTCGGCGATTGAAGGCCTGGAGCTTGTCACTCACCGTTTCAGCGAATTCGTTCTGCCGATCACCATCTTCATTCTCGTCACGCTATTCTGGGTGCAAAGTCACGGAACGGCGCGTGTGGCGGCTTTTTTCGGGCCGATCATGATCGTCTTTTTCCTGACCATTGGCGTTTTGGGCGCGATGCATATTCCCGAAGCGCCGCAGGTGCTGCGCAGTTTCGATCCGCGGCAAGGCATCGCCTTTCTCGTGACCCACGGCTGGCTCGGCTTCGCCGTGCTCGGCTCGGTTTTCCTCGCGGTCACCGGCGTCGAGGCGCTTTACGCCGACATGGGTCATTTCGGTCGCGGGCCGATCCGTATAGCCTGGCTTGGATTCGTGTTGCCGGCGCTGCTGCTCAACTATCTTGGTCAGGGCGCGCTCGTGTTGTCGCGCCCCGAAGCGGTCGGCAACCCATTCTTCCTGCTTGCGCCGGACTGGGGGCTTTTGCCGCTTGTCGTCCTTTCGACGATGGCGACGACAATCGCCGCGCAAGCGGTGATCACCGGAGCGTTCTCGCTGGCGCGGCAAGCGATTCAGCTTGGCCTCATTCCCCGGCTGGAGGTGACGCATACCTCGGCGTCGCAGGAGGGCCAGATCTATATCGGCCGCATCAACCGGCTGCTGCTCATCGGCGTGCTGCTGCTCGTCATCGCGTTCAAGAGCTCGTCGGCGCTTGCCTCCGCCTATGGCATCGCGGTCACCGGCACCATGGTGCTTTCGACGTCGCTGCTGTTCATCGTCGCCTGGCGCAAATGGGGCTGGCCGCTGTTCGCGGCGATCCTCTTCGCCGCCTCTTTCCTGGTCGTCGAATTCGCTTTTCTCACCGCCAATCTGATGAAGGTCAAAGATGGCGGCTGGGTGCCGCTCGCGCTCGGCGGCTGCGTCATGATCATCATGTGGACCTGGACGCGCGGCACGCGTCTTCTCGCCGAGAAAACCCATCGCGACTCCATTCCAATGATGGAGCTCATCGCGATGCTGCAGAAGTCGAAGCCGACGCGCGTGCCCGGCACGGCGGTCTTTCTGACGAGCGATCCGGCTGTCGCGCCGACCGCGCTGATGCACAATCTCAAGCACAACAAGGTTCTGCACGAGCGGGTGCTGGTGATCTGCGTGAAAACGGAGGACCGGCCCCGTGTTGCGCCTGGCAAGCGCTTTGAAATTGATAAGCTCAGCGACGATTTCTACCGCTCCACGCTCCATTATGGCTTTATGGAGAGTCCTCGCGTTCCGGCCGCGCTCGCCGCCATGCGCAAGGCGGGGTTCAAATACGACATCATGACCACGAGCTTCTTCCTGGGCCGACGTTCGATCAAGGAAAGCCCCTCCTCCGAAATGCCCGTCTGGCAGGACAAGCTCTATGTCGCGCTCACCCGCCAGGCCGCCAACGCCACGGACTTCTTCTCAATCCCCTCCGACCGCGTCGTCGAATTGGGCGCGCAAGTGACGATTTAGCGCGCGCGAAAACAGTGGACGGGACGGGGCCCAGGCACTAAGCAACGGCGGCCCGCGCGGCTCGCGTAAGAGCCGAAAAGGGCCTGGCGGAGCCCGGTCGGGAGGGCTTTTTGAAGATTTCGCCGCCTTACGAAGGACGTCTGTCGCTTATGCCCACCCGCATCGATGATCGCTTCGCCGCCCTCAAGAAGGAAGGGCGCGCCGCCCTCGTGACCTTTGTGATGGCCGGCGACCCGGATCTCGCGACGTCGCTCGACATCTTGCGCGGCCTACCCGGCGCCGGGGCGGACGTCATCGAAGTCGGCATGCCTTTCACCGATCCGATGGCGGATGGGCCGGCGATCCAGGCGGCGGGCCTGCGCGCGCTCAAGGCGGGGACCACGCTCAAGAAGACCTTAAAGCTCGTCGCCGACTTTCGCGCCGGAGACGACGCCACCCCCATCGTGCTGATGGGCTACTACAATCCGATTTATGTTTACGGCGTCGACGCCTTCCTGCGCGACGCCCGGAACGCCGGCGTCGATGGCCTGATCGTCGTGGACCTGCCGCCGGAGGAAGATTCGGAACTCTGCACCCCCGCGCGGGAGGCCGGGCTGAACTTCATCCGCCTCGCCACGCCGACGACCGACGACAAGCGGCTTCCCAAGGTGCTCGAAAATACCAGCGGCTTCGTCTACTATGTGTCGCTTACCGGCATCACCGGCGCGGCGCTTGCCGACTACGCCGGCGTCAGTCAGGCTGTTGCGCGCATCAAGCGGCACACGGCGCTGCCGATCGCCGTCGGATTCGGCGTCAAAAATGCGGAGAACGCCGCCGAGCTCGCCCGTAACGCCGATGGCGTCGTGGTCGGCACGGCGCTGGTCCAGGCGCTCAAGGCCTCGCTCGACGCGGAGGGCCACGCCGGACCTTCGAGCGTTGACGCTGTGACAGGGCTCGTCGCGTCGATCGCCGAAGGCGTGCGCGACGCCCGCCCTAAGGGCGGCGTGATGAGTTGGCTGACGAGGCTCGTGTCATGAATTGGTATTCGAACGTCGTCCCGCCGAAGATCAAGGCGCTGATCAAGCGCGAAGCGCCGGAAAATCTCTGGGTGAAATGTCCCGAGAGCGGTCAGCTCGTCTTCCACAAGGACATCGAGGCCAATCTCTATGTCGTGCCCGGCTCGGGCTACCATATGCGCTGTCCCGTCGAGACGCGGCTCGCCAGCCTTTTCGACGACGCGGAATGCGAGCTGATTCCGACGCCCGAAGCGCCGTTGGATCCGCTCAAATTTCGCGACATCAAGCGTTACGTCGACAAGCTCAAAGAATATCGGGTCAAAACCGGCATGGCGGACGCCGTGACGGTCGCCTTCGGCAATCTCGAAGGTTCGCCGGTCACGGTCGCCATCCAGGATTTCGAATTCATGGGCGGCTCGCTCGGCATGGCCGCCGGCGAAGCGATCATCGCCGGCTGCGAATACGCGCTCGCCAAGCGCACGCCTTTCGTGATCTTCACGGCGTCGGGCGGCGCGCGCATGCAGGAGGGCATGTTCTCGCTCATGCAGATGCCGCGCACGACCATCGCCGTGCAGCGCCTGCGCGAGGCGCGCCTGCCCTATATCGTCGTGCTGACCAATCCGACGACGGGCGGCGTCACGGCGTCCTACGCCATGCTCGGCGACGTGCAGATCGCCGAGCCCGGCGCGATTATCGGCTTCGCCGGCGCCCGCGTCATTGAGCAGACGATCCGCGAGAAGCTTCCCGAAGGCTTCCAGCGCGCCGAATATCTGCGCGATCACGGCATGGTCGATATGGTGGTGCCGCGTCAGGAGTTGCGCGAGACGCTGGCGCGCCTGTGCGGTCTCCTGACCAAGTCGCCGCCGCGACGCGCCGCCGCCTGACCTCGCGAGGCGCAGCCGCAATGGATCAGCACGACGCGATCCTGTCGCGACTGCTCACGCTCCATCCGAAAAGGATCGATCTGTCGCTGGGGCGCACGGAGCGGCTCCTCGCCGCGCTCGGACGACCGGAGCTCAGACTGCCGCCCATCATTCACGTCGCCGGCACCAACGGCAAAGGCTCGACGATCGCTTTTCTGCGCGCGATGCTCGAAGCCGCCGGCAAGCGCGTGCATGTCTATACGTCCCCCCATCTGCTGCGCTTCAACGAGCGGATTCGTCTTGGCGCCGAGGGCGGCGGAACGCTTGTCGACGATGAGCGTCTGAAGACGGCGCTCGAACGCTGCGAACAGGCGAACGCGGGCCAGCCGATCACCTTCTTCGAGATCACGACGGCGGCGGCCTTTCTGCTCTTCGCCGAAGCGCCGGCCGACTGGCTGCTGCTCGAGACGGGCCTCGGCGGGGCGCCGTCATCACCTCGATCTCCCTCGACCATCTGGAGTTCCTTGGCGATACGGTCGAAAAGATCGCCTATGAGAAGGCCGGGATCTTGAAGAAGGGCGTCCCGGCCGTGATCGGCTTCCAGTCGGAGCCCGTGGCGAGGACGCTGGAGCGAGAAGCGCGACGCGTCGGCGCGCCGCCGATCGTCGCTGGTCGAGACTTCCACATCTCTAACGAGAATGGTCGCCTCGTTTATGAGGACGAGCGCGGCTTGCTCGATCTGCCGCTGCCGCGACTCGCCGGACGCCACCAGCATGAAAACGCTGGCGGCGCGATCGCCGCCCTGCGCGCCGTCGCCCCGGAGATTCCGCCCGCGGCGATCGAAGCGGGGCTGACGCGCGCCGAATGGCCGGCGCGGCTGCAGCGCCTCATCCGCGGGCGCATCGTGGATCTCGCCCCGCCCGGCGCCGAGGTGTGGCTCGACGGGGGCCATAATGAGGATGGCGGCCGCGTTCTGGCCGAGGCGATGGCGGAGTTCCACGACAAGGCGCCGCGCCCGCTGGCCTTAATCTGCGGCGCGCAGACGACCAAGGACATTCGCGCGCTGCTCAAGCATTTCGTCGGACTGGCGCGCGAGGTCGTGGCGGTGCCGGTCGAAGGCGAGCATAAGAGCTGGCCGCCCGAGGAGGTCGCGAGCCTCGCCAGGGCCGAGGGGATGCCCGGCGCCGCAGTGGGCGGCGTCGAAGAGGCGCTCGCGCTGCTTTCGACGCGCAGCTTCGACGCGCCGCCGCGCGTGCTCATCGCCGGTTCGCTTTATCTCGCCGCCTCGGTGCTCGCCGCCAACGGCTCGCTGGTGGAATGAGCCGCGCCGGCCGTTGCCGCGACATCGCGAGAGAGCCGGGTCTCACGCTTTTGTAAGCTCCTCCACAAGCTTGCGGGCCGCCGGACCGGAGGAAGCTGGGTTCTGGCCCGTGATCAACTGGCCGTCCCGAACGACATAGGGGGCCCAGTCCGCCGCCTTCGAGAAGCGCCCGCCCTTCGCCTGAAGCTCGTCCTCGACAAGAAACGGAACGACGTCAGTGAGGCCAACCGCCTCCTCCTCGCCATTGGTGAACCCTGTCACCGTCTTGCCCGCGACCAGCGGCCGGCCATCCGGACCTTTGACATGGCGCAGCACGCCCGGCGCGTGGCAGACGAGCGCGATGGGTTTGCCGGCGCGGATGAAGGATTCGATCAGCCTGATCGAATCCGGGTCCTCGGCGAGGTCCCACATCGGCCCATGGCCGCCAGGATAGAAGACCGAGTCGAAATCGTCCTGACGGACGCTATCGAGCCGCGCCGTGTCGGCGAGGCGCGCCTTGGCGGCCTCGTCCGCTTGGAACCGGCGGGTGAGATCGGTCTGAAATTCGGGTTCATTGCTCTTTGGGTCCAACGGCGGCTGACCGCCCTTGGGCGAAGCAAGCGTGATCTCGGCTCCGGCGTCGAGAAAGACGTAATAGGGCGCAGCGAGCTCTTCCAGCCAGAAGCCTGTCTTTCGGCCTGTGTCGCCGAGCCTGTCGTGCGAGGTGAGAACGATGAGGATTTTCACGGATTTCTCCTGTTTCGGGGAGCATGTTCGCATGCCTGGGGTTGGGAAAAATGACGCGACGGTCCGGCGGCGCCCAGCGCGAGCAGGAGGGTAGGCGCGCGAGGCCACTTGGATTCGGGAAAAATTTGCTCCACAAGCGCGCAGATGCGCGTGGCGCAAGGACTGGAGCCAAGAACTCATGACCCTGATGTTGGCGAGCGTTCTCTCCCGCGACGAGGCGGAGATCGCCCTCTCGCGCGGCGCTGACATCATCGACTGCAAGGCGCCCTCGCGCGGCGCGCTGGGCGCCCTACCCCTGGACGCCGTCGCTGAGATCGTCGCCTTCGTTGACGGCCGCCGCCCGGTCAGCGCCGTCGTCGAGCTGCCGCACGATGTCGCGCATGCGCTGCGCGACTTTGAAGAGGTCGTCGCGGCGGGCGTCGATTATGTGAAATTCGCCCTGCCGGCGACGCCCGACGCCGTCGAGATCATCGAGGCGCTGGCGCCGCTGACCGCAAAAACAAAGCTCGTCGCCGTCCTCTTCGCCGATCTCGGCCCCGAGTTCGACAACCTCGAGCCGCTGGCCGGCGCCGGCTTTCATGGCGCGATGCTGGATACCGCGCATAAGGGCAAGGGCCGACTGCTCGACTTTATGAGCGTCGGCGCGCTGTCCGAATTCGTGGCGCGCTGCCGTGCGCTCGGGCTCGCCTCCGGGCTCGCCGGCGCATTGGAGTCTCCGGACGTGCCGCGCCTGCTTGTCACCGGCGCCGACGTTCTTGGCTTTCGCGGCGCGCTCTGCGCGCATGGCGAGCGCCGCGCCGCCATCGACGCCCGCGCCACGACGCTGATCCGCGATCTGATCCCCTCGACCCGAGGCGCGCACGCCGATTTTTTCGCCCACTTGTCGTTCCTCGGCCGCGGCTATATCGAGCCCGCCGGCGCGAACGACACCGATTGCGTGTTTCTCAAGGATTATGTCGCGCCCGTCGAGATCGGCGCCTACGCCCATGAACACGGCCATACGCAGCGTGTGCGGTTCAACGTCGAGGCCGACGTGACCCGCATCAACGGCTCCGACGACATGCGCTCGATCTTCTCCTATGACGTGATCATGGACGCGATCAAAATGATCCTCGCCGGCGGCCATATCGAGCTGGTCGAAACGATCGCCGAGCGCCTCGCCGAAAGCGTGCTGCTGCATGAACGCGTGCGCGCCGTCACCGTCCAGGTCGAAAAGCTCGATGTCGCGCCAGGCGCCGTCGGCGTGAAAATCCGCCGCGCGCGCGCCCATGAGGACGCGCGTCGCCTGCAGCCGGCGCCGATGCGCATCGATGCCGTCAAGTAACGCGCCCCTCGTCGTCAAATTGGGCGGAAGCCTGCATGGCTCGCCGACGCTCGCCGATTGGCTGACGGCCCTGAAGCGCTACCCGCGGCCGCTGACGATCGTTCCCGGCGGCGGACCCTTCGCCGACGCGGTGCGCGCCGCGCAGCCCGCATCAGGCTATGATGATAAGACCGCGCACGCCATGGCGGTTCTGGCGATGGAGCAATATGCGCTCGTGCTCGCGAACCTTGTCGATTCGCTGGAGCTTGCGGCCTCTCGTGACGCAATCGTAGCGGCGCACGCTCGAGGACGCATCGCGCTTTGGCGGCCGAGCGCCATGGTCGCCGCGGCCGACGACATCGCGCCCTCCTGGGACGTCACCTCCGACAGTCTCGCCGCCTGGCTTGCCAAAAAAATGGGCGCTTGCGCGCTGACGCTTATCAAGAGCGTCGATGTCGGCGATGGCGCCTTACTGAGCGAGATTGTGCGCAAGGGCGTTGTCGATCCGGCGCTTCCGGATTATCTCGATGGGACGCCGCTCTTCCTCGCCGGCCCCTCGTCTCTCCCGCGCGCCGCCGCGCTTCTTGCCGACGGCGTCCCGCCGGGCGCAGCCATCGCAAATTTTCCAACCCGGAAGTCCGCCTAATGACAAAAAAGAAAGTCGTCACGCCGCGCTGGGGTTGGGCGCTCACCGGATCGGGACATTTCTTCACCGAATGTCTCGAGATGATTCGCACGCTCGATCACGTCGATCTTTTCGTCAGCAAAGCGGCGGCGGAAGTCGTGCGCATGTATAAGCACGATCTCGATCTGCCGGAGACGGTTCGCATCTTCAAGGACACCACCGCGAGCGCCGCGCCGGTCGGGAATTTCTACTACAATTTTTATCACACGCTGGTTCTCGCGCCGGCGACGTCGAACACCGTCGCGAAATGCGTCGCCGGCATTTCCGACAACCTTGCGACGAATGTCTTCGCGCAGGCCGGAAAATGCCGCGTGCCGACGATCGTCTTCGCCTGCGACACCGCGCCCGAACTCGAGACGCGCGCGCCCAAGGGCATGGTGATGGTCTATCCGCGCCGCGTCGATTTGCAGAACACCGACGCGCTCAAATCCTTCGAAGCGACGCAGGTCGTCGAAAGCCTCGCGGCGCTGCAAGAGGCGGTGGAGCGCCGCCGCCGCGAAGTCGAGCCGCAACCCTAACGAAGTCTCCGCATGAGCGAGCGCCTGCTGTTCCTCACCGGCCATCTTGCACTGCCGCGGTTGGAGCGCATGGTCGCGAGCTTCGGCGAAGCGGCGCAGGAGTGGCGTATCCACGACATTGGCGTGAAGGTCGCGGCGCTGATGACCCAGGAGATCATTCATCGTCGCCTGCCGCGACCCGTGCAGGCCGACCGCGTCATCTTGCCGGGGCGCTGTCGCGCCAACCTCGCCGTGCTGACCGAGGATTTCGGCGTCGCCTTTGAACGCGGGCCGGAAGAGATCGCCGATCTTCCCGCTTATCTCGGGCGCGGCGGCGCGGCGCCGGATCTCTCGCGCTACGACATGCAGATTTTCGCTGAGATCGTCGACGCGTCAAAGATGAGCGTCGCGGATATTTCGGTCAAGGCGCGCGAACTCGCCGCCGGCGGCGCCGACGTCATCGATCTCGGCTGTCTGCCGGATACGCCGTTCATTCATCTCGAGGACACGATCGCGGCGCTCAAGGTCCACGGCCTGAAGGTGAGCGTCGACTCGGCCAATGTCGCCGAGCTTGAACGCGCGGCGAAGGCGGGCGTCGACCATCTCTTGAGTCTCGACGAAGAAACGCTGTCGATCCTTCCCGACAATTCGCCGATTATTCCGATTCTGACGCCGCGCCCGCACGGCGATCTTGATTCGCTGCAACGCGCCGGGCGCCGCGCGCGCGCGCGCGGCATCAGCGTCATTCTCGATCCGATCCTCGATCCGATTCATTTTGGCCTTGCCGCCTCGATCGCCCGCTACGTCGAACTGCGCGCGCGCGAGCCTGAGGCCGAGATCATGATGGGAACGGGCAATCTCACGGAGCTGACCGACGCCGACTCCGCCGGCGTGACCGCGGCGATGCTTGGCATATGTTCGGAGCTCGACATCCGGCATCTGCTCACGGTGCAGGTCTCCCCACATACGCGACGGACGCTGCAGGAGCACGACGCCGCGCGGCGGTTGATGTTTGCGGCGCGCGCCGACCGCGCTCTGCCAAAAGGCTATAGCGACGCCCTGCTGCAGATCCACGACCGCAAACCTTATGCTGCAACACCGGAAGAGATTGCCGCGCTTGCGCGCGAACTGCGCGATGCTAATTTCCGCATAGATGTGACGCAGGACGGCGTGCATATCTACGCCAAAGGGTTCCACCATGTCGCAGCCGACGCGATGGCGCTCTTCCCCCATCTTGCCGTCGAACATGACGGCGCGCACGCTTTTTACCTTGGCGCGGAATTGATGAAAGCCGAGATCGCCTACAAGCTCGGCAAGCGCTATCGTCAAGACGAGCCGCTCGACTTCGGCGTCGCGACGGACGTTAACGAAGAGGACGCGACGCGTTTTAAGGAAATGGGTCACACGATGCGCAAAGCGGGCGAAGGACCTGCTAAAGATGCCTCTGATACATGAATGCGTCGTCACGACGCTGTCGCCGGAAGGTCGACCGCATATCGCGCCGCTCGGATTGATCGAGGAACACGGCTTCTGGATCGCCGCGCCGTTTCGTCCCTCTTCGACCCTGTTCAATCTCACGCATAATCCGAAACTGACGGCGAGCTTCACCGACGACGCCCGAATTTTTGCCGGACTCGTCGTCGGTCGACGCAATTGGCCGCTCACCGACATCGAGGGCTGGCCGGCGCCGCGCCTTTCCGCCGCGCTGGCGCACGCCGAACTCATTGTCGCGCGCGTCGAGGAGCACGACTCACGGCCGCGCTTCTTCTGCAGAGTGAGGCGAATTGAGTCGCATCGCGCCTTTCTCGGCATGAACCGGGCGCGCGCCGCCGTGTTGGAAGCGGCGATTCTCGCGACGCGGCTCGACATGCTGCCACGCGAAAAGATTGAGAGCGAACTCGCCTATCTGCAGATCGCCATCGACAAAACCGCCGGCGAGGCCGAGCGCGAAGCCTGGGACATGGTGAAGGCGAAAATCGACGCGCATCAGCACGCCAAAGCAGCGCCGCAGTAGGCGACCTTGCCTTGCCTTAAGGGTCGCTACGACAGATCGAGCAGCGCGAGCGCCGAAGCCGGCGCGCAATTCGCGGCACTTGCGGCCGAAGCCGGCGGCGCCGCGATCAGATCGGCGAAATCGATGAATGTTCGGCCTTGCGCATGCGCCAGACGCGCAGCGAGTTTGCGGCCAACGCCGGCGCCGACGATCGGCGCGTCACACGCAATCGCCTCACGCGATTCGAGCAGCGCCATCTGATCTTCGATGGCGCGCAATTGCGCGCGCGCAAGATACTGCGCGAAGGCGCGCCATTGCGCATCGCTCAATTCGGCGGCGTCGCGCCCGGCCAGACGCGCCAGCCGCGCGCGGGACGCCGCAACCGTCTTCGGCCGCCCGTCCGCCGTCAGCGAAAGGTCGGCGTCGGTTTCGCCTTCGGGGAGATCGCCGAGCACACGCCGTACGTCGGCCAGCGACGCAAAGGCCTCGTTGACGAGCGGCGTCCACCGTCCGGCGATTGGCGCGCGCGCCGCATAGGCCTGAGGCGCGCCGCGTGAAAATCCGGCATAGGCGAGTTCGCCATAAGCGAGGCGCTCGGCGTCGCTCGCCCCAAGCGCCGCGACACGTCCGGCGCAAATCGGCGCAAGGTCCGTCGTCGTCGATCCGATGTCGATGAACAACGCCTCGGCGCAATGGCGCGCGACGAATTCAGCCGAGGCGCGCCAATTGGCCGAAGCGACGGCGTCGACATGGGCGCCGATCTCGTCGCGGCTGATGAAGCCGCGTTCGCCGGCGTAAAAAAGAATGTCAGGAACGCCGATCTCGCGCGCGGCGATCGCGGCGACCGTAACGACGCCTCTCGCCCTGCTTTCGAAGGCGTCGGAGAGTTCAGCCGTCATTGTCACGCGATGACGCTCGGCCGTACCGAGCGCTGCGCGGGCGTCGCGAAGCGCCTGCTCCAGGCTTGCGACGCTTTCGTGGGGGGCGCAGGCGATCTGAACGACCGCCGTGAGGCGCCCGTCGTCCGCGCGCGCCGCCTTAACATGGGCGCCGCCGATATCCCAGCCGATGACCGCCGCCATCCGCCACTCCCAAAAGAAAAAGGGGAGCCGCGCGGCCCCCCTTCAATTTCGAAGATGCTGCGCGGTTCAGTTCGGCGCGAAGGGGTGCTTGGCTTCGTTGCGCTTGGCGACGACTTCCGAAGCCTTCGGCTCGCCCTTGATGGCGCGCGCGATCGC
>WSXZ01000082.1 GCA_009773555.1 Methylocystaceae bacterium | reverse complement strand
CCGACCATAATCGGCGCGCTCTTTCGGCGTTGCGACGATGCGCAGCGCGACCTCTCTTTGAAACATCAGCACATAGCGGTCGAAGATCGAGGGCCAGGGCTCCGCTGTGATCCATTTCGTCAGCAGCGCCGTGGCGACGTTGTAGGGAAGATTGGCGCAGATGCGCGCGGAACGACGACTGTCATTCCCGACAGGCCGGAGGCCTGATCGGGAATCCAGAGCAACGGCGTTGTTATCCGCGTCGGGAATGACAGGCGCGTGGATCCGCACGAGCGCTGCAATGTCCATCTCCAGAGCATCGCCTTCGATGATCGTCAGCCGGCCTGGATAATGCGCCGCGATCTCTTCGAGCGCCGGCAGACAGCGAGGATCGCGTTCGACGGCGATGACTCGCGCGCCTTGCTCGAGCAGCGCGCGCGTCAGCCCGCCGGGACCCGGGCCGATTTCGACAACGACCGTGTCGTTGAAGGGCCCGGCGGCGCGGGCGATGCGCGCGGTGAGATTGAGATCGAACAGAAAATTCTGTCCAAGCGATTTTCTTGCGTCGAGTCCGTAACGGGCGACGACCTCTCGCAGCGGCGGCAGCGCGTCGGCCACTTAACTGATGCGTCCTGCAAGTTTGATCGCCTCGATCAGGCTTGTCGGATCGGCGATTCCTTTGCCGGCGATGTCGAAAGCCGTTCCATGATCAGGCGACGTACGCACGAAGGGAAGGCCGAGCGTAACATTGACGCCGCGGTCAAAGGCGAGCGTCTTGATCGGAATGAGCGCCTGATCATGCGTCGGACACAGCGCGACGTCATATTTCGCGCGAGCGGATTCGTGGAACATCGTGTCGGCGGGAAAAGGTCCGGACGCATTGACGCCGCGGGCGCGCAATTCGGCGATCGCCGGCGCGATAGTGTCAATCTCCTCGCGGCCAAGCGCGCCCTCTTCGCCCGCATGAGGATTGAGACCGGCGAAAGCGAGGCGCGGCTTACTGATGTGAAAACGCGCGCGCAGATCATGATCCACAATTTCTCCCGTCTCGACGATCAGTTCGCGCGTCAAGTTTTTCGAGGCGTCGGCGAGCGGAATGTGAATCGTGATCGGAACGACGGCGAGTTCCTCCGACCACAGCATCATCACCGCGCGATAATCGCCGCCATAATGACGATGCGCGAGCTCCGCCAAAAATTCGGTGTGCCCGGGATGTTTGAATCCGGCGTCATAGAGAATCGATTTCGCGATCGGATTGGTGACGACGGCGCGCGCTTCGCCCTTTGCGACGCACACCACCCCCTGTTCGATGGAGCTAATCGTTGATTGAGCGTCTTGCGAATTCGGACTGCCAGGCGCGCCGGCGACAACATGACGCCCCGTATCGACGACAGGCAGCGCGCGGGAGAAGACATCGCGCGCCTGCGCCGCCGTTGTGCTTTCAATCTGGATTTCGAGCGCGAGAGTGGCCGCGACTCGGGCGATAAAGGCGGGATGGCTGAGCAAGAAAAACGGTGGCAGATCGCATGATTCACGCATGACATAGGCCATGAGCGCGAGCTCCGGCCCGATGCCTGAAGGGTCGCCTTGAGTCAGGGCGATGGGAGCGAGCGTCACGGCTCTTGGCTGCCCTCGTGGCAGTCGCGAGCGCCGGACCGGAAATTGCGCAGGCGCTGCTTGGTCATGAGCGACTGTGCCGCAGACGCGGCATGAAATCAAACCGCCCGGCTGTTACGATACATAGACTTAACCTATGGATTCGGCGGGGTGAGCTATCGCTCACGGCGATAGAAATCTTCCTGCCGCAGCTTCCGTAATGCGCCGCAAAAAAAATTTTATTTTTTTAATGTGCCAGGCGCGTCGCTTCCGGCGCCATCGCGCAGCGAAAAAAGAAGCTCCGGCGGTACTTTGGAGTCGCGCCGGAGCTTTTTCTTGACCGTGCGGCTACTGAGCGCCTTCGAGAATGATCCTGCCGCTCGGATCGTGTGGTCCGTCCTCAGTCAGCTGTCGCGGATAGTGTCGCATGACGTCGCGCGGCGTCGCGCTCAAGGCTTCATCGCGCCCGTGTTCGCGCACCGCGTCGCCCCAAACCTCACGGAAATTATAGTGCCGCTCATATGCGAAGGCCGAGCCCGCTGAAAGTGCGACCCCGAGCGCCGCGGCGGCAAAGACGAGTTTAAAGGACATCGTATTCTCCATCCCGAACTGCGCTTGCGGGCGGGATGCCCGGGCGCCCCTGTGGAGAAGAGGATCCTTCATCTGTTTGTCATAATAAAGTGTAAGCTATTTCGCCCTTCTGACGCCTGCGTGCAATGCAGCAATCATGCAGTCTCGCCGATCTATCGATAAAACAAATGCGCGCCGCTCGGAGAGCGACGCGCACAAAAATGCTAGACGGTGATAAGGCTTAGGCCTTGCCCGCCGGGGCATGAGGGACGCCTTCTTTGTCGAGCAACGCGACAAGTTCGCCGCTCTGGAACATTTCCTTGGCGATGTCGCAGCCGCCGATGAATTCATTCTTGACGTAGAGCTGCGGAATCGTCGGCCAATTGGAATAGGCTTTGATGCCGTCGCGTATCGCGCCGTCGGCGAGCACGTTGATCGCCTTGTAAGGCACGCCGAGGTGGTTGAGGATCTGCACCACCTGCATGGAGAAGCCGCACTGCGGCGCCTGCGGCGTTCCCTTCATGAAGAGCACGACGTCGGAGGATTCAATTTCGCTTTTGATGCGGGAGTTGGCGTCTTCGGACATTGTCATTTGCCTTTCTTGCGGCGTTCAAGGCGCCGGTTGAGGAGAGAGATTAGGGCGCGCGCGTCGTCAGCTGCAGCGCATGCAATTCGCCGCCGAGCCGGTCGCTGAACGCGGCGTTGACCATCTGATGCTGCTTGACGCGGGTCAGCCCGCGGAAGCTTTCGGAGACGACCGTGGCCGCCCAATGATCGTCATCGTTGACGAGCGCGGTCAGCTCCACCTGCGCGTCGGGTATGGCGGACTTGATGAGACGCTCGATTTCAGCGGAGGGCATGGGCATTTTATGACACCTGTGTCGAGAAAGCGCACGAAAGCGCGTTGTCATCTCCGGCCATGAAGGCCGGCAGCGGGGCTTCATGCGCCTTGCGCAGCTCGGTCAGCAATATCGGCGCCTCGCCGGGCAGGATCAAGGCGTCTCCGCCGACGCGGCCGATCGCCAGAATGGGCACGCCCGCCCCCACGCCCTCTCTGACGACCTCAGCGGCGTCCTCGCCCTGTGGAATGGTGACGAGATAGCGGGCCTGGTCTTCTCCAAACAGCGTCGCGTGTCCAGGACCCGACGGGAGCTGCGCGATTTCGGCGCCCATGTCGCCCGAGAGCGCCATTTCCGCCAGCGCGACGGCGAGACCGCCATCCGAAAGATCATGCGCCGCGCTGACGCGCCCGGAAAGAATCAGTCCCCGAACGAAGTCGCCGTTCCGGCGCTCGGCGGCAAGATCGACCGGCGGCGGGGCGCCATCCGTGCGTCCGCAAAGGTCATGCGCATAGGCTGACTGGCCGAGCCAGCCCTTCGTCTCGCCGATGAGCAGGATCGCGTCGCCGTCCCTGGCGAAGCCGGTTTGCGCCGCCTTGGCGACGTCGGCGATGAGTCCCACCCCGCCGATCGCCGGGGTGGGCAGAATGCCGGCGCCCTGCGTCTCATTGTAGAGCGAGACATTCCCGGAAACGATGGGGAAATCCAGCGCCCGCGCGGCTTCGCCGATCCCTTCCAGGCAACCAACGAACTGGCCCATATATTCGGGCCGTTCCGGATTGCCGAAATTCAGATTGTCGGTGAGCGCCAGCGGCGTCGCGCCGCGCACGGTGATGTTGCGCCAGCTTTCCGCGACCGCCTGCTTGCCGCCCTCGTAAGGATCTGCGGCGCAATAGCGCGCCGTGACGTCAGTGGTCAGCGCCAGACCTTTCGGTCCCTCCTCCACCCTGACCACGGCGGCGTCGCCGCCGGGCGGCCGCACGCTATTGCCGAGAATGAGGTGGTCGTACTGCTCCCAGACCCAGCGCTTCGAGCAGAGATTCGGCGTCGCCAGCAGTTTCAGCAGCGCTTCGCGGTTTGTCAGGGGCGATTTGAGCGACGCCGCGTCAAGCGCCGGCTGTTTCGGCGTTTGCGTCCAGGGTCGATCATAGACCGGAGCTTCGTCGCCCAATTCCTTGATCGGCAGATCGACCTTCACCTCGCCCTTGTGCTTGACGACGAAGCGCAGCGTGTCGGTCGTCCTGCCGATGATCGCGAAGTCGAGCCCCCATTTTTTGAAGATCGCCTCGGCTTGCTCTTCAAGTTCGGGCTTGAGAACCATAAGCATGCGCTCTTGGCTCTCCGACAGCATCATTTCATAGGCGGTCATGCCCTGTTCCCGGCAGGGAACGGCGTCGAGGTCGAGCTCGATGCCGAGATTGCCCTTGGCGCCCATCTCCACCGCCGAGGACGTGAGCCCGGCCGCGCCCATATCCTGGATGGCGATGACCGCGCCCGACGCCATGAGCTCCAGGCAGGCTTCTAGCAGCAGCTTTTCCGAAAAAGGATCGCCGACCTGCACGGTGGGGCGCTTTTCCTCGGCGTCCTCTTCAAAGGACGCCGACGCCATGGTGGCGCCGTGGATGCCGTCGCGGCCGGTCTTCGAGCCAAGATACACGATCGGATTTCCGACGCCGGCGGCGGCCGAGTAGAAGATCGAGTCTGTGCGGGCAAGCCCGACCGCCATGGCGTTGACGAGAATATTGCCGTCGTATGAGGCGTCGAATTCCGTCGAACCGCCAACCGTCGGCACGCCGAAACTGTTGCCGTAGCCCCCAACGCCGGCGACGACCCCCGCGACGAGCCGCCGCGTCTTGGGATGCGACGGGCGGCCGAAGCGCAGCAGGTTCAAGCAGGCGATCGGCCGCGCCCCCATCGTGAACACGTCGCGCAGGATGCCGCCGACGCCCGTCGCCGCGCCCTGATAGGGTTCGATAAACGAGGGGTGGTTGTGGCTCTCCATCTTGAAGACGCAGGCGTCGCCATCGCCGATGTCGATCACGCCGGCGTTCTCGCCCGGACCGCGAATCACCCAGGGGGCTTTGGTCGGAAGCTTGCGCAGATGCACGCGCGACGACTTGTAGGAACAATGTTCGTTCCACATCGCCGAAAATATGCCGAGTTCGGTGAAGCTCGGCGTGCGGCCGATGAGAGTCAGGATGCGCGCATATTCATCGGGCTTGAGGCCATGAGCGGCGGCGAGCTCCGGCGTAACGGCGGGTTCGGTCGCGCTCACTTAACCTCGCATTGACGTGATCATCCCGGCCGCGCTTCCAGCGTCTTCGCCGCGCTGCGGCGACGCAAGGATTACTGTGCGCCGTATGGCGCGGCAAGCCGCGCGCAAGGTTAAAATCCCATCTGGAACGCTGTGCATGGCAGCGCCTGCAGCAAAGCTATGTTCGCTATCCCACATGAATCTAAAGGGAATGTTGCCCGATAGCCACAGCGGCCAAGAATGAGCATGCCAGCGCCTAATATTGCATCAGACTTAGTTGCATTACCAAAAATTTATAGCAACGTGAAAGGGACTTCGGCGCCTTCGTCGTCGACCGTCTACCGCAGAATTTAATCCGGGGGTTCCGATGAAGAATTTTGTTCGCGGCGCGCTAGCCGCTTTTTTGGTCGGGAGCGTGGGCGCCGCCGCCCAGGCCGCCGACCTGCCCAGCTATAAGGCGCCGCCGCCGCCGCCGCCGCCGGCGTTCACCTGGACCGGCCTCTACGGCGGCGTCAACATCGGTTACGCCTTCGGCGACAACAGTCGGGAGACGGGCGGCCTGGGTTATCTCACCGGCATCCCGGTTGTCGGAGCGGCTACAGTCGCGCCGCTGGGCTCCACCTGGAGCCTCGGGCAAGATCTGCACGGGATCGCCGGCGGCGCCCAGCTCGGTTATAATTATCAGTTCAACCCGTGGCTCGTCCTCGGCGCCGAGGCCGACATCCAGGCCACCGATGCGGTCTCCCACAGCAGGACGGCCATTGGGCTCGCCGATGCGGCCGGAACTCACCTGCAGACGATGAATTCGACGAAGAACGTCGATTGGTTCGGCACTGTGCGCGGCCGGGTCGGCTTTACTCTTCCGTCCATGCCAAATCTGATGGTCTTCGGCACGGGTGGTTTCGCCTATGGTCAAGTCGTCAACAACGTTGGGTTCGGCGACGTTTTCCCCGCTCAGGGATTAAGCGCGATCGGCAATGGCTATTATGACAACACCAAGGTCGGCTGGACCGCGGGCGGCGGCATCGAATGGTCGCCCTCGATGTTCCCCTCTTGGTCGCTCAAGGCCGAATATCTCTATGTCGATCTCGGCTCGACGACCGCCAATTCCGTGCCGCTTAACGCTTTGCCTGGCGTCGCTGCGGGGATTCCGGTGTTCGCCGCGACCCACAACTCGCCGACGCGCTTTCAGGTCGTTCGCGCGGGCATCAACTGGCACTTCGATCCCTTCGCGGCTGTAGCGCCATCCAGCGCGGGCGGCGCTCTACCCTCCATCAAAGGACCGCCGCCGGCCTTCGTGGATAGCTACCAGCCATTTCAGGTGCGCCTGAAGGTTGCCGGCGTCATTCCGCTCAACGGCCATGGCACGGTCTACGACTCGGGTTCCGGATATCCCGGCTTGGGCTCTGTTGGCGTGCTTTCTGGCCTGACCGGCTATAATGGCGTCATTGCCGGCGCGAGCACCAATACCTCGTCGGCCATCATCCCGATGCTTGACGTGGCCTATTACCTCACCAAGAACTGGGCGATCGAAGCGATCTGCTGCGTCGCGCCGCATCACATCCAGGGCACCGGCACAATCTCCAGCGACTTCGCCCGCGCCTGGCTGTTCCCGCCATCCATCATGGCGCAATATCACTTCACCAACATCGGCGCTTTCCAGCCCTATGTCGGCGTCGGCGTGAACTTCACCACCTTCTGGAACACCCGCGTCAACAACGACACCTGGTCGATTCCTTTCGCCCCCGGCGCGCCGCTTGCCGGCGCCCAGGGAGTCCTCGCCAACTTCCAATATGCCACGGTCGCGCCGTCCTGGGGGCCGGTCGGTCAAATCGGCTTCGATTACATGCTGAACGACCATTGGGGCGTGAACGTCGACTTCAAATATATCGCGCTGCACCCGATGGTTCACTCCACCGTCGTCTCATTCGCGCCGGTCGCGGGGGCGGGACTTGGAGCGATCTACATCCCGGTTAAGGTGTCTCTGCCGATCAATCCGGTGGTCATCTCTGCGGGCCTCACCTATCGCTTCGGCGGCAGCCTCCTGTCGCCGCTGTTCTAAGGTTAACCGTCACGTGAAACCGGCCCTTGCGGGTCGTTTCAGATACAACCCCCGGCTCACGCCGGGGGTTTTTTGTTCACGGGGGCATCGCTGAGAAGGCGCGCCAGCAGAGATCGGGAAAGCCGCGCTACGCGTGGCGGAGCGCCAGTTAGCGCAGAAGACGGCGCCATCGATCTGACTCGCTCGCCGGACGCCGTTTGACGTCGACGTGTGACCAAGAGGAAAGCTACTGGGTCAGCAGCCGACAAATCGAATCAAGCTGCTCCAACGATTCGTAGCGAATCCGAAGCTCTCCGCTTTCACCGTTCGAACGAAGTTCGACACGCATGCCAAGGGCGTCGCTCAAGGTCTTTTCGATCGCGCGCGTATCGGCGTCCTTGGCGGGGCGAGCGGCGTCACTCTTTGACGGGCGAACATTCAAGGCGTGGTCCTTCGCCAGTCGCTCCACGTCGCGAACCGTCATTCCCTTTTCGACAATGCGGCGCGCCACCGCGCTCGGGTCCGCCACGGCGAGAAGCGCGCGGGCGTGGCCGGCCGAAATCGCGCCTTCGCCCACGAGCCGTTTCGCGTCCTCTGGCAAAGCGAGCAGGCGAATCGTATTGGCGATGTGAGATCGGCTCTTGCCAATGATTTTCGCGATTTCGCCGTGGGAGTAGCCAAACTCGGCGCCGAGCCGCTCATAGCCCTTCGCCTCCTCGATCGCGTTGAGGTCGGCGCGCTGCACATTTTCGATGATCGCGAGTTCGAGCGCTTCCTTATCGTTCGCCTCATGGATGACGACCGGCACGTCGGAAAGGCCCGCCATCTGGGCCGCGCGCCAGCGACGCTCTCCAGCGATGATTTCATAGGCGTCGGCGACGCCGACGATGACGCGCACGATGATCGGCTGGATCACGCCCTTCTCGCGGATCGAAGCCGTCAGTTCGGCCAGATCCTCCTCGCGAAAAGAAATACGCGGATTACGTGGATTCGGGCGCAAAAACTCGATCGGCGCCGTTCGCGGACCGCGCGGCCGCTCGGCCGGGGCGGCGTCCGCGGCGGCGTCGCCCAGAAGCGCCGCCAATCCCCGACCCAGCCGGCGCCGCGAGTCATCCGCCATTTCTTAGGCTCCTTCTTCGCTCTTCGAGCAGGTTCGAAAAAGTAGACAGACTATTGTGGAAGGAACCTGCTCCATCGATTGGAGCCGTTCCTCACGAATCACATGTTCCATGTGATCGGGAAACGCTCCTAAGCTGCGCGCAAGCGCTTCTCGCGCTGGATCACTTCCGAGGCGAGCTTCAGATAGGCCTGACTGCCCGCGCATTTGAGGTCATAGAGCAGCACCGGTTTGCCATGCGAAGGCGCCTCCGAGACCCTGACGTTGCGCGGGATCATCGTCTGATAGACCTTCTCGCCCAT
>WSXZ01000081.1 GCA_009773555.1 Methylocystaceae bacterium | reverse complement strand
TGCGCGCGCAGCTTGCAGGCGGGGCATTCGCCGCAGCCATAGCCCCAGTCGAAGCGGCGGCCCCTCTCGCCGAGATAGCAGGTGTGGGTTTCTTCGACGATGAGCCGCACCAGCGCTTCGCCGCCGAGCGATTCCGCCAGTCGCCAGGTCGCCGCCTTGTCGATCCACATCAGCGGCGTATGAATATTCATGCTGCGGTCCATGCCGAGACTGAGCGCCTGCGCCATGGCGCGGATCGTCTGGTCGCGGCAGTCCGGATAGCCCGAATAGTCGGTCTCGCACATGCCGCCGACGAGATCATTGACGCCGCGGCGATAGGCGAGCGCCGCGGCAAAGGTCAGAAACAGCAGATTGCGCCCCGGGACGAATGTGTTGGGAAGCCCGTCGGCGGCGAAGGCGATCTCCGCGTTGCGCGTCAACGCCGTCTCGGAGATGGCCCCGAGCGCCTCGATCGAAATCGTGCGATCTTCGCCAAGCCGCTCGGCCCAAAGCGGCGAGAGGCGAACAAGCCCCTCGCGCAGCCCCGCGCGGCGCGAGAGTTCGACGCGGTGGCGCTGGCCGTAATCGAATCCGACCGTCTCGACGCGCTCGAAGCGTGACAGCGCCCAGGCAAGGCAGGTCGTGGAATCCTGTCCGCCGGAAAACAGCACGAGCGCGGCGGAGGAGTGAGTCGGGAGATCGTTCGTCATCGCGCCTAACTTAAATCATGCCGCTAAAACTGCGAGCCGCTGCACCCATATCGAAACCGAACCGAGACCGACATGCTGCTCTACAATACGCCGCTGGCGCCAAATCCCAGACGCGTTCGCATCTTTCTGGCTGAGAAAAACGTCACGATTCCCATTTGCGACGTCAACCTCATGACGCATGAGCACAAGCAGGAGCCCTATGCTGCCGTCAATGCGCTGGAGGAAGTTCCGGCGCTCGTGCTCGACGACGGCGCGAAGCTCACAGAGTCGGTCGCCATCTGCCGCTACATTGAATCGCTCTACCCCGACCCGCCGCTCTTCGGCCGGAACGCGCGCGAACAGGCCTTCGTCGAGATGTGGCAGCGCCGGGTGGAATTCCGCCTGTTCACGCCGGTGGCGCTCGCCTTTCGTCACAGCCATCCGGCGCTCGCGAAGCTCGAGTCCCCCCAGCTCCCGCAATTGGCCGAGCATCAGCGGCCGCGCGCGCAGCAGATGATGCGCTTTCTTGATGGCGAACTCGCCTCGCGGCGCTTCATCGCCTCGAACGACTTCACCATCGCCGACATCACCGCGATCGTCGCCATGGATCTGACGAAGCTCGCCCGGGTCGAGATCCCTGAAGATTTGCCAAATCTCTCCCGCTGGCGGGCGGACGTCTCGGCGCGCCCCAGTTTCGTTCCCTGATGCGGCGCGTGTCGGGCAGGAAACTCGACGAGATCGCGGCGCATATCCGCGCCTGCCGTCTCTGCGCGGAGACGCCAGAGGGCGCGATACTGCCGCATGAGCCGCGTCCCGTGCTGCGCGTTTCGTCCAGCGCGCGGCTGCTGCTCGCGAGCCAGGCGCCCGGCAATCTCGTCAATCAGACCGGCGTCCCTTTCAACGATCCTTCCGGCGATCGTCTTCGCGACTGGATGGGCGTCGATCGCGAGACCTTCTACGATGTCTCGCGCATCGCCATCGTCCCGATGGGCTTTTGCTTTCCGGGTTACGACGCCGCCGGCGGCGACCTGCCGCCGCGCCCCGAATGTCGCCCGCGCTGGCACGATTCGCTGTTCGCGGCGCTGCCGCAGATCGAGACGGTCGTCGCGATCGGCCGATATGCGCAGGACTATCATTTCGCGCGGCTCGGCCATGCGCTGCCGAAGGGCGCCAGCGTTTCGGAAATCGTCGCGCGCTGGCGCGAGTTTCAGAGCGCGACGCCGCTCCTATTCCCCCTCCCCCATCCATCCTGGCGCAATATCGGCTGGTTGAAGCGCAATCCCTGGTTCGAAGCCGAGGTCTTGCCAGCGCTGCGCGCCGAGGTCGCGCGGCTCGTCAAAACATGAGACAAGGCGCGCCGTGACGAGAGTTCTCATTGGACATGGCGCGCGGCGCGTCGAGATCGGCAATGATTTGCCGCTCGCGCTCATCGCCGGCCCCTGCGCGCTGGAGAGCCGCGATCTGGCGCTCAAACTCGCCGGCGAACTCGCCGCGATCGGCGAGCGGCTGAAGATCGGCGTCGTCTTCAAAGCCTCCTTCGACAAGGCGAACCGCACCAGCGGCGATGCGGCGCGGGGCGTCGGCCTCGACGCCGCGCTGCCGATCTTCGCTTCCATCAAAGAGAAGACCGGTCTGCCGGTGACGACCGACGTGCATGAAGCAGGGCAATGCGCGCGCGTCGCCGAGGTCGTGGACCTGCTGCAGATCCCCGCCTTCCTCTGCCGGCAGACCGACCTCATCATCGCGGCGGCGAAAACCGGGCGCCCCGTCAACATCAAGAAGGGACAGTTCCTCGCGCCCTGGGACATGATCCACGCCGTCGAGAAAGCGCGTGAGGCCGGCGCCGCCGGCGTGCTCGTCACCGAACGCGGAACGAGCTTTGGCTATAATGCGCTCGTCGCCGACATGCGCGCGCTGCCGATTCTAAAGGAGACAGGCGCGCCCGTTATTTTCGACGCAACGCATGCCGTGCAGCAGCCGGGCGGACAAGGATCGTCATCGGGCGGCGAGCGGCGTTTTGTTGCAACGCTCGCCCGCGCCGCGGTGGCGGTTGGGGTCGCGGCGCTTTTCGTCGAGTCGCATCCCGATCCCGACGCGGCGATCTCCGACGGCGCGACGCAAATTCCGCTTGGGGTGCTGGAGGCAATGGTCGAGGAATTGATGGCGTTCGACCGTCTGGCGAAGGCGCGTCGCTGATACGAATTGGGCCGATCCATTCGCTGCCTAACTCGCCTCCGCGTAATCCGTCAGCCAGCCGACAGCGATGATGACAAGGCCCATGCCGGCGAAAAAGGCGAAGGCCGGCTTGACGCTGAAAATATCGGGAAGAAAAGCGATGGCGATGAGCGCCGGGCCGACGATCCTTTCGACCCAGCCATGAAGCGCGAAGGCCAATCGCCGAAAGACGCCGAGCGGAAATTTCGTCACGAGCGTCATCGCCAGATGCACGCCCGCAAGCAGCCAGGCGAGCTTCGCCGGCAGGCCGCCGAATCCGAGAACGGTTGGCGCGGCCAGGAAAATCAAAACCGTCAGATAGTCGAGATAGCCATGCAGGCGCGCCGTGAGCGGTTTCATTGTGGTTTTCTCCGCATTGGCGGCGCGGATCGGCCGCCGCGCCCTCGTTACCGCGCGGCGCAGTGGCGGTCTGTCATCTTGATCACAGATCGCCGTGTTTTTCTTTCGCGAGTGATTGCAGCGCGACGTGATTGACGCAGATAAGGTCGCGCCGATAGTCGAGCGCCCCCCGGCGTCGCAAATCATTCATGATCCGCGTCACGACCGGGCGGCTCGCATGGACGAGATCGGCGATGTCCTGCTGCTTGAGCCTGATTTCGAGCGAATAGCCGTGTGGACAGGGCGCGCCGAACGCGTGCGCAAGCTCTCCCAGCGTCTCGATCAGCCGCGCGGCGACCGTCTTTGTCTGGCGATCGATCAGCCTGCGCTCGGCGCGTTCCCGCGACGCTTCCAATCCGCCGTTGAGGAAGCTTGAGAACGACGGGTTGTTCGCGACGAGACGGGCCACGTCAGAAGGGGCGAACATCAGAACGCGCGCTTCGCCGATGGCGCTTGCGGCATGCGCCGACGCTCGTCCCGGCGACACGCGCCCGAAGAGATCGCCGGCGCCCGCGATGGCGAGCGTGATCTGCGCGCCGCTTTCGGCGACATGAGAAAGCCTGACGACGCCCCGCGTCAAACAATAGAGAAAGCCCGGCTCCTCGCCTTGCCGATACAGCGTTTCGCCGTTGGAGAACTCCGCATCCCGCAGCGAAGGCGCGCAGAGCCGCCACTCGGCGATATTCTCTTCCGACAGCATGTCGTTCCCCGGCGCTTCCGCCTGACCGCGCATCCTATCAAAATCGAAGCCGCGCGAACCATCCTGCGCAAGAGACCGTCTGGCGAAGGCGATCCGCTAAGCCTTGCGCGCAGCCAACGGATGGTCGAGAAGCGCGCGATCAATCGTCACGAGACGCAACGCCTCGATTTTGCATTGCGCCAGCAACAGGCGATCGAACGGGTCGCGCGTGTGCGGCTCAGGTTCGACCGCGACGAGCGCATGCCGCGCGTTGATTGAGATGACCTCGATCCCCATCGCTTCCAGCAGTTCGGGAAGCATCTCAAGATTTATCGCGAGTTCGAGTTTGCCCAGCCGCCACTTGATGCCAATCTCCCAAAGGCTCGCGACGCTGACCAGAAATTCCGCATCTTCATTCTTCAGCAAAGACTGCACGTGCGATCCGAATTCGGCGACACGGTTTTCAATCAGCGCCAGCAGAATATGCGTGTCGAGCAGCAGCCTCATGCATTATCCGGCAGCGGGCGCAGCAGGAAGTCTTCCGGCGAGGGCGCGTCAAAGTCCTCAGCGATGAACGTGAAGATGGACTGGACGCCGTGTCGTTTCTTGAACTCATCGACGGCTTCGAGCCGCAGTCCGCGTTTTGGTTGATGTGGAACCAGATCGAACACCGGCTTCCCATTCCGCGTCACGACGATCGTTTCGCCCTTCTCGACCTGTCGAGCAAGTTCGGTCAGGCGATTTTTCGCGTCTTTGATCGAAACAGTCGTCATGGGGCATGATAGTGGCTATACGTAGCCACTTGGTCAAGTCGGCTCCCCCCGCTGGTCCCCCGTATGAACTTTCCTAATTAAGCGATTACGGTTAAAGATCTTTATTGCTGAGGCGGGCGGGGGTCATGGCGCTCAATCCTTTCGATGACCAAGGCGACAATTTCAAAGCCAAGGCAACGGCGACCTATGGCGTGATTATCGCGGCGAATGTCTTCGCCTGGACGTGGGCCTGGACGGCCTTCTCCGATCGGCCGGGCCTGATGGGAGCGGCCGTTCTGGCGTTCATGTTTGGACTTCGCCATGCGTTCGACGCCGACCACATCGCCGCCATCGACAATGTCGTCCGAAAGTTGATGCAGGACGGCAAGACGCCCTATTCGGTCGGATTTTTCTTCTCGCTCGGCCACTCCACCTTCGTCACCCTCGCTTCGGTCCTGATGGCGGCGGCGGCCGTGGCCATGCAGGGCCAGGCGGGTGACTTTCAGGCCCTCGGCGGCGCCATCGGCACGATGGCGTCAGCTTCGTTCCTCATTGTCATCGGCCTTGCAAATCTTCTCCTGCTCAGAGGCATCTGGTCGGCGTACAACCGCGCCCGACTCGGCGAACCGGTGCTCGAAGAGGACCTCGACCGTCTGCTCAACGGGCGAGGCGTGTTCACCCGGGTTTTCCGCCCGCTGTTCCGCTTTGTTTCGCGGTCATGGCACATGTATGTCGTTGGATTTCTGTTGGGACTGGGCTTTGACACGGCGACGGAGATCGGCCTGCTCGGCATTTCGGCGGCGCAGGCCGCGCAAGGCATGTCATTTTCGACGATTCTGGTGTTTCCAGCGCTGTTCACCGCCGGCATGACCCTGATGGACACCACCGATAGCCTCGTGATGACCGGAGCCTACGGCTGGGCGTTCGACGATCCGCTGAGGAAACTTTGGTACAATCTGGTCATGACCGCGATGTCGGTGATCGTCGCCATTTTCATCGGCGGCATCGAAGCGCTCGGCTTGATCGGCGATAAGCTCGGCTTCGAAGGCGGCCTTTGGCGCCTCGTTCAAGGGCTTAACGACAATCTCGCCAATTTCGGCTTTGCGATCGCCGCGATCCTGATCGCGAGCTGGCTCATCTCTATGCTCGCCTATCGAAGCCAGGGGCAAATGAAGGCGTATCGCGGCGCAGTCGCGATGGATTATCCGGCGCGCCGCCAAGAGTCGTGAACGTCTAGCCTCGCCCCCGGTAGGGCGGCACGCCCTGGTCCGGAAGCCATAGCCCCTCTGGCGGGGCGCCGGTCTGCCAGAAGACGTCGATCGGCATGCCGCCGCGCGGATACCAATAGCCGCCGATGCGCAGCCATTTCGGCGTCATCGCCGCAACGAGATCGCGCGCGATCCGCAGCGTGCAGTCTTCGTGGAAGGCGCCGTGGTTTCGGAAACTTCCAAGGTAAAGCTTCAAGGCCTTCGACTCGACCAGCCATTCGGCGGGGACATAGTCGATGACGATATGCGCGAAATCAGGCTGTCCCGTCACCGGGCAAAGCGAGGTGAACTCCGGCGCGGTGAAGCGCACGAGATAGGTCGCGTCTTTGTGGGGATTGGGCACGAGATCGAGTTCGGCCTCGTCCGGCGAAGCCGGCAGCGCGGCTTTCCTGCCGAGCAGCGCGGCGCCCTTATGCGTCTTGGTCATGCGCGTAACTTGGTCATGCGCGTAACAAAGGCGCGATCGCCGCCGCGTCAAGCGCCAAACGGCTCACGGGTCGCGCGAGTCGGGACATTCGCCCGCGCGCAAGGTGATCGGATGCGCCGACATCCAGCCGGAGAGAAGGCGATTCTCGGGGCTCTCCAGCGCCTTCAGCATTTCGATGCGCACCATTTCGAGCCATTTTTCGCGCCTGTCCGGCGTGTTCATCTCCGCCGGCACGGCGATTTCGAGCGCCTTCACCGCGAATTGATAGGGCAAGGTGTTCCACAACGCCACGCCGCCACGGTCGAGCATCGCCGAAACGTCTTTTTCGGGCATATGCGCGATCTGCTCCTGTTCTTGGATCGGCACGGCGCCCGGCATCCCGCTTTTGGGCGCAACAATCGCGACGCCGTTGCGATAAAAGCGATTCTGCTTCACGCCGCTGCGCGCCGCAATCAGATTGCCGCCGATCACAAAGCTGGCGCCTGTGCTGTCGAGCGCGCATTTCAACGTCCGGTCGAAACAATGGCCGGCGCCGACCATCAGCGCGCTGCATCCGGTTTCGACCCAGCGCGCCAGAGTTTCCGGCTTGACGTCAAGCACATAGGCGAGGCCAGGCATGTCTTCGCGCTGATATTCGCACCGCTGCACGAGGCTCGCCGGCCAGCCCAGAAAATCTTCCTGCGCCGGCGCGCAATTGCCTCGGACGGGAGATTTCTCCAAAGTCGCCTTGGCGGCGGCGACGTGCTCCGGAGATTGAGCCCAAGCGCTGGCCGGACTGCAAAGCCCAAAGCAAAGGGTGAACACGACGCCACGCGCGAACCGCGTTGTGCTTAGGGCCATCCGAACCTCCCGCCGACCGTCGCGCTTGGCGGCGAACGTCCGCTCATTAATCAAGCTCAAGGATAGGGAGGTCCCCTCCCCAGTCAACGAATTTCACCGGCGCGTCTCGCCGCGGCGCAGCGCAGATCCCACAAAAGGCCGCAGCGGACGCAGAACCTTTTTACGGCTGAGGCTTTTCGGGACGGCGCAATAGGTCTAAGAAGTCGCGCCGCTCCGCGCCGCATCATGAAGAGGCATCCATGACCGAGATCGTCGACATCCACGCCCGCGAAATTCTGGATTCTCGCGGGAACCCGACCGTCGAGGTCGAAGTTACCCTGGAGGATGGATCGTCTGGACGGGCGGCGGTGCCGTCCGGCGCCTCGACGGGCGCGCATGAAGCGGTGGAAAAGCGCGATGGCGACGCGTCGCGCTATCTCGGCAAGGGCGTGCTCACGGCGGTCGACAATGTCAACGACGAAATCGCCGGCGCGCTGCTCGGCTTCGAAGCTGAGGATCAGGTCGCGCTCGACGAGGCGATGATCAACCTCGACGGGACGCCGAACAAGGCGCGGCTCGGCGCCAACGCCATTCTCGGCGTCTCGCTCGCGGTCGCCAAGGCGGCGGCCGAAGCCTCGGCCCTGCCGCTCTACCGCTATGTGGGCGGCGTGCAGGCGCGGGTTCTGCCGACGCCGATGATGAATATCGTCAATGGCGGCGTGCATGCCGACAATCCGATCGACTTCCAGGAATTCATGATCATGCCGACCGGCGCGCCGAATGTGCGCGACGCCATCCGCTGGGGCGCGGAGATTTTCCACACGCTCAAGGCGGCGCTTAAAAAAGCCGGCCTCAGCACCTCGGTCGGCGATGAGGGCGGCTTTGCGCCCAACCTTCCCTCCGCCGAAGCGGCGCTCGACTTCATCATGAAGGCCATTGAAACGGCGGGCTTCAAGCCCGGCGTCGACGTGCATCTTTGCTCCGACTGCGCCGCGACGGAATTCTTCAAGGACGGCAAATATGTCTATGAGGGCGAAGGCGTGACGCGCTCGATCGACGAGCAGGTCGCCTATCTCGCCAAGCTCGCCGGCGCCTATCCGATCGTCTCGATCGAGGACGGCATGGCCGAAGATGATTGGGAGGGCTGGAAGAAGCTCACCGACGTTCTGGGCAAGAAAGTGCAGCTCGTCGGCGACGATCTTTTCGTCACCAATGTGACGCGCCTGACGCGCGGCATTGAAGGCGGGATCGCCAATTCGCTGCTCGTCAAAGTCAATCAGATCGGCACGCTGACCGAGACGCTGGCTTCGGTTGAGACCGCGCATCGCGCCGCCTATACGACGGTCTTCTCTCACCGCTCCGGCGAGACCGAGGATTCGACGATCGCCGATCTCGTCGTCGCGACCAACAGCGGCCAGATCAAGACCGGCTCGCTCGCCCGTTCCGACCGCACCGCCAAATACAACCAGCTCATCCGCATC
>WSXZ01000080.1 GCA_009773555.1 Methylocystaceae bacterium | reverse complement strand
GGTGCTTCGCTGAGTCGCGCGCGGCAGCGCCTTCGCGTCGCGCAGATGGTTCTCCAGCATCGGAATGGCGCTCTGCGCCCATCGCTTCAGATCGGCGTTCTGACCGTTCTTGGCGTAGCTTTCGAAAAGCTTCACCGCCTTCTCATGTCCATCGATTTGCTGCGTCCGGAAGCGCTCTTCGAAGCGCGCGCCAGTCGCTGAGGTCAATTGCTGCAGAAGATTCTGGTGTTCCTTGTCCAGCGCGTTCGGAGCGTTAATCCCGCCTTGCCGCAGAATTGGCTTCAGCTCGTCGTCCATGTTCGTGTGATCTCTTACGATCCTACGGGCATAGTCGAGGAAGTCCTGAGTGTCTGCCTTGTTCTGAGCTTCGCGTCCGGCCTGAATTTCAAAATTGTTGATATTCCAGACTTTGTCCACGAAGTTCTGGGTCGTGGCGTCCACTCGGTTTGATCGGGTCATCGTGGCCGTTGAGCCGGATTTCGACCACGACGCGGCAAGCGCGTAACTCGGGACCATAAGCGCAAGCGCAATGGCTCCCGCCAGCAGGGGTTTCCTCATCTTCGTCTCCTCGACGTTTGGCCCCCGCACCGTAAACTGATCGCGCACACGCCTGTTCCGCGAGATGCTTCAGTTGGCAAAAAGAAAACGCCGCATCCTCAGGACGCGGCGTTTTACGTTTCGCTCGTGATCGCGCTTTTGCTTCAGCGTTGGCGATGGCGCCGTATCAGGCGGTGATGCGTTCTTCCGCTTCGCTCGGCTCTCAAAAGCTCATCGTGCCGCTGAGGTTGGAGAGAACGGATATGGCCGCCAAACCAACCAAGGCAAAGAAGGCCGTACCTCGGAAGAAGGGCGCGCAACCCGCGAGCGACAAGCCGAGGCGCCATCCGTGGACGAGGAAGGACGGCGAATTCACCGTGCGGGAAGGGATTTTTTGTGGTATAAGACGGCTATGTCAATCACGCTCACCCCCGAACAAGAGGCTTGGATTAAAGCCCATATTGCGACTGGCGATTTCGCTTCGATTGAAGAGGGGGCCCGCCAGTTGATTGACGACCGCATTGCCGAACTCTCCGCCGGAGACGACGAGGATAACATGGCATGGGCGAAGCCGTTCGTCGATGAAGCGCGGGCCGCGATCGCGCGGGGCGAATTTGTTTCTCTTGAGGAACACAAAGCACATAACGCGGCGCTCCTTGCGTCTCTCAAGGATTAATGGCGCGGGTCATCGTCTCGCTGCTGGCGCAAACCGACACGGCCCACATTCTCACCGATCTGCGAGACAAGGCGGGGCGCGCCGTCTCCCGCGCATACGCCGCCGCTTTTGAAAAACTCTATGAACGCCTGATGCAACATCCCGACAGTGGGGCGCCCCGCCCCGCCATCGGGAAGCATGTCCGCATTGGCGTGATCTCCCCTTACGTCGTGATCTACGAGCATATAGCCGCCGACGACACCGTGATGATTATGCGGATTGCTCACGGTCGGCGCAAAATCTCCCGCAAATTTTTGCGGAGCGCTTGATGGCGTCATGTCGCACGGCGCCGTATCAGGCGGTGATGCGTTCTTCCGCTTCGCTGGGCTCTCGCAGCACATAGCCGCGGCCCCAAACGGTCTCGATGTAGTTGCGGCCTTCGCTGGCGTTGGCGAGCTTCTTGCGCAATTTGCAAATGAATACGTCGATGATTTTCAGTTCCGGCTCGTCCATCCCGCCATAAAGATGATTGAGGAACATCTCCTTCGTCAGCGTCGTGCCCTTGCGCAGCGAGAGCAGTTCCAGCATCTGATATTCCTTGCCGGTCAGATGCACGCGAGCGCCGCTGACTTCCACCGTCTTCTGGTCGAGATTGACGATGAGGTCGCCGGTGATGATGATCGATTGGGCGTGGCCCTTCGAGCGGCGGACGATGGCGTGAATGCGGGCGACGAGTTCGTCCTTGTGAAAGGGCTTCGTCAGATAGTCGTCGGCGCCGAAGCCTAGACCCTTCACCTTGTCTTCGATGCCGGCGAGTCCGGAGAGGATGAGGATGGGGGTCTTTACCTTTGCGACGCGCAGCGTGCGCAGCACCTCATAGCCCGACATGTCCGGCAGGTTGAGGTCGAGAAGAATAATGTCGTAGTCGTAGAGCTTGCCGAGGTCGATGCCCTCTTCGCCGAGATCGGTCGTATAGACGTTGAAGTTCTCGGATTTGAGCATGAGCTCAATACTTTGAGCCGTCGCGCTGTCGTCTTCGATCAATAAAACGCGCATGTTGGTTCCCCACCGAGCTCCATCGTCCGCGACCGATCGCGCGAAGGACGCGCGCCGGCGGCCGGCGAGAGTCCTCGCCTCAGCGACCTGACCGACCTTCCTGCGAAGGTAAGCGGAATTGGTTAATAAACCTTCACTTACGCCTCAAACGCTGCCCTAAATCTTAATCTTGGGCGGTAAGCAAGGCGGACGCGTCACGCTACGTCTGGAAGGACACGGACAGCGACGCGCGAATCACGCGTCATTTCCAATCTATACGCTGCGGCGAGTCCGGTGGGCAAAGACAAAATACGCGGCGCGTAACGAAATGCGCGGACGCCGCCGCGAAGCTTCGCGCGCGTGATCCTCGCCGCATCTGCGTCATGATTGGGTCCGATGCGCGGCGCCAATGAGGCTGCGCGTCGATATGCTTGCGATGAGCGGCGCTTGCCAAACTGAGACGACTGGTCGTATTATATCCCCCATGAGCCGACGCGACGCCAAAGAGCTGAAGGGGAAGCTTCTGGACCGGGGAGTCGCCCTGCTGATGGAGCAGGGCTATCACGGCACCGGGCTGCAGGAGCTGGTGCAGAGCGTCGGCGTGCCGAAGGGCTCCTTCTACAATTATTTTGCGAGCAAAGAGGCCTTCAGCGCCGAGGTCGTCGTACATTACATCGATCCCTTCATCAAACGGCTCGACGCGCAGCTTCAGCGCAAGGATCTAGGGGCCGCGGCGGCGCTGCGCGCCTACTTCGATGAGCTGATCGAAGAGACGGAGCGCCTGGATTTCCGGGGCGGATGCCTGCTTGGCAATCTGAGGCCGTGCATCGCTATCGCGACAAGCTGCGCGAGGGAATCGCCCGCGCTCAGCGGGAAGGCGGTTTCCGCACGGACATGGACGCGAAGGAAATGGCGGACCTTCTCGTCAATTTCTGGCAGGGCGCGTTGCTGCGCATGAAGATCGAGCGCTCGGTGCGTCCGCTGACGCAGTTCTGCGACATGCTGCTCAACGGCTACTTCAAGGCCTGATCCATTTGCGCTCCAATGAGACGACCGGTCATATCAATATGGGCTCTAAGTAGGGGAAAGACGATGCCGAAATTCATCATCGAACGGGAGATCCCCGGCGCCGGGAAGATGACGCAGGCCGACCTCCAGGCGATCTCGCAGCGCTCCTGCGCCGTCCTGCGCGCGCTCGGCCCGCAGACGCAATGGATCGAAAGTTACGTCACCGACGACAAGATCTATTGCGTCTACATCGCCGAGAATGCGGCGGCGATCAAAGAACATGCGGAGCAAGGAGGCTTTCCGGCCAACCGGATCAGCGAAGTCAGGGCGATCATCGACCCTGCGATCGCGTGACCGGGGACTGATCAACAAGGGGGAGTGGTTCAAATGAAAAGCTTGCCGTCACGCGCAGCTCTCTGCGCGCTTCTATTGGGAAGCGCGCTTGCGCCCGCCATTGCGGATGAGACCTGCAACTCGCCTTTCATGAGCGGGCTGATCAAGGGACAGGAACAATATCTCCACGTCTGGACGCTTGGCGAGAAAGGCGTCGGCGATGGATCCGACAAGCTCGTGACGATCGACGTCATTCCCGGCTCCGCGACCTACGGAAAGGTGATTCATACGATCGCCGTCGGCGGACGCGGCGAAGCGCATCACATGGGATTCACCGACGATCGCAAATATCTCTGGGCCGGCCGTCTCGACGACAGCAAGATTTTCATCTTCGACGTCGGCTCCGATCCCTCGACGCCGAAGCTCGTCAAAACCATCGACAATCTTTCCGAGAGCACGGGCTATGTCGGCCCGCATACGTTCTACGCGCTGCCCGGCCGCATGCTGGTGCAGGCGCTCTCCAACAAGAAGGATCACGGCGGCGTCACCGGGCTGATCACCTACAACAACGCCGGCGAACTCGTGACGACGACGCCGATGCCGCTCACTGACGGCGGCGACGGCTATGGCTACGACATCGCCATCAATCCCGCCCAGAACCGCATGCTGACGTCGAGCTTCACCGGCTGGACCAATTACATGATGGATCTTTCCCAGCTCATCCAAGACGATTCCGCGATGAAGAATTTCGGGAACACGATGGTGATGTGGGATTTGAAGGCGATGAAGCCTCTAAGGGTGTTCTCCGTTCCCGGCGCGCCGCTCGAAATTCGCTGGGCGCTGAAACCCGGCGCCAATTGGGCGATCACCGCCGGCGCGCTCACCTCGAAGCTCTACCTGATCAAACAGGACGACAAGAACGAGTGGCAGGCGAAAGCCGTCGCCGACGTCGGCGATCCCGCGAAAATTCCCTTGCCCGTCGACATCTCGATTTCGTCCGATGCGTCGTCGCTCTGGGTCAACACCTTCATGGACGGAACGGCGCGGCTCTTCGACCTCGCCAATCCGGAAGCGCCCAAACAGGTCTATGCGAAAAAGATCGGCGCGCAGGTGAATATGGTCTCGCAAAGCTGGGACGGGAAGCGCGTGTATTTCACCACCTCGCTGCTCGCCAACTGGGACAAGAAGAACGCCGACAATGAGCAGTTCCTCAAGGGCTACTCATGGGACGGGAAGGAGCTTAGGGAAGATTTCGTCGTCGACTTCCATAAGGAGGGACTCGGCCGCGCGCATCACATGAAATTCACCGCGCGCGCCCAGAAGGCCGAGCTGCGGTGACGAGCGGAGCACGACAGGGGAAGGGCGCACGCGCGCCTTTCGCCGCGTTCGTCGGTCTAACGCTGCCTTTGGCGGCGCTCTTGACCGCACCCTTGGCCGCGCCGCTGCGCGCGGCTGAGACGCGCGCGCAGCCTGCGAAGGCCGAGGCCGCTAATCTTCCGCGACCCGGCGCTTATGTTCTTCAGCGCATTCAGCGCGCCCCCGAGGCGCAACTGCTCGACGCCGAGGGCAGGGCGGCGCGGCTCTCCGCCTATACGCGCGGCGCGGTGACGGCTCTCGCCTTCTTCTATGCCCATTGCGTCGATCCGGCGGGTTGCCCTCTCGCCTGGTCGACCTTCGAGACTGTCGCGCGCGACGCCAACGACGATCCGCTGCTCAAATCGAGATTGCGGCTCGTCTTCGCGAGCCTCGATCCCGAGCACGATACGCCCAACGTCATGCGTCTGCTGCAAAGCAGCGAGAACGAAGCCGACAAAGTTCCCTGGGCGTTTGTCACCAGTCGTTCGCAGAGCGACCTCTCGCCGCTGATCGCGCAAATGGGTCAGGACATCGCTTTCGAGGCCGACCAGGCCGGGCGGCGCTCCGGCGCGATCAATCATATGCTCAAGATCTTTTTGATCGATCCCGACGGCTGGGTGCGCGAGATCTACAGCGCCGCCTTCCTCACGCCCGAAAATCTGCTCAATGACGCGCGCACGCTCGCCATGGAGTTTCCGGAGGCGAGCAATGCGGGCGCTGCGAGATGAGCGTCCTGCCGTTCGCCATTCGTCGGAGCGCGGCGACGAAGCAGTCCAAGCGCAGCACGCGAAGCTCTGGATCGCTTCGCTTCCCTTGCAGTAACGGCGGTCATTCGGACGGGCGCGTCATCCCTCCCCTTCACGGGGAGGGTCGAACCGCAAAGCGGTTCGGGGTGGGGTGGCTTTTTTCCCCAACCGCGACACGACGTGTCGCGACCTCCCTACAAGGGGGAGGCATTGCGCGCGTTCTGCACGCGCTGGCGCTATTGTTTTGCGTCGGCCACGCCGCAGCGCAGGACATCCAATCGCCGCTGGGGCTTCCCCCCGTTCCCGCAATGGTCGCGGGCGCGCCGGCCATTCGCAAGCTCGGCGAGAAACTGTTCTTTGACCGCAGCCTATCCGCAAACGGCACGCTGTCCTGCGCTATGTGCCATATTCCAGGTCAGGGCTTCGCCTCCAATCAGAGCGCGCTCTCGATCGGCATGGAGGGGCGGTCGCTGCGGCGCAACGCGCCCTCGCTTTATAATGTCGCCTTCAAGAAATTCCTGTTTCACGACGGCCGCGAAACCGATCTCGCCGCGCAGGTCTGGGGGCCGCTGCTCGCGGCCGACGAAATGGGCAATTCCGGGATCGGTCCGCTCATCGCCCGGCTTCGCGCCGACGCCGACTATGGGCCATTGTTCGAGGCGGCCTTTCCCGAGGAAGGCGCGACGATGATGACGCTCGGGCGCGCCATCGCCGCCTATGAAGCGTCGCTGCTGCGCGGCGGCGGGCGTTTCGATCGCGCCGTCTATGGCGGCGACCGCGCGGCGCTGACGGACAAGGAGTGGCGCGGCTATGCGCTTTTCATCGGCAAGGCGGGCTGCGCCGCCTGCCATGCGATCGGAGCTGAGACGGCGCTGTTCACTGATCAGTCCTGGCATAACACAGGCGTCGCGTTTCGCTCCTGGGCGGCGGGCGGCAAAAGGCTGGTGCAGCTCGCGCCCGGGGTTTTCCAAAATGTCGACATTGCGGCGATCGGCCTCGCTCAGACCGGCGCGCCAAATGACGTCGGCCGTTTCGAGATCACCAATGCGCCGGCCGACCGCTGGGCCTATACGACGCCGATGCTGCGCGGCGTCAGCGAGAGCGCGCCCTACATGCACGACGGAAGCTTGAGGACGCTTGCCGAGGTCATCGAGTTCTACGATCGCGGCGGGGGAGCCAATCCGTCGCTCGACCCGAAAATCCGTCCGCTGGAGCTGACCCCAGACGAAAAAGCGGCGATCGTCGCCTTCCTCGAGGCGCTTTGACTCGGAGACCGGCGGGCGGGAACGCGCCGATCATCCGTCGCGCCGCATTCGGCCGTTTTCGCGCGGCGCCGGCGCAAAACCGGCGGGACGAACATTGACTTGAACCTGCGCTTTCTCCTATATGCCTGCGATCGGCGCCGCTCCAAAAGGGGCGGCGAATGTTTTGTGACGGCTGTGCGTCGTCGCGGGCGCCGAAACTTTTTTGAGCTGTCTGCGGCGCGGCCGTCGACGGCGACAGGCAAGACGAGCGCGGAAGCCGGGCGCAAGCCCCTTTCGCCAGCGGAGAAAAACGGTGAAACGGACATTTCAGCCCAGCATCATTGTGCGCAAGCGCCGTCACGGCTTTCGCGCCCGCATGGCCACGGTCGGCGGCCGCAACATTATCGCCGCGCGGCGCGCCCGCGGACGCAAGCGCCTCTCGGCCTGATCCGGCTCGATGCGGACGAGGCGGATGACTGCATGAAGGCGCAAGTCCCCGCCGAAGATGAAAAATCCCCGCGCCCGGAGACTCTGCGCCGGCGCAAAGATTTCGTGCGCGCGGCGCGCGGCGCGCGTGTCGCACTGCCCGCCTTTACGGTGCAGATGGCGCCGCGGGAGTTCATCGACGCGCATGCGCCGGCCCGTTTCGGCCTCACCGTCACGCGGAAGGTCGCGGGGGCGGTGGGTCGCAACCGCATCCGCCGCAGGCTGCGCGAGGCGCTGCGGCTCGGCGGCGCCCTTGGCGCGAAGCCCGGTCGCGATTACGTCTTCGTCGCGCGGCCCGTGTCCCTCTCCGCGCCATTCACCGAACTGCTCGCGCAGATGACCGAAGGACTCGCCAGGTTGAATGATCGCGGCGCGGCGAGTCCGAGACGCAAACAGGAAGACAGGCTTACGCGGCCATGAGTGAAAACATCAAGAACATGATCCTCGCCGCGGCGTTGTCGCTGGTCTTCATCGGCCTGTGGGACTATTTTTACGCCTTCCCCGAGATCGACAAGCAGCGCCGGGCGCAGACGCAGCAGGAGCAGATCGCCAAGGTTCCTCAGCTCGGCGCGCCCGAGCGGGTCAAGGCGGGTCAGCCGCCGGTAAAGGCCGCGCCCAAGACGCGCGCTGAAGCTCTGGCGCTCAGCCCCCGGATCGCCATCGACACAAGATCCATATCGGGTTCGATTGCGCTGAAAGGCGGACGCATCGACGACGTCTCGTTGAAGAATTATCGCGAGACCGTCGATCCTTCGAGCCCGATCATCACGCTGCTCTCGCCCGAGGACGGCCCCAGCCCCTATTACGCGGAACTCGGCTATCTGACCGCCGAAACGGAAAATGCGCCCGTTCTGCCGACCACCGAGACGCTGTGGACCGCGGATGCCGACGGGCTGACGACGGCAAAGCCGGTGACGCTGACCTGGGACAATGGCCACGGCCTCGTTTTCAAGCGCGTCATCTCGGTCGACGACGAATATCTCTTCACCGTCAAAGACAGCGTCGAGAACAAAGCGGGCGCCGCCGTCACGCTTTTTAACTACGCGCGCATCAGCCGCGTCGGCCACCCGCCATCCGCGGGCTATGCGGCGCTGCATGAAGGCTTCGTCGGCGTCATCGGCGACGCGGGACAGGAAGTCACCTACGACAAGATCGAGAAGGAGGACAACGCGGTCACGACCTACAAGGGCGTCGGCGGCTGGGTTGGACTGACGGACAAATATTGGGCCGCCGTGGTCGCTCCCGACCAGAATCTGCCTATGGAGGCGCGCTACGCTTCGATGGGCGGCGCGGTGAAGACCTATCAGGCCGATACGGTCAGCGACCAGAAGACCATCGAGCCCGGGAAATCAGCGGAGGCGACGACCTATGTCTTCGCCGGCGCCAAGGTCGTCGACGTGCTCGACGCCTATAAGACGAATCCTGGCCTGAAACGCTTCGATCTTCTCATCGACTGGGGATGGTTCTACTTCATCACCAGGCCGATGTTCCGGCTGATCGACTTCCTTTACAAGCTTCTGGGGAATTTCGGCCTCGCCATTCTGGCGGTGACCGTTGTCGTCAAGCTCGCCTTCCTGCCGCTCGCCAACAAAAGCTATCAGTCGATCGCCAAAATGAAGGCGATTCAGCCAAGAATCAAAGAGCTGAAGGAAAAATACGGCGACGACAAGCACAAGTTCAACACGGAGCAGATGGAGCTCTTCAAGCGGGAGAAGGTTAACCCCGCGAGCGGCTGTCTGCCGGTGATCGTGCAGATCCCGGTGTTCTTCTCGCTCTATAAGGTGCTGGTCGTGACGATCGAAATGCGTCACGCGCCGTTCTTCGGCTGGATCCGGGACCTCTCGGCGCCGGACCCGACCAATGTCTTCAACCTGTTCGGGCTGCTCCCTTTCGACCCGACGCATGTCGCGATCTTCGGGCCCTATCTCGCGCTCGGCGTCTGGCCGCTGCTGATGGGCGTCTCGATGTGGCTGCAGATGAAGATGAATCCGGAGCCCGCCGACGAGATTCAGAAGACGATGTTCGCCTGGATGCCGGTGATCTTCACATTCACCATGGGCGGCTTCGCCTCCGGCCTGCTGATCTACTGGACGTGGAACAATCTCCTGTCCATCGTCCAGCAGGGCGTCATCATGAAGCGCGCCGGCGTGAGGTTCGAGTTCTGGGACAATCTGCGCAAGACGTTCCAGAGAGCGTGACCGAATCCGACTTCACCGAACCGGGCCGGCTGCTCTTTGCCGGCCCCTGCGACTTCATCTTCGCGAGCGTCAAGGCGAGCGATCTGCCGCCGATCGGGCCGCCGGAGATCGCTTTCGCAGGGCGCTCCAACGTCGGCAAATCCTCGCTTCTCAACGCCTTGACGAACCGCAAGACGCTCGCGCGCGTCTCCAACACGCCGGGGCGGACGCAACAGCTGAATTTCTTCGCGCTCGGCGGCGCGCCGGGCGCGGAGCGGCTGCGCCTCGTCGATATGCCGGGCTATGGCTACGCCGCCGTCGGCAAGGAAAAGGTGGCGAACTGGTCGCAGCTGATGCGCGACTATCTGAAGGGGAGAGCCAGCCTCGCCCGCGTCTTCGTGCTCGTCGACGGGCGCCGCGGCGTGAAGCCTCTCGACGAAGAGATGTTCGATCTCCTCGATCAGTCGGCCGTCTCCTACCAGGTCATTTTGACCAAGCATGACGAATTGAAGATCGCCGAGCGCGATGACGTCCTCGCCGCGACGATGAAGGCGCTGGAGAAGCGTCCCGCCGCCTTTCCTGAAGTGATTTTCACCTCCGCGCAGAGCGGCGTGGGAATCCCCGAGCTTCGCGCCGCGATCGCCAAGCTCCTCGCCGAACGAAACGCTTGAATGCGACGGGCGCGGCGGGCTAGTTGGGCCGCATTCTTTTGCGTGTCGTAAGGAAACCGCCATGACCGACGCCGTCGACAACGCGCTCCAGCAAGCCCGCATTCTCATGCAGGCGCTGCCGCATATGCTGCGCTACGACGACGCCATCGTCGTGGTGAAATACGGCGGCCACGCCATGGGCGACGATCAGGTGGCGCGCGATTTTTCGCGCGACATGGTGCTGCTCGAACAGTCCGGCGTGAATCCGGTCGTCGTGCATGGCGGCGGGCCGCAGATCGGCGCGATGCTGAAGCGGCTCGGCGTCGAGTCGCGCTTCGCCGACGGTCTTCGCATCACCGACGAAGAGACGATGGACGTCGTCGAAATGGTGCTCGCCGGCTCCATCAACAAGCAGATCGTCGGCTACATCAATTCGGAAGGCGGGCGCGCTATCGGCTTGACCGGCAAGGACGGGCGCATGGTCACCGCCAAAAAGCTCGAACGCCCTGACGGCGTCGATCTCGGCTTTGTCGGCGAACCCGACAAGGTCGACACGACCGTGCTCGATCAGGTGCTGGGTCGCGAACTCATTCCGGTGTTGGCGCCTGTCGCCGAAGGTCCGCGCGGCGAAAGCTATAATGTTAACGCCGACCTCACCGACGTGCCGGGCGTGCTCGACAAGGACAAGCAGATTATCCAAGAGCTGAAGGTCGGCGATATTCCCGGCCTCATCGCCGAGGGCGTGATCACTGGCGGCATGATTCCAAAGGTCGAGACCTGCATGTACGCGATCGAGCGCGGCGTCGAGGGCGTCGTCATTCTCGACGGGAAACTGCCGCACGCCGTGCTGATCGAACTGCTCACGGATCATGGCGCCGGCACGCTGATCACGCGGTGACGAGCGTTGGTTTCCACGTCATGGCCGGCCTTGCGCCGGCCATCCACGCCGAAAAGCCGCGTAATCGCTATCGCAATGCTGCATGATCCAGCGTGATGCTCCGGCCGCTCGCAATATTCCGACGTGGATGCCCGCGACAAGCGCGGGCATGACGGTGTGACGCAGCGGTCGGAAAACGCAAAGCAATTCGACGACAGGCGTTATGGCCGCGCGAGCGAGATCACGCCGTCATGGGTGCAGGAGATATTGGCGCGATGAATCAGTGTCATTCCCGACGCGCGAAGCGCGATCGGGAATCCAGAGCAACCACAACGATCGCTCGCCTTGCACTGGATTCCCGCTTTCGCGGGAATGACATGCGGCGACCGATGCGATGACCAAACTCTTGCCCGAAAGATCGCGCTTCGCCGCGATCGACACCTGGGTGTTCGATCTCGACAATACGCTCTATCCGCAGACCGCCGACCTCTGGCCCAAGATCGACGCGCGCATCACGCTGTTCATGATGCGGCTCTTCGGCCTCGACGCCATTTCGCTGCGTGCGTTGCAGAAACATTATTATCGTCAATACGGCACGACGCTGCGCGGGCTGATGACCGAACATGGGATCGACCCCGAAGCCTATCTGGCCTTTGTGCACGACATCGACCGCTCGTCGCTGGCGCATAATCATTCGCTCGCCGAGGCGATCGCCGCGCTGCCCGGCCGCAAGCTCATCCTCACCAACGCCTCGCGCCATCACGCGGTCGAAACCGCGAAGCAGCTCGGCATCGACCATTGCTTCGAGGACATCTTCGACATCATCGCCGCGGACTTCATCAATAAGCCCGAGGAAGGCGCCTATATGCGCTTTTTCGAAAAGCTGAAGATCGAGCCCAAGCGCGCCGCGATCTTTGAGGACATCGACCGCAATCTCGTCGTGCCGCATGCGCGCGGCATGGCGACGGTGCTGGTGCTGCCGGCCCATGATGAAGGCCCCGAGCGGGAGCTCTGGGAAATCGCGACGGGCGAAGAGCCGCATGTGGATTTCGTGACGGATGATTTGGTGGCGTTTCTGGAGGATTTGCTTAAGTAGGCGCTTCTAATGCGACGCTCATTGGCGCTACTGCAGCAGCGTCCTTGCCTTCGCCAAAGCCTCCGCCACATCCGCTTTCGTCGCTGCGCCTTTCTTCTTCGCCTTGCGCGCGCGCCAGTCGAGGCTTTTCACCTGATCGGCGAGCGCGGCAGAAGGCTTCGCGTCCGCGAGCGGCGCTTGCACAACGGTTTCCGCGTCATGGCCGGGCTTGTCCCGGCCATCCACGCCGGGACGTTGCGCCAATGCTGCGGGACTCGCGTCACGGCGACGCGTGGATGCCCGGCACAAGGCCGGGCATGACGCGGAGAGGGCGCGCCATGCTTGTCTTCATTGCGCGACCATCATCATGGGCTGCGGTGCGGCCATACGCGCCCCTTGTTGAACTCCCTTCGCCATAGCCTTACAACCGCGCCAGCCTTCACCGCATCATTTTTGGGAATTTCATGCCGCACACGGGACTTGAGACGCTCATCGCCGCCGCTTTCGAGGATCGCGCCAATATCACCGCCGAGACGCAGGGCGACGTCCGCCGCGCCGTCGACAGCGCGCTGCGTCTGCTCGACGCCGGCAAGCTGCGCGTCGCCGAAAAGATCGAAGGCCAGGAAGGCCCGGAAAGCTGGAACGTCAATCAGTGGCTGAAGAAGGCCGTGCTGCTGTCGTTCCGCTTGAATGATATGTCCGTCATCGCGGGCGGGCCGGGCGGCGCGACCTGGTGGGACAAGGTCCCCTCGAAATTCGTCGGCTGGGGCGCATCCGAACATAGCGCAGCGGGCTTCCGCTCCGTGCCGGGCGCGATCGTGCGCCATTCGGCCTATGTCGCGCCGGGCGCCATCCTGATGCCCTCCTTCGTCAATCTCGGCGCCTATGTCGACAGCGGCACGATGGTCGACACCTGGGTCACGGTCGGCTCCTGCGCGCAGATCGGCAAGAATGTTCACTTGTCTGGCGGCGTCGGCATCGGCGGGGTGCTGGAGCCCTTGCAGGCCAACCCCACCATCATCGAGGACGATTGTTTCATCGGCGCGCGTTCCGAGGTCGTCGAAGGCGTCGTCGTCGGCAAGGGTTCGGTGCTGTCGATGGGCGTCTTCATTGGCGCCTCGACCAAGATCATCGACCGCGCCACCGGCAAGATCCACATGGGCTATGTGCCGCCCTATTCGGTGGTCGTTTCCGGCAGCCTGCCGGGCAAGCCCTTGCCGGACGGAACGCCTGGCCCGTCGCTCTATTGCGCGGTGATCGTCAAGACGGTCGATGCGCAGACGCGCAGCAAGACGGGCATCAACGAGCTGCTGAGGGATTGATGGACGCCGAGCGCCTGCGTTTTCTCTACCGAACCGATCAGGGCCGCATCGATCGCGCGACCTGGCGGCGCGGCGCGGGCGCCCTCGTCGCGGTGCTTTTGCCGCTGACGCTGATCTGGTTCGCGCTTGCGCCCTATTCGGTCCACGATCTGGCGACGACGCCGTTCTTTGCGCCGATGACGATTCTCGCCTACGTCTATGTCATCTTTTACGCCTTCGCGGTGATGCTCATCGTGGTGAGCTTCATCAATCTTTCGGCCAAGCGCTGTCGCGACCGCGCGCTTACGCCGCCCATCGGCCTCGCGAGCCTCGCGCCGCTCCTGGCGCTGCTTGCCGGCGCGGCGCATTTTCTGCAGCCGCGCGTCGCCGAAGTCATGTCGCGCTGGTACGTCTGGGGCGTCGACGCGCTCTTTGTCGCCGCCGCTCTGTGGACCATCTACGAATTGGGTTGGCGGGAGGATGATGCCGCTGCGCGATAAGCAAGCGGTCGTTCCGCTTGAGCGCTGCCGCCTTTGCTTGACAAGGCGCCGGCGCGGACCGACTTTTCTCTCATGACCGAACCCATCCAAATCGACGCGCGCTGGGACGATGAAGCCCATGTCTGGATCGCGACGAGCGGCGACGCGCCGGGACTGGTCGTCGAGGCGGCGTCTTGGCAGTCGATGATCGACGAAGTTCGCGATATCTTGCCTGACCTGTTGGAGCTAGATGCGACGGGCGTGCGAGAAGTTTCGCTCACTTTTAAGGCGGAGACTCATCTCGGGCTCGCCGCCGGCTGATGGCCGACTTCTATCCGCAGATTGTCGCGCTTCTTGTCGCCGCGGGATGCACGCTGGTGCGGCCCGGCAAGGGTAGCCATGAAATCTGGCATAGTCCGATCACGAACCGGAAGTTTACATTGCCTCGGACGACGAAATCGCGCCATACCGCGAATGAGGTCTTGAAACGGGCCGGTTTGCCGAAAGCCTTCTAAAATGTCGGAGTCCCGCGCTGTCGCGCTTACCCGCGAACTCATCCGCTGTCCGTCCGTGACGCCGGCCGACGCCGGCGCGCTCGACGTCGTCGAAAAGGCGTTGAAAGCCGTCGGCTTCGAGACGCATCGAATCGTCTTCTCCGCGCCGGGCACGCCCGACATCGACAATCTCTTCGCCAAGATCGGCGCGGGCGCGCCGCATCTCGCCTTCGCTGGGCATACCGACGTCGTGCCGCCGGGCGATCCGGCGCGCTGGCGCTTCGAACCCTTCGCGGCGGAAGTTTCGGACGGCCGCGTCTACGGCCGCGGCGCCTCGGACATGAAGGGCGCGATCGCGTCGTTTGTCGCGGCGGCGCTCGCTTACGTCGAGCGGCGTGGCGCGCAGAATGACAAATCTTGGGGAACGCTCTCGCTGCTCATCACCGGCGATGAGGAAGGCGTGTCGATCAACGGCACGGTGAAGCTGCTTGAATGGGCGGCGGCGCGCGGCGAGCGCTTCGATCATTGCATCGTCGGCGAGCCGAGCAATGCATCGACGCTCGGCGACATGATCAAGATCGGCCGGCGCGGTTCGCTCAGCGGACGCATTCGCGTCATCGGCAAGCAGGGCCATGTCGCCTATCCGCAGCGCGCCGAAAACCCAGCGCCGATCATCGCGCGCATCGTCTCAGCCTTGTCGGGGCACGAACTCGACAAAGGCACGACGCATTTCGAGCGCTCCAATCTCGAATTTTCCACGATCGACATCGGCAATCCGGCGGTCAATGTCATCCCCGGCGAGGCGCGCGCGCAGTTCAATGTCCGCTTCAACGACGTCTGGACGCATGACTCGCTGAAAGAGCGCATTCTGCAGGTGATCAAGGAAGCAGCGCCGAACGCGAAGGTCGAAGTTGAATTCCCGCCCTCGAACGCCAAGTCCTTCATCACCAAGCCCGGCGCCTTCACCGAACTCGTGATCGACGCCGTGCGGCAGGTGACGGGAATGACGCCGGAACTCTCGACGACTGGCGGCACCTCGGACGCGCGCTTCATCGTCAATTATTGTCCGGTGCTGGAGTTCGGCCTCACGAACGAGACGATTCACGCTTTCGACGAGAACGCCCGCGTCGCCGACATCGACGGGCTCTGCGCGGTCTATGCGCGCATCATCGAGCGTTATTTCGAGCCCGCATCCGATCGATGAAGGCGGCCCAAACCGGGTTGGGCGTCCATATTCTGTCGAGGTCGGCGCGGGCGCGCGCCTCTTCCATGCCTGCGCTGATCCGGTAGAGATAGAGAAAGGCCGAGACCCGGTAGTTCGCGATGCAGTGGACATGCGTCGCAGCTTCGCCGGCGCCTTCGAAAGCCTCGCAGAAGCGGTCAAAATCCTCTTCTGTGGGATTTTGAAAATCGACTGGAATATGCGTGTAGCGCAGGCCCAGCGTCGCCAGAATCTCCGCCTCGTTCTTGAGCGCCTTCTCACTCGTCGCGGGCGCGAGATTGATCACCTCGCGCACGCCAAGCGCGGCGATCTCATCGAACTGCGCTTGCGTCGGCTGGCCGGACGTCGTGGTCCGCTCGTCGAGACGCAGCCAATTGTAGATGTCGACGGGATCGGCCATGGCCTCTGTCATCAGGGCTCCGAACTCGGATTAATTTCAGCTCACTTTCAGCCGTCATGGCCGGGCTTGTCCCGGCCATCCACGCCGGTCAACCGCGAAACGCATCGCGCGGAGACGGTAGGTTCGGCTCATATCCTCACATTTGCCTCGTGTCATCGCGTGGATGGCCGCGACAAGCGCGGCCATGACGCGGCGAGATGGTTCCTCGTTAACCTGGATTCGGACGCCTGCCTATTTCACGCGCTGCGTTTCCCGAGACGGCGAGGCCTCGTCACCCCCGCGCGGCGAGCGGCACGACATTGTGCAGCTGCGCATCCGCGGTCTCGAAGAAACGCCTGAGATTGCGCGCCGCCTGACGGATGCGCTGCTCGTTCTCGACGAGCGCGAGGCGCACGAACCCCTCGCCATGTTCGCCAAACCCCTCGCCCGGCGCGACGGCGACGTCGGCCTTCTCGATCAAGAGCTTCGAAAATTCGAGCGTCGAGATGTTGCGGAAGCGCTCGGGCGCCGGCGCCCAGGCGAACATCGAGGCGCGTGGCGCCGGGATCGGCCAGCCCGCCTGCGCGAAGCTCTCGACCATCACGTCGCGCCGCCGCTTGTAGATCGCGCGCATCTCCTTGACGCACTCGTCGGAGCCGTTGAGCGCCGCGACCGCCGCGACCTGCACCGGCGTGAAGGCGCCGTAGTCGAGATAGCTCTTCACCCGCGCCAGCGCCGACAACAGCCGCTCGTTGCCGACCGCGAAGCCGATGCGCCAGCCGGCCATCGAGAAGGTCTTCGACATCGAGGTGAATTCGACCGTCACATCCATCGCGCCCGGAACCTGCAGCATCGAGGGCGGCGGATTGTCGTCGAAATAGACTTCGGCGTAGGCGAGGTCCGAGAGCACGAAGATCTCATGCTTCTTCGCGAAGGCGACGAGGTCCTTGTAGAAGTCGAGCGAGGCCACCTCCGCCGTCGGATTGGACGGATAGCAGACGACCACCGCGATCGGCTTGGGGATCGAGTGGATGATCGCGCGCTCCAGCGCCACGAAATAGTCGGGCGTCGGCGCCGAGGGCACGGAGCGGATGACGCCGCCCGCCATCAGAAAGCCGAAGGCGTGGATCGGGTAGGAGGGGTTGGGCACCAGCACCACGTCGCCGGGCGCGGTGATCGCCTGCGCCATATTGGCGAAGCCCTCCTTGGAGCCGAGCGTCGCGACGACCTGCGATTCGGGGTCGAGCGTCACGCCGAAGCGGCGCGCGTAATAGCCGGCCTGGGCGCGGCGCAGCCCGGCGATGCCCTTGCTGGCCGAATAGCGGTCGGTGCGCGGCTTGCCGGCGGTCTCGACGAGCTTCTCTATGACGTGCTTGGGGGCGGGCAGGTCGGGATTGCCCATGCCGAGGTCGATGATGTCGGCGCCGCCGGCGCGGGCGCGCGCCTTGAGGCGGTTCACCTGCTCGAAGACGTAAGGCGGCAGACGCTTGATGCGATAGAAATCCGACATTCTGTATTTGTTCCGGAGGGCGCGAAGCGGCAAGTCTGAAGCGGCAAGTCTAGCGCATTTTGGCGCGGGCGTCAGGGGCGGGGCGCCGCGGCTCCAGGGCGATCGGGTGGAGGGCCCCCTCGCCCTTCGAGACGCGTGCGGCGCACGCTCCTCTGGATGAGGAAGCCCTTCACCCGACGGCGCCGCCATGGCGCCCGCGCCAAGGCGCGACGTCCGGCGCCCCCCATCACTCCGTGGTGACGATGACGAAATCCTTGCCGGAGCGGCTGTCGGGCGACAGCGGCGCGTCGGTCAGCACCATGGTCATGCCGGGATGCATGCGCGCCTGCATGGCCGCATTGAAGGACGGGTCGGCGCGAAGCCGCTGGATCACATCCTGATTCGGCGCGAGCGTCGCATCCTCCTGATGATGCGTGATCGCGCTCCAATGCATGCCGCGCGAATTCTGGTCGGCGCCGTTCAGCACGAACACATGCGAGCCGAGCTTGTCGCCGCCCTCCAAGCCGAGGACGGATTTCGCCACCACATGGTCGTTCTCGATCAGCTCGATCACATGATCGGCCGACGAGGCGACGACGCTGGTGACGGGGAAATTCTCGGCTTCCGTCCAGTCGGAGGGATGCTTCTTGCCCTCAAGCCCCGAGAGCACCTGTTCGAACTCCTGTTCGGCATAGCCGCTCAGCACCATGCCCGGATGGGTCAATTCCCAGGGATCGGTATGCGCGCCGGCGATGATGACCGGCGTGCCGATATGGGTGACGCCGAACAGCAATTCGGAGAATTTCGCCGGCAGCCGCACGCAGCCATGCGACGCCGGATAGCCGGGGAGATTGCCGGCATGCAGCGCGACGCCCGACCAGGTGAGGCGGTTCATATTCGGCATCGGCGCATCGTCGTAAAGCGACGAGTGATGATTCCGGTCTTTCTCCAGCACGACGAAGACGCCGGTCGGCGTCGTATGTCCGGGCTTGCCGGTCGAACAGGTGGAGGCGGCGATGCGGATGCCGTTGCGATAGACATGCACGCGCTGCTGGGGAAGCGACACGACGACGGAGACGGGTCCCTTCAAGGCGAGTTCGGGGCGCCAGATGTATTCGCCCGGCTTGAGCCGGCCGATCTCCGCCATCTTCTCGTCGCCGAACGCGCGGCGCCCGGTTCGCCAGAAGCATCGCGCCCAAAAATCCGCGGCGGTTCGCTGCAATGATGGTCATGACATGCCCCCCGAAACATGGCCCCCAAGGTCCACGCGTAACGATCCGCGGGTAGCACGAACAGCAAGGTTAACAAAGTGCGCCGGGGCACAGCCGATGCGCTCCAGGCGATTGGAAAGCGCGTCTGGAGCGGGGAAGTGCCGCAGTTTGCAGATGAGAATCGCTTGGCGCGGTCGGGCGCCCCGGCGTTAGAATTCGTATTATTCTCTTCGCTCGGAGACGCGCATATGAAAAACAACATTCAGCGTCATCGCCCTGACGATGATCGCCGCCGGCGCGTCGGCCTCGACCGCGTCGCAGCGCGAATACAAGCGCGGCTACGCCGACTGCAAGGCGGGCCGCTGGGACGAGAACCAGCATGGCGAATCCTATAAGAACGGCTGCCGCGCCGCCGAGGATCAGCGCGCCGGATCGGGGGCAGGAACGGGGGCAGGGGCCGGCGCCGCGACGAAGCCGGCCGACGGCGGGCTGCGCGGCGACAAGACCGCCTGCCTGCTGGCGGTGAAGCGGAAGACCAATAACCCCAAGGTCGTCGTGCTCAGCGTCGAAACCTCGGAGGCGAACAATACAGTGACGATCGGCGTCGGCCCGGATCGCGCGCCCTGGCGCTGCCTCGTCAAACGCGGAATCGTCGCCGACGTGATGTCGCTGATGGATGAGGGGAAGCTGTGAGAGGCGGGGGCGCTCTCGTCGAGCCGCCTAACGGGATAGATTGGCGCATCACAAGCGCTGATGTGGCAGCCACAACGGTAACTACGGTCAAGGCCACCCCAGCAGCGTGTGACAAACTTCGATGTCATTGCCAGCCGCACATTGGTGCGTGGTGATGAACCGAACTGGCCTTCCGGCGATTGGCGGCGGATGAACAGCCGACTTTAGGTTGACGAGTTTTGATCTCTTCAGCGCTTTTTTCAGCCGGTCATGCGCAAGTGTGACTTGAGCATCCATCACATACCCAAGCATCATCGAAAGGGGCAGCCCATTAGCATATTGACCCGTCACGAAGCGAGTCAATCCATCGCGGACATATTCGTATGCGAGCGCGCGTGTCTTTGCCTTGTAAGGCACGTTAAGACGCTTGCACTCGCATGCGAGATAGACGTCCTCGTCATCGCCGATGGTCAGCACAAAATCAATCTTGCTGCCGACGTGAAACAGTTGCTGGGCGTTTGGGGCCAGCAGGGCATACTGTGGCACGATGCGCCCAGGCAAGGTCTTGCTGCGAATGAGCCCGGCAACCAGATGATTTGTTATATAATCCTCGTGCGTCATTGTGCCTTTTACTGCTTGCAGCGGTGCGATACATATCGGCCACGCAGCCTCGATGGCTACGGCGAGACGTTGCTCTAGGCTGGTAAAATGCGCGAGCCATTGCCTTGGATCACCCGCCAGCATGGTGAGCTTCCGGGTTTAACTGGAGGGCAATCGCAGCGCTGAGGTCGGCGGCAATCTGCTCTGCGTCTGCAAGCGCCGTCGAGCGGAGCCAGTAACGGACTTGCATCGGCCTGATGAGATACATGTCATTGCCGATCACGAAGCGAAGATCGGGAACAAGTTGTACGTTTCCAGGTAGCCGCCCCGGTAAATTTTTTCCGATGCTGTCAAGAAAAACATTGAGTTCCGAAGCGGCGTTCTCCGCATAAGGCGAACAGCCCTGAGAAGACAGTAACGTCAGTTTCAATATGGCAATGTCATTGGATTTGGCCGCAAGCGATGCGGACAATCCGGTGTTGAACCAAGGTGTAAGCGCATGACAAAGCGTCGAAGCGTAAGCACTTCGTTGATCGGCGCGGCTCGTATCCCAGATCGCCTGTAAGCCGGCATTCCGCCGCGGCTGGACGGCAGGAAGAATGTATTCGATCGTATCTTGAATCAACGCCGCCTCTGCGGAGTCAAGTCCATAGTAATCGCAGACATGCGCGTCGAGTTCGTCAAGCACGCTGCTCTGAGTCTGGAGCAGCTTCGCGGCCTGCTTAATCTCGCGGTCTATCAAAGCGACTATCCTGTCTGCCGCCCTCGCTGCGCGGGCAGGATCGGGCATCGCGTCAGGTTTCGCGAAGGGTAGTTTCAGTAGTTCGTTCTGATGGATTTTTGCGCGGTCGGTGCCGAAATTCGCTGTTTCGTGGAAATAGAACCAGGCAGCGAGGCTGCTGTTCAGGACAGCAGTCAGCAGCTTCGCGTCCTTGCGTTCGGAAAGCGGAAAAACAACTGCTTGCAGCGAGTGTTCGAAACACAGACTCTGCTCGGTATACGCAGCACGCAGCCGCGGGGATGATCGCTCAAGACCCTGCGGAATGAGAATGTGTGGACCGGTAAACCCCTCCGTGAATCCTGTGCGCCGGACCGTGCTTGTGCGCCAGGATTTCGCATCGACAGGCGGAAGAGCGATTGGCCGAAAGCCCTTGGCTGCGAAAAAGGGAAACTGACGCACGGCAGGGCATGACGTGGTGCTGCCCCTTGTCGTCTCATGCGCCGGCTGGAAACCCTGCCCGATGGCCCAAGCTTTCGTGCGGCTGAAGTTCTTGCCTGCATTCTTGCTCTCGACGATGAAGGTCGATAGCGATGGCAGCGTCTTAACGTATTGCAGCAGACGTTCGTCTGGACTGCGCGCCCAGAGCTTGCGCTTGAAAATGGTGGGATCGCCCCGAACCTGATCCGAGCGCAAATGTGCGCGATCAGTGCGGCTCAACGTCATGGTGCGTTTGAGCCGCAGGTTCAGATCCGCCTTCGGCATCCAGTATTCGAACCGGTAGGGTTGTCCCTCCTCTGCCTGGGAACAATAAATTACAAGTGCAGTCGGCCTGCTCGCGCGGTCAAAAAGCTGGAAGCACATATCAGAAAGATTGACGATCCGGTAGACTCGGGATTTCTGAAAGAACAAATCAAGTGCTTTCGAGCTGCCTACATTGTGCAGCGTTCCCATGGCTGGCAGCAGCAATCCAACCAGACCGTTTGCCCGGATCACCCGCAATGATTTCCATATGAAGCACCAGGCAATGTCTTTCGCAGGGTGCGGTAGATTTTGTGCATCGGCCCAAGCCTGCGCTGTCGTCTCCTGGCCTGCGCGGCCTTTCCAGGGAGGATTGCCGATCACTACGTCGTAACGCTGCTCATCCGAAGTTTCAAAGAAGTCTTCCGCGCGTAGAGTATTGCCGTACAGCGTGGGCAGCAGCTTCCCTTTCTCAATAAGCGCATCGAGGTCGCGCGGATTCGAGTGCTCCAGCAACGCAACATAAAGAGAGAAGGCTGCTACCCGCACGGCGGCGGCATTGATGTCCGCGCCATGCAGGCGCTGGACAATTGCCGATAGTTCTTTCCAGGTCGCGAACCGCTTGTTCGCAGCGCGGCAATGCGCAGTGACGAGCCGCTGGAACAGGCGGACCAGAAAGATTCCCGACCCGCACGCCGGGTCAAAAAATACTCCTTTCTTCTGCCGCGCGCCGGCAGCCTCGTCCCAGATCTGGTTGACGGCGAAGTCGGCCAGAAACATTGGCGTGTAATAAGCTCCCTCGGCGTTTTTGCGCTCCCGCTCCTCGTTCAGGAAGCGATCGTAGACGGCGCTGATCAACGCTACGGGCATGAACTCGAAATCATAGCCAAGGAAGCGCAGCTGCCCGCTGGCCATTTCCACTCTGCCGTGGCGGAAGTCAGCGAGAACCTTCAGATGTCGCAATTTCACCTTTGGCGGCTTCGTCTTGCTCAACTCGAAGGCACAGGGCGCGATAAATACGTCGCCGTTGAACGCATCCTTCAACCAATCAAAAAGAGCCTCGAATGGCGCTATGGTGCGGCTACCAAGAACCTGTTGAAAACTTGCGCAGGCATTGTTCGAAATCTCTCGGAAGCGTTCCGCGCCGATGATCTTGCGGTCTTCCAGATAAGCGATGAACATAGACTGCATAAGCAGCGCTTGTGCGCCATCTGCACCAAGATCACCTGCGATGTCGTTAAACGCTGCGGTTAGGTTGTCCAGTAGTACCGAATCTACGCGCTGGGCAGGATCGAAATACGAATCATGAGCCAGCCAATACCGACCCGACTCCGCTGAGTCGATAAGCTCACGCAGCTTTAGAGCATCGACGATAAGGCTGAGAGTTTCGATCAGGCGCGGATCAGTGGCGTGGTTTGGGTCTCGTATGAACGGCCGGCGCGCAAGCGAGTACGCAAGGAGCTCGGCGTCGCGAACGACGAGCAACAAGCTCATCAAGCCCTGATTCCACAGGGTACGATGGACGTGATCAACTCGCTCGGGCGCGGGACTATCTTCTCGCAGGAAGGCGATCGTTGGCACACCTTCAATGCAGAACACGCCCGCCAAACCGAGTTCGGACAGCGCGATGCGTATTGCCTCTGCATGTGGACCCGGCGCACTGTCGATGCCCGGTTCGTAGAACTCTGGCACTTCCCTACGTGAAAGCGCCAATGCCTCCTTCCATTGTCCTGACAAACCCAAGCTCACGGTAGCAAACCTTCAAGATGGGGTTAGTCTAGCTAGCTCCGCCGCGACGCGGTGGGAGGAAGGACTTAGCGCGATAGTAAGAACGTATCAAGAACATTCAAGCGAGAGAGTGGTTACCTAGTAGAGCATTGTCGACTACAATCGCTTGTAATCAGTAAATGTGGCTTGAGGCCAACCGAAATTGCTCAGCCGCTACCCCACCTCGCTCGCCCAGCGCTCCGAGCGAAACGCCCTTGCGATCGCCTCGGCGCGGGCGCTTTGGCGCGCCTCCAGGTCGTTCTCCGCAATGTCGGCGCAGGCCTTGAGCGCGATCTCCAGCAGCGCCGCCTTCGGGTAAGGTTTTCCTTCGCGGCCTTCATGGGCGCAAAAATCGCTGGCGCAGACGATCATCAGCTCCTGAAACCGCTCCGGCGCGTCGAACGCCCCCAAGCGTTCGAGCATCAAGGCGACAGGCCCGGCGCGCATTTTCGAGACGCGATGCACGCGTTCGCATTCTCCGAGCGCCAGCAGCGCGAGAGCCTTACACTCCGCCGGCGGGCGAAAGCGCGCGCAGATGTCTTCGATGCGCGGGCGCCCGCGCTCGACATGTCGGTAATGCACGGGAAGATGTTCGCGCGGCGAATCCGACTTGCCGACATTCATCACCAGCAGCGCGAAACGCGCGGCCAGCGGCGCGCCGCGTTTGGCCGCCGTATCGAGCGATGTCATCAGATGCTCGCCAAGATCGACCTCGTCCTCGCCATCGGAAATCTGCGGCACGCCAAACAGCGCCGCGACCTCGGGGAGGATTTCAAACAGCGCGCCGCAGTCGCGCAGGGTCCCGATCAGCCTCGACGGCGCCGGACTCATCAACCCGCGAACCAGCTCCGGCCACATCTGCGCGGGGTCGGCGTCGACGAGATGGCCGGCCTCGACCAGTTCGAACAACAGATCGAGCGTTTCCTCGTCCGGGCCGTCCTCCGCCTCGGCGAGCAGCGCCGCCATGCGCAGCACGGAAAGGCCGGGGTCGGTTTGTCCGTAGTCGAACGACGGGGAAGCAGATTTTGAAGCCATGGCGCCCATCATCACAAGTCTTGCGACGACATGCAAAGCTCTTGCCGCGGCGTCGTAATCGCGGGCAGATTAGCGGACAGGCTTCGCCGAAGCGTCGGGCGCGGCGACGCGACCCGCCCGGCGCCGGTTCTCGGCCGCCGCCGCGTCAAGCTCCGCGCTCATGCCGCGCAGATGCGCCGCCGCCTTGCGTTTTGGGTCTTTGGCCGGCGTCGGGTCGAAGGCGCGATATTCCAGCTGTTCGGACCGCGAGTCGCGCACGAAATCCTGGGCCGGCGGCGGCGGGGTGCGCAAACCGGTCGCGTCGAAAATCCGCCCGATGAAGGCGCCGCCGCTCGACGGCGCCTCCTGCGCCAGCGCGGCGCCGGCGGCGAGGCTAAATGTCAGAAGGCCGCATGTCAGAACGAGGGCGAAGCGCGCGAACATCATCTTTCGAGGAGGCCATAAAAATGCGGCGCGAGTAGGTCTGAGCAGCATTGTGATCGGGAGGCGGTCTAGGCGATCTGCGCGTAAACCGCGTCGATCTTCGCGCCGCGGTTGAGGCCCCGGTGGATCGAGATATCGAGCCCGTCTTCGCGCGCCTGCGCGCCATGACGCCCAAGCAGGCGGCGCGCCGCCGCGTCGCTCTCGACGAAGGCGAAGCCGGTCGGGCCCCATGACGTCTGGCCGCCGCCGGTCGCGCCGTCGGCGAGCAGCCGCGCGACGATCGCCTCGACCTTGCCGCTGGTGAAGCGGCGCCCGCCCTGCGCCGGCGCGAAATGATCGCCGACGATCTCCTGAATGCGGGTCACCGCGGCGCCGAAGGGCGCAAGCTCGCGTTCCGCCAGCGCCGGCAGGATCTGCATCAGCACCAGCCGGCAGACTTCGCCGCTTGTTTCGGCGCCGAATGGCGGCAGTTCGGCGAAGGCGTCGCGCTCGTCCGCGCCATGCAGGCCGACGTCGCCCGGATCGCAGACCAGCAGCACGCGCCACGCATCGGGAAATTCGGCGCGCGCGACGACCGGCGGCGTCGTCGTCTGCGGGCCGCGTCCGCCGTCGACCACGACGCCGCCGAGCTGAAACAGGCCGGCGCCGAGGCCGGAGCGCGCGCCGCGCGCCATCAGCGCCGCATCGGCCGCCGGGTCATTTGGCAGGTCCTCGAGGCGGCGCAGCGCCGCGCTGACCGCGAGCGCCAGCTGGGTGCCGGAGCCCAGGCCCGCGTGGGCGGGAATCGCTTCCTCCAGCGTCAGCCTGTGGCGCTGCGTCAGGCCAAGCGCCTCCTGCGCGCGCTCCAGCAGCGCGGCGGCGCGCGTGGCTTCGGGGCCCTCGACGCAATTTTGATCGGCGCGGGTCAGGGTCAGCCGGGTCGCCGGCGCGTCGAGCGCAAGGCCGACGCCCCCGAACTTGCGCCCAAGCCCGCCGTTCATGTCGAGAAAACCCAGATGCAGCCGGGCGCTGGCCGCGACGCTCACCTTTGCCGGCATGCCGCCTCTTTTGGTGCAACTGAAGACTTTGGGCCGGTTTAGGCTATAACGCGTCTCAGCGAAAGAATGTTGCGGCGCAGAGCGCAAGAGGGGAGCCTGAGATGGCGAAGGAAGAGCGCGCATATTCCGAGGACGAGATCGCCGCGCGGCTGAAGAGCGAACTGCCGCATTGGCGCTACGAAAACGGCTGGATCCGGCGCAAGTTCAAGACGCATGGCTGGAAGGGCACGCTGATGGTCGTCAATACGGTCGGCCATCTCGCCGAAGCCGCCTGGCACCATCCCGACATCGCCGCGTCCTACGCATGGGTCGAGGTGAAGCTTCAGACCCATACGGCGAAGGGAATCACCGACAAGGATTTCGAACTCGCCAAGAAGATCGAGGAGGTCGTCTCCTGGCGCCCGGGCAAGGCCGGCGGCGCGCTCGAAGGCACGCCCGAGAGCGACCAGCGCTTCGCCTATGTGAAATACGACGACTGACGGAACGCGCGCTTGGCTTTCGACGTTCAGGCGATCGCGACGGCGCGCGATCGCTTTCTTTCGCTGATCGGAACGCGCCCCGTCATCATGGGGATCGTCAACGTCACGCCCGATTCCTTCTCGGACGGCGGGCGGTTCGCGACCCGTGACGCCGCGCTGGCGCAGGCGCAGGCGCTGGTCGGCGCTGGCGCGGACATCGTCGACGTCGGCGGCGAGTCGACGCGTCCCGGCCACACGCCGCTGAACGCCGAAGAGGAGTGGGCGCGGCTTGAACCGCTGCTTGCGGCGCTGGTCGCGCAGGCGGGCGCGCCGGTGTCGATCGACACCTACAAAGCCGAGACGGCGCGGCGCGCGCTTGGCGAAGGCGTCTGTCTCGTCAATGATATCTGGGGCTTGCAGCGCGATCCTTTGATGGCGCCAACGATCGCGCAAGCCGGCGCCGCCGTCGTGATCATGCATAATCGCGAGACGACGGAGCCACAGATCGACATCATCGCCGACATCAAGCGCTTCTTCGCCCGCTCGCTCGAGATTGCGCGGCGCGCCGGCGTGCCGGAGCGGCATATTCTGCTCGATCCTGGGATTGGCTTCGGCAAGAGCCGCGAGCAGAACTATGACGCGCTGCGCGCGACGCCGGAGCTGTTGGCGCTCGGCTTTCCGCTGCTCATCGGCGTCTCGCGCAAATCGATTTTCAAGGGCCTGGGCGACGGCGTTCTCGAGGGACGGCTCATCGGCACGCTGGCGGCCAATCTTTTCGCGGCGCGCGACGGCGCGCAAGTGTTTCGCGTGCATGACGCTGCGGAGCATCGCGCGGCGTTCGACGTGATGCGCATTCTCGCCGCGCGCCCGGGAGGTTGAGACATGCGGGTTGGATTTGGGCTTGGCAGCAATCTCGGCGACAAGCCGGCCAATATTCGTGAGGCGCTGCGGCTGATCGAGGCGCGCGGGCTGGCGCGGCTCGATCGGGTTTCGCGACTCTACCGCACGCCGCCCTGGGGCGATCTCGACCAGGGGGATTTCGCCAACGCCTGCGCCATCGGCGACACCACGCTCGCGCCCTATGAACTGCTCGCGGCGGTCAAGAAGATCGAGGCCGACATGGGCCGCGCGCCGACGCGGCGCTGGGGGCCGCGGCTGATCGACGTCGATATTCTTTTCCTCGGCGACCACGCGATCGACGATCCGGAGCTGACCCTGCCGCATAAGGAGCTTTTCCGCCGCGGTTTCGTTCTCGCGCCGCTTGCGGAAATCGCCCCTGAACTCGAACTGGACGGCGTCACGATGCGCGAGGCGCTGGCCGGCGCTGACGCGAGCGGCGTGCGTCCGTGGTCGGACGAATAGCGGCCCACCCCGGATGGTTGCCTATCTTCGCGGCGCAGCATTCGCTGGCGCTCTGGCGTCGCGGGTAGACGATGTAATCGGAATTAATTATATATCACAAGGGTCTAAGAAGAATTGTGCGCCGCGCCATGGTTAGGCTCAGAGCCTCGCTAGGGTAGGGTTTTAACTATCCACTAGGGTTGCATTGGCTATTCGATAGATTGTTTTACTCTATACTAACGGGTATTGTGATTATCGGGGGTTATTGGAATGTTGCGGCACGCT
>WSXZ01000079.1 GCA_009773555.1 Methylocystaceae bacterium | reverse complement strand
AATCGTCGCGACCGGACCGCCGTCTCAGATCATCAAGGAAACGCGCAGCCACACAGGGCGCTATCTCGCCGAAGCGATGGCGCGCAAACCATCCGTGGCGGCGCCGGCGAAACCCAAGAAAGCGCGAACGGTTTAAAAGCCCTCGCGGCCAGCGTCGCGGCCACGTCTTCTCCCCAAAAAAAAACCGCCTCGCAACGGCTTGCGAAGCGGCTCATGTTTGCTGTGCGGCGCGCGCCCGTCAGGCGTTTAGCTCTTCAGCGGCGCCGGACGTTCGTCGCGTTCCGCATCAGCAGCGCGAATCGCCGAATCATCTCCGGATGCGGCTTCCTCCGCCGCGCGCTTCTTGCCCGCCTCGAAGATATCGCGCTCAGGCCGCGGCAACACCGGCCCCTCCGGGAAGACGAAGCCCAGCGACTTCGTTCCGCTGTCGTCGCCGACGACGACGACGCGCACGGCGCCGCCGTTCTTCAGGCGGCCAAACAGCACCTCGTCGGCGAGCGGCGTCTTGATGTGCTGGTGAATAACCCGCGACATCGGCCGGGCGCCCATGGCTTCGTCATAGCCGTGCTCGACGAGCCAGCCGCGCGCTTCGTCGGTGAGCTCGATCGTGACGTTGCGGTCGGCAAGCTGCGCTTCGAGCTGCATGATGAATTTGTCGACGACGCGTTTGATGACGTCGACCGGCAGATGACCGAAAGGCACGATGGCGTCGAGACGATTGCGGAACTCCGGCGCGAAGAGCCGATTGATCGCTTCGCTGTCGTCGAGATCGCGGCGCGTGCGCGTAAAGCCGATCGGCGTGCGGGCAAGATCCTGCGCGCCCGCATTCGTCGTCATGATGAGGATGACGTTGCGGAAGTCGATGGTCTTGCCGTTATGGTCGGTCAGCTTTCCGTGGTCCATCACCTGCAGCAGGATGTTGTAGAGATCGGGATGCGCCTTCTCGATCTCGTCGAGCAGCAGCACGCAATGCGGATGCTGGTCGATCGCGTCGGTCAGCAGTCCGCCCTGATCGAATCCGACATAGCCGGGAGGCGCGCCGATCAGCCGGCTCACGGTATGGCGCTCCATATATTCCGACATGTCGAAGCGCACGAGCTCGATGCCGAGCGATGTCGCCAGCTGGCGCGCGGCTTCCGTCTTGCCGACGCCGGTCGGTCCGGAGAAGAGATAGCAGCCGATCGGCTTCTCTTGATCGCGCAGACCCGCCCGCGCGAGTTTGATCGCCGACGTCAGCGCCGAGATCGCCTTATCCTGCCCGTAGACGACGCGCCGCAGCGTCTCGTCGAGATGCGCGAGAACTTCGGCGTCGTCCTTGGAGACGGTCTTCGGCGGCACGCGCGCCATGGTGGCGATCGTCGTTTCGATCTCTTTCAGTCCGATGGTCTTTTTGCGCTTGTTTTCCGCGACCAGCATTTGCGCCGCGCCGGTTTCGTCGATCACGTCGATCGCCTTGTCCGGCAGCTTGCGGTCATGAATGTATCGCGCCGAGAGTTCCACCGCCGCCTTCAGCGCGTCGTTGGTGTAGCGGATCTTATGGAACTCCTCGAAATAGGGCTTGAGCCCCTTCACGATTTCGATCGCATCGGGGATCGAGGGTTCGTTGACGTCGATCTTCTGGAAGCGGCGAACGAGCGCGCGGTCCTTCTCGAAATACTGCCGGTATTCCTTGTAGGTCGTCGAGCCGATGCAGCGCAGAACCCCCTGCGCCAGCGCGGGCTTCAGAAGGTTCGAGGCGTCCATCGCGCCGCCCGAGGTGGCGCCCGCGCCAATCACCGTATGGATCTCGTCGATGAAGAGGATCGCGTTCTTGTGATTCTCGATTTCCTTCACGACCTGCTTCAGGCGCTCTTCGAAGTCGCCGCGATAGCGTGTGCCGGCGAGCAGCGCGCCCATGTCGAGCGCGAACACCGTCGCCCCGGCGAGAACCTCCGGCACTTCGTTCGAGACGATCTTCCGCGCGAGGCCTTCGGCGATCGCCGTCTTGCCGACGCCGGGATCGCCGACGAGCAGGGGATTATTCTTTTGCCGGCGGCACAGGACCTGAATCGTGCGCAGCACTTCCGGCTCGCGGCCGATCAGCGGGTCGATGCGGCCGTCGCGCGCCTTGCGGTTGAGATTGACGCAATAGGCCTCGAGCGCGCCTTCCTTCTTGCGGCTCTCGCCGTCGCGGCCCTCGCGGCCTTCGCTGCGCTCGCCGTCTTCCTCGACGCCGCGCGGACTCCGGCTGGCGTCCGAAAGCCCCGGACGCTTGGCGATGCCATGGCTGATGAAATTGACCGCGTCATAGCGCGTCATGTCCTGCTCCTGCAGGAAATAGACGGCGTGGCTTTCGCGCTCGGCGAACAGCGCGACAAGAACATTGGCGCCGCTGACGTCTTCGCGGCCGGACGATTGAACGCTGATAATCGCCCGCTGCACGACCCGCTGGAACCCGGCGGTCGGCTTGCATTCATCGGCGTCTTCGTTGACGAGGTTGTCGAGCTCGCGATCGATGTAGTCGCGCAAATTCTTGGTGAGGACGTCGAGATCCACGGAACAGGCGCGGAGCACGGCCGACGCGTCGACGTCCTCGACGAGGCTCAGCAGCAGGTGCTCGAGCGTCGCATATTCATGGCGCCGCTCGCGGGCGGACGCGAGCGCACGGTCGAGGGTCTGCTTGAGATTGCGCGAGAAGGTCGGCATGCGCTCGTCCTATTTCTTTTCCATGATGCACTGCAGAGGATGCTGATGCTTCCTTGCAAAATCCATGACCTGGGTGACTTTGGTCTCAGCGACCTCGTAGGTGTAAACGCCGCATTCGCCGACGCCGTGATTGTGAACGTGGAGCATGATGCGCGTGGCTTCCTCCACGGATTTGTTGAAATATTTCCGCAGCACGATCACCACGAACTCCTGCGTCGTGTAGTCGTCATTCAACAAAAGCACCCGATACATATTAGGCTTGCGCGTCTGAGGACGCGTTCGAGTGACGAGCGCGGTTCCGGCCCCGGGACCGACGTCGCCTCCCTTACGCGGCTCCTTGGCCGCTCGCGGCGCATTGGCCGCCATCGCTAGCGTTAAGTCCTCCGCCGCCACTTCTTCACCCTTTCGATCCTTTTCATGTAGGTCGGCACAGTGGTTCTTTTAGGGTCGCCTCGCAGAATCTGGGCCATTTCCACGATGAGGGAAATCAAGAACATCGCTAGTTTTGAGCTTTCCCCCCGGCTTGGCAAGGGGTCGCGCGACGCGCCGTCGCCGAGTTTTGTCGAAAGTCGCATCAATAAAAAATTTACCTGCGCAAGATTAGCGTCACACCGCTAACCTTCAGGCATTCAAGTGCGTCGACCCCTCGAGCATCGCCGTTTAAGCCACCCCCGCGCCGGCCTTCCGGCGGGCGTTTGGAGTCTCGCGGCGCTGTCGATCGCCGCTTGTTTGTGCAGCGTGCTCGGCGCCAAGCTGCTCTCAAATATGTTTGAGCCTCCCGAAGCGCTGGCGCCCGCAGGCTTTTTCCGGGGAGCAGAAATCGATCTGCCCGGTCTTGCCAAGGCGGCGCCGCAAACTGAGGCGCCGCCGCCGACAGGACAACGCGAGGCCGACATCGACCGTTCGCCGACAGGTACGATCCCAGACAGGCGCAAAGGCCGGAAGGCGTTGACGCCTTGCGGCGAAGCTGGCGAAATCGCTGATCATTAGTTTTTTTGCGGCCAGCCCTCGCGCGCGCGACGCCTTGCGCATATATTTATTGACAATTCGGCAATTGCCCGTAAAGCATTCCCGTGGCTATCGCCCGCGCTTCTTTGCGGCGGACCGTCGGCGGGCCAGATAGCCGTTGCGGCGACGACGGCGACTTCTCTCAACAATCCACGCGCGCTTCTTTACGGCTGGCGCGCAAGCGGACTATCCGCATATGCGAGCCGTAATTCAGGATAATTAATGACATTCGAAGTACTGGGCCTTTCCCAAAAGGTTCTCGCAGCCGTCCAAACGTCCGGCTATACGACCCCCACGCCAATTCAGGCGCAGGCCATTCCACCCGCCTTGCAGGGGCGCGACATTCTCGGCATCGCCCAAACGGGCACCGGCAAGACCGCCGCCTTCACCCTGCCGATGCTGAGCCGTCTCGAAAGCGGTCGCGCCCGCGCCAGAATGCCCCGCACCCTTATTCTCGAGCCGACGCGCGAACTTGCCGCGCAAGTCGAAGCAAGCTTCGCCAAATACGGCAAGAACCATCGTCTCAACGTCGCGCTGCTGATCGGCGGCGTCGCCTTCGGCGAGCAGGAAACCAAAATCATGCGCGGCGCCGACGTGCTGATCGCGACGCCGGGCCGCCTTCTCGACTTCTTCGATCGCGGCAAGCTGCTGCTCACGGGCATCGAAATTCTCGTCATCGACGAGGCCGACCGTATGCTCGACATGGGTTTCATTCCCGACATAGAACGCGTCTGTAAGCTGGTGCCGTTTACGCGGCAGACGCTCTTCTTCTCTGCGACCATGCCGCCCGAGATCACGCGGCTGACGGAAGCCTTTCTGCATAACCCGATCCGTTGCGAAGTCTCGCGCGCCGCGACGACGGCGACCACGATCCGGCAAGTTCTCGTCGCCTCGCGGGGCCACGCCGACAAGCGTGAGACGTTGCGCAAGCTCATTCGCGACGCCGATAACTTCAAGAACGCGATCATCTTCTGCAACCGCAAGCGCGACGTGGCGACCCTTCATCGCTCTCTCGTCAAGCACGGCTTTTCCGCCGGCGCCCTGCACGGCGACATGGATCAGCTGGCGCGCATGGCCTCGCTCGACGCGTTCAAGAATGGCGATGTGTCGCTGATCGTGTGCTCGGATGTGGCGGCCCGCGGCCTGGACATTCCGGACGTGAGCCATGTGCTCAACTTCGACGTCCCCACGCACAGCGAGGATTACGTGCACCGGATCGGCCGAACCGGCCGCGCCGGCCGATCGGGCGTGGCGATCACGCTCGTCACTGGCGACGACATGAAATATATTGACCAGATCCAGAGCCTGATCGGCAAGGCGATCGACTGGGAGGGGCCGGGCTTCGACGCCTTGCCGCCGCCCATGGAGACGAGCCCGCAAGAGCGCCGCGGCGAGCGCGGCGAACGCGGACCCCGCCGGGAGCGCGGTCGCCGGCCAGCCGCCCCCGCCGACCGGGAAGCGTCCGTCAACCGCCGCTCCGCCGCCGCCGCCGAGCGCGAAGCGCCCGTCAGCCGCCGCCGTCCAGCCGCCGCCGAACGCGAAGCGCCGGTCAGCCGCCAGCCCGAACGCGAAACGCCGGTCAGCATGGGCCGGCCGCGCGGCGGCCGCGCCAAGGCCGCGGGAGAAGGTCTCCGGACTCCGGCCTATGGGGCGCCGGCGGGGCCGCCGGCCGCAGAGGGGCGTGAACGCCGCCCGCGCCATCATGAAGACGATGGGCCGCCCGTCATTGGACTGGGCGACCATGTGCCGTCCTTCCTGCTGCGCCCGGTGGCGCTGAGGCCGGCGAAGGTCGGCGAAGAATAGGTTTTTTCGGCAAGGCTCGCCTGGTCAAAGGCGAGCCAGATCAGGCAAGCCTTCGCCGCGGCGGCCTCATCCTTCGAAAGGCGCCATAGCGGCGCGAATTTTCTCCGCCTGTTCAGCGAGCTTTGCGTCCTCGGCCATGGTCCCCGGAGGCCGCAAGGCGACTCCCTCCCAACGCGGCAGCAGGTGGAAGTGCAGGTGATAGATCACCTGTCCGCCGGCGCTTTCGTTGAATTGATGCAGCGTCAGGCCATCCGCCGCAAACGCCTTTTCGATCGCCTTGGCGACATGCTGCACGCGCTTCATCAGTTGGGCGAGCGTTTCCGGCGAGACGTCGAGAAGTCCGCGCACGCCTTCCTTCGGAATCACCAGTACATGGCCCTCGGCGCGCGGCATGATGTCCATGAACGCGAGCGAGACGTCGTCCTCATAGACCTTATGCGCAGGGATTTCTCCGCGCAGAATCTTGCCGAAAATATTATTGGGATCATAGGCGACGGCCATGGACTGTTCCCTTCGAGCGCTTGCTCCTGAAAATCATTTTGGCCGTTCTGACGGGCGCTTGCGTCTCGAAGGACGTCGCTCATGGCGCGAACGAAGCGTCGCTTGGGCGACAGTCCGTTCCCGCTGAAGAAGGCCGGCAAGGAAAGCAATTGCCCTTGAGGCCTGTCAATCCCCAAAGGCGAAGGCGCGGATATTGGTGAGGCGGAAATCGCTCGCGGGATAAACGCCGAGAATCTCCACTTCCTTGGAGAAGAACTGCAATTCTTCGAGCGCCCGCGCCATCGCCGGCTGCTCGGGATGTCCGTCGGCGTCGGCGAGGAAGCGCGTCGCGGCGAATTCCCCGTCAACCATGTAGCTTTCGAGCTTAGTCATGTTGACGCCATTCGTGGCGAAGCCGCCGAGCGCCTTGTAGAGCGCGGCCGGAACGTTGCGCACGCGAAAGATGAAGGTGGTGATGGTCGAACCGGCGTTCGGCGCCGCCCATTGCCTGGTCTTCGACAGCACGATGAAGCGCGTCGTGTTATGCGCCTCGTCCTCGATATTCTCCGCCAGCACGTCGAGATCGTAGATGTCGGCGGCGAGTCGCGGCGCGATCGCGGCCTTGGTCGGATCGCCCCATTCGGCGACTTCGCGCGCGGCGCCGGCGGTGTCGCCGGCGGTATGCGCCGCGAGGCCGAGTTCGCGAATGGCGCGGCGGCACTGACCCAGCGCATGGACATGGCTGTAGACGCTCTTGAGCCCCTGCCGCGTCGCGCCTCTGGGCGCCATCAGATGAAAATGGATCGGCAGGAAGTGCTCGCCGAGGATATGCAAACCGGAATGCGGCAGGAAATGGTGAATGTCCGCGACGCGTCCGGCGATGGAATTTTCGATCGGGATCATGCCAAGCGCGGCGCGCCCCTCGGTCACCGACGCGAAGGCGTCCTCGAAGCTCGCGCAAGGAAGCGGCGTCAGTTGCGGAAAGGCTTGACGGCAGACGAGGTCGGAATTCGCGCCCGGCTCTCCCTGATAGGCGATAAATTGCGTCACTTTGCGTCCTGTTCGCGCGCCGCGGCGCGCAGCGCGGTCAAATCGCGTTCCGTATCCACCGATGGGGCGCCTTTGTCCAGCAGCGCGGCGTCGATGCGCATGCCGGCTTCGAGCGCGCGCAGCTGCTCAAGCCCTTCGCGCAGTTCAAGCGGGGAGGGCGGCAGCGATACGAATCGTTCCAGAGCGGCGCGGCGAAAGGCGTAGACGCCGATGTGCTTCAATCGCGGCCCGTCGCCATGGGGGGCGGGCGCTCTCGTAAAGTAAAGCGCGCGAACCCGTCCAGGCGCGAGCGAGGCTCCGACGAGCTTGACGGCGTTGGGATCGCCGGCGTCTTCGGCGCGCGCCGGGCAGGCGAGGGTGCCGATGTCGACGGCTGGATCGTCGAGAAGCGCGAGCGCCGCTTTGAGCGCCCCGTCAGGAAGCAAGGGCTGGTCGCCCTGCAGATTGACGACGACGCCATGCCGGCCGTGCGGGTCGAGCGCCCGCAAGGCTTCGCCGATGCGGTCGCTGCCGCAGGCGTGAGCGCCGCGGGTGAGCGCCGCGTGTCCGCCGACCGACTCGATCGCCCGCGCGATCTCAGGAGAGTCGGTCGCGACCACGACAGGTCCGAGCGCCGCGGCGCATGCGCGCTCCCAGACATGGACGATCATGGGCCGACCGTCGATTTCGGCGAGCGCCTTGCCGGGCAGACGCGTCGAGCGCAGACGCGCCGGAATGACGACGATCGGCGCGAGCGCCTGCACGGCGCTAATAGGCGTTGCTATCCTCGGCCATCCAGCCCTTTTCACTCTTCACGAAATGCAGCGTGCCTTCGCTCGTGTGCACTTCGGCCTTGGTGAATGTCCGGTCGTTGTCGAGGCCGAGAAAGGCGCATGTTCCGCGCTCGCGCTCATCGGCGCATTTGGCTTCGAAACCCTCGGGAAACAGAATTTCAGCCTCATACATCAATTCGTAAGCATCGATGTTCTCGCGTTTCACTTCACGGCCCTGCACCTTCTTGAAGGAGACGAGCTTGGCGTCGACGCCGTTCTTCTCCAGAAGATTGCGCAAAACCTTCGCGCCCGTGGCGTCGCCGGGCATATGGTCGCCGCAAGCGGAAAGCGTCAGGGTGATTGAGACGCCGGCCACAAGCCCGAGAACAAAGCGGAATCGAGATGTCATCTATTCCTCCGGCGCCGCGTTCATCGCAGCGCGATGTTATTTGTTACGCTGTTGCACAAACGCTTCACAACTCGGCGTCTGTGAAAATTCATATCAGATAGTTGCATTTTTGTGCAGCCGGAGTAACGTGACTGCGCCAAATGAGTTGCGCGTCTGGCGGCGTCGAAGGGCCTGCAACAAGACCCATGGCGTGCGTAAGCGTTTGATGCGTATTCGGCACAACTTTGAATACCCTGCGGAGTGCTCAGGTCCGCCGCATCTCCTGGGTCCGTGGGGTTGGCCGACTGGCGGTGGTTGGAGTGGCCTCCTTGAAGCCATCGTCAGTCGGCCGCCTTCCCGCAAGCGGTTCCTGATCCAGCCAATAAAGTTGCAGCCAATAAAGTTTGGAAGCGTCCCCCGCGGCGACGCTCCTTCTGGCTAGACCAGCGATTGTGACGGACGCCTCGGCAAGGCGCGCGCGCGTTTATCCGCCCGCGCTTACTTGATCTTGGTTTCCTTGAATTCCACGTGCTTGCGCACGACCGGATCGTATTTCTTGAAGACGAGCTTTTCGGTCTTGGTGCGCGCGTTCTTCTTGGTCACGTAGAAATAGCCCGTATCCGCCGTGGACAGGAGCTTGATCTTGATCATGGCGGACTTGGCCATTGCTCATCCCAGTCTATCAGAGAAATGAAATCGTCCCGGTCGCTGAGCGCGCCGGGAGCGAATTGGCCGGCAACATACGTGCGG
>WSXZ01000078.1 GCA_009773555.1 Methylocystaceae bacterium | reverse complement strand
GTCGCGAGGGTCGACGTCGGCGCCGATAGCGCGGCGACACAAAAGCCCAGGAAAACAACCGGTATAGCGAGCTTATCGTATGAAGCGTTCTTGTCGAAGAGCCCAAGCCAAGTGAGCACGACTGACGAGCATATGAACATCATGCAGATCACGAAGCGCACATCGAGCTTCTTCGAAATCTCGTACATGAAGCCCGCGAGCGGCAGGCCCGCGACCATCATCGCGAGATAGACATGGCCTGCGAGCGAGGACGTGTAGCCGAGCAGGAGCTGCAGCTGCACCGACAGCAGCGACATCAGCCCCTGTATGACGAAAAAGCCGAGAAAGCCGCTGAGGACGCCAATGGCGTAACTCGAGCGCGAAAAGAGCCGTACATCGACGATCGGGTGGCGTTCGCCCCATTCCCAGATGATGAAGAGCGGCAGGGAGAACATCACGGTAATCAATGCGAGCGACAGAAGCGGCGAGCCGAACCAATCGAAATCATTGCCCAGGCTCAGCATCATCTGCATGGCGATTAGGGTAATCACCAGCAGCACATAGCCTACGGCGTCAAAGCGGACGATCTTGCGCTTATATTCGCGGCCGTAAAGCAGCGCCCCAATGATCGCCGAGATGAGAACGCCCAGCGTGGCGTTGGCGTAGAAGAGCCAACGCCAGGAAAAATACTCGGCCCAGAAGCCGCCGAGAAAGACCGCCAGCGTATAAGGCAATATGCCGAGCGCGGCCCAGTAGCCGAGGCCGATCTTGTACTGTTTTTCTGGCAGTTCGCCGAGCGCCGCCGACTGACTGACGACCGCAAGAAAGCCGCCGAAGACCCCAAAAACGAACCGCGTTGGGGCGTACATAAAAACGCTCTCGCTCGAGACGCAAATCAGCGAGGCGATCGCGTAGCAGAAATAGCCGAACGTCAGCACGCGATATTCGCCGAAACGACCGGAAAGAACTCTCGCGAACGGCACGCCGAGCGCAACGCCGATGAGATAGAAGGTCGTTCCCCAAGCGGCGAAGCTCGGCGTAACGCCTTCAAGCGAACCGGCCGAGTATGGTGTCAGCACGCTATGGCCGGAGACATTCGACAAAACGTCGACATAGCCGATTCCCAGTGCGCCAAGAAACAGAAGCAGCTTGCCGCCAACCAGCCTATCGAATGAAACGATCATGCCGGCCAGCGCATTTCCACGGCCCGCGAGAACTCATCCAGCTTATCCGAAAGGCTGGCGTGTGATGCGGAACCGAACATCCGATGCAAACTGAGGCGGCGAATGAAACGGGACCCGTACGGCAAAGGCGTTGACTTATTTATGGCGCGCATAGTTCACTCTCACGACGAAGTCAAACCGGTTGCTAATTCGTGCGAACCGCAAACGCTACGTCCTACCGGTATCGAAAATCCTCACCAGCAACAAACAGAAAAATGAGCTCCCGATCGCATTTTTTGATCCTCAGCTTTCAAATGAAGCCGCCCAAGCGATCGAGAACGAAGCGAACTTGTTGATTGATCAAGTTAACCGAAGCTGAGTCTATAGAAGACAGGATCCGGCATCGTTCTATGAAACGGAAGTGTTGATTAAGAAAAATGTAATTTTCATAGCGACAAGCGTCTCGTACGAAAGGAGAAAGCAGCCGGACTTGGACTTGGAACGCCTTAACTACCAGCATCTCTATTATTTCTGGGCCGTCGCCAAAATGGGCTCAATTAAGAACGCCTGCAGTATGCTGGGATTGGCGCAGCCGACAATCAGCGGCCAATTGGCCGTCTTCGAAAAGTCGATCGGCAATAAGGTTTTTCGCAGAGAGGGCCGGAAGCTGGTTTTGACCGAAAAGGGCCTGCTGGCTTTCAGTTACGCGGATGAAATATTCAGCATAGGCGACGAGCTGAGCACTTGGCTGAAGGGCGAAAACGCAGAACGTCGGCTGAAACTACGGATAGGCGTCTGCAACGCGCTTGATACCTTGGTTGTAAGCCGGCTGCTCACGCCACTGTTGAGTATGCCGCAGTCGCCGAAGCTCGTATGTTTCGATAGCAACGCAGAGCGTTCTCTTTCGGAGCTGAGGCTGTTGACTTACGATCTCGCGCTCTTGAATGCGCCACCGGCTTTTGTAAGGAACGGCTTTTTCTGTCAGCTTCTAGCAGCGCTGGAGATGTCCATATTTGGCGCGCCAAACCTCGTTGCCGCATATCGGGATGGCTTTCCGCGATCGCTGCATCACGCGCCCGTGATTTTACCGACCTCCAACACAATTTTGCGACAGTCGCAGGATCGCTGGTTTCATAGCCATGGCTTAAAGCCGCAGGTCAGAGCGGAAATCGAGGATAACTCGTTATTGAAGAGTATCGCCGCGACCGGCGAGGGGCTCATCTTTGCACCGAGTGTGATGCGGCGCGAAATGCGTGAGCGCTATGGACTCGATTTCGTGGCCGAAATAGAGGGCGTTCAGGAACGCGTTTTCGCCGTCGCCAATCGTCGGAATCCCGCGGTGGCGGCGATGATCCGCGGCATGTCTTCCTGGTAGAGCGCTTAACCGACGAGTAGCCGCGAGCCGATGAGTTCCGTCAATAGGGGATTTGCAAAGCGCCTCTTTCGCGTGATGGCGTAAAAGGACTCTTTTATCTGTTCAAGCCTGCAATGTTCGACGAGAACGCCGGACTCAAGTTCGTCCCTGACAACGACTGGCGGCACGAGCGTCACGCTGTGGCTCTCTCTGACGATGAGACGAAGCATCGCCATGTCTTCGACTTCCGCCAGAATGATCGGACTGATTCCGGCTTCTTCGACGATGCGGTCGAAGGCTATTCTGATCGCGGCGCCCCGCGCGGGGAGAACGATCGGAACCCGTGTGAGATCGTTGGGAAACTGGAAGGTCGACGCGTTTCCCTTCCTCCCAATCCGCAGGCTCGGATGTCCGATAATGCTGACCGCCTGTTCCGCGATGAGCAAATTTTGCCGTTCGGAATTCGTGTCCATTGTGGCAGGCTGATTTGACAGCACGAGGTCGAGCGCATGGGCTTCGAGCTTTTGAAGAAGCTCGTTCAATGTCCCCGATTTTACCTGGAGCTCCACATCGTGACGGTCGATGAGGGGTTTGAGGAACTCGATCTGAAAGTTGCGCGACAGCGTTGCGACGGAACCGATTCGCAACATCTGCCGATCACCGAAACTCATACTTTTAAACGTGCTCAGCAATTCCTCGCCGGACTTGAAGACCGTATTGGCGTAGTCGAGTGCGACACGACCCGCTTCCGTCAATCGCAGAGCGCGGCCGTCCCGCTCAAATAGTGGTTGACCGAGTTGTTCCTCCAACGACTTGAGTTGGACGGACAATGAGGACGGCGACACGTTGAGCAATTTCGCTGCTCGCGTTAGGCCGCCCGCATTGGCGATCGCCCAAAAATACCGCAGGTGATGATAGTTCAGGAAAGCCATGCATCGTTCTATCAAACAGAATGATGGATTTCAATAATAGAATTTTTCCGAACGGCCGGCTTGACCTAGCTCTTGCTCCATCGACATTGATGGAGCCGGTCATGGGTCAACTTGTAAGCTGGTTTGTACTATTGGCGCCGCTCTCGCTCGCGTGGGTCGGGATGACGCCCTCCGGAGAGGCCAATGCCGCGCCCGACCAGATGGCGAGAAGAACGCTGCTTGCAGCGTCGACGGCCCTCGCCGTTGCGCTATGTGCAACAGCAATCATCGCGCTTCATGGTCCCTTGGCCAGCGTCACGCTTGGCGTCAGCGGCGTCGGTATCGGCGTCTATGTCGATGCGCTTTCGGCGACGATGCTGGCGCTCGTCTCCTTCATCGGATTGATTGTCCTTCGCTATAGCCGAAATTACCTCGACGGCGACCCGAACCATGGACGCTTTCTGAAATTCATGGCTCTAACGCTCGCCGCAGTGCTCGCCGTCGTCGTCTCCGGCAATCTTGTCCAGCTCATGGCTGCCTTGATTGCGACGAGCATCGGGCTCAACAAGCTCTTACTTTTTTGCGGCGAGCGTCCCGCCGCACAACTCGCTGCGAAAAAAAAATTCATCGCGAGTCGCATCGCTGACGTATGCCTCATCGGCGCCGCCGCCTTTCTACTATCGACATTTGGCACGCTCGAATTTCCCGCGCTCTTCGCACAAGCGAAGACGATGAGCGCCTACGACGCCAATGTCACAACCGCCGCGGTTCTGATTGTCATGGCGGCGCTGCTGAAATCCGCGCAATTGCCAACCCATGGCTGGCTGATCGAGGTCATGGAGGCGCCGACACCGGTCTCCGCTTTGCTGCATGCGGGCGTCATCAATGCCGGCGGCTTCATTGTGCTTCGACTTGCGGATCTCGTGGCGCTCTCTCATGGGGCGCTGCATCTGCTCGCGGTTGTTGGCGGCGCGACGGCTCTGTTCGGCTCGGTCGTCATGCTGACCCAGACCTCGGTGAAAGTGTCGCTCGCTTATTCTACTGTCGCGCAGATGGGTTTTATGATGCTCGAATGCGGGCTCGGCGCCTTCCCCGCTGCGATTCTGCACATTGTCGCCCATTCGCTCTATAAGGCGCACGCCTTTCTCTCGTCCGGCAGCGTCATCGATCTCGCGCGCGCCTCATGGACGCCGAACCCCGGCGGGCAGCCGCATCCCGAGCGCTTCGGACTCGCGCTCGTTGCAACAATCGCCGTGGCCTTCGTTGTCAGCCCGCTCTTCGGCGCGAGCTTCAGCGAGAAGCCCGGCGCCCTGGCTCTTGCAGTCATCTTGATGATGGGGCTGGCGCATCTGGTCGCCAACGCCATCGACGAGCGGCCGAACGGCTATGTGATCGGCAAGACCATTGCGCTCGCCGCTCTGGCAGCCGTCGCCTTCTTCGCCTTGCACGAGGCCGCCGAGAGGCTGATGGCCTCTAGCCTTCCCGCCACCAAGTCTATTCATGGCTTTGGGGGCCATCTCATCTTCGCGAGCATGATCCTGTCCTTCTGCGCCGTAACGGTGTTTCAAAACGTCATTGCGCGGCACGCTAAGGCGCCCGTCTGGCAAGCGGCCTATGTCCACATTTCGCAGGGTCTTTATCTCAACACCATCGCCAACCGGCTTGTGTTGAGATTCTGGCGGCGCCGGCCGCTCGCCGTCCAATCCAACTGATCGACGCCGGAGACGAAGCATGTTCCAGCTCACAAGGAAAGTGAAAGACATTATCGCCGATGCGGCCTCACTCAATCTGGCACCGGAAGAACTCCCGCGATTCTCCGACTCGCAGCGCAGGCGCAAGCTGCTGGAAGCGGCTATCGACCGCGCCTGCCGCAAGATCGCGCCGCTTTGGCCGCTGAAGCATTTTGTCGCCGTGAATCCCTTTCTCGGCTTCACCCACCAGTCGTTCGCCAGTACCGCAGCGACCCTCAAGCGTGTGGCAAAAACCCCTATGCTCATGCCGCGCGACTTTTACTGGCAAGCGATCGAGGCCGGCGCTGTTTCAGACGCCGACCTTGAAGCCGCGCTCGCTAGAGCGTCGAACGCAACGCGGGCGCCGGCTGACGTCGCCGCGCTAAAGGAGGCTGCCGCGAGCCCTCCAGAAGCTGACGCGCCAAATCAGGCGGCGATTGCGACGGTCGCCGAGGTGCTCGACGCGCTTGCCGATGGAGACCGGCAGGCGTCGCTCGTCGGCTTTATGATCGACGATATTTCGCGGTGGTGCGCGGCCTATTTCGATGACGGCCAGGCTAGTTGGCGTATGCCCAATCACGACATGAAGCCCTATGCCGCCTGGCGCGCCGCCGCGCGCCATGATCGCAATCCAGAAGCCATGGGTGTGCGTGGATTCCGCCGCGCCATTCTCGCTTTGCCTGATGACCCAGTGGAAACCATCGGCGCCGTGATCGAGAAACTGGGAGTTGCCGAGCGCGCGGTCGAGGACTATCTGCACCGGACGCTCTTCGACATTGGCGGCTGGGCGGCCTATGCGCGGTATCTCGTCTGGAATTCGGAGCTTTATGGCGAACCCAACGACACGCTGACGCAGCTCCTGGCCGTTCGCGTTGCCTATGGATATGGCCTGTTCCAGGCCCGTACCGACGCAGCCTTCTCTTCCGCGTGGGCGGAAGCGATGCGCATCGCCGCCGCGACGCCGCAGGATGAAAGCCTCAATAACGACGCCGATCTCACCGTCGATCTCATGCTGCAGGACGCTTATGAAATCGCGTTTCAGCGGCGGCTCGTCGCACGATTGCATGAAAATGTGAAGCGGTCTAAAAGGCGCGAGAAGGAACGCGCAGCCCTGCAGGCGGCGTTTTGCATTGACGTGCGCTCCGAAATCTACCGCCGCGCGCTAGAGACCGTCTGCCCGCAGGCGGAAACAGTCGGCTTCGCGGGCTTCTTCGGTTTCCCGATTGAATATGTGCCGATCGGCCACAGCAAGGGCGGCGCACAATGTCCGGTGCTCCTGAGGCCGGCTTTCGTCGTCTGCGAAGCGGTACGCGACGCATCCGAGGAAGAAGAGGAAGAGATTCTTGGTCTTCGTCTGCTCCGGCGTCGTGCGAGCAAGGCGTGGAAGGCGTTTAAGCTTTCCGCAGTCTCGTCTTTCGCCTTCGTCGAATCTGCGGGGCTCCTCTACGCCGGCAAGATCCTCTCCGACAGTCTGGGCCTGACGCGCGTCGCGCCGCATCCCAATCTCGACGGCCTTGATCGCGCCGTGATCGAGCGTGTGGGCCCGAGCATTGAGCCGCGGATTGTCGGTGGACGCGCCACCGGCTTCACGGACAGTCAGCGCGTCGCCATGGCGGAGGCCGTTCTCAAGGCCATGTCGATGACGGAGAATTTCGCGCGTCTGGTGATGCTTGCCGGGCATGGCAGTACGACTGTTAATAATCCGCACGCCTCGGGGCTCGATTGCGGCGCTTGCGGCGGACACACGGGCGAGGCCAATGCCCGAGTCGCCGCGACGATCCTCAATGACACCCATGTGCGAGAAGGCCTTGTGCTCAAGGGAATCCGCATCCCGCATGACACATGGTTCCTAGGCGCCTTGCACGATACGACAACGGACGAGGTGCGACTCTATGACGTCGAGAACCCCCCTACGTCGCACAGCAAGGACATTGACGAACTCAAAGCCTGGCTGGCTAAAGCCGCTTCGCTGGCTCGCATGGCGCGCTCCGCGCTCCTCGGGCTCGCCGGAAAGGAAAAGATCGATGCGAAGATTGTCGCGCGCAGCCGCGACTGGTCACAGCTTCGTCCCGAATGGGGTCTCGCCGGCAATGCGGTGTTCATCGCCGCGCCGCGCGAGCGCACGCGGGGACTCGATCTCGGCGGGCGCGCTTTCTTGCACAGCTATGACCACACGAAGGATGACGGATATAGCGTGCTGGAGCTGATCATGACGGCGCCGATGGTCGTTGCTAGCTGGATCAACCTCCAATATTTCGGTTCGACGGCGAACAATCGCGTCTTCGGCAGCGGCAATAAGACGCTGCACAATGTCGTGGGCCAGATTGGCGTTCTTGAGGGAAACGCCGGCGACCTTAAGGTCGGCCTGCCATGGCAGTCTGTCCATGACGGCAAGCGCTTCGTTCACGAGCCGTTGCGGCTCAATGTTTTCATCGAAGCGCCGGAAGCCGCAATCGAGGCGGTTATCCGTAAGAACGATACCGTTCGCGATCTCGTGAACAATCGCTGGCTCCACCTTTACTCCCTCGACGACGTAGGGGACACGATACGCAGCTATCGTACGTTTGGCGATTGGCGAGCCGTGGCGGACGACACTTCGAACAGCGTCTAGCCGCGCGCCGGCGCCCCCGGCTCAATGAGTTCGCGCGTCACACATGATTTCCATTAGCTTATTTCGAATGAACCGTTCTGAAGTTTGAATTTTTCAAGCCCATGATGTTTGCCTACCCTTTCGATGGGACCTGGATCGATTAATTTCATGCTGCGATCGTCTATTTCGCAGTTGCGAAATGTGCGGTTTGTGACGCAGTCGTAACATTCCCGCGCATTGCGCACACGCTAACTGAGGGTCGGCTATGACGGCCGTGCCCGTCGCAACTAAGCTGAGGGAGGCATCGACTAGTGACGCGTTTCGTGATCGCCGGAACCGACACGGGCGTCGGCAAGACGATCTTCTCGGCCGCGCTCGCCCAGGCGCTCGACGCCTATTATTGGAAACCCGTGCAGTCTGGTCTCGACGGCGAGACGGATTCGCAAACCGTCGCCCGGCTATCTGGGCTTTCACCAGCGCGCGTGCTGCCCGAGAAGTGGCGCCTGAACACGCCGGTCTCGCCGCATTATTCAGCCGAAATCGACGGCGTCGAGATTGATCCAGAACGCCTCGCGCTACCCGAATGCGATCGTCCGCTCGTCATTGAAACCGCCGGCGGCGTGATGACGCCGTTGACCCTTCGAGTTCCGACGATCGACATGCTGGCGCGTTGGAGAATTCCCGTCATTCTCGTGGCGCGCACGTCTCTCGGAACCATCAATCACAGCCTCCTGTCGATCGAGGCGCTACGGCGACGGAATATTCCGTTGCTTGGCGTCGCCTTCGTCGGCGAGGAGAACGAGAACACACAGGCCACGATCGGGACCATGGGCGGCGCGCGCGTGCTCGGCCGACTTCCGTTCGTCGCCCTTCTCACGCGGGAAACATTGCGCGTGGCCTTCAATGCGAGCTTTCGCGCCGCCGAATTCGCACAATGTGCGGAGCAATGAAACTTGTTCCCGGTTCGCCGGAGAGCCGGCCTTCCCTTCTTCCCAGTTTGACGGCGCCCCATTTGGAAGGAGCGTCAACATAAATGCGGCGACGCCCGCCAGAAGGCACCGCCGTTCAATGAGCGCAACTCATCAAGGAAACAGAAAGTTGACCGAGAAAAAAGACCTCTATGAAATGGGCGAATTCCCGCCGCTCGGACATGTGCCGAAGAACATGTACGCCTGGGCGATCCGCCGCGAGCGTCAGGGCCCGCCGGAAACCGCCATGCAGATGGAG
>WSXZ01000077.1 GCA_009773555.1 Methylocystaceae bacterium | reverse complement strand
GCCATGCGTCGCCTCCATCGCTATCGCGATGAAAGAATCATGCTCTCGCCGATTCGGGAATCCCGAACAGAATCGGAAAACAACGAACCCGCTCTAGCGCCACGCCGAGAAAGCCAATGCCGAGCTGGGGAAAGCCGGCGGAAATCACCGCGCTGCCGCAGCCGCCGAACACGAGCCAAAAAGTCCCAAGAAATTCAGCGAGAAGCCTGCGTGGAAGAGAATGCCGCATTTAAGTTCTCCTTCTGTCGCTGTACGAATGAATTTGAGAATCGAAGGAAAGCTTAGCGCAAAGTCAGGGTTTGATCGAGAGGTGGGGGCGATCTCGGGCATCGCTGGAAGCGCAACGTGCCAGAAGTGGTTTAGCCACGGAGTCAGCGACAACCGGATCTTGCCGACGAGATCTCTCCAGAGATGCAGAGTCGTACAGGTCTCTTGCCAAGCGTAGTAAGGCAATGCGGGCCACGCGTCTCGCTCTGCTTCGCTCACCTTCGCGGCAGTCATTCAGCTGGTTCCCGCTGTGTCGCCCTCCGCTCAAGGCGCGACCAATTCATGTACGCTGAATAGATTGAGTTCATCTTTCCACACGCGCAGAGGGGTCCACCCCGCCGCCTGCGCGATCAGATGGAACTCCTCGATCGTGTATTTGTAAGCGCTTTCGGTGTGAATCGTCTCCGCTTCCCGGAAGCGAATTTTTCTTCGATGCATCTCAATGCGTCCTTCGAAGGGCTCGTAGGTCGCCGCATGGCGAAAGGCTTGAAGATCGAATGTCCCATCGAGTTCACGATTGATGCGCACAAGGAGATTGAGATTGAATGCGGCGGTGACGCCATTTGCGTCATCGTAGGCTGCAACAAGCTGGCGAACGTCTTTTTTCAGATCGACGCCGATGATCAGCTTTCCGCGCGGCGAAAGCGTCTCTCGCATTGCTCGTAGCAACCGCGTCGCCTCCGCGGGCATGAAATTGCCGATCGTCGATCCAGGGAAAAATCCCAGCTTAGGCAGTTCCGCCAGCTCAGGAGGAAGCTCGATCGAATGCGAAAAATCGGCCAGTAGCAGCTGAATATTGAGCCCGGAAAACCGAGCCGTCAGCCGCTCTCGAGCATCTGTGAGAGCGCTCTCCGAGATATCGATCGGCACATACGCGTGTAGACGCGGCATATGTCCCAGCAGGATTTCCGTCTTGATGCTCGAACCAGAGCCGAACTCGACGAGAACCGCTTCTTCCAGCGCTCCCTCGATCATCTGCATCGCATTGGCTGTGAGAATCCCAACTTCGACTCTCGTGGGATAGTACTCGGGCTGGCGCGTAATGTCTTCGAAGAGCGCGCTGCCTGCGGCGTCATACAGGAAGCGACAGGGAAGATGCTTTTTTGGCCGGGACAGGCCCTCGAGCACGCTAACAGCGAAGTCGTCCGCTTGCCGCGCGAGCGGCGTGGCTGAGCGTTCCGTCGCCTTTGACATCAGGCAACCTCCGAAGCGAGACGCAGGCCTAAAAACTGCCAACGCTGATGGGGGTAAAAGAAATTGCGATAGCTCGGGCGGATGTGATCTTGCGGCGTCACGCAGGAGCCGCCGCGCAGCACATGCTGACCAACCATGAACTTGCCGTTGTATTCTCCGAGCGCTCCCTCGGGGGCGCGATAGCCCGGATAAGGCAGATAGGCGCTCTGGGTCCATTCCCAGACATCGCCGAACATCTGACGAGGCGAGCCATTTGGTTCGGCTTCGGCCGGTCGCGGACGCAATGCCGCCGTTCCAAGAAAATTTCCATGCTTTGGCGCTGTGGCCGCCGCGACCTCCCATTCGAATTCCGTCGGCAATCGCTTGCCAGACCAGCGCGCAAAAGCATCGGCTTCGTAGTAGCTCACATGCGCAACCGGCGCATCGAGGCTTAGCGGCTGCAGTCCTTCGAGCGACATCTCAAACCACTCTCCGTCACGAGACTCCCAATAGAGTGGCGCATGCCAGTTTTCGCGACCGATCGCGGCCCAGCCGTCCGACAGCCATAGGGTCGCCGTTTCGTAGCCGCCGTCGGCGACAAACGCCAACCACTCGCGATTTGTGATCAGTCGGTCAGCAAGCCGGAACGGGCGAAGGAGCGCATCATGGCGGGGCCCCTCATTGTCCCAAGCGAATTCGCGTCCCTCATGGCCGACCTGGTAGACGCCGCCGGCAAAATCGATCCAGCGGAGCGGGCGCGGCTGGGGCGAGCGGTAGGCTGGCTTTAGGGGATTTGCAGCGAAAAGGGAGAGGATGTCTGTGAGCATCAGCTCCTGATGTTGCTGCTCGTGATTGATCCCGACCTCCAGCGTATGGATCAAAGCTGACGGCGCATCGGTTTGCTCAGCAAGAAGCTGCGCCAACGCCAAGTCCACATGCTGCCGATAGGCGAGAACCCGATCGAGCGACGGCCTGGTGAGAAGTCCGCGCCTCGGCCGAGGCTGCCGGGGGCCCTGGTGCTCATAGTAGGAGTTGAAGCAATAGTTGAACGCCTCATCGAATAGCGCATAGTCTGTTAGATACGGCGTCAAGACAAAGGTCTCAAAAAACCAGGTTGTGTGAGCGAGATGCCATTTGGTCGGACTGGCGTCCTCCATCGCTTGGACGACCATGTCTTCGGCGCTGAGCGGAGCCGCAAGTTCGATCGAAAGCCTGCGGGTTTCAAAGAGACGATCGCTCAAGGCGTTGGAGGCGCTCGCCGAAAACGGCGAATCCGGAACCAAGGCTAATCCACCCATCAACATCTCTCCAAGAAGCAAGCCGAACCCGAGCTGCATGCCCGCACAAGGTGAGCATATAGGGCGAGGCGATCAATCTAAGGTCCGTGCAGGGATTGATCCCGCTGATCAGTCATCGAGTTCAGGATAGTGACGAAATATACCTTGCTCGTTGAATTTCAGCCGGCGATCGCTATCGAGGTATGCGCGAATGCGCGGACGTTGTGCGACCATCCTTGAAAGGGCGGACACGCGCGGCGACTTGGCGAGAAGGGCTTTTGCTGTCTTGGGAAACGCATAGAGCAAGCCTTCCAGAACCTGGAACAGGGAAAGATCGGCGTAGCTCAAGGTATTGCCCACGAGATACGAGTCGCCATCGGGATTGCGTGCGAGGATCGTTTCGAACCAATCAAGATATTTTTGTATCCTTTCCTTGCGGAACCACTTCGCTCTGCGTGAGGCCTCGGGTTTCTGCTCCTCGTAGTACAAATCGCCGCCCAACGGGTGATGGGTGTCGTGAGCCTCGCCGACCAGGTCAGCGATCGTCAACTGAATTTGGTGAACCCAAAGTCTGCGCGCAGCGTCGCTCGGCGCGAGATCGTGACGATCGCCGAGATAAAGCAATATTGCGGCGGTCTGTCCGATGACCACATGTCCGTCTTTCAAGAACGGCGGTGCGAATGACGGATGGACGAGATCGGTTCGTTCGAGAAAAGCTAGAAGCGCCGCCTCGGCGTTTGGCTCAAGCGCCATATCAATGTAGCTGGCGCCGGCCTCTTCCAGCACGAGCCTGACGAACTCTCCACGTCCCTGAATGCCGGGCCAATAATAGAGCTCATAGGGCATGACTGGGCCTGCTGTCTCGGCGGCGCCGGAAGTATCCAGCGCGGGAGGTCGTCTCGAACGTCAATCGCTTGATGGCCGCTTATGCTGCAACATATTGCTTGAGCCGCACACATCAAGGTCGCGCAGCTCTTGAGGCACATCGAAGCCCCGACGCAGTCACGCGGCCGCTCCTTCCATCGTCGCGTGCGCGGTTAAAAGCGGCCCATTTGCATGACGAAATCTGCGCCGCGTAAAGCCCTTTAAGGACTAGCGATTTTCCATCGCGAACGTGCAGCTTCCAAATCCGTAAGCACATCAACGTCGATAAAAGCGCCTTCGTCGAGGACGTGCGCCGCCTGCTTTTGAGAATCCTCGCAGTTCTGCAGCAAATGCTTGGCGCCCAGCGACCCAGAGAGCGCCGCCAGAGAGGCGAAGAATCGTCGGGGCCACAAAACTGGGTTGCGCTGCTTGCCCTTGGGCGTCGCTGGATAAGTGATCAAAGGTCCCCGGCTCTCCATAAAGACAGCCATCAGGTCTTTGATCAGATCCGATGTCAAAAAGGGCAGATCGCCCGGGACGACAAACGCCCCTTGTGTTTGCTGTCCGAGCGCCATTACGCCAACGGCGATCGACGATCCCATGCCGCTTTCCCAGTTCAAATTATGTGCAAATCGCAGCGGCAAGCCTTCGAGAGCTTTTTCGATCTGTGGGCGGTCGCAGCCGGTAACGACGACGACTTCGACGCCGCTGCAGACGACTGCTTCGGCCACCCTGCGGATGAGCGGCTTTCCGTCAAGCTCGGCAAGAAGCTTGTTGTCCTGCCCGAACCGCTTCGAGGCTCCAGCAGCCAAGAGCACAGCTGCAATATTCACGCTTGCCTCGTTTCGCGCGCGACCTGCACAATCTCCGCGAGAATCGAGACGGCGATTTCGGCCGGGCCTTTCGCGCCAATAGCCAGTCCGATCGGGGCGCTGATGCGCGCGAGTTCCGTATCGTTGAAGCCTGCGGCGGCGAGACGTTGCAGGCGCTTAGCGTGTGTCCGCGTCGAGCCCAGGGCGCCAATATACAGGCAGTGCGAGCGCAGCGCCTCGGTGAGCGCTTCATCGTCAATCGCGGCGGCGTGGGTCAGAGCGACCACCGCGGTCCTAGGGTCGAGCCCCAAGGACTTCAGCGAGATTTCAGGCCAGTCGGTGAGACTTTTGAATTCGCCGAGGCGGTCGGCGCTGGCAAATGCGGCGCGCGGATCGACGACGACGACGTCATAGCCAATGCGGTTCGCGAGATCAGCGAGGACTTGGCCAACATGCGTCGCGCCGACAATGACCACGCGAACTGGCGGGGTGAGTGCATGCAAGAAGACCGGATCATCGCCGAGAGAGAGAAGCCGACTCTCATTCGAAAGGAGGCATTGGGCGATCTCACTGGGCATCGGCTCCCCAGCGTCGAACAGGCGCCGTTCGCCGGTCGTAAGCGTCGTGAGCACGGCAAGCGACATCCGTGCACGGCGCGCTGAAAACATCCTCTCCAGAAAAGCTGAATCTCGCTCGCACCGCAGAGGCTCGACATAGATGCTGATTGCGCCGCCGCAGGGCAGGCCGGCCTTCCACGCCAGTTCCTCTCCGACTCCGAACTCCAGCAGCTTCGGCCTGTCGCGCGTCAGAACGTCCGCCGCTTCGGTAATCACTTCCGCTTCGACGCAACCGCCGGAGACCGAGCCCTCGAATTGTCCGTCTGGACCGATGGCCATTTGGCCGCCGATCGGTACGGGCGATGAACCCCAGGTGGAGACGACGGTCGCCAACGCCGCCTGTCCGAATTCCTCCAGCCACCTGCGCGCGCTCGTGAGAGCGTCTCTCGGCCGGCCGGGATCTGGCACGTAATCAAGCTCCGCTGAGGAAGGCGCGATGTCGCCTGCAGTCTTCCGTGCATGGCCTGATCCGAGAACGTGGAACTAGAACCGCCAGCACTGGGATTGATTCCCTTGCAGATTCAGGAGACGATCGCAAATCAGATTGAGAATATGCGTCCTGGCTCACGCGTCGCGCCTGACTGGGCGGCGATCATTGATCTGCTTACCGGAAAAGCCTGTTGCCAGACGTAAAGCAGGAGGTCCTGTTTATTACGATCCCTGTTGCAGGGTCATCCGTGTGGAAACACGGTGAGTACGATCGTCGATCAATCGGATCGATTTTCTTGGGTGAGTCTCTGACGCTCGAAATTCGAAGTCACTTCTGTTCGACGCACGCGCCGTTAATCGAGACCGTCATCTCATGGGAAGCGGCGTTTACGGCATATAATTCCACTGCGCCGGTGGAACGGTTGATGTTGCCTCCCTGATTCTTCTTGTTTTTAAAGACATAGAAGGCGTCATTCTTCCGAATGAGAGAAAAATGGCCATCGAGGGCGCTGACGTTGCTCAGCTTCACCGCGGCGCCACTTATCTCGATGGAAAATGGCCCCGACTGGCTTGAGTCGCTCTGTTGGGCCGAGACCTCGCATTGATATGTCACCGGCGCATCTTCAGCGAAGGCCCAACCCGCGCAGAGCAAGGATATGATCGTCGCAACGGATAGTCGTGATTTCATTTCGCAAGTTCCTTTCTATGGAAGTGTCGCCCTGCGCGCCGACGGGCGTCACCTGACCTCGTTGGCAGGCAGCGCCGTTGTCGCGAGATCGGCGCCATCCCATGTCGGAGAACGCATTTTGTATTCAATTCGTCCATTTGCTGAGCGTCTTTGAGTGATCTCTCGCGCCAGGTTTCGTCGCGGGATTGCCCGTTTCGACGCCAGAATGATTTTCGCACGCCGAGACTGGCCGCGACGTTCAGAGGCGGCGCGGCGCTCTGCGATTCGGCTAGGGCCAAGTCGGGGAGTTGTCGAGAACCATTGCGTTGGTTTCTTCGAAAAACCACTTTAAAACAGCGAATTAGGATAGTGGTGGAGCCAGACGGAATCGAACCGACGACCTCTTCAATGCCATTGAAGCGCTCTCCCAACTGAGCTATGGCCCCGTTTTATTCGGACGCCTCTTGGGGGAGGCCGGACGGCGTGACGTCGTCGCGCGCTGTATAGTTCAGCGGCGCGTCGCCTGCAAGCCCGCTCAAGGAGGGTCGCCGCTCCGCCGTGGCCGGACCATCGACGGGTGATCAAGAGCCGTCACGGTAACGGCTGCACGATGCGCGCGCCCTTCGCGGGCAGTTCGTCAATGACGCGAACGCGCGCGTTTATGGGAACACAGAACTCTCAGCGCTTCTCTGCGAGGAAGGAATTTACGGTTTCCAAGAATTTGGCCACGGAAATCGGTTTCGACAAATAGGCTTCGCAGCCGCCCTGCAGCATCTTTTCCTCGTCGCCCTTCATCGCGAAGGCGGTGATCGCGATGACGGGAATGGCGCGCAGATCGTCGTCCTCCTTGAGCATGCGGGTGACTTCCAGACCGCTGATCTCGGGCAGCTGGATATCCATCAGGATCAGATCCGGCCGGTGGTTGCGCGCGAGGGATAGCGCCTCGAAGCCGCTCTTTGTTTGCAGCGTCGCATGGCCGTTGGCTTCCAAGAGATCATTAAAGAGCTTCATATTGAGCTCGTTATCCTCGACGATGAGGATGGTCTTGGTCATTTCCCTTCGGCCCGTGTTTCCGCGTGCGATCGATCTCACCTAGCATAGGCGGATTAATGAAAAGCGCCAGAAATCCGCGCATTTCTAATGGTTGCGCGATCGGGCCATGCTTGCGGGCAATTCGAGGCTCCTCTAAACGGTTCGGACCATAGGGCGTAGCCCGGAGCAGGGTCCATGCTCCGCTTAGGCGGATTGCTGCAGGTTCAGCAGCGCTCTCGCTCGCGTTGGAGGCGCGAGTCCATGACGCTTTTCATGCCGAAGCCCGAGCCGGCGATTATGTCGCGGCGCAATGAGTTGATTGCGCGACTGGGCGCCATACTGCCGCGCGAAAGCCTGATCGTGGACGAGGTCGCGCGTCGCGCTTACGAATGCGACGCATTCACCATGTATCGGGCGCTTCCGCTCGTCGTCACGCTGCCGGAGAGCGTGGAGCAGGTGCGCGCGATCATGGCGCTCGCCGCTGAAATGAACGTCAAGGTCGTGCCCCGCGGCGCCGGCACGTCGCTGTCCGGCGGTTCGATGCCGCTCGAGGACGGCATTCTTCTCGGCATGTCCAAGTTCAATCGCATTCTCGAAATCGACTACGAAAACCGCTGCGCGCGGGTCCAGCCCGGCGTTCAAAATCTCGCGATCTCCAAGGCCGTCGAGGCGCAGGGCTTCTATTATGCGCCGGATCCGTCGTCGCAGATCGCCTGTTCGATCGGCGGCAATGTCGCCGAGAACGCTGGCGGCGTTCACTGCCTGAAATACGGCTTGACGACCAATAACATCCTCGGGCTCGACGTGGTGCTGATGGGCGGGGACCTCATCAGGCTCGGCGGCAAGCATCTCGACAGCGAGGGATATGACCTTATCGGCCTGATGACCGGCTCCGAAGGCTTGCTCGGCGTCGTCACCGAGGTGACGGTGCGACTGCTTCAAAAGCCGCCCCTGGCGCGGGGACTGCTGCTCGGCTTTGCGAGCGTCGCGGCGGGGGCGCGCTGCGTCGGCGCGATCATCGCGCGCGGCGTCATCCCCGCGGGCCTCGAAATGATGGACAAGGCGACGATCCATGCGGTCGAGCGCTTCCAGCCCTGCGGCTATCCGCTCGACGCCGAGGCGCTGGTTATCGTCGAGCTCGATGGGCCGCAGGCCGAAGTGGATCATCTTGTCGGCATCGTGCAGGATATCGCGCGCGAGGAAGGGGCGACCACGATACGGGCTTCGACAAGCGAGGCCGAGCGGCTGCAGTTCTGGGCCGGTCGCAAGAACGCCTTTCCGGCGGTGAGCTGCATCGCGCCCGACTATCTTTGCATGGACGGCACGATCCCGCGGGCGCGGCTCCCGGAAGCGCTCGCCGGCATGGACCGGCTCGCCAAGGAGCAAGGATTGGGTGTCGCCAATGTGTTTCATGCCGGCGACGGCAATCTCCACCCGCTCATTCTCTATGACGCGTCAAAAGAGGGCGACATTGAGCGCGCGGAAAAGCTCGGTTTCGACATCTTGCGCTTGTGCGTCTCGCTGGGCGGCGTTCTCACCGGCGAACATGGCGTTGGCGTCGAGAAGCGCGACCTCATGGGCGAGATGTTCACCGAGGTGGATCTCGCGCAGCAGATGCGGCTCAAATGCGCTTTTGATCCTGAGGGCCGGCTCAATCCGGGCAAGGTGTTTCCGACGCTGCATCGTTGCGCTGAACTCGGGATGATGCATGTCTCGGGCGGCAAAATGCCCTTTCCCAACCTGCCGAGATTTTAGCGATGCGCTCCGCTTGCGCGACGCTCGAAATCCGCGACGAAGCGGACGCCGTTGACGCGATTTGCGCGGCGAAAGCGAAAGGCGACTGCTGCGCGATCGTCGGCGGCGGCTCCAAGTCGGGGCTCGGCCGCTACGCGCCGCAAACGCAGGCGCTCTCCACAGCCGCGCTGACCGGCATAACGCTGTATGAGCCCAATGAACTCGTGCTCTCGGCGCGCGCCGGCGTTCCTCTGAGCGAGATTGAAGCGCTGCTGGACCGGCATGATCAGCAGCTCGCCTTCGAGCCGATGGATTACGGACGGCTGTTTGGCGCAGAAACGGGCGGCGCCACGATCGGCGGCGCCATCGCGGTGAACGCCGCCGGGCCGCGGCGGATCAAAGCCGGCGCCGCGCGTGATCATCTGCTCGGGTTCCGCTGCGTCACCGGTCGCGGCGAACTGGTGAAATCCGGCGGCCGCGTGATGAAGAACGTCACCGGCTATGACCTGTCGAAGCTCGTCTGCGGCTCCTACGGCACGCTGGCGCTCCTCACCGAGCTGACGCTCAAGGTGCTTCCAAAGCCGCAGACCGAATGCACGCTGCTGGCGATCGGCGCGGACGAGGCGGAGAGCCTCGCGCTGCTGCGCCGCGCCACCGCGACGCCCTGCGAACCTTCGGCGCTCGCAATGCTGCCGGCAGGCGCCGCATTGGCGCTGGACGCGGATGCGGCCGCGATTCGCCTCGAGGGTCCCGCCATTTCCGTGACGACGCGCCGCGACGATCTCGTGGCGCGTTTGGCGCGCAGCGGGCTCCGATTTGAAACGCTCGATGAACACGACTCCGCGGCGTTGTGGCGAGGTTTGCGCGACGCCGCGCCCGTCGCCGCCAATGTCGGCCAAATCTGGCGCATTTCCGTTGCGCCGAGTGAAGGTTTCGCGGTCGTCGAGCGCATTCGCCGCGCCGGCGCGCCGATGCTCGCGTATTTCTACGACTGGGCCGGCGGACTGATCTGGCTGTGCGTGGAAGCCGCGCCCGACGCGTATGCCGCCGTCGTGCGCAGCGCGGTGGACGCCAGCGGCGGCCATGCGACGCTGATCCGCGCGAACGCGGAGGCTCGCGCGAGGATTGACGTCTTTCATCCGCAACCGGCGGCGCTCGCCGCGCTGACCCGCCGCGTCAAGGCAAGCTTCGATCCAGCGCATGTTTTGGAGCGCGGCCGCATGCGCGCGGAGTTCTAAAGCGATGCAGACATTCTTCTCGCTGCAGGCGCTCGCCAATCCCGACATGGCGGAAACGGAGAAGATTCTGCGCGCCTGCGTGCATTGCGGATTCTGCTCCGCGACATGTCCGACCTATCTTCTCACCGGCGACGAACTCGACGGCCCGCGCGGCCGCATCTATCTCATAAAGGAGATGTTCGAGAAGGAGCGGCCGGCTGACGCGCGCACGGCCCTTCATATCGATCGCTGTCTGTCATGCCTCTCCTGCATGACGACCTGTCCTTCGGGCGTGCATTTCATGCATCTTGTCGATCACGCCCGGGCGCATATCGAAAAAACATATGTGCGACCTGTCACGGAGCGCGCCCTGCGCGCGGCGCTCGCTTTCGTCTTTCCGCGTCCTTCTCTCGCGCGACCGCTGTTTCGCGTCGCGGCGGCGCTGCGCCCTTTGGCGCGCTTGCTGCCGCGCCGACTCGCGGCGCCGTTCGCGCTGGCGCCGCCCAGCCTTCCGCCTGTTTCCAGCGTCGATACTCCGCAGGTCTTCGCCGCGCGAGGCGCGCGCAAAATGCGCGTCGCGCTGCTCAATGGCTGCGTTCAGACGGTCATCGACACATCGATCAACGAGGCGACCATACGGCTCCTGACGCGCCATGGCGTCGAGGTCGTCGTCGCGAAGGGCGCCGGCTGCTGTGGGGCGCTGCCGCATCATCTGGGAAAGGTGGACGACTCGCTGCGCTTCGCGCGTGCGAACATCGACGCCTGGACGCGCGAAATCGACTCTGGCGGGCTCGACCATATCGTCGTCAACGCGTCGGGCTGCGGAACCAGCGTAAAGGACTATGGCCATATGTTTCGCAACGATCCGGCTCTCGCGGACCAGGCCGCGCACATCTCGGCGATGACGAGAGATGTGACGGAGCTGATGACTGAGATTGGCTTTGCGCCGTCGGGCGACGCGCCGAAACTTCGGGTCGCCTATCATTCCGCCTGCTCTCTGCAGCATGGGCAGAAGATATCGCAAGAGCCGGTCGCGCTGCTGGTCGCCGCTGGCTTTAATGTCGTCTCCGTTCCGGAGGGTCATATCTGCTGCGGTTCGGCGGGAACCTATAATGTGCTGCAGCCGAAGCTGGCCGATGAGCTGCGGTCACGAAAAGTCGCAAATATCGAGAGCGTTGCGCCGGACATTGTGGCCGCGGGCAACATCGGCTGCATCGTGCAGATCAGGTCGGGTACGCCCGTCTCAGTCGTCCACACAGTGGAATTGCTCGACTGGGCGAGCGGCGGGCCGAAGCCTGACGCGCTCGCTCGTGGAGAAATTGGAAGCGCTGTCTTCTAGAGCGGATTCGCCTTAAACCGGTTCATATCCCGCGGCGGCGAAGAAGTTTGCGCATTCTGTCGGCGAGAACTCCTTCAGCAGCGCGCCGATCCTG
>WSXZ01000076.1 GCA_009773555.1 Methylocystaceae bacterium | reverse complement strand
GCGCGCCGGGGTCGAACAGGCCAAGGCCGACCTCGCCCGCGCCGTCGCGCTCGCGGCGCAAGACGTCGCGCGAGACGTGGCGCGACGGCAGGCGACGCAGTGGCTCGCCTATGGGATGGCGGTTGGCGCGGCCCTCGTCGTCACCGGAATCGCGATTGGGCGCGTGCTGGCGCCGTAAGAGGCGCCCCGGCTGTCATCGACAACGGGTTGCAGGGATGCGAACTCGACAGGGATGATGACCGAGGCCAGTCCTTACACCGTCGCTATTTTCCCGCCGCCGGCCTCCAGCCTGCCGCTGTCGCTTCCGCCACGGAGCAGAACATACGTTCTTCGGCGCCCGTGATGGTGACCCGGGCGTAGTCGCGACTGCCGGGTACGTGGAAGATTTTCTCGCCCTTGCGGTTGACGTTGCCCTTGATGGCGCAGTCCTTGGACGGCGTCGGCGCGTCCTTTGACGCCGGCTCGGCGTAAGCGGCAGAGTTGGGAAGCGGCCGGGAAACATTCCATAGCTGCTGGAAGCGCGCCTCGAAGGACTTTGCCGCAGACGGGTCGTGTAGAACGACGAGATCATTATCCTGCTGCTTGAGCCCGGAGGCCGACAGGTTGGCCGACCCCGACCGAAGAAGGCGCCCATCGACGGCATAGGACTTCAGGTGCATGTATGCGCCCGCCGGTTTCATCCGGACATCGTCGGCAATGGGGCGAAGCCGGTCGAGCGCGTGCTGCTGGCCTGGGTCTAGGACGATGCGGAGGGCGACCCCGCGCCGGCGCGCCTCGATCAACGCGTCGATGACGGCCCAGTCCGTGAGCGAGTAGACCGCCATGTCGATCTTCTCGCGCGCCAAGCGGATCAGGTCGACGTCGATGCGCTCAAGGTTTTCATCAGGCGCGTAGTGGATTTCCACATCGCCGGCGCGCACGGGCAAGGAGCCGGTGCCGCAGAGGAGGGAAGCGCCAACAACGATCCGAAACCAGCGCCGGTGGATCACTGCCACTGGCTCCAGATGATAAAAATGAGGACGACGATGGCCGAGCCGATCGATGTGAATACAACCCGCCAGTTATAGCGCTCGCGGAATGGAAGCTGCCGCCAGCGCGCTTCCTCGTCGTCTTCTCGGTTTTGTTGTCCTCGCCAACCCATTAACGTATCCTTTAAGGGGCGGATCCCGACCCGTCTCCACACGACGAAGTCACAATGGTGGGCGTGTTCAGAGAGCGCCAAGTCGGGACGAAGGCTCCAATTTGTCAGCGAAGTCCGAAATTTTTTCGCTGCACGCGGTCAACCATCTTCATCGCCTTCTTGCTCAACCGACGCAGCGCCACCCAGCGCGTCATAGCGACGCGACGCCAACCACTGAAGACGCAAGGCCTGTGTCAGCAATACGCGTCGTAATCCACCCTGTACCTTTCGCTCGGAGATCACCTGCGCAAGCCGCGAAATAATGAGCGCTCTTCGAGCGATCCGAAAATCGGGATGTGATCGGAGCTCATAGACACGGTCGGAAACAATTCTCGCGCGCAGGGATCGGGGCGCTTCGACGACGAGCGACCCAGGCGGTGGATCCTTCTCGTTCAGGATCGCTTTGAACTCTGACCGATCAACCGCGAGCTGCGTGATCAATCGCTCCAAAGCATCCAGTTGCTTGCGCGCGTCGGCATCCTTGCCACTTGTCTCCTGATATTGTGGCAGCGGCCAGACCTCGATTTCGAGCACTTCGAACGGATCAAGCACTGACATGGCAACAGCATCAGTGCGCTGATTGGTCAGGTGACGACGAATGCGCGTGCGCAGCATCTCGTTCGTCTGCCCGACATAGATGGGTTCGCCGTCATAATCGAAGAAGGCGTAAACGCCCCATTTGTAATTCCCGACACGGCGAGTCTGCCCCACGGCCTCTTCGAACGATGTATCCAGAAACCTCGCCAGATTGGCTCGCAGATCCTCCGTCTCGAACGGTGGAAAGTTTATGAAATCGGGATCGCGACGAGGAGCGGGCTCGTTCGGATTAGGCATGTCGGATCGCCGTCATGTCGGAGGAATGCTGCACCACGCCTCCCCGCTCGATCGTCGTGCGCCGCATCGTCTCATCGCCGAGCGAGGCAATTTCGAAGCTGACATGATTAAGCTCGTCGTCGCGACCTCCAAAGCAGGAATGGAATGCAGCGAGGAGTTCGACGTTCATCAGTGATTGCGCGCCGACTTCCGGCGCTTCACGAGAGGGTATGGAAGATGGGAAAAGATAGATGCAGGGCGGCGGCGCACGGAAAGGACCGATCACGGTCGTTCTGGCATCGCTCTCATCCAACAACTTCGGACAGGCGCGTCCGATCGTTCCACACACCATATCCCAGATGACGAGGCCATCGACGCGCTGATTGCGCGCGATGATCTGAGCGTTTATGCGCGTATGAACCCCGGACCAAGCGTTGCGCCGCGGGTCGGCGCCGACATTGGTGCACAGGCTCCAAAGGATAAATTCATCTGCGCCTTCCGGCCGCGAGAAAATTTTCGAGTTGTCGCCATCCAAACAGCCTTTCAGATCGATGATCGCCGTTCGTCCGCTTGGTAGCGTCACAACATAGTCATGCAACACGCCGCGCTTAGCGCGGTCCCAGCCCGCGATGAAGCCTCGATCCTCCATGTGGTTGAGAACATGCTGGACGAACTCCCGCTTGCCTCGCATCGCTGCGGCAAGCTCTCCACGCACCTGTTGAATAGCGCCGCGGAAAATCGGCGAGGCGTAGAAGTCTTTCTCCGCAAGCCCGTGGTCGCCGAGCTTATGCGCTTGGGTCTTGAGCACTTCAGCGAATTCTGCGATCTGCTGGCGCACGCTTCGGTCCCGCTCGCAAGGAATAACGCTCACGCGGCCTTCTCCGCCGCAGCGCAGACGTCGAGAAGCGGTTCGAGCAGATAGCGCGCCAGATGCCTAACGACATCGACAGCAACGCCGTCGCCCGTCAAATGGTAAGCCTCGTTGTAATTTTTTGGCAGCCTATACGCGTCATCAAGTCCCATTAATCGGGCGGTCTCCCGCGACGAAATCAGGCGCGAGCGAATCTTGTTTCCATCGACGACGACGATCGTCTGGCGGCTTGAACCGCCTGCGGGCGTCCGCAGACATCCCGCGACATCGTCAAACCGAATTTCCGCCCGTTGGACTTTGACGCCATGTTCGTCGAGACGGGTGCGCTTATAGACCCCGCCCACCATCCGACGCCCCGAACGCTTGGCGGCTTCAACCTTCGCCTTGTTGACCGGCGACATCATCGCCAAAATTTGCTTGGTTTCAGCGGCGGTATGCCAGTCGACGCTCGAAGGATTTTCTTCGATGATATCGGCGAAAGAATTCTTGCGACGCGGCGGCGTCGGTAAATTCCACCACAGCATGTTCTTCCGGGCGCGGGAGGAAACGCCGTCAACGGCTCTGCGCAATCCCAGCGTATGAAATGGCTCGATTGGCTCCGGCGACAGGAGCGACGGGTCTATCGTCACATCGTCTCTTACGCCAATCACAAACAATCGTGGCCGGGATTGCGGCACGAACAGAGAGGCGTTGATGATCAAGGCGCCGTATCGATATCCGGCTTCGCCAAAGGTCTTGCAGATCGCTTCGAAATCTCGTCCGCCGTGGGAGGTCAGCGTGCCGCAAACATTCTCGATCGCGATAATCGTCGGCGCGCGATTGTCGTCGATCAGCCCCGTGATGACATCCCAGAACGGATAGAAGGTTCCAGAGCGCTCTCCCTTCAACCCGGCTCCGCCTCCGGCCAAAGATAAATCCTGGCAGGGAAACGACCCCCAAATCAGGTCGGCGTATCCTGACAGCTCATCCACGGTGATCTGGCGAACATCGCCGACCTTGAGTTCTCCGCCCGTACCCCAGTTGGCTTGATAGGCGAGACCTTTTTTGTGATCGAAATCATTCGCGAACAGACATGTCCAACCGGACCCAAGCCCTGCCCGGGCCATCCCGCCACCGGCAAAAAACTCATAAAAATTAGGCATGACGCTTCCGCTCAATGGCTTGGTCGTCGACCAGAACATCGTCCCGTTCAAGCTTTTCATTGATGGCCTCGGCAATCCAGGTGTTCCTGGAGACATTGCCGGGACGCGCGCTCCGCGCTTGATCGATCGCCTCTAAGGTCTCGGGTGACAACCGAAGATTGATGCGATCCAGCGGACGAATCGCCTGATTTTTTGAAGAATCGAGCATGCAGCGAAGCTGGCGCCTTTTTGGCGCCATGTCCAGCATGTTCTATATATGTTCCGAGCCGACGAGAGAGCCTATCGAGCCCATCTCACTTTAAAATTTCTCGTTTCCAGGTGACCTCCATGCGTTGGGCTCCGCGCTCGTTCCCCGTAAAAATCCATCGCCACCTGAATGTCGCGGACTTGGCCGACATATCGCCCGAGGAACTCGAACAAGCGGAAGCGGAGGGCACGCTCGCAGGCAATCGCTCCTACTGCGATCTGCGGGGCTGCGGCTGGGGCGTCGTTCGCACAGCCCTCGATATCGAGACGAAACTGATTGACCGACTGAAGATGGCGGATGATGTCGAAGCGGAAATGTCGGCCTTCGAAGAGGAGCGCGCGACCGCATTCGAGGACGAACCCGCACTCTGGGGGCTGGATGTCGGCGTCGCCTCCGCGACAATCGCGATTTCGGCCTACGGCTCAATCCCTGTGTCCAGCTGCAACGCAGGCGCTTTTGGCGGATGCCACTCAGCGCGCTATCCTTACGTTGGATTTTTTCTTCCAAAGGACTTGGCGCCTGAAATCATGCGTTGCGCCGAGGCCGCCGACATTGGGCTGCTCTGCGATGAAAGCGGACTCGCGCAAATTTATGGCCAAGGAGAAATGGATCTCGTCCGTTTCGCGCAGACCGCATGGGAAAGAAGCACAGCTGGCGAAAAAGAAGCCCGATGATGATGAACATATATGGGCGATCAGCAGCGCGTTTGCACTTTTCGTGACCAAGGGGCGACACGCCGCGACACCATGAGGGCGACTGAGCGTCTTGCGGTGAGCGGATCGCCGCGCCGATCAATGCGCGCCAGGCTTGGGCGCCGTCTGCTGATCGCTTCGACGAGCAATCTGATGATGTAAAATAGTCTGCTTGTGATCGAGGGGCCGCGCGCGGCCCCTCGATCGCGTTTCACCGGGACTTCTTGCCCTGCGACTTCGCGGCGGGCGCCTCCGCCTTCTTCGCCGGCTTGTCGGCGAGATGCTGAATGTCCTCTACCGCGAAAGTGTAGCCGAACCGGCGCTCGCCATTAGCGGCTTTCCATTCGGTCTGCTTCGGGCGCGACGTCACTTGAACCAGGTCGCCGGATTCGAGTTTTTCGCGCGCCCATTTGATGCGCGAGTCCTGCCGGGCAAAAATCGTATGTTCGATCCACTCGGGATTGTCGATCCATTCGCCATTGCCGTTCTTGTAGGGGTTGTTCGAGCAGACGGTGACGGCGAGATTGGCGCCGACTTCCTTGAGCTGACCGACCCGCCCGACCTGAATGTGTGTGTTGAGCTGCGACATTTTCTCTCTCCTATCCTTGGGCCTCGGCCCGTTGCGATGGCGGTCTGAAAGCGCCGGGGTAAGGAGACCACAGAGCCGCAAGGCCGTAAGGCCGCAGCGGGCAAGCGAAGCGCTGCGCACCGACCGCGACGGAGAATTTTGAAAGGGCGCGCTGCGCCCGTGCGCGAGGAATTGCCGCATAGCGGCAAGGGGAAAATTATTCGGCGCAGGCGCCGACGTGGCTCCGCCGGCGCTAGACAAGCCAATAAAGAGCAACGGGCGAAGGCTCAAACATGACAAGAGAGATCTGTGCTGCGCTCGACACGCAACCAGGTCAGTCGAATTATCCGCCGAGGCTCGGCCCCCGTCGTTCTCACACCATCGCGCGACGCCCAAATAGGCTTGGCGATGATCGATCCCGCGTGGCCGTATCAATGATGCCAAGGCAGGCCGTTCAAATGGGCCGATTATGAGAAGCCCGGCGCTTATTGAGTGACGACGCCTACGCCGCGCAAACAGTCGACGCGGCTTTGGGCGCTGCGCATCCGAAGCGTAAGGAAGGAGGAAGAGACGAAGCCATGTCGCCGCGGGATGCACCTGTTGCGCGCAATCGAAGAATGGGCGACGTTGCGCTTTGTCCGCGACGCGGGGGCGGGCGGCTATCCAAATATTGGTCGATCTTATGCATGGTGTTGCGATGAACGAGATTGTTTTAGCGGACGCCGATAGAGAAGGTGAAACGATGACGGCGCGCGTCATACGCTATGATCGGGAGCAATGTCGCCTCGAACTGGTGGCGCCCAACACGACTGTTGTTTTTACGCTTTACGGCGATGGCGAACGCTTCACGGGAGCGCTTGGCGGCCGAAGCTTCTACTGGGATGCGCCGCGCTGAGCCTGCGAAAAAGCGGGTGAAGCGTTAGCCCCGGGGCGCATCCCAATTGTCGTCACGAATTCGGCATTTTCAGCAGCTCCTTATAGCCCTGCTGCGTCATCCATCGTACGCGGGCATAATGGCTGTGATAGACGCGCCGCGCGCGTTCACGTTCGACGTCGGGATCAATTTTGAGGACGATCCGGCTGGCCTCCTCCCAGCCGGCGCCATCACGCGCCGCGTCGAGCAGGCGCAGATAAACGATCATATGCGAAAGATCGTAATCGGTAAGCTCGAGCGTCGTTGGCGCTACGTCTGCGACCGTGTCGGACTGATTGGGGATCACGGTGGCCTCCGTTAAAGCGCAGCCTATGCTTTGATCGCTCATCGTAAGGCTGCAGCCGCAAGGTAGCCGATAGCGCCGATATGTGGCGGCATTCAGGGTGCGCCGAGCGACAAGCACAGCCAGGCGTCGCGACGCGCTGCAACGGAGGCAAGTGGTCGGGACACGCTCTGTGACTGATACGCGACACCATTCGCGTACTGTAATCGAGCCGCATGGATGGCACAGCGACGGACTGATGATTTCAAAGGCTGGTTCGCGCGAATGGAAAAGTTGGAAAGTCCGTCCATTCCGAGGCCGCTCGCTACGCATTGTGAGCGCAGACGGCGCGTTCGCGCCACAAAGAAGCTCGCAACGCGAGCGCAAGAAGGGGCCATAGTCCCCGACACGAGCGTAGCGACGCCAAAGGACGATTCCCTCGCCCGTTTTTCGGATGATAGCGGCCTCTGGTCCGAGTGAGCATAGCGACGGCGCGCCGCGCGCCGACACGAGGCCGGTGCGAGCCACAAAAAGCGGGCGCTGTGATCGGCGCCGTAGCCGAGCCAACGCGGATAGTGCTTGAATTATGCGCACACAATCATGCAGGCGTATCTCGTCGCAGGGGAGCGAAGGCCTTGATAAGCCCCGATCAACTCCGCTTCTGCACCTGAGCGGCAAGCGTTTGGCGAACGATACCAGCCCGTTTGTTCGATGCTCTTTTCGAAGGTCTTACGTTTTGCAGCCGCTGCGCGAGCGCGTGCAGCGGAATGGTTCGCGGCGCGCAACGCAAACTCCGAGCTTTCCACGTTTCCAGGTCGCCTAGACGCCGGGCGTGTCAGCGTCAGCTGACTACGCGGCGTCCTCTTCACCGCTATCGGCGCGGCTTAAGAGGTCAAACACGTTGGCAACAACGTCCACGCCGTAAATCGTCTTGCCGTCCTTCTCATAGGACGTTTCGGCTACGCGACATTCGGCATAGATCGGCGCGCCCTTTCTGACATTCTTCAACACGAAAGCCGCGTCGCGCTCATTCAGGACCGTGACAGTAATCCAGTCGGTTTTCTCAATGCGCTCACGCGATTTCTTGTCGGTCCAACTGCGGTTCGTCGCTACGCTGACCTTGGCGATTTTGCCATTGTCGAACGCCTTGGGTTCTTGCCCGACATAGCCTCTTAGAATGAAAAGATTGGTTGTTCTCATTGCTTCTCTCCAATGATCCGAACGGAAAACCGCCCAAATTCCCGGGACGGAAGTGCTGCGCGCGCCTGCTAGCATTTTATTAGAAGAATGACGATAATAAGATTGTCTCGAGTAGGGTTTTGGCTTTAACATCGAGCCCTACGGCGGCATGCGTCGTGCGCTCCGCCTGCGGGACGGTGAAACACGAAGGCGCTTCCTCGATATGTCGGCAAGGTCGGCGCAGACGAAAGGACCCGGGGCGCAGATACGATAAAGCTCTCTCGATCACGGCTCGGCCCAAACCTGCACAAAATTCAAGCTGAGAGGAGTGCAGCCGTTTGACGGAACGGATTGAAACGCTCGACGAATTGAGGGCCCTGGCGATCGGCGCTGTGATGCTGTCGCATTTCGCACTCGCCTTCGGGTCGCAATCGATCGTCGCATTTTGGCTCAACGTTCCTGATCTCAGCGTCGGCGTCGATCTGTTCTTTGTGATTTCAGGTTTTCTGATTTTCCAGAATCTCGCCGATCTAACAGATAAAGCCTGCGATTTCACGCGCGGTATCGCGGCCTTCTATGCGCGCCGGCTGACTCGGATCGCGCTTCCGGCATGGGTGATCGTCGCGGCGATTGCAATGGCCGATCTTGCACACCCCGCGTCGAACGCCACGGATCTTTGGACGGCGGCGGCGTTCGTCGCAAACGTCCATTGGGCGCGATGCGAAATCGTCCGCTGTGGCGACGCGCTCGCGACATCTCATTTCTGGTCGCTGGCGAGCGAAGCACAATTCTATCTCGTGGCGCCGGCGCTTCTGCTGGCTCAAGGACCCGCGCCGCTCTACGCGGCGATCGCAGCCATTCTGCTGCTCGCGCTCATTCCCCGCCCGCATGGCTCGCTGCTCTGGGCGCTGCGCCCCGACGCGCTCCTGCTTGGCGCGGCGCTCGCCAGCGAGGTGCGGCGGAGCGCTGCCTGGCTGGTGAAGGCTCCGCCGGTGACCGCCGGAATGGCTGCATGGTGGATACTGGTCGCGTCCATGTTGGCGCGGATTGCAATTGGCCCCTTCTCGGGTTTGGCCTGGACGCATGTCGCGCTGATCGGTGCCGGCGTTCTTCTGGGACGCCTTAAAGGGACGCCGATCGGGGGCTATGTTGGCGAAGCTATGCGCACGGTCGGCCGGGCGTCGTTCTCCGTCTATCTTGTCCACCTGCCGCTGATCGGCGTCGCAGCGGAATCGGTTGCCACGAGGATCGGTGTGCCGGCCGCCGTCCTTGGCGCTCTGGCCGCGATCGCCGCCGCGACGATGGTGATCGAATTCGCGATCGTCCGGCCGGCGGCGCAACTCGGCCGAGCTTGGAGCGTGCGCATCGCTTCTAATTATTCGCCAATCAGAAGCAGCCGCCTAAAGATCGGCTAAGCGCCTTGTGACAGCGAACGTCTTTCTGCTGAAACGACGCTTGCAAAAGTATCGCCGAGATCCATTCGCCGCGACTCAACGAATCGAAACGGCATGCATAGCCGGTGAAGCGAATTCGCAGATGTTCAAATTTAACCCGCATGTCG
>WSXZ01000075.1 GCA_009773555.1 Methylocystaceae bacterium | reverse complement strand
GACCCAGCCGACGCCCGTCGCATCGGGACCAAGAACAGGCGTCACGCCCGCCGGCAATCTCTTACTCGCCGCGCTCAAATATTCGAGGACGCGCGAGCGCGCCCAATAAATATCGACGCCATCGTCGAAGATGACGTAAACGAAGGATACGCCGAAGAATGAAAATCCGCGCACCACTTTGGAGCGCGGAACGGTCAACATCGAAGTGGTGAGCGGATAGGTGACTTGATCCTCGACGACTTGCGGCGCCTGGCCCGGATATTCCGTATAAACGATCGCTTGCACATCGGAGAGATCGGGAATGGCGTCGAGTGGCAGTGTGCGCAAGGCATAGACGCCCCCTGCGACCGCGAAGGCAGCGCCCACGAATATGAGCAAAAGGTTGCGCGCCGACCAGGCGATGAGACGGGCGATCACTTGCTCGTCTCCCCTTGGTCGAGAGCTCGTAACGCCGCCTTTAAATTGCTTTCGGCGTCGATGAGGAAGTTCGCGGCGGTGACGACGCGTTCGTTTTCGTTCACGCCGCTCTTGATTTCGACGAAGCCTTCGCCGCGCCGGCCGATCTTGACTTCGCGCGGCTCGAAGCGCCCTTCGCCCTTGTCGACAATCGCCACTTGCCGCTTACCGGCGTCGATGACGGCGCTTTCGGGCGCGGTTAGCACCTTCTCGTTTCCGCCGGCTGCGATCTCGACCTCGGCATACATATCTCCCCGCAGCAACCCGTCGGGGTTCGGCAGTTCGATCCTGACGCGCGCCGTTCGTGTCTCCATATTGAGATGGGGATAAATCAGAGCGACTTGCCCCTTAAAGGCTCGATCTGGGTAAGCCCGCGGCCGCACGTCGACCTTTTGTCCGGGCTGGATCAAGGCGATGTCCCGCTCGGCGATGTCCGCCAGCACCCAAACTAGGGAATGATCGACGATGCGAAACAGCATGTCGCCCGGCGCGGGAGCCGCCGCTTGGCTCCCTCCAGACGCTGGGCGTCGATCCCGCCGCCACGCCGCATGTTGAGGACGGCGACATATTCGGCGGCTGCGCTCGAAAGATTTGGCCCATATACGCGCATCAACGTCTGGCCCTTGCGAACGTAATCGCCCTCCGCAAACTTCCCGACCGATTCGATGAAGCCTTCGAAGCGCAGGGAGACGATCGAGATACGTCGCGGGTCGAAGTCGATCCTGCCCGTCGCTCGAACAGGGACGCTCAGCGTCCGGCGTTGGACGGTTTCGGAGCGAACGCCGGTCTTTTGCAGCTTTCCGGGGCTGATCGTGATGGTCGCGCCGTACTCCGCCTCGTCCTCGTAGACGGGTACGTAATCCATTCCCATCTCGTCTTTCTTGGGAACGGGCGATGTGTCAGGCAGGCCCATTGGATGGCGGTAGAAGCGCACGCGTCGCTCGCCGCCTCCCTTGGCTGCGCCTGCAGGAGGCTTGTCCTCGAAACTCACATCCTGGCTGGCGCGCACCGGCAGATAATCTTTGCCTGCCGATGTCTTCTTGGGCGTCGAGGAATAGGCTGGGCGACCGTCGGGATCCCTGTAGTAAATGATCGGGCCTGTCGTTGCAGGCGCCTTGCCCGAGATACCAGGCCCGGCGTCGCCCAGCGTTCCAGTAGGTGTGACCCATTTGAAACGTCCCTCGACCAACCAAGCGAGGCTGGCCGCGACGACCGCAAAGCCCAAAAGAATAATGATGTGACGGCGAGTCATAGTGAGCCTCCCGCCAGACGTTCAAGCTCAGCGTATCGGGCTTGCTCTTCGACTCTAAGCTTAAGGATTTCGAGTTCGATCGCTTGCACGCGTCGTTCAGCTTCCAGAGACGTCGCCAAGTCGGCGGCTCCGGCCGCAAAGCCGCTTCGCGCCGTCTCTACCGACAGGCGCGCCGGATTGAGCTGGCGTTGTTCGACAATGCGGATCGCCTTGCGCACCGCTTCCAATCCGAACCATGCCTCGGCGACATCGCCGTCGAGCCGGATTCGGATGGCGTCGTAGCGCATCTGGGCGGCGCCGAGTCGTGAACTGGCGGCGCGCTGTTCGGCGTCCTTTGCCTCATATTGCAGCGGGACTTTGAAATTAAGCATGAATTGCCCGGTGTTGTCGCCGGTGGGACGCTGCACAAAGGTCGCTCCAACGGTAACGTTTGGGTAATAATTCAGATCCGTGAGCTCTTTAGTTCCGGTCGCCGCGCGGACCTGCGCGCTGGTCGTGGCGAGGGCTGAATTGGCGGCTCTCGCGAGCTCCTGAACGCTGACGAGCATCAGCTTTGTCTTCAGCGGCCGAAACCCACTGGGAATCGCGAGCGGCTCTTGCGAGCCGCGACCGATCAAGGCGTTTAAGCGCGCGGACGCCGACTTTGCCTCGCCTTGACGGCGTACGACCTCTGTTTCAGCCGTCGCCGCCTCGATCTCGGCCTTGATCACTTCCTGCTGGTCGACGGAGCTTGCGCCATACCGCAAGCGCAACAAGCCGAGGATTTCATCGAGCCGGCCGCATAGGCGGCTTTGACGCGGGCGATCAAATCTGTGGCGACGGCGCGACTCTGATGCCTCGCAGCCTCGGCGTCGGCCTCTGCGACGCCGCGCTCCAGGTCGAGTTTGCCCCAAAGTTTGAATTCCTGTTCGAAGCCGATCCAACGTTGGCCGACACCGCGTCCATTCACGTCCCACGCCTGCAGCGTTACCGTCGGATCGGCCAGCACGCCAGCCGCGCCCACTCTATGCGCTGCCGCATCTGCATCCAGCGCGGCCGCAGCCAGTTCGGGGCTTAGCTGCTTCGCAAGCGCGACAACGCTTTCGACGGAGGCGCCGGGCAAGTTTCGTTCGGTCGCCGAAAGCGATGTTGAGCCCATCAAAATCGCCGCCGACCCTACAAATGAGAAAGCGCGAAGGCGCCGTCTTCGATTCATGGCGCCACCTTTAGAATTAGTCGGCCCTGGAGCGTGCCGCTCTCGCCCTGCACCTTTGCAGCGAGCGATATCCGCCACGTTCCCGCATCAGTCAGATCGACCTGGAAGCGATAAACTCCGGGATCGGGGCTTAGCGCCGGTTCGATCATGCCGGTCATCGACTCCATGCCATCTGGAGCCATGTCGAGACGCGTCGCGAAGATCACCGCGTTCGGCGCCGGCTTGTCGTCGGGCTTATGGACGAGACTCACCGATACGATTGCTTGCCCCGTCTTGAATTGCGCTTCGACGAGTCGGAACTCATAGTCGTTGATGTTGGCGCGAGCGCGCGACGCTGAGCTCAAGATGGCAACCGCGACCAGCGCGAATAAGCGCGCCTTGCCCGAGGTCACGAGCATCATCAGATTCTCTCCGTATCGCATTAATCCGCATGGTCGTCGGGCGGATCGCAGAGCTGCGCTCAATCCCGATAAGGGACATCATCGCGGCTCGCGCGATCGATGCGACAACGGCGCTGGTTCTTGCGGGAAGGGGAGCCTGGAATCGATCTCCCGTCGGGCTAGCCGCAGCGACCGCTTGAGGTCGCGCCAAATCTCGCTCCCGGCGCTACCGTGAGCGAGATTTGGACTTTCGGCTTTAGACGATTGGAGGTCGGAGAGCTGGCGGGCTTAGTAATCCGCCGCGCTCAATGTCGTCGGAGGGAATTAGCGGCGGCGCACACACCCAAAGAACGGCATCAACGAATGGTTGAAACTGCGGAAGCGCTGCTTGACTTGGTCCGCACAGGATCTCAGCGCACATGGGGAGTGCTGCGCCGTCATCGCCGCTTTGGCCGGGACAATCGTCCATGCCCATTTCAGTGCAGGCATGGTTCATCTTCGCGGCAAAAGCTCCGCCTGCTCCAGCTAAAGCTGTAGTGAGAATAACCGCAGAGATCAAAAGGCGAAGGCAGCGGAGCATTTCGCTACTCTGTCAGCCGCAAACGACCATGGCAAGCCCCAACTCATTTTATGATCGCGGCCAAGGTTACCCGGCCGTAGAGTAATTGCCGCGCCGCGCGGCCGGATCAGCAATAACGAGTTCCTCGCGGGTGGCGGCGCGGCGTAAGCCATCCCCCACCAGCTTTTTACCTTCGCCGCTTGTCTGAGCAGGGCGGCGAGGGCCGCCATGAATGTTGGCCTAAACGTGTTTCGTAAATTGTAACGGAAAGTACTAAATTGAAACTTCTGCACTGCCTGCCATGGCGTGATGTGCTCATGGCGGCGGCTACCAATCAGATCGAAGTCGGGCGCTAAGAGCGCGCTAAGGCTTTCAGCGCTGTGCCGCGCAACCGGAAGGCCGCTGCACTTCTCAGGGCCGTCGAGCGCAAACGTCCCGATAATCAAGTGACCGCCGCGCTTGAGCGCCTGCTTGAGCCGTTGGATGTAGGCCTGCTGTACCTTCTCGTTGGTCAGGAAGTGGAAGGCGGCGCGATCATGCCAGACGTCATATGTATCTGTCGGCTGCCAACATCTATGATGGCCGATGACGGCTGCGCGCCGACAAGTTGGAGCAATCGGAGGGATTCAGTGGGGGTTTCCTCGAACCAGCTAACTTCGGCCTCGCGCTTAGTCGTGTAAATGCTTTCCCAGTGCTTGCCGGTAACTCGTTGTCATCGCGATTCCCCGACGACGCTGTGCGTCTTCATGGGCGCGATGTCCGCGCGGAAGTTGGTACGAGCTTGTGCGCTCGTAAGCAAATAAGCGTGGGCCGTCGATCGCGACTTTTTTTGGACTGCCTTCAGCCGCCCCAAAGGCAAGTTTTTACTTGAGGGGACAATTGCTGGAGCGCGAGGGTGATGAAGCGTCTGGGTCTTGTGGACAGGAGGAGCGATCGCTTTGGCGGCGACGCGTCGGCCGCCGGACTGCATGCGCAAACATGGACCAAGATCGCCGCTCACGACGATATTGCGAATTTGGCCCTTCAGCGGCTCGTCTCCTGGACCAGAGCCTAGGCGAGATGTCTGTGGAGTCATCATCACCCAATTCGCTGCTGATCGAGATTCGGCTATCTGGTGTTCGACTGCACCTGCGACGACAGATTGCCGCGGATCCTTGCCGAGCCAGAGGACCAGGAAGAAGCGCTCTACTCGGTGCTGACAGCTTTTTTATATTGGCTTCGTCCGCCGCGCCCATTGACGCTCGAACTCGGGGAGCCAGATGACGCCTATCCACAACTCTGGTGAGCGAGAAGCGCCTCGCAGGAGAGGTTAGGCGCAACTCGCCGAAATGAGGAGGAGCGACCATGAGCAATGAAAGGCCATCTCGCGAAAAGGAACCAGCTAGCGAAAAGGAATGGGAGATCACCCAGAACACTTATATTTTCGCAGGCGCAGGCGCAGTCGTCTTGGGCGTTTTGGCATATTACAGCCTTGGCGGGGTTCCAAACACGATCGCTGCAGCCGTCGTGGGAGGGTTGGCGGGCGGCGCCTTGGGTCTTTTCTTCTAGTCGATGATCGAGTCGATGCGGGACAGGTTCGACCTCCGCATCGGCGAGATCAATGGTGTAGAAGAGCTTTGAATGGCCTACGCACCGTCTCCCGAGGTCAGCGCGCGTTACATCCTTTCTATATACGAGGCTCATTTTGCTAGGCCGGAACAAGGCTTGGCGGTTCAGAATTTATGATCCCTTTCACCAAACCGGGGTGGACAGCGACAGATTCGTTATGGGACTGCGTATGCGCTCGATCAAAAGTGGGTCAAGGCAAGAACGATTTCTTTCTTTTGACGGTAACCGGGTTCGGGGAGATAGAAATGTTAACCGGACCTAACGGCGAGAAGCGGTGCCGACGATGCGATAGCCCGCGTGGTGCGCTCGACGACACAGCAGCGCGGCAGGACTTCGAAGCCTCAAGGCGCCGGATCGATCGAACGTGTTCTGTGATGGCTTTAAGCGGAAGCTGAAGCTCGAAGACTAAACCCGCTGGGTCGAAATCGATCGTAGCTTGTCCACCGAACGGCTTGCCGGCCTCGAATAGCACGGAGCTGCCGAATCCCTTAGATGTCGGAGGCGATGGGATCGGCGGGCCCATTCTCCGCTGTCTTTGCATCAGCTTTTTGTCCCGCTCAACGCAAGCCCCTGGACGACATCCGTCCGCCGCTGATAAAAAAGTGTTTGTTCAACACGGATCAACCCCTTGGTTTCCTATCACGATAAACTGAAAGCCGTCGCTTCGGCTTGCCTCCACGTCAATCCGGAGCTCGTCAAAAGGATTGAAACGCGGTCACATTGTAATAAAAGCGCGAGCGACCTAATCCGTGCTGTCGACGTTAAGCTGTTATTTATGAAAGATGTCTCGGATCGTAGATGCATGTCAAATATTGCTGCGCTGTCTTGTTGGTGGAACCTAAAAAGTGACGCGCTGAGCGCTCAGTCGGACGAATGCATCGGCTTTTTATATGATGCGCTATCCGACCTGAGACGTTAAGATCAAACCCATCATTTTTGACCGTTCCAGCGACGTGAACGATGTCCGAGCGCGCCATACGGGGATCGCCTGCTTAGAGCAGGCCTGCGATTCTGTCGAAGGGTTTCTAAAGGACTGTAGCGCACTTTTGCTGGTCTGAGCGGAGCATGCGCCCGGCTCACTCAAGTGGCTCGATGCTATGCGCTCTCCGCGAGCATTGCACCGCCCGCCGGCGAGTCTAAGACGTAGTTGCGCTTCGAAAACTCCTAGCCATAGAGGAGTATGGCCTTTCCCTCAAGTGGTTGTTACATTCGGCTGTAATGCGCGCGTTCGTTCTGCGCTGGCGTCAATGTCGCATCAAGCCGTGATGGACCAATAATGCAACGATCGAATTCAGAGTGGCGGACGGCGCTCCAGGAAGGCGGGAGAGACCAACAGTCGGCGCTGGCGGACCTTCGAGCGCGACTACTGAGAGCAATTCGAGGCTATTTGGCAAGAAATCATGTCTCGCAAGATTTCTTAGCCTCGGACGAAGCGCGGCATTTGGCCGAAGATTGCACGCAGGAGTCCATTCGCGTCATTCAATCAAAACTCGAAGGCTTTCGCGGCGAAAGTCAGTTTATGACCTGGGCCCATTCGATTGCCATTAGGGTCGTGCTCGGCGAGTTGCGGCGTCGACGCTGGCGGCAGAAGACCATCGAGCGCGCTCAGCTCGGGCAGGCGGTGCCGATTTGGCCGATTGAAGAACGGGGGCCAGAAAACAGTCTGCAACAGCAGGAAGCGTGGACTCTACTGACGCGCCTCATCAATACCAAGCTCACGCCCTTGCAGCGAACCGCGCTCATCGCTCACGCTTTTCAGGGAATGCCCTTGGACGAGGTCGCTGAATGGCTGGGCTCCAATCGGAACAGTCTTTACAAACTCATCCACGATGCGCGCAAACGGCTGAAGCAGGCTCTCCTCGAAGAAGGCATCACACACAAAGATCTTATTGCCGTGTTTGACCAGCAAAAATCAGCGTCCCATCTTCAAGCAGAGGGTAAGACATCCTCCGTTCAACGCATCCTATAATTGGGCGCGCCGAGAACCGACATGAAACAAAAAGACTTTACTCGTCTGATCGACACCATCTTCGCCGCAAAGAGCGGAGAGGAGCTGCTGTGCACGCAATATTTTGATGAACTGCCCCGTTACGTCGACATCGAGATCTCCGGCCAGGACGCGGGGGCCATGTTGCCTGAGGTTAAGCATCATATGCATCAGTGCCCCGAGTGCGAGGAGGTCTATCTGGCCCTTCTCAGCCTCGTCGGCCAAGAAAAATCTTCTGATCCTTTGAAGTAAGACATCGACGTTCCATCGCATCTAAGTCGTATCGGATCGAATCGCCCAGCGCGCGATCGTCGGGATCGCGGGATTTCGCGCGGTTCTCGGCCCGAAAGGAGAATGTGCGATGACAAGAACCCGCCCGCAGTGTGGGCTTTCACTTTTTTTGGCCTTATCGCTCACGTGGCCGGGCGCGCTTCTGGCGGCGAGCGCAGCTTCTGCCGGCGACCAGCATTTGATCACTCTGAAGGCAAGCGCAATGCCGTCGGGTCAGCTGGCCTATGAAATGGTTAGTCACAAGGTCAAATCCTCTACCGGAAAAGAAAGCGACCTTACCGAGCGATACGCGAGCGGCCCCACTATCCCTGGACCCACTCTGGTTATGAAAGAGGGGGACGCCGCCGAAGTGACGCTTCAACATGGCATTGATGATGCGCAGCTGCCCGTCAGCATTCATGTCCACGGCGTGCACTACAAGATCGACAGCGACGGCACGATGAAGCTCTTGAATGGCGTCGCCGACGAAGCCGCGTTCCCTGGCAGGCCTTACACATACAAATGGACAGCCGCGCCCGGAACGGCGGGCACCTGGGCTTATCACGATCACGCCTTCGGCAATCCGATGCTCGGCGCCGAGGACAAAGGTCTCTTTGGGACGCTCATCATTAACCCGGCGAGCGGCAAGGTTCCCGCCCTGATCGATGGCAAGGTCGTTGACGTCGATCTCGCCGACATCAAGCGTGAGTTCATCCTGTGGATGCACGAAACCACCTTCTGGGGACAGGAGCTCAATCACATCATCGAAGGTGGCAAGGAAATCCCGCTGTGGACCAACCCAACCGTAGGAGCAAGGCTCGGGGAGAAGGTCCGCTTTCACGTCATCGGCATCGGCACCGCCTTCCATACCTTTCACCTCCATGCACACCGCTGGATAGAGGCTGGAACGGTCGGGGGAGCGGTCGATACGGTCAACGTCGGGCCCATCAGCCGCACCTCCTTCGTCGTGAAGGCCGGAGAGGGCGTTGGCCCTGGCGATTGGCACTACCACTGCCATGTCATTCAGCACATGCAGTCCGGAATGATGGGCGACTTCAAGGTCGTCGAATAAGCGAGAAAAAACAGGGAGACACAAACATGAACTACACATCTTTTCTTGCGCTCGCTCTCGTCGCCTTCCCACTGACGAACGCTGCGAACGCCGTCGAGCGCTCCAAGTCGGAAGACGTGATTATTAGCCGTCCTGGCGTCCTCCCATCGGCCGTCCTCGAAATGACGGACGAGCCGGGCAAATGGTTTAAGGACCCCAAGTCAGGCGGTTCGCTTGTGGTCATAAAGCCCGGGCAAGCGGTGCTCATCAAGATGACCGACACTAACACCGATCACACGATCACCAGTCTGCTATGGCAGCCAGGCGCCGCAAATTTCCCTGTCGATCAAGAGAGGCCTTCGAACGCGAGCGTGACGCAGACATTCGACAAACCCGGGCTCTATGTTTTCACCTGCAAGGTGCATCCTTACATGCTCGGCGCGGTAGTCGTCGACGATCCTACGACGGAAGGTCTGGACATCGGCGCCGAAATTCAGCTGGTCACAGGAGCCAAGGTTCCCACCACCAGCGACATCGCGAAGAAGCTGCTCCGAACTTTCTTTATCGGAACGACACCAGCGTTGTGGCGCGATTACCGCACGCCAAATTGGGAGGTCAAGCTTCCCGATTTGCCGATCAATCTCGCTGGATCCGTGCTCAAGCTGAGCGCGCTAAACTTTTCGGAACCGAACGCGCTCCTGCAGCCTCAGATTCCAGGCGTCGGCGAGGTCTGGGTCGACACCCAGTTCGAAGGGGTGAGCGGAAAGACCAAGCACGGGACAGCTACGCAGATCGACGCCTCCAATTGGACGATCAAGCAAAAGGTGAAAGGCGTCGAGCAGAATATGAACAACCCCCACAATATGTGGACCGACGCCACATACAAATACATCTACCAGACCGAATGGTTCGATAAGCGGCTTACCACCTTCGACCGCGCCAGCGGCAAGGTTTACAACACGCAGGTCGTCGGGCAGAACCCGTCTCACGCGATGTCAAACCCTCTCAACGGCATGCTCTATGTGGCGCTCAACGGCGAGGATCGGGTCCTCAAACTTTCGCCTGGCGAGTTTCCGACGGCTCTCGGCAATATCAACACAGGGCCGCATACGGGGCCGCATGGTCATCATATAACTGATGACGGGAAATATATGATTACGCCCAACGCATTGGCGTCGAGCGTTACAATCGTCGATCTGGCGAGTGAGCAGGCGACCGAAATTCCTACCGGAGGCGTCATTCCGATCGCGGCATGGAGCGATATGGATCATAAGGCCTATGTCGCGAATTTACTCGGCACGCCGCCAAAGATGCTGTCCTCGCTCACGGTCATCGACATCGACGGCAAGAAGAAGATCAAAGACATCGATCTTGCTGAGAACTATGACCCTATCAGCGGCGAACATAAAGGTGAGGCCTACGGGCTTGGGCCAATTCAGACCCCGGTGAGTCCAGACGGCAAATATGTGGTCAGCGCGAACTTTCTCAGCACGACCATCACAATCCTCGACACCAAGACCGACAAGGTCGTGAAGAGCCTGCCCTGCGAACCTGGCTGTCACGGGGTCAACTTCGGACTGAAGAAAGGCGGCGGCTACTATGCCTATGTCGCAAGCAAATTCGCAAACGACCTCCTCGTGGTCGACATGGACAAGCTCGACATAGCCGGCCGTATTCTTCTGGTCGATCCAAAGGATGGACAGATCACGGGCAATTATGGCATGGGCGGCCAGGGCGTTCTGCCGCTGCCTCTGGCCGACGCTGGCATGTTGGCCCCGACTCTCAAACTCGTTGGTACGGGCAAGTTGAGCCCTGAAGTTGAAGGTTGGCTTACGCTCGTCACCCAGCAACAGCGCGGTAACTGAAGCATAGCAATTCGGCTCCGATGGACAGTCCGAGCAGGGCTTCCATCGGGGTGATCAGTCGTCACCGCAACAGACGCAGCCCTCGCCGAATAATGCTAGGAGAAGCGCCCGATGATCGAGCGTCCGGCCAAGAAGACAGCACATCTGACTTCGCCCCATGCAGATCGATTCGGTTGCGCGTCGGGCCGTTTAATGGGCTTGGCGAAAGCCTCCGCAGGAATCCCAAGGTCGAAACCTACCCAGGCTGAAGCTGAAGCAGCCGTGCGGGTTCTCATCGAATGGGCGGGAGACGATCCTAATCGCGAGGGGCTGATCGACACGCCGGAGCGGGTGGCGCGTTCGTACCGCGAACTCTTCTCCGGCTATGACGTCGATCCGCGCGACTATCTCAAGCGCACCTTCGACGAGGTCGGCGGCTATGACGAACTCGTGGTCCTCACGGACATTCGCGTCGTCAGCTTCTGCGAACATCACATGCTGCCGGTGACCGGCCGCGCGCATGTCGGCTATCTGCCGAGCAACTGCGTGGTCGGCATTTCAAAGCTCGCGCGCGTCGTGCACGCCTTCGCCCGCCGTCTGCAGATTCAGGAAAAGCTCACCGCCGAGATCGCCGAAGCCATCCAGGATATTCTGGAGCCGCAGGGCGTCGGCGTCGTCATCGAGGCGGAGCACAGCTGCATGACGCTGCGCGGGGTCAATACGACAGGCTCGCTGCTGACGACGAGCCGCCTGCTCGGCGTCATCCGCGACGACCCGCGCACTCGCGAGGAATTCCTCGGCATGGTGCGGGCGAGGTGAGCACTGCTCTCCTGGAATGTGGAGGTCAGCGCCGCGCTCCGGCAGCGCTGCGAGACGCCTCAAGATGATTGTCATGGTTTGATGGCAAGGCCGCACGGCGTAGTCATCGTTCACCGATTGGAAGGCGCCGAAGAACAGGCGCGTTTCGCCAGGATGGGGTCTTCGTGGATCGCGCCGTCCCGATCCAGGACGAAGCGCCAGAGCAACATTCCGCGCCGGAAGGTGAGGCGGGTCTTGCCATGATCCTCCCCATCTCCCCGCTCGCAGATCACCACGATGGCTCCCTGCTGCAGTTCCGTGCGAAAGGCTTCGACGGGGAGTCCGAATTTGGGCGCGACTAAAGTCGCGTCGACAATGAAGTCTTCGCCCTCGCGGACAATTTGCGCACAGCTGGTGTTGCTCATCCTGTCCTCCCCTCACCGGGTCAAGGCCGGCGCGCCCAAAATTGGTGGCCGTTACTTATAGCCGAAGAGGCAGGGTCGTGTCGCGGTCCGCTGCTCAGGCTGGTTCTGAGCCGGTGATGCAGTTCGTCTCGACGCTCACCTGCCCGTCCTGCGGCCATAGGTCGACCGAAACTATGCCGGCGGACGCCTGTCAATTTTATTATGAGTGCAAGGCTTGCGGCGCGTTGCTCAGGCCCAAGGCCGGGGCCCCTGCCGCCGATACAGGAGGCGAGACCACGGGACCGAACGAACCATTCGATAAATTGAAATTGAGAGATATTCGCATTCGAATAAATATAGCGCCGTTGGCATATTTGCGGCAATTGCAGTCTTGCCTTCCCGA
>WSXZ01000074.1 GCA_009773555.1 Methylocystaceae bacterium | reverse complement strand
TGCAGGTTGTCCATCGAGTCGAACAGGCCGACGACCTCGCTAAATTCGCGGCGCTGTTCAAGTGTGATCTTGTTTGGTTCCATGGGTCCTCCGACAGCTTTGCGCTCTCGAATCGAAGTCGGCCTTCGCGTGCTCCTGCCTTTTTTTACCCCGGCATTTGACCCATGGCCGCCGTTTCGAACGCCAGCATGCCTCCGCTCGGAGCTTTCGACAAGGCTAAGCCGTGTCGAAGAATTGAAAAATTATAGATAAAAATTATAGATAGGATCGGCGAAGCCGGCGTCGGCTCTGGCGATGTCGCTCGAATTTCTTTTCGGCGACTCCTCTGCGCGGGCATTGAACATCCGGAAGCTCGCTGGCTATCACCGCCGCACAGGCGAAGGCAAGCACGCCTGTGAGCGCGGCAGACGCTCTGAAAAAGCAAGTCGACGCGCTCATGTCAGCTTAGAACAAGGCTCGCGCGGAGGCGCGCGAGGAATTTCTCGCTCGGATCGTCCGCCGATGATAACCTCAAAATCGCCATTCGTCCTGCACCCTTGGGTCCAAACTTCGCCTCTGGCATTCTCGTGGACGCTCATGCCGTTTACTATCGGATTCAAAGCATCCCACTCGACCTGGAAATTGAAGGAGGAGTCGCCAAGCGTTTTGGCAGTCGCGAAGCCGGACAGCAGTGGGAGTTCGATCTGATCCCTATGGCGAGATGGACGTATTTTCCATGGAATGATTACATCTACGACTTGGCCTGATCGGCGCAAGCTACGTCACGGGGATTTCAGAGTTCGAACGACAGTTTGACAGCAGCGGGCATAGCTCTCGTTTCCTGAGCCTGCTCGTTCCAGAAATCACCGTTTCTCCGTATAAAGAAGCGCCGTTTGAGGTTTTCGTTCGCGTCCATCATCGTTCCGGCGTCTACGGCCTCATTAACGGAGTCCATGGCGCGTCAAACTACATTTCAACGGGCATTCGGTTTACTGCGTTTTGAAGTCACAATACCAGAGCCGCCATCAAATCGGCCGCGCCGGGGGGTCGCTGGCGCCTTCGGTGGCGAGTTTCCTGAGATCGTCACCAATTTCGGCGACGACGCGATTTTATTCCCCTTGCAGGGTAGCGCGCAGGGCTTCTTCGCCGCCAGTCGCGCGCGCCGCACGCCAACGATCAATCGCGCCCAGCGCTGCGCGGCGTTCAGCGGACGCCAGTCGGCAGAGCTGTCGACGCAACAGGGCGCCATGCGTTCTTTCATCGCTTACCCCGCGCAGCAGGACAGTTGCTTCACGTCCTTGTTGAAGGTCTGCGCCGCGAGCTTCAGCCCCTCGACCATCGTCAGGTATGGAAACAACTGGTCGGCCAGTTCCTGCGCAGTCATTCGCGCCCGGATGGCGAGCGCCGCGGTTTGAATGAGTTCGCCGGCTTCGGGCGCGACCGCTTGCGCGCCAATGAGGCGGCCCGAGCCGGCCTCCGTGACAAGCTGGTGCGCTTCCGCCTCGCTGTAGCCTACGGTGGCGACTTGTGGATCCGTAAACACCACCGCCGGCATGGCGGCCAGATCGAGGGCGGCGTCGCCGCCGCTCATATTAATGGCCGCGCGGGTGCCGGCCGCCGCCGCCACATAGACGAATTGTGGCTGATTGGTGCAGTCGCCGGCGGCGAAAATATGGGGCGCGCTGGTGCGCATGCGCGTGTCGACGATGATTGCGCCCTGCGGGTTGACGGCGACGCGGGCGGCTTCCAGCGCCAGGCCGCACGTGTTCGGCGCGCGGCCTGTGGCGATTAGCAGCTTGTCGGCGCGCAATTCGCCGTTACCGGTCGTGAGCACGAATTCACCGTCCGCGAACGCCACGTTGCTCGCTTGCGTGTGCTCCAGCACTTCGACGCCCTCCGCCCGGAAAGCGGCCGTGACCGCCTCGCCGATCGCTGGGTCTTCGCGGAAGAACAGCGTGCTGCGCGCGAGGATCGTCACCTTGCCGCCAAGCCTCGCAAAGGCTTGCGCCAGTTCGACGGCTACCACCGACGAGCCGATCACCGCTAGGCGCGCAGGGATTGTGTCGCTCGCCAGCGCCTCGGTCGAGGTCCAGTAGGGCGTCTCTTTCAGTCCGGGAATGGGCGGGACGGCCGGGCTCGCGCCCGTGGCGATGAGGCAGCGGTTGAAACTGATTTCACTTTCGCCGCCTTCGTTCAGCCGGACGATCAGGCTGCGACCGTCTTGGAACTTCGCCTCGCCACGCAGCACGGCGATGGCGGTATTGCCTTCAAGAATGCCTTCGTATTTGGCGTGCCGCGACTCATCGACGCGCGCCTGTTGTTGGGCGAGCAGTTTTCCGCGGTCAATTGTTGGCTCGCTCGCCCCAAGGCCCTCGTCGAAGGGGCTCTGCCGGCGCAGATGCGCGACATGAGCGGCGCGGATCATGATTTTGGAGGGCACGCAGCCGACATTGACGCATGTCCCCCCGATCATCCCACGCTCGATCAGCGTGACCCGCGCGCCGTCTTCGGCAGCGCGCAACGCGGCCGCCATGGCTGCTCCGCCGCTGCCGATGATCGCCACTTGCAACGGCGCCCCCCAGCGCTCTTGCTTGGCGTTTCGATCGAGTATTTTACCAGACCGTCTCTCTGGAGGGCTGGCGGCGCGGGCGCGTTTTGCGACAACTGCTTGATAGCCTGCGGCCTCTTTGAGCAAGACCTTTTCGACATGACTCGCGCAGCTGCCGCAGGTCATGCCGGTGATCTGCAAGACCACACTATTCCCTTCGCGCCTTCGATCGGATGAGGCGGGGGATTCCTCAGAACCGATTCGTTGCCCGAGAAAATGGCGCAGGCGCGCGAGAAGCGGCATGGCGTGGCCCATCGCGGCGCTAAACGAATGTGCGAGCGCTGTCTTGATCGAAGGTGTTTCGTCCATGGCTCACTTCTTCAGTTCAGAAAGATAACCGGCTCCTTCGGTCGCCTTGGTTAGCCTCGTAGCTCACCTCGGTTGCTTGCACGCCCTCAACCTTGATCAACGCCTTCTTGACGGTGATTGGGCAGGCGGCGCAGGTCATGCCGGAGACCGACAGAGTGATCGTTTGGCTAGCTGCCCAGGCCGGCGCACTGAAAACGGCGGACAAAGCGATCATCGCGGCGAGTTTTTTCATGATTGGGGGGCCCTCTTTCAGTAGAACAACGGAAGCACGTAGGGGAAAACGGTCGACCCTCCGATCAGCACCGCAACGCCCCAGAAGATCACCTTGTAGGCTGATCTCACCTGCGGCGCGGCGCAGGCCTCTCCCGGTTTGCAGACCATGGCCGGGCGATAGATTCGACGCCAGGCCAAGAACAGCGCAACGAACGCGGCGCTGAGGAACAGCGGCCGGAACGGCTCGAAAGCCTTGAAACTGCCGAGCCAGGCGCCGCTGAACCCAAGGCTCACCAGCACGAGCGGACCAAGGCAGCAGGCCGACGCCAAGATCGCAGCGACGCCGCCGGCGGCGAGCGCCTTGCGGCCGGACGCTCGGTTCGCCGCCGGATGGTCAGATAATCGGTCGGACGCTTTTTCGGGCATTATCTGTTCGGACATGGTTTTCCTCGCTTCTTTCCAAAGAGCCGTCGGAATCAGTCCGCGCCAACCTCAGGCGCGAACCCAACGGATGAAAAGGAAAAGCAGGGCGGCAATCCCAGCCGTCACTGCTAACCCGATCGGCGTCATCGCCATCTGGATGAGGCCAAGACCTTCGCCGTCACACATCGTCGCACCCTCCATCGTGCTGCTTGCCAGCGCCGTCCGGCCGGAATAATCAGACCCTAGGGCCTGTAGCCGCTACAGGGTCAAGAAGATTTTTAACGAGCGCCAAGAGGCCGGACATGAAGCAAAAAAATGGGCTCTCGATTGGCGAATCGTCGAAGCAGAGCGGCGTGAACATCGAGACCATCCGCTACTACGAGAAGATCGGAGTCATGCCGGTGCCTGAACGTAGTTTGAGTGGGTACCGGCTCTACGGCGCGGGCCATCTCAAGCGCTTGAGTTTCGTGCGGCGCAGCCGGCGACTCGGGTTCAGCCTCGATGAAATCCGAGACCTGCTTCGTCTTGTTGACGGCGACGCTTACACCTGTGCGCAAGTTCGCAAGCTGACATTGGATCACTTGGCGGAGATTCGCCGCAAGATCGCGGATTTGAAGCGGCTCGAAAGGGTGATGGCGGAAATGGCGGCTCAGTGCAGCGGGGACCGGGTGCCTGAATGCGCGGTCATCGACGCTCTCTTCGATACGCGGCCGCCAGCCGCTGAACCCTCCGGGCGTCAACCGCCAATGCCGACGGCAACCTCAGTCATGAGGCGGCGGTAGCGTCGGCACATTTTTCCTCGCTCCAACTCATGCGGCGGCCTGCTCATGGCCGTCCTTCTTTTTTGGGGCGAGCCGCTTGCCTCACGCCTGCGCACGCCGAACCGCGACGGCCTCGGCCTTTAGAAACTGGACGTGAAGCTCGCCGCGATTGGCAGGATCGTGACCGATCAGCATATGCAGACCATCCGCAACGGCGTTTACGCGGCCGGGGCGGCGCCACTGCGATTTTCCCGGACATGTCCGCTTTCTTGTCCGACAATCATCCTGCCCGGCTTGCCATTGTCAGACATAGTTTCCGGACAGATTGGCGATCGACCGTGAAATGATCGATTGCCGACAAATGATTGGAGGGCGCGCAGGCGCGAGGGGGCTGATGAACGGCGCCACGCGCAATCAGCCGTTCGAGGCGCCTGACGAGCCACGCTCGTTCGCGCCGGCTTACCGCCGACGCCAAAAGCCAAATCGCGCCTCAATCGCGTCAATTGTCTCTTCTGCCGCAGGAGCTTACGGTGGTATCTCACGCTGCCAGCGACTGTGTCCCAAGCTTCTGGGGTCGATCAATGGAGACCGAAGCGCAAGCCTCAATGCAGAACCTCCGAGCTCACGTCGAACAGCTGGCTGGCGAGATTGGCGAGCGCAATGTTCACCATTCCCGAGCGCTGCAGGCGGCGGCGTCATATATCGAGCGTCAATGGGAACAGCAGGGCTATGTTGTCGAGCGATTGGCGTAAGAAGTTTCGGGAGTTCGCTGCCTCAATCTTGAGATAACGCGCGCCGGCGGCGCGCGGCAGCCAGAAATCCTTCTGATGGGCGCACACTACGACACGGTCATTGGCAGTCCCGGCGCCAACGACAATGCGAGCGGCGTTTCGGCTCTCCTTGAGATGTCTCGTCTATTCGCCAGCGTCGAGCCGGCGTTGACTATCCGCTTCGTCGCTTTCGTCAATGAGGAGGCGCCGTTCTTCACCAGCCGCCAGCAGGGAAGCATGGTGTACGCCGAGGCGGCTCGCCGGCGAGGAGATGAGATAAGACTCATGGTCTCGCTCGAGACGATCGGTTGGTACTGCAATGAGGCGGGCAGTCAAAGATACCCGCCGCTGTTTGATCTGTTTTACCCGGACTGCGCGGACTTCCTCGGCTTCGTTTCGAATTTCGTTCAAGGGCGGCAATGCGTCGGCTTGCAAAGGCGTTTCGCGCGAACTCGGATTTTCCGTTAGAGACCGCGGCGACGTTTCAATCTGTCCCAGGCGTCTCTTGGAGCGACCACCGGTCGTTTTGGAGCCAAGGCTATCGCGCCATGATGGTTACAGATACGGCTTTCTATCGATATCGTCATTATCACATGACCAGCGACACCCCTGACAAACTCGCGGCGCGCGCGCACGAAGCAGAGTCCACGCTGGCCGTCGTGAAGCTTGCAATATCTGGGGCAGAGATCGCACTGGATGCGGCCGTCGGCGAGTCTTTCCCAATAACGGCCCGGGACGCCGACCAGGGCCTCGCGCAAGGGTGCGCTTTGTGGTTTGTTCATGGGCTCCAAATGGAAGCGTCGGGGCGGATTTTCAATGAAAAGCGCGATGGCCGTCATGCAAGTCGCTGTCGGCGCCACCGCAGACTCGCAACCGCGCGGATTCTTCGAACCCACTTATCTTCGCCTGCTGCGCTCGGGCGACTTCACTGAGCGCGCTCGCTCCGCGCGCCGACATCTGAAAAATTGCGATCTCTGCGCCCGCTATTGCCGGGTCGATCGGCGGCACTCCATTCGCGGCGCCGTCTGCCGCACCGGCGAGCGGGCGGTCGTCTATTCGGCCGGACCGCATCATGGCGAAGAGGATTGCCTGCGCGGCTCGCGCGGTTCGGGCACGATCTTCTTTTCCTGGTGCAACCTGCGTTGCGTCTATTGCCAGAACTGGGAAATCGCCTGGCGAGGTGACGGCGAGGAGATGAGTGACGAACAGATCGCCGAGACAATGCTGCGATTGCAGGCTCTCGGCTGCCACAACATCAATCTGGTGACGCCCAGCCATGTCGTCGCCCAGACTCTCGCCGCGGTGAACATCGCGGCGCGGCAGGGGCTCCGTCTGCCGCTTGTTTACAACACCAGCGGCTATGACAGCATGGGGCGCTCGCGCTGCTTGACGGCGTCGTCGACATCTACATGCCCGACATGAAATATGGCGATGAGACGTTGGCTCGCAAATACTCGCATGTGAGGGATTACGCGCGCGTCAACAGGGAAGCGGTGCGCGAGATGCATCGGCAGGTCGGCGACCTCGTGATCGACGCGGAGGGCCTCGCCGAACGTGGACTTCTTGTGCGTCATCTCGCCTTGCCGAACGGCGTCTCCGGCGTGGAAACAGTGACGAGGTTCTTGGCCGAAGAAATCTCGCCCGACACGTACCTCAATCTGATGGGACAGTATCGCCCCTGTCATCGAGCCAGCGAGCATGCGGAGCTGGACCGCAAAACGACTCGTGCCGAATTTGCAGAGGCGCTCGCGATCGCTTGGCGCTATGGCCTCCATCGCCTCGATGGGGGTTCGTTGCAAGGGACCTGGTGATGACGCCGATCGCTGACCGAGCATGACAGCGGGCGGCGCCGACGCGGTTCCCGCTCTTTCTGGGGTCCTTGGTTTGCCTCCTTCAGCGCCGAACGCCCCCTAATGCGTTGCTTCAGGCGTTATCGCTACGGGCGAGCGTCGCTTCCAGTCGACGAGGACGTGGCCCCGCCATCTCGCTTCGGCCCACATCATTGCCGCCGCGCCACCGTGATCGGGCGGTTTCGCACGCGTGACTATGTCCGCATTCGGCGTCGTCCAAACGGATCTCGTTCCGGAAGACGTAGTCGTTCCCGTCGGCCTACGGTCTCGGATAGCTGGCTCCGCTGAAATCGAAGCGCTGGCTCGCCGAGCCTCACAAGAGCCTAGCGTTTCCGACGATCCGAATCTCCCGCGTCTTCGCGTATCGCTCTCCTTGTGAACGCCCGCCTCCGGTTGCATGGCGTTTCGTCCTATGGCCGCAGTCGCCGCCCAAAACCCTACGTCCGCGACAATTTTCCCCTTGGCGTTTAAGCGCCAATTCCTCGCGCGGCAAAATTGTCGCAGCCTTCGGGTCCTTCGCTCCGCTTCGGCCTCGCGTCGTTCCGGCGCTTCGGTTCGGGCGGCGCCTTTGCGGCCATCACGGACAGCCATCGCAACCGGGGCAGCCGCCCCAACGATGGAGAGCAAGATGAAGACTTTCGCCGAATTCCAGATCCTCGGCCGCATTGGCAAGGTTCGCGAAGTCGGGCAGACGACGCGCGTTTCGATCTGCGCCAACTACGCCTTCAAGGACCGCAACGGCGAGACCAAAGACAAGCCCTATTGGAACGAGATCACGATCTGGAGCGAGAGCGCCCGCAAATATGTCCGTGACTATGCGAAGCCCGGTGATCTCGTGGTGGCGCGCGGCACGCTGAAGCAGGGAAGCTTCGAGAAGGACGGCGAGAGGGTCTACACGGTCGATCTCAACTGCGACGACTTCTCAATCCTCGCCTCCGCCAAGACGGACCAGTCCGACAGGGACGAGGCCGACGCGGCGATTGAGGCGCAGAAGAAAACCGCGAAGCGCAAGTGACGCGAAGGACGCGAAGAGCGGGGCGGCCGCGCGCCGCCCCTCGATTGCGCATTCGTTTCCGGCAGCTCGACTCGCTGCCCGAGTTTGCCCAGGGCAAACTTTTTTTTGCGCTGCGGGCAGAGCGGTCCGAGTTTGCCGGGGGCAAACTTGTTGGACGCCAAATCTTAATCTCAGATCTCCCGGAGCGGCGGGAGTGAGTTTGCCCAGGGCAAACTTTCTTGGCGCGAGGCCTTACCTTCAGAATTCCTGGAAAGGCGCTTCCCTCTCTTACCCCTGTGAGATTTCGCGGTGGTTCTCCTTGGGCGTGCTGGGGCAAAAAGCTCCGGCATCATAGCGATTCGAATCGACAGAACCGAAGGACACACAATGAGCGCCGCCAATCGTGATCGTCGTGACGGCCGAGACGGCGGCCTCATGAAGGCGCTGGTCGTGAACAACGAGAAGGGCGGCGTCGGCAAGAGCACGATCGCTGTTCATCTCGCTTGGTATTTCGCGGAGCGCGGCAAACGCGTTCTCTTCCTTGACCTCGATCCGCAGAGCAATGGCTCGACGACGCTTGCGGCGCACACTGGCGACATCGACGCCGCCACGCTCTTTGCGCGTCCGGTCGCCATTCCGCCGATGGCGAGCGGGGGTATTCGGGTCCTTGGCGGCAGCGCCGCCTTGCGCGGCGTCGTCGCCGTGGACGGCAAGGTCATCGAACAATTTCGCGCCAATCTCCAAGACGCGTCGCGCGCCTTTGATATCGCCGTCATCGATACGCCGCCAACCTTCGGCGTGCGCAATCTCGCGGCGCTGATCGCCGGGCAGTTCGTGCTCGCGCCGATCGACCTCGACGACTACGCCATCGACGGCATCGAAACACTGCTCAAACACATCGTCGGCGTGAAGCAGAAATATAATCCCGACCTCGCGTTTCTGGGACTGATCCCGAACCGCTTGCAGACGACCTCGCCGCGCCAGCGGGAGAATTTGAAGAGCCTGGTCCAGAGATTTGGTACGAAATATCTGTTCGACGGCGTGATTCCGCAACGCTCGTCGATCGGCGAGGCGCTGGCCGAGAAAAAGCCGGTCTGGAGCCTGCCGAAGACGGCGGCGCGTGTAGCTGGCCGCGAGATGCGCATCGTCTTCGACAAGCTCGCGCTGAAAATGGAGGCGCCATGAGCTACGCCCGCAAACTCGATGACGTCGCGCAGCTGCTGGACGATCTCGAAGGCCTGGAAGCCCCTGTCTCGAGCGGCAAGCCTCTCGAAATCCCGCTTTCCTCGATCGAGGAGGACCCGGACCAGCCGCGGCGCGCTTTCGACGAGAAGACGATGGAGGAGCTCGCCGCTTCGATCCGGGAGCGCGGCGTTCTTCAGCCGATCGGCATCACCCCACCTGACGCCGAGGGAAGGCGGCGGATAGTCTTCGGAGCGCGGCGCTTTCGTGCGGCGCAACTCGCAGGGCTAACCACTATCCCGGCGTTCATTCATTCCGAAGGAGCCTCCGACCCTTACGACCAGATGATCGAAAACATCCAGCGGGACGATCTCTCGGCGGCGGATATCGCCGCTTTCATCAGCTCCCGCCTCGCGACCGGCGAAAAGCAGAAGGAGATCGCGCTGCGGCTCGGCAAGGACAAGAGCTACATCGCCATGTATGCGTCGGTCGCGCAGATGGCGCCCGTGCTGCGGGATCGATTGGCGACATCCCCGATCCGCGCCGTCTATGAACTGCATCAGATGTGGAAGAAGTTTCCGCAGGCGGTCGAGTCATTTTGTAAGGCGCATGACTCATTTACGCGCGCGCAGGCGATCGCACTCTGTGAGGGTCTGAGCCGTCGATCGGCGCAGATTGTCGATGCGTCGCCGCGCGAGACGGCGATTGGCGCCACGAATCCTCATAGCGGCGAGGCTTTTCCAGGCGCGGAACGGATGGAGGACCGCACTCCGCGCCCCGAAACAGGCGGCGAGCTCGGTCGGCTCGATCGGTTCGGATGCGCTCATGACGAAGCATCGCGTGAGGCGGCGCGAGCGGCGCGAAAGGACGCGGCATCTGGGCCGGCGCTCATGATGCTGCGCGTCGAGCACGACCGGCGTTCCGGGCGGCTGATATTGGATCGCGGATCCAGCAAGGGCGAAACGCATGGGTTGGTTTGTTTCGACGACGACGGTGCGATCGAGGACTTGCCTCTCTCAGCAGTGAAGCTCGTGACGCTGAAGCCAGGCGCCTCCGGCGCATGAACTCAACAGGCCATGGTGACGCGCGCGACGCAGCGGCTTTTTCATCCCGAAGGGACGAAGCGAAGCGGAGCGCCCGGAGGCCGAACGCGCTCTTCATAGCGCCGTAGTGAGGCCGGAGGGTGTGGGAAAGGCGCGGCGAAATAGGGAAGGGGTCTTTAGCGCGGTCTCAATCTTGATGCCGCCGCGAACGATCTGAGTCATCCAAAGAACTCGCGCGAGGCGAAGGCCACCAATCGGAATCGAGCCCTGAAACTTGAAAATCGAGTGCAACGTGTTTTTCGAGGGCGAGTGCAGGATAGGCTTGCCGCCAGCCATTTTTAAACACCTCGCCCTAAGAAGGGACCAAACGATCGCATGGCGTTTCTGGGATTTCACGTTGACGACGCGCTGGCCAAAAAATTTGCGGCGATGGCGGCGAACGAAGGGGGCAGATCCGCCTTGATGCGGCGTCTCGTCGAGCGAGCGGTCGGCGACGGAAGAGCACCGGCGCGTGCGATGATGCCGACAAGCGCGTCGCGCAAGGTGACGATCAGACTGAGCGAAAGCGAGCTGCATCTTCTGGCGACCATCGCCGCGCAGCGCGGCATGAACCGCACGCAATGGATCGCGTCGCTGGTGCGAACCCGGCTCGGCTTGCCGGTGCAGCAGACGCACGACGAACGCCAGGCGCTGCGGGCGGTGGCGCGCGAGTTGAACCGCATTGGCGGCAACATCAATCAGATCGCGCACGCCGCCAATCTCAATCGGCTGATCGGATCCTCGGTGAAGATCGAGGCCGAGGCGATCCGTGGAGCTTCGGCGCGCATCGAGGCCGCGCTCGAAGAGTTGCGCGCGACGCTGAAGCGAAACGCCGACTATTGGGAAGGCCGCTGATGAGCCACAGCGGAGATCGCGACCTCGAACTGCCGCCAATCTCCTATGTGTGGCGAACTCCCGTACGAAAGCCGAAGCGCGCCAAGTGGGAGATTCCCGATCCTGTCGATCCGCGAAAGCTCACGCCCGCGATGCGGGCCAAGTTGCAACGGATCGTCGCCAAAGCGCCGGAGGTGATGGTCAAGATCACCGGCAAGACCAAGACCGTCGGCCATCTGAAATCGCATCTCGAATATATCACCCGCGACGGCGAACTGGCGGCGGAAACGGAAACCGGCGCCGTGATGGAAGGGCGGCACGGCTTGCGCGACATCCAGGCGCAATGGGCCGATGACGCGACGCTCGATCATAGCCGGCGTCGCGACGGCCCGTTGTCCCACAACATCATCTTGTCGATGCCGCCCGGAACCGACCCGATCGCCGTGAAGGAAGCGGCCCGCGCCTTCGCGATCGAAACCTTCGGCGGGCGGCACGATTATGTCTTCGTGCAGCATCTCGACGATAAGCATCCCCACGTGCACCTCACCGTGCGCTCGCTCGGTTATGACGGCAGGCGGCTCAATCCGCGCAAGGCTGATCTCTCGGCATGGCGCGACCTTTTCGCCGGCGAATTGCGATTGCGCGGCGTCGAGGCGGAGGCGACGCCGCGCCGCGCACGCGGCAAGGTCAGGAAGGCGGAGCGCGGCGTTGTTCGCGCCATCAGAGAGCGTGGTGAGCAACCGCGCGTGGAGCGCCTTGCTCGCGAGGGCATCGTGAGGGAGGTGCGCGCCGGGAAAAGCGCGGCGCCTCCTTGGGAGACGAAGACACGAGAAAGGCAGGCGGCGATCAAAGAAGCCTATCGACGACAAGCCGAGGAGTTGAAGCGTTCTGCGAGCGCGGCGGACCACGACTTCGCGACGCAGGTGCTGCAGTTTGTGGCCGACATGCCCGAGCTCGAAACGAAACGGGATCGGCTCTTGAAAGACCTCGACAAGGCCGTCAGCAAGGCTCAGCCGCTGCAGCGTCGAAAAGACAAGGAAAGGGGAAGGCCCGGGTCGGAGAGGTGACGGTCGCGTCTGCTTGCCCGACGATGGGCGTCGGCATTTACTTGCCTTGCATATTTATTCGGCTGATTCGAATTGACCCGCGCGCGCCAGTCAATGCGTAACTTGCGGTGTTTCGTGGGTCGGGTGTCGTGATGCGTTATGAGCGCAACGTGGATCTTCCAGAGAACCTTCAGCGGCTGTTGCCGGAGCACGCGCAAGACATTTATCGCGAAGCCTTCAATCACGCCTATGCCGCTCATGTCGGCGAGATCCGTCAGGAAGAAGCCGCTCATAGCATCGCTTGGGCGGCCGTCAAGTGGAGCTACATCAAGACGTCGGCCGGCTGGGTGCGCCGCGGAGAGATCGGCTGAGGGCCGACGACACCCAAAAGAGACAGGCGAAAATTGCCTCGATCAGGCGTCGCTTCATCATGCGGCGTGATGAGTCGGCGCGACGGTCAGCTTGAGGCCAAGCGCCTTGATCACTTTCAGCACCGTCGCCAGCTCTGGATTGCCGTCGGCGCTGAGCGCTTTGTAAAGACTTTCCCGCGACAGGCCCGCATCTTGGGCTATTTGCGACATGCCCTTCGCGCGAGCGATCACGCCAAGCGCATGCGCTACGATCGCGGGATCATTGCTTTCCAGCGCGTCCTCCAGATAGGCCTCGATCGCGTCGGGACTATCGAGATACGCCGCGCTGTCGAACGCCGATGTTTTCGTGGCCATCGTCACTCATCCTCCAACCCTGTCGCCAGTGACTTCGCTTGCGCTATGTCTTTCCTGGCTGCTCTTGTCTCCGCCGCACAGCAAGACCACGAGCGCCTTTCCCCGTCGCACGAAATAGACCCTGTAGCCTGGGCCGAAATGTATCCGCAGCTCGCTCACGCCTTCGCCGACGGGCGACACGTCGCCGGGGTTGCCGAGCGCCAAGCGATCGATCCTTGCGACGATCTTCGCTTTGCCGCGCTGATCTTTCAGCCCCATAAGCCAATCTTCAAACGCGCGGGTTTTCCGAATTTCGAGCATTAAAGGCTGTATCCTATAGGCTACGCCGCCAAATGTCGAGAGCGAACGCCGTGGCGGTTTCCATTGGGTTGAGAGGACTCGCCGAGCGGGTAACATGGAGGACCGCGATCCTCACCGAAAGGTTGAGACGGGCTTTTGACAGTAGGCGGGATCGGGTTCTCTAGCGGGTCGAGGACCTGTCCCTCCCCTCACCCGAGTTTCGTGGCCGGCGCGAGGACGAGCTTTCGCGTCTCTCGTTGGCTATTTATCGCATTGGATGTCGTAAATCAGACCGCGAACGCCAAGCGCTGCGGCGTGTCCGGAGAGAGGCAGTGCAAGGCGCCAGCAAATCCAAATGGCGCTGTGACGGCCTTCGCGTCGTGCGGGCAAGTGAGCTCGATCCCAACGCCACAGACGCCCGGCATGGACCGAGTCGCCGCGATCACCTATGCGCGCGTCGGCGCGGAGAAGCTCTGGGTGGGAACCGTCGTAATCAACCCCAAAGCCAAGACCGGCGCACACCATCATGGGCCGCTCGAGAGCGTAATGTAGGTCGTGAGCGGATGAGCTCGGATGAGGTGGGGTGAGCGGCTCGAATTCATGGCGGAGGCGGGCCGGGGCGATTTCATCTACGTGCCGCCATACGTTCCCCGCCAGGAGATCAATGCGAGCGACGAGCAAGCGTTGTCGTGCGTGCTCGTGCGCAGCGGCCAGGAGCCAGTCGTCGTCAATCTCGATTTGCCTAACGTCGAACTCAACTCGGAAGAGGTGCGGTGGGTGGACAGCATCCATCCGTAGAGGGCGTGACAAATCCGCGATCGAGCAATGCGCGGAGGGGTGGCGGACGCGCGAGGAAAAATGGGGCCGACGCGCGGCCCCGCAATAGGTCGATCTCACAGGCCGAGGAAGGGAAGGGCAGGCGCAAGCGCCGCGGCAAAATCGCGCAGGAATTTCGCGACATGCGCCCGTTCCGTGATCGTCAGGAGCCCGGCCTTGTCGGCCCGTGTGAAAGGGATGTTCTCGGCGTCCAATTTGGCGAATGTGCCTGCGGGCAGGGCTGGGAACTCGATCTCGACGCCGCCCGCAGCGAGCAGTTTTTCACGCGTCTTGCCGCCTTTCAACACGCCTTTGGCGTCGATGAAGCCATACCAGAAGGGAAAATCCGCCGGAGGCTTGCCTTGTTTGAGATTGATGACCGCGACATGATCGGCTTTGTCGCCAATCAGACTCAGCCAGCGAGCGACGGACTGGGCGGCGTCCACGTCGGGAGAGATGACGTGAAACAGCGTCAGTCTGTAGCTATGGGCCTCGAAGGCGTCGAGGAGGCCGTCGAGGCCTTCGCCGCCGTCGACGATTCGCGTGAGATCGGCCAGAAGCCCGCCCGAGAGGTCATGGACGTAGAGTTTTTCGCCCGACTCGATGGAATCGAGCAGGATGTTGCGTTCGTCATCCGCGCGACCGTTATAGTAGCCGATGCCTTCGACCGGGTTTGTACGCGTTCGACCGACCCGCTGGCGTCGCGGCTGCCGAGGACGCGCGCCGTCGCGCCCACACTGCCGTCGGCGTCGTAAGCCGCGACGCGCTTGCCGGTTGTGCGGAGATGGTCGACGAGCGTGCGCGTAAACACGGACTTGCCCACGCCGCCCTTCTCATTGGCGACGAGGGCCACGCGCTTGACGGCGGCGGGCAGGGCCGCCGCCCGAGGGCGGGATTTGAGCGCAGCAGCAGTAGCCATGTTCGAATGTCCTTTCCTGTCGGGGTTAATTGCGGGGATCGCGCCGGACGCCATAGCCCGCTTGTTACACATCGTCATCGAATCGATGCCCGAGAACGTCCTTTGCACCTCTTCGATTTTGCGCCAGAGGCTTCGTCGCCAATAGCGAAGGAGGCATCGCACCCATTCTCGCAGCATCGACCGTCCTCGAGCCAGACTCGACCGTGATCGCTTTTGACAAGGTCCCAGCCGGCGCGGCTTTCTTCGCTTTCTTTTTGCGTTTGCCGGAGCGCCCGCGCGCCTCGCTGATGTATTTGTTCAATGTGCCGGCTGCGATGATAAGGCCATTGTTGCGCATAATCTCGGCGAGTTCCGCGCCGCTGTACCCCTTGGCTCGGTAAGCGAGCAAATCCGGCAGCAATTGCGCGACCGCGGCTCTGAGGGGACTGCGCGAACGTCCTCCCGCCTTTTTCGGCGCCGAGCGCAGCGCCGACACCTTGTTGTCGGACGAGTTGTTCGCCTCGGCCGCTTTGCCTTCCTTCGACCCTTGCGTCATTGCTGAGCGTTTCCATATGAGGCGCGCCCGCAGGCCAAATTCTTAGCTTCGGCGATGTTGAATTGCGGCGGGCCTGAAGATGCCAACTTAGAGTCGAATGACGAACGCGCGATCGCGAATCGAATCGAGATCACGAGCGGGGAAAATATTTCAGCTTCCTTTGCGACAAGATCACGGGCATGAAGGTAAAATCCTCAGATATCGACGCTGCGCCGCAAGCAGCGCCTGTGGTGGGGGCCGCTACCTGGTTCTGTGGCCACGCTCTGCGCGATCCGCATCTCTGGTTCTCTCAGCGGACTTGCTCGGCGGCTCACGCGACAGCTTCGTTTTTCCTTCGACGATTTCCGCTCGATCGAAGCGAGCGCCGCGGCGGCGGTGATGCGTCATGCCCTCGCGCGCGGCGTCGAGAACGCGCTTACGCGCTGCCGGGTCTTTCGGGAAAGCCGCGAGGACCACACGCTCGATGACCGCGAGGTGGGAGCGGGCGTTCTGGTCGTCGGTCCCGCCCTTCCAATCCCGCACCGTCGGTCCTGATGCGCGATGCGGCGCCTGCGGCCCTGCGCTGGTCCTGTCGCGCGTGACGGCGACCGTCTTGTCGCTATGATCGAAATCCCCTCGCATCTTCGCGAGCGCCGCGCGATCGAGCTGTGTCGGCTCGTAGCCTTTCGCCTCGATTCCGCGCACTGACGCGGCGAGCCAGGCCTCCCTGCGAAATTCCAATGAGCCCGTCAGCTCGATCCTTTCCCAGCCGCGATGCGCGGCGATTGCGACGAGGTCACGGACGATCTCGACGCTGGCGACTTGTGTAACCAGGCGGTCGCGGCCGGCTTTCGCCACCAGATATTCGCCCCCGCGGTCGGCATAAATTCTCGTTTCCGCCGCATCGATTTCCACGACGTAATATTTGCGGCGCAGACGCGGAGGCAAAGAATCGAACTCGGCTACACTGCTCGATCCCAAGGCATCGCGATCCGGTGATTTTTCGCCGCCCGAGTCGTTGCTGGCTCGCTTCAGTTCAAATGAGCGGCTGTCGTCTCTGTCGTTCTCAGCCACGGCTCATCTCCCGAGTCCGCTGGCGTCGCCCGGATGCACCCTTGGCCCGCGCGTCTTCCGCTCCGCGCACTTCGGAACCGCCCGAATTCTCGCCCGCCTCCGGGGCCTCGTCATAGTGCGCGGCGCTGTCGACATAGCCCGCGACCCAATCGTTGAGCGCCTCTTCCGAAACGTTCTCCAGATCGAGCGGGACATCGGATAAGCTCGTCAGCGCGTCCACCGGGATCGACGCGGGGTCGTCAATTTCGGCCTCGGTCAACGGCCGTCGGATGACGATGGCGCGCAGTTCCGCGACGTCCTGTTGCAACTGCAAGACCTGCGAAGCGAGCGCCTCATCAGTTGGTGCCGGCATCGGCGCGATGATGGGCGGCGGTGCGAGCCGCGCCGTGAAGCGGCGATCGTCGTGATAGACGAGCTTGTCGGCGAGGATCGGCGGCACGCCGGCCATCAGTACGAAGGCCTTGCTCTTGGGAACGAGTTTCAGTTCCTGCGGCAACAGTAGGGGACGCCGGTGATCCGAGGTCGTTTCGGAGCGGGAGCGGTTCGAGAATCCCCACGGCCGCGACCGGCTCTTCGCCTCGACCGTCTGCGTGCCGAACCGCTCCGAAAGCTCGACGGCGACATCGTGCTCTTTGGGCGCAAAGACGATTTCGACGGCGTGGTTGGTCAAGAAATTCTTGGCTTCGTCCGCGCCATAGATCGCGCGCAATTGCGAGGGGCTTTGCAAGATCGTCAAAAGCCTTATGCCGTAGCCGGCGACGAAGGCGACGCTCTTCGCCAGCACGCCGACATGGCCGAGAGACGGAAATTCGTCGAGGAGGAGCAAAAGCTGGCGCGAATGCGCAGGATTGTGCTCGGGCAATTCGCGGGCGTTGAGATCGATCACCTGCTGGAAGAAAAGATTGAGCAGCGGCGCCAGCCGGTCGAGATTGTCGGGCGTGACCGCGAGATAGATCGAGATTGTTTCGGATCGAAGTTTGCTCAGATCGAAATCGCTCGTCGAGGTTGCGGCGTCGATGCGCGGATTGAGCCAGAGCCCCAGGCGCGCGGTGACGGTCTTGCGCACCGATTGCAACGTGTTTTCCGAGGCCGCGATGAAATCATTGAGCGCCGCGACGCAAGACGGCGAGAGTCTCTCCGGGCCGGTCTCTTCACATCGCTCGCGGCGGTGAGTTGGCGCAGAATCTCGCCGATGGTGAACGGCAGGTGCGGCGTTTCGGCGATATAGCCGCCGATGGCGATGAAGGCCGAGCGCGCCGCTTCCGTCCAGAATGGGTCGCCGCGCGGATCGGAAGGAAACAGCATGCCGGCAATTCTTTGCAGATCGTCATAGAGATCGGCCGGGTCGCGGCGGACAGACGACAGTGGATTATAGCGCGCCGTGCGACCTTGCGAATCCAACGGATCGAAGAGATGGACCTTTTGACCGCGCGCGGCGCGAAATCCCGCCGTCTTGACGAAATTCTCCTTCTTGATGTCGAGGACGACGACGCTGTCGGTCCAGGAGAGGAGATTGGGAATGACGACGCCGACGCCTTTGCCGGAGCGCGTTGGCGCATAGACGATGACATGTTCTGCGCCGCCGAAGGTCAACAGCCTGCCGTTGGTCTGGGCGAGCAGCAGACCGCGTTTCGCCCTTAAGCCCGCCTGCTCGATTTCGCGCGGCGTGGCGAAGCGCGCATCGCCATGCAGCGGCCGCGGGCGGGCGCTCAGGATCGCGCCGAGGAGGCCAAAGGCGGCGATCGACCCGGCGAGGAAGCCGATGGTCAGCCAGCGGTCGAGACGCTCGTCGGTCCCAAACTGCGGCGCGAGCGTCAGAATATCGAAGATATGCAGGCCGCCGTCATGCGCGCGCAGGCCGAGCAGCAGCACATTCGACGCGACAAGGAGAAAGGTTGCGGCGGCCAGAAGCGCAAGGCCGGCCTGGAGCGCCAGTCTAGAACGCATTGCGGCGCTTGGCTTCCGGGTCATAATGGATTTCCGTGATGCGGTAGCGGCCGTTGCTTCGACTCATCTGCACGACGACGTCGATCGTGAGATGGAGGAGCCGCCTGATGTCCTCGCGCGCGAGTTCACGTCCCTCGGCGCTCTCCTTGACGAGTAGGGTCAGCTGTTCAAAGGCGAGGCGCGCGCTGTCGGCATGGACCGTGGTGATCGAGCCCGGATGGCCGGAATTGACATTGCGCAGATAATAGAAGGCCGTGCCGTCGCGCAGTTCCTGCAAGAGGATGCGGTCGGGGCGCATGCGGAGCGCCGATTCGAGCAATTCGCGCGGGCCGATCTTGGCCAGCCCCATTCCGTCCTTGGCGTAGAGTAGGCGAACATGATTGGGCTGCGAAATGGTGAGTTCGGCCGTATCCTCGATCGTGAGAATGCGCTCGTGCTCGGGGATCAGCGCGACGAGGCCCTTGGCGAGCGTCGTCTTGCCGGATCCCGTCGCCCCGGAAATAACGATGTTGCGGCGCGACGCGACGGCGCGTTCGAGAAATTTCCGCCAATGGCCGGCGTCGCGCAAGCGGACGAGCTCCTGCTCGTCGGCCGAGAGATCGTCGCTCGCCTTCCCGACGTCAGCAAAGAGCGAGCGGCGGTCGAGATCGTCCATGCTCAAAACGGCCTCCGCGACCTTGCGGATCGTCAGGCTGAGCGTGCCGGCGGGAACGGCGGGCGGCGCGACGATCTGGCAACGTTCGCCGCCGGGCAACACGGTCGAGACGATCGGATGGTCGGGCGCGATATCCTGACGGGTGAAGGCCGCGGCAGCGGTCGCGAGATTCGTCAGATGCGCGAAAGTAAGGCCCCCGCGCTCATAACGCGTCCAGCCGTTGGGGCCTTCGGTAAAGACTTGGCCCGGTCGATTGACGACGATTTCCGTCAGGTCGGAATCGGTGAGGAGATCGGCGATCGGTTCGAGGCAGCGCAAGAGGACGCGTCGCTCCGCCGACCCCGCTGGCGCAGCCCTACCGTCGCGCGCCAGACAATCGTCGAAAATGGCCGCTTCCTCGCCGCTCATGGCTTCGTCACCCTTTGAGGCTGCGCAGTCTGGCTTACGATCGTGCGATCGAGGATTTGCGTGCGGCCCTCGACGAGGCGCAAGCTGTAGACGGAGGAAAAATCGAGATCGCGGGCGACAAAGATCGAAACGCGTTCGCCCTGGTTCTTATTGAGGGTCGGCGGAATATTGATCGATTGTTCCTCTGGATCGAATTCACCTGAATGTCGGCTTGCGACAACTGAGCGGCGGCGATTTGCCCGGCGTCGCCGACGATGGACAAGAGAAGCGCGCCGCCAAATCGTTCAAAGAAATGATTGTCGATCTCGCCGTCGAAACCGGAGCGCCCGAGCGCATCGGTCGCGGGGCTCGAGAGCGCCACGATCACGCCGGTCGGAGTCTTGGCCCGGGTCCACAGCACGAACATGCGCTTTGACCCGCGCCGCACGTTGCCGCGATATTCGCCGACGACCTGCGTGCCTTTCTCCATTAACACGACTTGACCCGAATCCGACATCACGTCGCGTTCGACGACGCAGGAGACAAACCCCGCCACATCCGACGACATGGCGGTTTCCAACACGCAGGGGATGGCCATCCCTTGCGTGACGACGAGATGGCGATTGGGGAGCCGGGCGGCGCGCACCCCTTCGAGCGCGGTGGGCTTGAGCCTGCTCGCGAGTTCGTTTTGGCGCTCGGGGGCGCCATAGCCGTTCGCGTCAATCGAACCCGTCGGGTCAAGGTCCACATTGGGAAATGGCGCGGTCGCAGCGCCAGAGCGAGCCTGTGGCGGGCGATTGAACACGAGCACTGGGGCGCGGCGCGCGCTGTCCATGAGATCGTCGGTCTTCGATCGCTCGGGGGTATGGGCGATCGTGATGGGGAGCGCAGCAGGCTCCGGCCGAGCGGGCGGCGGATCGCGCGGGCGCTCGAAAGCGCTCGCCACCGAAATCGTCGGTTTCTGGCGCGCCTCGGCCTCGGCCGGCGCGCGCTTCCAGCTCGCCCACAGCACCAGGCCGCAGAGCGTGACGAGGCTAGCGACGCCTACTCCCTTGCGCCACGGCCGCGCTGCATCATCATGGGAGGAGACGGGCGTGATTCTGCGCTCCTGATCGAGCGCATTGGCGGCGGGTTCTTCAGTCATTGCGGTCGCTCTCGAAATGGTTGCGAGGTGGCGCTCATCGCGCGCGGGTCCGGCGCGGCAGCCGCGCGACGCTCGGGCTCGTCGTTCGCGTCGCCTGATTGATTCCGACAGGGTCGAAGGCCTCGTTGAAGATACAGAGCACCTCCGCGCCTTGGCGCAGGCGCAGTTCGCGCGCGACCGCATGGACTACAACGAGTTCGCCGCGCACGTCTTTGGGCACAAGGCTCTCGGTCCCGTCGGAGGCGACGAGGAAGATCGCCGGAACCTCGCGATTGCCCTCAAAACGCAGCGTCGTCTCCTTGCCGTCGTCGTACACTGCGTCTGGCTCCA
>WSXZ01000073.1 GCA_009773555.1 Methylocystaceae bacterium | reverse complement strand
TGAATATGGCCGACGCGTATGCGCCGGCCATATTCATCCGTCAAACCTTAGTCGCGCGGATAGCTGCTGCCCGAGTTCCACATCGCGCCCAGCATAAATCCCGCAGCCACGGCCATGAGCACAGTCGTCGTTGGCTGACTTCGCGCCGACTTCTCAATGGCCTGCCGGAAATTGCCGATCACATCGCCGGCGCGTCCGGCAACTTCGCTGCCCTTTTCCTGCACCGTGGACATCGCCGATCCGGCTTGCTCCATTGTCTGATTGATGCGTTGCCCGACTCTGTCGGCCGCCGCCATTGCTTTGTCGCCCATGACCGCAGCAGTCTCGCTGATCGGGCGATCCGATTGTCGGATGCGTTCCAGTTCTGGCGTCGCCATTCTTGCCTCCATCCTCGAAATAGTTCGAGCCTCGCCTTAACCCGCTCGCGAGGTCGTTGTTCCAATTATGGAAGCGGGAACGTCGCTGAGTCGGGCGTCAGTCGGTCGGCTTTCACCCAGCCATTTTGGGCGTCGTGCACTGCTGCGGCCTTGGGCGCTACGGCGATTGGCTGTTCGTGTGGATGTAAGTTCCTGTTAGCCAATGACGCAAGCCGCGCGCCTTGATTTGAATAATCTATGCTTTATTTCCAAAAAAGTGCTTTCGCTTAGCTGGCGCGTCAAACGCAGTTCGCGTTGCGTGTTAGCGAGCCGGTGAGGAAGATCTCGGGATGGCGAACACGGCGATGTGGCGGGCGGATGACGTCCGGGGGTGGGCGGTCGAAGACACAGACCTCTTCACACAGGCGCGTCGGAATTGCGAGACGAACGAACTCTACGCCGAAGCGATCCGACGCGGGGAGGGAGTCGCATCCGCGACGGGCGGCCTCGTCGTGGAAACCGGCGCCCACACAGGGCGATCGCCGAACGACAAATTTATCGTCTGCAACGCGCTGACCGAGCCGACGATCTGGTGGGACAACAATCTTTCGATGACGCCGGAGCAATTTGGCCGACTGCATCAAGACATGCTGACGCACGCGCGTCGTATGACTCTCTTCTCTCAGGATCTCTATGCCTGCGCCGCGCCAGCGCATCGACTGAATATTCGGGTTTTGACCGAATACGCCTGGCATTCGCTCTTTGCGCGGCATCTTTTCACCCCGGTTGAGAGCGCGAGTGGTTTCGAGCCGCAGTTGACGGTTCTGGATCTGCCCTCCTTTCGGGCCGACCCGTTGCGGCACGGGTGTCGCTCCACCACAGTGATCGCCATCGATTTCTCAAGAAGCGTCGTGCTGATCGGCGGCACACAATACGCGGGAGAGATCAAGAAATCGATCTTCACCTTTCTCAACTTCATTTTGCCCGCGAAGGGCGTGCTGCCGATGCATTGCGCCGTCAATGACGGCGAGGGTGGATCGGCGGTGTTCTTTGGACTTTCCGGGACAGGTAAGACGACGCTTTCCGCCGATCCGGCGCGCAGCCTGATCGGCGACGACGAGCACGGGTGGGACGCGAACGGTCTCTTCAACTTTGAAGGCGGCTGCTACGCCAAGGCGATCCGGCTCGCGCAACACTCTGAGCCCGATATCTACGCCGCGTCTCACCGTCGGGGCGCAATTCTTGAGAATGTGTCGTACGATCCCCGCGCGGGGCGGTTCGACTTCGACGATGATTCAAAAACCGAAAACACGCGGATCGCTTATCCGCTCGACTTCATCTCCAATGCTTCGACGACGCGTCGCGCGAGTCATCCTCGCAACATCGTGATGCTGACCTGTGACGCCTTTGGCGTGTTGCCGCCGATCGCGCGTCTCACGCCCGCGCAGGCGATGTATCATTTTCTGTCCGGCTACACCGCCAAAGTCGCGGGGACCGAGCGGGGCGTCAAAGAACCCCAGGCGACGTTCTCCGCCTGCTTTGGCGCGCCCTTCATGCCGCGCCGGCCAACGGAATACGCCGATCTGCTGCGCGCGTTCATCTGTTCCAGCGAAGCGAACTGCTGGCTGGTGAACACAGGTTGGTCGGGCGGGCAATATGGGGTTGGGCGCCGCATGCCGATCGCGGCGACGCGCGCATTGCTCCAGGGCGTTCTCGACGGGCCCCTCGCGCACGCCGACTTTCGGACGGATCCATTCTTTGGTCTTCGCGTGCCGACGTCCGCGCTCGGCGTCGACTCCAAGATGCTGGATCCCGTCCAGACGTGGTCCTCGCGCGAAGATTATAGTCAGATGGCGAAACGGCTGATCGGAATGTTCGAGGCGAACTTCAGCCGATTCGCCCCCGTCGTCGACCAGCAGGTGCTTGACGCCCAGCCCGGCGTCGTCCGATAGCCAGCGCAGCGCCTTGCGCCAAACAGAGTTGCGCAAGCACGCGCCAGCTTGAAACTTCGCTGATTCGAGAAATATAGGCTGTATCTTGGTGCGCCGTCGGAGGATGCGCATGCGCCATTGGACGCCTACTTTCGACTTCGATCTCGGCGACGTCGCCGATCGCGTGCGCAGCGCAACCGAAGCCTTCGCGACGGCGGAAATCGCCCCGCAGGCGCAGCGGATCGACGCACAAAACGCTTTTCCCCCTGACCTTTGGCCAAAGCTCGGCGCGCTCGGCGCGCTCGGTCTGACCGTGCATGAGCAATATGGCGGGGCCGGCATGGGCTATCTGGAACATGTGCTGGCGATGGAGGAAATCAGCCGCGCCTCTGCGTCCGTCGGACTGTCCTATGGCGCTCACTCCAACCTCTGCGTCAATCAGATCCATCGTAACGGTTCGGACGAACAGAAGCAGCGATACCTGCCGAATCTCGTCACTGGGCGCCACGTCGGCGCGCTCGCGATGTCGGAGCCTGGCGCCGGATCAGACGTCACGGACATGAAGCTTAGCGCGGTGAAGCGCGGCGATCGCTATGTTCTGAACGGAAGCAAGATGTGGGTGACGAACGGTCCCGACGCCGATGTCGTGATCGTCTACGCCAAAACCGATCCGGGCGCCGGACCGCATGGCATTACGGCCTTTATCGTCGAGCGCGTCTTTGCCGGATTTTCATCAAGCGCGAAGCTCGACAAGCTCGGCATGCGCGGCTCCAACACATCTGAACTCGTATTCCAGGACTGCGAGGTTCCCGAAGAAAACGTGCTTGGGCTCCCCGAGCGCGGAGTCAATGTGCTGATGAGCGGGCTCGATTACGAGCGCGCTGTGCTCGCCGGCGGTCCGCTTGGAATCATGCAGGCCTGCATGGATGTCGTGCTTCCCTATGTGCATGAGCGCAAGCAATTTGGGCAGCCGATCGGCGAGTTCGAGCTCATGCAGGGCAAGCTCGCCGACATGTATACGGCGGTCATGGCCACGCGCGCCTATGTCTATGCGGTCGCGAAGGCCTGCGATCGCGGCCGCGTGACCAGGAAGGACGCCGCGAGCGCGATCCTTTTCGCCGCTGAACGCGCGACATGGATGGCGCTTGAATCCATTCAGTGCCTCGGCGGCAACGGCTATATGAACGATTATCCGACGGGCAGATTGTTGCGCGACGCCAAGCTTTACGAGATCGGCGCGGGAACAAGCGAAATCCGCCGCATGTTGATCGGGCGCGAACTCTTTCAGGAGACAGCCTGATTTTGGATTTAAGATATGCCCCGCCTCGATAGCCTTGTTCATCCGAAAGACGCCGATTTCGCCAAGAATCACCAAGGGATGACCGATCGCGTCGCCGAGTTGAGGCGGATCGCGGCGGATATTCGAGCAGGTGGCGGCGAGCAGGCATGTCGGCGGCATCTCGCCCGCGGCAAAATGCTCGCGCGTCAGCGCATTGACGCGCTTGTCGATCCTTTCTCGCCCTTTCTTGAAATTGCGCCATTTGCGGCCCACGGCATGTATGACGGGCGTGTCGCCGCGGCGGGAGTCGTCGCCGGCGTAGGGCGGGTGCGCGGCCGCGAATGCATGATCGTGGCCAATGACGCGACGGTCAAAGGCGGCGTCTATTTTCCGCTGACCGTGAAGAAGCATCTTCGCGCGCAAGAGATCGCCGCTCAGAACAATTTGCCCTGTCTCTATCTCGTCGACTCAGGCGGCGCCAATCTGACGAGCCAGGAGGATGTCTTTCCCGACCGGGATCATTTCGGCCGAATTTTTTACAATCAGGCCACGATGTCGTCGCGCGGCATCGCGCAGATCGCCGTCGTCATGGGTTCCTGCACCGCCGGCGGCGCCTATGTTCCCGCGATGAGCGATGAAACGATTATCGTGCGCAACGAAGGCGCGATATTCCTGGCGGGTCCGCCGCTCGTCAAAGCCGCGACGGGCGAAGTTGTGACCGCCGAGGAGCTCGGCGGCGCCGACGTTCACTGCCGCCGTTCAGGCGTTGCCGATCATTGCGCCGAGAATGACGCGCATGCCCTGCAGATCGCGCGGGACATCGTCGGCAATCTCGGGCCTTCCGGCGCCGTCACAGTTCCGGTGAGAAAGCCTGCGGATCCTTACTACGACGCCGCCGAGATCTACGGTCTGCTGCCGCAGGACCCCCGAAAGCAGTTTGACATACGCGAGGTGATCGCGCGCCTCGTCGACGCGAGCGAATTTGAAGAATTCCGAAAGCTGTATGGTCCGACGCTGGTGACAGGTTTTGCGCACATCTATGGCTATCCCGTCGGGATCGTGGCCAATAACGGCGTCTTGTTTCCCGAGAGCGCGCAGAAGGGCGCGCATTTCATCGAGCTTTGCGCGCGACGAAAAATACCGTTGCTCTTTTTGCACAACACGACGGGCTTCATGGTCGGGGCGAAGTATGAAAGCGCCGGCGTCGCCAAGGAAGGCGCGAAGATGGTGACCGCGGTGGCGACGGCCGCGGTGCCGAAGCTCTCGATCATCGTCGGCGGCAGTTTCGGCGCGGGCAATTACGCCATGTGCGGGCGCGCCTACTCGCCTCGATTTCTATGGATATGGCCGGGCGCGCGCATCGGCGTCATGGGCGGGGAACAGGCGGCGAGCGTGCTGACCCGCGTCAAGCGCGAGGCCATGGAGAAACAGCACAAGGCTTTCTCGGAAGAAGAGGAAGAGGACTTCGCGCGCCCGATTCGTGAGCAATATGAGCGCCAGAGCCTGCCGCTCTATTCCAGCGCCCGGCTCTGGGACGACGGCGTCATCGACCCGCTCGACACCAGACGAATTGTCGCTTTGGCGCTATCCTTCGCGCTGAAGGCGCCGATCGAAGAAACGCGATTTGGCCTGTTTCGCATGTGAGTCAAGTTCTATGACGACTTTGCTGCAATCGGTTGACGCGAACGGCGTCGCGACTTTGACGCTGAACCGTCCAGACAAGCGCAATGCGCTCGACTATGAGCTTATTGGCCTTCTGAGGGATGCGCTCGAAGAATTGGATGCGCGAGCAGACGTCCGCATCATTACGCTTGAGGGCGCGGGAGACTATTTTTGCGCCGGCGGCGACATCGGCTCGATGATCCGCGTCGTGCAGCGCTCATCGAGCGCCAATGAACAGGACGCCTTGGCGCTCGCGCGAATGCTGCGCGCTTTGGACACGGTGTCAAAGCCGACGATCGCCTTGGCCAAGGGCGTCGTCGTTGGCGGAGGCGTCGGTCTGCTCGCGTGTTGCGATATCGTTGTGGCGGCCGACGACGCGTCATTCTCGCTCAATGAAGTTCGGCTGGGATTGCTTCCGGCGATCGTCGCGCCCTTTCTCATCCGGGCCATAGGCCTGCGGCAGCTGCGCCGATACGCTTTGACGGCGGAGCGTTTTTCCGCCGCCGAGGCGCAGAAATTGGGTCTCGTCCATCGCGTGGCGCCAAAGTTGGAAGTTAATTTGGCGCATGCGGCCATCGTTGCGGACGTGCTGCGCGGCGCGCCTGGCGCGCAGGCGGACGTAAAGGCCTTCTTCGCGGAATGCGACGGCCACGGCGTCGATGCGGAACTCTTGCGCGAAGCCGCGCATCGTCTCGCCGCAAGACGATCGAGCGCGGAGGCGCGGGAAGGTCTCTCGGCCTTTCTTGAAAAGCGAGCGCCACACTGGATCGCGGCCGATTGAGATGATGCGCAAGCTCCTCATCGCGAACCGCGGCGAGATCGCTTGCCGAATTATGCGAACCGCGAAAAGGTTGGGCGTCGCGTCGGTCGCCGTCTATTCGGAAGTCGACGCGCATGCGCTGCATGTTGAACTTGCCGATGAAGCCTATCTTCTCGGACCGGCGCCGGCGCGCGACAGCTATCTGTCGATCGAAAAAGTGATCGATGTCGCTAGGCGCAGCGGATCGGACGCCATACATCCGGGCTACGGATTCCTGGCCGAGAATGCGGAGTTTGCCGAAGCCTGCCTGGCCAATGGGTTGATCTTCGTTGGGCCTCCGCCGCACGCGATGCGGCTGCTCGGCTCCAAGAGCGAGGCCAAGGCCGCGATGGTGCGGGCAGGGGTGCCAGTGGCGCCGGGGTCATCGGGGGGCGGGGACGCTGAACTCTTCGAAGCGGCGCGCGCCATCGGCGTTCCATTGCTCGTGAAGGCGTCCGCCGGCGGCGGCGGCAGGGGCATGCGCATCGTGCGCGCGCCTGAAGAATTGTTATCCGCGATCGAAAGCGCACGGCGCGAAGCGCGCGCCGCCTTTGGCGATGACGCGCTGTTCATCGAGAAATATTTCTCCGGCTATAAGCACGTCGAAATCCAGATTTTCGCGGACTCCCGCGGCAACGTCGTATCTTTTCTTGAGCGCGACTGTTCGATGCAGCGCCGCCACCAAAAGATCATTGAAGAAACGCCCGCGCCCGGTCTAACGCCCTCGTTACGTGCGCGGATGAGCGACGCGGCGATCCGCGCCGCCCGAGCCGCTGGCTACACCGGCGCAGGCACGGTCGAATTTCTCGTCGGAGAAGACCACTTCTATTTTCTCGAGATGAATACGCGGCTTCAGGTCGAACATCCCGTCACCGAGATGGTCTCGAAGCAGGATCTCGTCGAATGGCAGCTGCGCGTCGCCTGTGGCGCGCCGCTTCCCTTGACGCAAAACGAGCTGAGGATGAGCGGCTGCGCAATTGAAGCGCGGATCTGCGCGGAAGATCCCGCGCGCGGGTTCATGCCTTCGGTTGGCGAGATCGCCCATTTTCGCGCGCCGCGGCAAGCGCCTTTCTTGCGCATCGACTCAGGCGTGCGCGCCGGGGATCGCGTCACGCCTTATTATGATTCGCTCTTGGCGAAACTCATCGTCTTCGGCGAAAATCGCGAGCAGGCGTTGCGCCGCCTGCAGGCAGGGTTAGAAGAGGTCGAGATCGTTGGCGTCGCCACAAATCTCGATCTGCTGCGGGCGATCTCCGAGAGCGACGGGATGGCGGCTGGCGATTACGACACGGAATACGTCGGGAGCAATATCGCCATGCTGACGTGCCCCGCTGCTACGAGCACGGATTCGGACCGCGTCCTTCTTGCGGCGGCGGCAGCGGTTTTCCTGGCCGACTCTCGGCGCTTCGCGCTTGAAGCGAGTAGAGCGCTCGGCGACGATTGGTCGCCCTGGGGCGGAACGGACGCGTGGCGGCTCTATGAGCGCGCTGATTATGAACTCAGGGTTACGCAGGCGGGCCGGACGCTTGCTGCACACATCATGCGTCCGCAGGACGGTGGCTTCCTGCTGAGCTTTGGCGACGCGGTCGCGGAAGTTGGCGTTCAAACTGTCGAAGGTCGCCCCTCGCTGCTTGTGGACGGCGTTAAGCACGAAGTCTCAACAGTCGCCCTGGATGACGGCGTCGTCGTCATTCTGCGCGGGAAAAACTATGTGATCCACTGGGCGAAAGCGGCGACCTCCTCCCAAAGTGAAGGACCATCTGACGAACGCGTGCTGGCCCCGATGCCGGCGACCGTCACGCGAGTCGCGGTGACGTCGGGCGACGCCGTCAGTAAAGGCGAGACGCTCGTCGTCCTGGAGGCGATGAAAATGGAGATCGCCATGGCCGCGCCGCACGATGGCGTCGTCAAAAGCGTCGCCTGCGAAGTGGGCGACATGGCGATCGAAGGCGCCGAACTCGTCACGATCCTGCGAAAGGACGAGGAGTGAGCGTTCCTGCGCGCGTCAGCATCGTGGAGGTCGGCCCTCGCGACGGCCTGCAGAATGAGAAGGTGACGCTGTCGCCGCAGATCCGGGCCGAACTCATCAGCCGTCTTGCGGCCGCGGGGCTTTCGCGCATCGAAGCCGGAAGTTTCGTCTCCCCTACGGCCGTGCCGCAGATGGCGCATACGGATGAGACTCTCGCGCTTGCGCCAAGGCAAAATGTGCGGCTGAGCGTGCTGGTTCCAAACCTGCGCGGACTCGCGGCGGCGCTTGCGGCCGGGGCGGACGAGATCGCCGTGTTCGCTGCGGCATCGGAGACGTTTTCAAAGCGCAATATCAATTGCTCGATCGAGGAAAGTCTCACGCGATATGCCAAAGTCGTCGCGGAAGCCCGGCGATACGGCGTCATGGCCCGCGGCTATATTTCCTGCGTCTTAGGCTGTCCTTACGAAGGAGAGGTCGATAGCGGCCGAGTGGCGTCGGTCGCCTCCGCTCTTCTGGAAATGGGATGCTTCGAGGTATCGCTCGGCGATACGATCGGCGTCGGCGCGCCGCTGCCCGCCCGCCGAATGGTCCAAAGAGTGGCGCGCGTCGCGCCGCTCGACAAAATCGCGGTGCATTTTCACGACACCTACGGACAGGCGCTCGCCAATATTTTCGCGTGCCTCGAAGTCGGCGTCAGCGTCGTCGACAGTTCGGTCGCCGGCCTTGGCGGATGTCCTTTCGCGCCGGGCGCCGCCGGAAATGTCGCGACCGAGGATGTCGTTTATATGCTTGAGCGAATGGACGTTGAAACCGGCGTGTCGCTCGATCGACTCTTGGAGGCCGGAGCCTTCGCCTGCCGCGAATTGACGCGCGCGCCGGCGAGCCGCGTGGCGCAAGCCTATGCCGCCAGATGCGGCGATCCGACTGAAGCCCCTTGCGTCGCTGACTTGCCAAAAAGCTTCGACGCGACAGATTAACGTCAACAATTGCGGTGAATGGCCGAATGTCGTCCTATTTCGAATTGAGCGCCGAGCAGCAAGCCATTCGTGAATTGGCGCAAGACTTCGGACGCGATCGCCTTGCGCCCTTTGCTCTCGATTGGGACCGCGAGCATGTCTTTCCGACCGACACGCTGCGTGAGGCGGCGGCGCTCGGCATGGCGGCGATCTTTGTGCGCGAGGCTTCCGGCGGTGCGGGGCTGACGCGATTGGACGGCGTGCTGATCTTCGAGGCGCTCGCAATGGGTTGCCCCACGATCGCCGCTTATCTCTCGATTCACAACATGTGCGCGGGCCTGATCGACGCTTTCGGAACCGAACGCCAGATCGACGCATGGCTGCCAAGGCTCGCGACGATGGAGGCTCTCTCGAGCTACTGCCTGACGGAATCGGGTAGCGGTTCGGACGCTGCGGCGCTACGCACGCAGGCGCGGCGCAGCGGCGATCATTATGTCTTGAATGGCGCGAAACAGTTTATCTCGGGCGCCGGCGCGGGCGGCGCCGACCATCTCTATGTGGTCATGGCGCGTACCGGCGAGTCGGGGCCGCAGGGCATATCGGCCTTCATCGTCGAGGGCGGCGCGCCAGGCCTAAGTTTCGGCGCTCTCGAACGAAAAATGGGATGGAACGCCCAGCCGACGCGGGCCGTCATCTTCGACGACTGCCGCGTGCCGGCCGAAAATCTCATCGGACGCGAGGGCGACGGATTCAAGATCGCCATGGCGGCGCTCGACGGCGGGCGGCTGAACATCGCCGCCTGTTCGCTTGGCGGCGCGCAATCGGCCTTCGACCATAGTCTGCGCTACATGGCGAGTCGCAAGGCGTTCGGTCGGGCGCTCGACGAATTTCAGGCGCTGCAGTTTCGGCTTGCGGATATGGCCACGCAGCTTGAAGTCTCGCGCACATTCCTTTGGCGCGCGGCGGCGGCGCTTGACGTCAAGGCGCCAGACGCCACGACGCTATGCGCCATGGCCAAGCGCGTCGTGACCGACGCCGGCTTCACAGTCGCCAATGAGGCGTGGCGTCGAGAAGATTGTTCGCGACCTTCGCGTCCATCAAATTCTCGAAGGAACGAATGAAATCATGCGCGTCATCATCGCGCGCTCGCTACTGAAGTAAGCATATGGATCTCATCGCTTCGCGAGAGGGCCGTCTCGGACGCATCCTCCTCAACCGACCACAGGCGCTCAACACGCTGACGCTGCCGATGGTGCGCGAGTTCCGGCGCGCGCTTGACGACTTCGGGAGCGACCCAAGCGTCAGCGCCGTCCTCGTCACAGGGGCCGGCGATCGCGGTCTGTGCGCTGGCGGCGATGTGAGGATTCTCTACGAGCTGGAGCCCTCGCAAAAACGGCTTTTCGCCGACTTCTGGCGCGAGGAACTTTCCCAAACCCTATGTCGTGATCATGGACGGCATCGTGATGGGCGGCGGCGTCGGCATATCTGCGCATGGCAACCGGCGAGTGGTCACGGAGCGAAGCCGCGTCGCGATGCCGGAGGTTGGCATTGGATTCTTTCCTGACGTTGGCGCGAGCTGGCTTCTTTCGAGAGCGCGCGAAATCGGCGCCTATCTCGCGCTTTCGGCGACGTCGGTGGCGGCGGCGGACGCGATAGAGGCCGGTCTTGCGGATGTTCTAATTCATGCGGCGGACATTGAGCCGCTGATCGGCAGGCTGGCGACGATAGGAGCCGCCGAAGATGTCGATGTTGCGTTGCGGCGCCTCACCCGCCACCCAGGGAGCGGCCGGCTCTCGCTGCACAGGCCGTTGCTTGCTGCAGCGACGGCGCATGAGAGCGTCGCAGACGTGGTCGCCGCCTTCGAGCGAGAGGGGTCTGAATTCTCCTTGCGCGCGGCGGAGGACATCAGGGCGAAGTCCCCAACGGCGCTGAAAGTGACGCGCACATTGTTGTTGCGCGCCGCGGGAGCGCCTGACGTCGAGACGTGTCTGACGAATGAATTCAAGGCGGCGTGCCGCATGCTGGCGACTCACGATCTTTATGAAGGCATCCGCGCTGCGATCATCGACAAGGACCGGCGCCCGAAATGGTCCCCGGACCGGCTCGACGCGGTCAGCGACGAAACCGTCGAAGACATTCTCGCTGGGGACGATACGCCGCGCCCGACGTTTAAAAGCTGGGATTCCTCGCCATATTCTCGTTGGGAGAGCTAACAGTCAGCCGACGGGGAGATTGTCTTGAGCGTTGCCGCACCAATCGCCATCGTCGGCGCCGCGCGCACCCCGATCGGCGCGTTTCTGGGAGAGTTGAAGGACGTCTCCGCGCCGCAGCTCGGCGCGCACGCCATCGAGACGGCGGTGACCCGCGCCGGCCTGGAGCCGAACGACATCGATGAAGTCGTTATGGGCTGCGTCCTGTCCGCGGGCCTCGGCCAGGCGCCGGCGCGGCAGGCGGCGCTTGGCGCTGGGCTGCCGGAGACGACGGGCGCCGTCACCATCAACAAGATGTGCGGATCTGGAATGAAGGCGGTGATGCTCGCGAGCGACCAGCTCGCTGTTGGCGGCGCGCGGATCGCGGTCGCCGGCGGCATGGAGAGCATGAGCAACGCGCCTTATCTGCTCGATCGCGCGCGCACCGGTTATCGAATGGGACACCGCAAGGTCCTCGATCACATGTTTCTGGACGGCCTCGAGGACGCCTACGAAAAAGGTCGGCTGATGGGCTCCTTCGCGGAGGATTGCGCGACGGAGTATCAATTTACCCGCGAGATGCAGGACCACTATGCGGCAACGTCGCTGGCGCGCGCGCAACGCGCCGCGAGCGACGACTCTTTCGCGCAGGAGATCGCGCCACTGACGCTTGGCAAAGGCGCCAATGCGCGAGTCATCGCCAGCGATGAGCTGCCCGGCAAGGCCAAGGCGCAGGATATCGCCCGCCTGAAACCCGCCTTCAGGGAGGACGGCACGATCACCGCCGCCAACGCCAGTGCGATATCGGACGGCGCGGCGGCGCTCGCCCTGATGCGCGTCGACGAGGCCGAGCGCGCCGGCGCGACGCCGCTTGCCATCATTCGCGATTACGTCACCGTCGCGGGCGCGCCGAGCCGCTTTTCCGTCATGCCGATCGAAGCGATCCGCAAACTCCTGGACCGGGTGGGCTGGGCGGCGAACGATGTCGACCTCTTTGAGATCAATGAAGCATTCGCCGTCGTCGCCATGGCGGCGATGCGCGATCTGGACTTGCCGCATGACAAGGTGAATGTCCGTGGCGGCGCCTGCGCGCTTGGCCATCCGATCGGCGCGTCGGGCGCACGAATCATCGTCACGCTTCTCGCCGCTCTGGAGGCTCAGGGCCTCAAAAGGGGCGTGGCGGCGCTCTGCATCGGCGGCGGAGAAGCGACCGCGATGGCGATCGAGCGGCCGGGCTAGCCCCAGCGCCTTAGTTGCATGATCTTGCGCAGCCGGTCGGTCGAAAGCTCCATCGCGGCGTTGATAGGAGAAACGCTCTCGGCGCGCGACCGCTCCAGCGTGAGCCGCGTGTTCCGGCCGATTTTTTCCTCTATCGCCGCGAAGGCCGCCGCTTCGCCGCCGCCGCTGTATTCAATGCTCGCGCAGATCACGCCGCCGGCGTTGGCGATGAAATCCGGGACGCTGACGATTCCTCGCGCGAACATCATGCGTTCCGCCTCGGCGGTGGCGGGAATATTCGCGCCCTGCACCACCAATTTGCAGTCGAGCATGTCAACATTGTCCGCGCGCAGCACGTCGGGGCGCGCAGCCGGAATGAAGATCTCGCAAGGCAAGGCGATGAGCGACTCAGGGTCGACGGCGCGCGCGCGCTCCAGATCGCCGACGCTCTTGCCCTGGCGCTTCAACGCGGCGAGCGCCTCGATATCGAGCCCATCCGCGTCAGCCACCCCGCCGCGGCTGTCGGATACGCCGACCATTCGCGCGCCTTTGCTCGCCAGAAACCGCGCAGCATGTATGCCCACGGCGCCAAACCCCTGCACGACGATGCGCGCTCCGCCTAGCGAAACATCGGCGAAGGGCGCGGCTGCGCACGCGGCGATCATGACGCCAAAACCCGTGGCTCCAATCTCATCGAGAGGAATGCCGCCGATCTCGGCCGGGAGACCGACCGAGCGGCCGATTTCATCATGCACCCAGGCCATCGCCGTCTCGTCCGTGCCCATGTCGGGACCGGGAATATAGTCGACGAGCTGCTCGATGGATTTGGCGAACACGCGAATGAGCCGTTCTTTGTCGGCCTGCGCCATATCGGGATCGCCGAAAATCACGGATTTTGCGCCGCCATGCGGCAACCCGCACGCCGCGTTCTTCAAGGTCATCGCCCGGGCGAGTCGGAAGCACTCCGTGACGCTGACGTCCGGCGCCATGCGCGTGCCGCCGATGGCGGGACCTGCGGCGACATTGTCGATGACGACGACGGCGCGTAGTTCGACCGAGGGCGACCAGATATGGACGATCTTCGCGGGGCCAAATTCGTCTCGAAAGGAGAAGGGATCGATTTCCGATTTGGCGGGCATGATCGGTAAATTGGACAACCGGCCATAAGGTCAAGCCCGCAGCTGGGGCCCTTTTTCCCGCGCTGCGGCGCCGGGAAATCGCCAAAAAAAATGTCGCAGAGCCGTGACCTCGCGTATCGCCGCGCTACTTCGCTCATCAGGAGCGGGGCGATGGGAAACATTGAGATGGGCTTCGATCTCCACATGGATCTTGTTCAGCTGTTGTCGCCCGACGGCGAGATCAGCAAGGCGGCCAGCACGTCGGCGAAGGACATCGAACGACTGGTCCGATTCTATCGCGCGATGACGCGAACCAGAATCTTCGACAACAAGGCGATCAGTCTTCAACGCACCGGTCAGCTGGGCACGTTCGCATCGGCGCTCGGCCAGGAAGCGATCGGCGTCGGGGCGGCCGCGGCGATGGACGAACGCGACGTGCTCGTGCCGTCCTATCGAGATCATGCCGCGCAATTCTATCGCGGCATGGCGATGTCCGAATGTCTGCTCTACTGGGGCGGCGACGAGCGCGGCAGCGACTTCAAAAATTCGCGCGGCGACTTTCCAAACTGCGTCCCCGTCGCCACGCAGGCCCCGCAGGCTGTTGGCGCGGCTTACGCGCTGATGATGCGGAAGGAGGATCGCGTCGTCGTCACGTTCATTGGCGACGGCGGCACCTCCAACGGCGCCTTTTACGAAGCGTTAAACATGGCGGGAGTCTGGAAAACGCCTGTCGTGTTCATCATCAACAATAATGGCTGGGCGATATCGACGCCGCGGGAACTTGAGAGCGCGGCGGAGACTCTCGCGCAAAAGGGCGTCGCCGCCGGCGTCGAGGGGCGTCAGGTCGACGGCAATGACGTCATTGCGGTGCATGAAGTGGTGCGCCGGGCGATCGATAAGGCGCGATCGGGCGGCGGACCGACGCTGATCGAAGCGCTCACCTATCGGCTCGGCGATCACACCACGGCCGACGACGCATCGCGCTATCGCGATCCCGAAGTCGTGCGCGCGCAGTGGACGCGCGAACCGATTGCTCGGCTGCGCGCTTACCTCGTGAGCGAAGGCGCCTGGTCGAAAGAGCAAGAGGCGGAGCTTCACAAGGCGTGTGCGGAAGAGGTCGATCGCGAGGTTGCAGCCTATTTGCACGCCTCGCCGCTGAACTGCGACGCCATGTTCGAGCATCTCTACGCAAAGCTCCCGGATACCCTGCAGTGGCAACGCGAAGAAGCGCGCCGATTTGCCCAACGCAGCGCAAATGGCGACGGAAACGGTCATGGCTGAAATCACTCTTGTCGAAGCGGTCAATCTCGCGCTCGCGCGCGCAATGAGCGAAGACAAAGACGTCCTCATGCTTGGCGAAGACATCGGCGTCAATGGCGGCGTGTTCCGCGCCACCAACGGCCTGCAGGCGCGCTTCGGGCGCGAGCGGGTCATCGACACGCCCTTGGCGGAAGGGGGCATCGCCGGCGTTGCGGTCGGCATGGCGGCGATGGGGCTGAAGCCCGTCGCCGAAATCCAGTTTTCCGGTTTCATCTATCCGGCGATCGACCAAATCATCAATCACGCGTCTCGCATGCGCAATCGCACGCGCGGACGGCTGACCTGTCCAATGGTGCTGCGCTCGCCTTGCGGCGCCGGCATTCACGCGCCCGAGCATCATTCCGAAAGTCCGGAGGCGATGTTCGCGCACATGCCGGGGCTTCGCGTCGTCGCACCCTCATCCCCCGCTCGCGCCTACGGGCTGCTTCTGGCGTCTGTGCGCGATCCTGATCCGGTGATCTTCCTCGAGCCCACGCGCCTCTATCGTCTCTTCCGCCAAGAGGTCGAGGACGACGGCGTGGAGCTGCCGCTCGACGCCTGCTTCATCCTGCGCGAAGGCGCCGACGCGACGGTGGTCACGTGGGGCGCGATGGTGCCCGAAACGCTCGCCGCCGCCGAAAAGCTCGAAGAAGAGGGCGTGATGATCGAAGTGATCGACGTCGCCACTTTGAAGCCTCTCGACGTGGAAACGATCCTGCGCTCCGTCGAAAAGACCGGACGCTGCGTTATCGTTCACGAGGCGCCGCGCACGGCGGGCTTTGGCGCCGAGGTCGCCGCGGAAATCGCTGAGCGCGCGCTATACTCGCTGCTCGCCCCGATCAAGCGGGTCACCGGCTATGACGTGATCGTGCCGCTGGCGAAGTTGGAGAAGCAATATATCCCGAGCGTGGACCGGATCGTCGATGGCGTTCGGCAAGTGATGGAGGCGTCATGAACATCTTTCGTCTTCCCGATCTCGGAGAGGGGTTGCAGGAGGCCGAACTCGTCGAATGGCGCGTCGCCGCCGGCGAGGACGTTGCAGTCGATCAGCCGCTCGTGGCGGTTGAAACCGCCAAGGCGGTCGTCGAAATCCCATCGCCTCGGGGAGGCCGCATCGAGCGCCTGTTCGCCTCCGCGGGCGACGTGATCCGCATCGGCGCGCCGCTGGTGGGTTTCGAGGGCGCCGGCGAGGACACGGGGTCAGTGGTTGGCGCCGTTCAGCAGGGGACCGGGGTCGTCCGCGATCAGCCGATCTCAGTCGGCCACGTCGGCGGCGCGGTGCGGGCGACGCCTGCCGTAAGGGCCCTCGCGCGCAAGCTGAACGTCGATCTCGCCATGGTGACGCCCTCCGGCGCGGACGGGTTGATCACGACGCAGGATATCGAGCGCGTCGCGCGCATTCTCAGCGAGACGGAAGCCGCCGAGCCGCTGCGGGGCGTGCGCCGCGCCATGGCCCACAATATGGCGCAGGCGCAGGCGGAAGTGGCGGCGGCCACAATCGTCGACGACGCGGATATCCACGCGTGGGCGGCGGGGACCGACACGACCATCCGCCTGATCCGCGCTCTTGCCCAGGCCTGCAAGGCGGAGCCTGCGCTCAACGCCTGGTTCGAGCCTCACGCCTTTGCGCGCCGCGTGATGAAAAAAATCGACCTCGGCGTCGCCGTGGATCTGTCGGAAGAGGGCCTGTTCGTGCCTGTCTTGCGGGACGTCGGCAATCGCGACGCACAGGACTTGCGCAAGGGCCTCGACCGCCTGCGGCAGGACGCGGCGGCGCGGCGAATCCCGCCCGAGGAGCTGCGCGGCGCGACCATCACGCTGTCGAATTTCGGCATGATCGCCGGGCGCTACGCCGCGCCGATCGTATTGCCGCCGACGGTCGCGATCCTCGGCGCCGGCCGGATCAGAGACGAGGTGGTCGCTGTCGATGGCGCGCCCGCCGTGCATCGGATTTTGCCGCTGAGCCTGACCTTCGATCACCGCGTCGTCACCGGCGGCGAAGCAGGCCGTTTCCTGGGCGCCGTCATCGCCGATCTGACGCTCGCGTCCTAAATCTATTCGGCGTCCGGCTGCGCCTCTGGACGCGCTTCGATAAAGGCGGGGTGCGCAGCGCAAGCCGCCTCGACGGCAAGGATGCGTGGACATGCGTCGAGAGGCACGTCGAAGCGTCGCGCGTTATAGACCTGCGGAATGAGACATATGTCGGCAAGTGAAGGGTCCGACCCGAAGGCGAAGGGAGCCGGCGCGATCAGCGCCTCGACTGCGCTCAGCCCTTCGGAAATCCAGCGCCTGCGCCAAACGGCGATCTGATCGTCGCTCGCGCCGAATTCCCCTTGCAGCGCCTCTATCACCCGCAAATTGGCGAGCGGATGAATCTCGCAGGCGATCGTCAACGCCGCAGCCCGCGCCTGCGCCGCCAGGACGGGGTCTTTTGGCAAGAGCGGCGGCTCAGGCTTCACGGCGTCAAGATAGTCGATGATCGCCAGCGACTGGGTAATGAGTCGACCGTCATCAAGTTGCAGGGTCGGCACGATGCCCAGCGGGCTTTTCGCGCGATAGCCGGGATCACGCTGTTCCCCGCGCAGGAGATGAACGGGCCGCCGTTCGACAAACAGATTTTTAAGAGCAATGGCGATCCGCACGCGATAGGCGGCCGACGAGCGATAATAGTCGTAAAGGATCATGGGCCTTTAACCTGATCGGGAACGCAATATCTAAGTAGCAGGTCAGCCAAAGCTTATATAGGCCTGCTCATGGACTCGACGCTTGGCGGCGCGGCAACGCCCGCCGAAAACCCGATGGGAACAGACGGATTCGAATTTGTCGAATTCGCACATCCAGATCCCGCGCAATTGGCCTCGCTGTTCATCGCTCCAAGGACGTGACGCTCTATCGGCAGGGGGAAGTGAATTATGTGCTGAACGCGGAGCCTCACAGCTTCGCCGCCGAATTCCAGAAAGCGCACGGTCCTTCGGTGTGCTGCATCGGCTTCCGCGTCATCGACGCCGCAAAAGCGATGCGCCGCGCTGTTTCTCTTGGCGCCAAGCCTGTCGCGTTCGGGGTTGGTCCGATGGAGCTGAACATTCCCGCCATCGAAGGCGTCGGAGGTTCGCTCATCTATCTTGTCGACCGATACGGCGATCAGGGTTCGATCTGGGACATCGACTTCCGGTGGATAGGAGAGCGCGATCCTAGCCCCTCAGGCGTGGGGCTGACCACTATCGACCATCTGACTCACAATGTCCGGCGTGGACGCATGGACGCGCTCGCGGCATGGTATGAGCGCATCTTCAATTTTCGTGAAATTCGTTACTTCGACATCGAAGGCAAGATGACAGGGTTGCGCTCTCGCGCCATGACGAGTCCCTGCGGCAAGATTCGCATCCCGATCAATGAAAGCGCCGACGAAAAAAGCCAGATCGAGGAATTCTTGGACGCATACAGGGGTGAAGGGATTCAGCACATCGCCTGCGCGTGCCGGGATATTTATGAGACCGTTATCGCGATGCGCAACAACGGGCTCGATTTCATGCCGGCGCCGCCGGACGCCTATTATGACGCGCTTGAGCATCGGCTTCCTGGCCACGGAGAGCCGTCGCAGCGTCTAAAGGATCTCGGCATTCTCGTCGACGGCCTCACGACGGGCGCCCACCGTCTGCTGCTGCAGATTTTCTCCAAGACAGTCATTGGACCCATCTTCTTCGAATTCATTCAGCGCAAGGGCGATGAAGGCTTCGGCGAGGGAAATTTCCGGGCGCTATTTGAATCGATCGAAGAGGATCAGATTCGCCGCGGCGTTTTGAACCGGGCGGCAGGTTAGGCATGTCGCCCACGCGCTATTTGCATGGCTTCGGCAATGAGTTCGAGAGCGAAGCTCTGCCCGGCGCGTTGCCGATGGGGCAGAACTCGCCGCAGCGGTGCCCTTATGGTCTTTACGCCGAACAATTGTCCGGCTCCGCATTCACCGCGCCGAGCCATCTCAACAAACGCTCCTGGCTCTACCGGATACAACCCTCCGTCCTTCACGTTCGCAACCCCAAGGACATCGCGCAGAGCCACTGGAAAACCGCGCCTTGCCGCGAGGCTGACGCGCCGCTCGGGCAGCTGCGCTGGGGCGCGAGCGACGTCCCAGACGATGCAGGCTCCTTCATCGAAGGAATGCGCACCATCGTGACGGCGGGCGATTGCAGCCTGAGAGTCGGCATGGCGGCGCATCTCTATCTCGCCGGCCAGTCGATGTTCGACGACTACTTCTACAACGCCGACGGCGAGTTGCTGATCGTCCCGCAGTTCGGCGACCTACGCATCTTCACCGAGTTCGGCCTCATCGAGGGCGCCCCCGGTGAGATATGCGTCATTCCGCGCGGCGTGAAATTTCGGGTTGAGCTGTCGACCGGCCCCTCTCGCGGTTATGTCTGTGAAAACTACGGCGCGCCATTTACATTGCCCTATCGCGGCGTGATCGGCGCGAACGGACTCGCCAATCCGCGCGACTTCTTTTCGCCGACCGCCGCGTTCGAAGATAAGGAAACGCCCTGCCGTCTGAGCATCAAATGGGGCGGCCGCTTCTATCGCTGTGACCTCGATCATTCGCCGCTCGACGTGGTCGCCTGGCATGGGAATTACGCGCCATACAAATATGATCTGCGAAAATTCTGTCCGGTCGGCGCCGTGTTGTTCGATCATCCCGATCCATCGATATTTACGGTGCTGACCTCTCCCTCAGACGAAAGCGGCGTAGGCAACGTCGATTTCGCGATTTTCCCGCCGCGTTGGCAAGTCGCGGAACATACGTTCCGGCCTCCCTGGTATCATTTGAACATTATGAGCGAGTTCATGGGCTTGATTTACGGACGCTACGACGCAAAGCCGTCCGGCTTCGAGCCCGGCGGCATGTCGCTGCACAATGCGATGCTGCCGCATGGCCCGGACGCCGAAGCTTTCGAGCAGGCCTCTGAGGCCGATCTTGGCCCAGTGAAGATTGACGACGCTCTCGCCTTTATGTTCGAGTCTCGACTGCCGCTCTATCCAACCTCTTTCGCCATGTCGCTTGACACCCTTCATCAAGACTACGCGGAGTGCTGGTCGGATTTGCGCCGCAACTTTACCGGCAATGGACCGTGAAGCTCGCCTCCCTGAAGAGCCGACGGGACGGCGCTCTCATCCTCGTCTCGCGCGATCTCACGCGGGCTGTCGCGGCGGGCTTCGTCGCGCCCACTCTGCAGTCGGCGATCGAAGATTGGGACGCCGTGGCGCCGGAGCTGCGGGCGTTGGCGGCGCGCCTCGAATGCGGACTTCGCGAGAGCTTTCCCTTTCGTGAGCAGGATTGCGCCTCGCCGCTACCGCGGGCCTATCAATGGGCGGATGGCTCGGCCTACGTCAATCATGTCGAGCTCGTTCGCAAGTCGCGCGGCGCCGAGATGCCGGAGAGTTTTTGGAGCGATCCGCTGATGTATCAGGGCGGCTCCGACGTCTTCCTTGGCCCGCGTGACGCCATTCCCCTGCTCGACGAAAAATACGATCTCGATTTAGAAGCCGAAGTCGCCATCGTCACGGACGACGTGCCGATGGGCGTGACGCCACAGGAGGCGCGCGATCACATCAGGCTCGTCATGCTGGTCAATGACGTGACCTTGCGCGGGCTGGTCCCTCCGGAGCTTTCGAAAGGCTTTGGCTTTTTCCAGTCAAAGCCAGCGTCCGCTTTTTCTCCAGTCGCCGTGACGCCTGACGAGCTTGGCGACGCTTGGGACGGCGAGCGGCTGTCGCTGCGGCTGCTGTCCTTCGTCAATGGCGCGCCGCTCGGCC
>WSXZ01000072.1 GCA_009773555.1 Methylocystaceae bacterium | reverse complement strand
TGCAGGTTGTCCATCGAGTCGAACAGGCCGACGACCTCGCTAAATTCGCGGCGCTGTTCAAGTGTGATCTTGTTTGGTTCCATGGGTCCTCCGACAGCTCTGCGTTCTCGAATCGAAGTCGGCCTTCGCCGTGGCTGTGATCAGCCCGTTTTCTTCATGAGCACATTCTTTATGAGACCATAGGCTGTGGTGACGACCGCGCCGGTAATGCCGCCGCCAGCCAAATTGCCCAGCATCACGCCAATATCGAGTCCCCCGCTGCTGGCCGCGCTGCTGAGCGCAGGGATCAAGCCCTGGAGGATCGTTCCGCCAATGCCGCCGCCGGCGGCGCCAGTGATTGTCTTAGCGAGAGTGCTGAGGTCTAAGTTCTTTAGGAATCCGCCAGCAGCGTTTCCGCCAATGGCTCCTGCCACAATTTGGATGATGAGATTTATGATCGTGCCGGACATGAGACAATCTTCCCGTTCGATCCGCTGCTCACAACAAACCAGTGGGATGTAGGGCGGCCGATGAGAACGGGACAGGCCGGGCGCTCTTCTTTGCGGCGGCGCCCTCAGCGCGAAGGTCAGCGATAGTTGGAGGGACCAAGTTGATGGCGGGTTTCCACGGGGCGATGCTAATTATGCTGAATGTCCGTCATTGCTGCAGGTTTCCGCGAGAAATTGCGCCGGCCTTGAATATTTGCTGGCTTTCGACACCGAGACCGATGAGTTCCTCCGCGGTCGTGGACAGAAATCCGCCAGTCCCGGCCCTTGAGCTTTCTTCGCGCGGCGACAGCATCGTAGCACAGGCGGTCAAAAAACGATCCTTCGTAGCCATCCCGTTCAACCAAGATTTCAGTCAGTTCAATGTGGTATTCAATGCCGTATCGGCGCTGGAAATCTACCGCTAAATCGATGTCACCGAGGTCATGAGACCCGGTAACCCAGCTACCGAAGATACGGATTTCTTCGACCAACAGCGGCATCCACTCGTCCGCGTTCAATTCCTCGGCACGATTCCTCACGGACTCTATCAGCTTTGCTCCCACTTCTCGGCCGAACGTTTACCGAAATTTGCATTCGCAACAGCGCATCCTTTTAATGTCAAAGTGTAGTAACTTTCCGTCTCCATACCTTTAGCTTGCTGGATTAAGTCTCGCTTTAGCAGTTCGTCTAAAAGCCTCTCGCCTGATCACCAAACGAAATACGCGCCGAATTCGCGCATTGTCACGCTAGCAATCTTTTCATTGGGGTCGACATTCATGAGCGCCCCGCTGTGCGTCGATGTTCGCCAACGCTTATCGGGCAGTTGTTGGGCACCATGTGCCCTATGGCGCGGATATCGAAGGTCCAGCTAGCGGACATTTCCTTTTGTGCTTTCTGAATGCAGCGGATGAAATCAGGCAAGCTGTCGCTGCGGCCGAAGGCCGTTGCGGGAATGTCGTTGCGTTCTCCATCACAGAAAAGCGTCTTCCGATTTACCCAACGCTCTAGCTTCCGTTAACCGGGAGCTCTATAATTTATACGCAATGAATCGCCTCCCGGGTCCGAGCGCAAACGGTCCATAATTTTCTCGTGATTGTGCTTGCTGGCGCTCGATAGCGTCGCCGCGTCGAATCTAAAATTCCTATCCATGGAGGCGTACATGCATAGCCGAGCAAGGCTCGTCGCAACCTTCAGTGACAGAAAAGAAGCGCTATTGGAGGAACTCGAATTAGTACATCACGCGCTTGCCGAGGCAAAGCCGAGCGAAGAAAATAAGGCATGGTTAGAAAAAATGAAAAAGTGGCACGACCAACTCCAGGCGCTTGTAGATGACATGCCCAAAAATGCCTGACCGTAGGACCAGGTTCGTCGAACTCCAGCTCCTGTGTTACCAAACATTAATGATAACATTGGGTTGAACGAAGTTCCTGTATTGCAGGTAAGCTTCATCTAGAACACGCGAACGTTCCGGCAAGCGTCGCCTGACGACCACGTTTTGAATAGATTGAGCAGGAGTCGCCCTCCGGGCGGGGTCGATTGCCGCTGTGCGAGTGGCAAGCCGCCTCGGCGGGCGCGCGCGTTCGTCCCATTTTGGATTGGCCTTAGTTTGGCGCCTGCCAATTCGCGATCCGATCGCGACCTGCGGCTTTGGCGTCGTGCAACGCCTGGTCGGCGCGCTCGATCGATTGCTCGACGGGAACGGATGGGTCGAGGAGAGTAAGCCCGAAGGAAGCCGTTACCGTGAGCGGCAAATAGCCTTCGACGAAGAATTCCCTGTCCGATAAGCCTTTTCGTAGCTGCTCTGCGATTGCGCGTCCCTGTTCCAGGTCCGCATCCGCGGCGCAGTAGAGAAACTTCTCGCCTCCAAAGCGAAAAAACTCATCATGGGGCCGCAAGTGGGACATCACGAATTCCGCGTATTGCACGAGAAATTCATCGCCGAGCGTGTGGCCGTATGTGTCGTTCACCTCCCTGAAGTGATCCAGATCCATCATCGCGAGGCATGTGGGTCTTGGCGCGAGGGCCTGCCGCTCGCGCAACGCTGTCAACATTGCGATATGGTTGCCCGCGCCTGTCAACGGATCCCGATTACGAAGTGCATCCTCGAGTTCGTGCTTGATCGTCACTAATTGGGCGCGGACCTGCTTGAGGGCCGACAGGAATAATTCATAGTCGTCGAGAGGAATGGACCGGTGCTCCGACGCGGTTCGCAACATGATTGCCGCGTGCCGGTGCATAAGCTCATGCGCAAGCAAAATCTGGGAAAAACTTTGGTGCGAACCCAGGCGACTGGCGCCGGCGCCATGCAGCCATTGTCCGAGCGGCCACCTGTGGTTCGCATCTTCCTGGAGGTCCCGCTCGTCGGGAACCTGATCGCAAATGATCGTTCTGTTGAAATTCTCGTACCAAAGTTCGTGCTGAAACAGTGACTGCCGGAGCTCACTCAGAATCGTCCGCTTTTGCTCGCGGCTCAATTTCGAAAAGGGCATGGGGCACCGAAGTTTTCAGCGTTGCTTGCGCCACGTGTTCCGAGACAGAATATTCCAGTTCAGTGTCACATTCTTGAGAAGCGACCTGTTGTCGCTTTCGCCGCTTTGCAACGAGCGGGGAGGCAAATTGATTCGGCGGCTCTGACGAGAGAACGGAGACAGCGGTCTCCAGCGCTTGTTCGGGCGAACGGTCGCAAGCCGCGCGGCCAATCAGCGTCCAAATAACCCGCGCATCGCGGCGAATAATCCTTTTGACCGCTCCTGAGTCGGCGGCGCCTGCGCGAGGCTTTCGGCTTCGAGCCGCGCGACGTCCAGTTCGACTCCAGCGCGCGCGACGAGCGCGGCGAGAGTCGGCGCTTCATGCGGCGGCGCTTCATGCGGCGGCGCCCAGCCGCCGGCGCGCCGCACGTCAAGATAGGCGTCGAGCATGTCGGCGGCGTCCATCGCGCCAGCTTCCGTGAAATGCGCGCGCGCCCGCTCGACCGCGGCGGCGTCGACGATGAATCGCGCCGCCTTCGCCGCTTCACGCCGGACGCCGTCGTCGATCGCCAGAGCGACGCGCGCCTCGCGTAATGCGGCGACATCCGGCTCCTTCAAGAGCGCGCGCATGAGCCGCGCTTCTTGCGTGGCGTCAACGCCCGCCGGCGCCATGCCTTGGGCGCCGCAGGCGTCAAGATAGCGGGCAAGCAGAGAAGGCGCGTTGCGGGGGCTTCGGCGGAAAGGCGCGGTGGCAGATGGTTCGCGTGAGGCGGCCTGACGTGTTCGCGTCTATGGAAGGTCGGCGTTTTAGCTTCGAAGGCCCCCTCGCTTGGTGAGCGACGTCCAACCCGATCGCCCATGTCCTTTACGCGGGCGCGCCTCGGACGGTCAGCCATACGAAGCGGCGCATGTTGTAGGCGAGATTGGCGAGCCCGATCTTGAACCGCGCCCTGGCTAGGCCGATCGTGCGCACGCACACAATACTGGGACACCTGAGCGGAGATGAGCACATGGCGCGGAAATGGATCAGCATTCCTGCAATAGCCGCGGCGATTTTATTTGTGGGAGTTACGACTCCAGCTTTTGCGGCCGTTTGCCCGTGCTGGCATTGGTCTCACGCCATCACGTGCATGTCTCATGATCCGACACCGCTATCATATCGTCCAATCCATTTAACTTGACGTTATCCCCCGCCCCTAATCCGGGGGCGACGCAGGGTGATCGGCCATAGCGTCGACCTTGTTGATGAGCTACTGGATCAGCCGGTGGGCTTTGGCGTTCAGCGCGTCGATCCGCGTCTCCGTCACGCTGCGACCGTGGTTCTGGGCGTCGCGGTAGGAGGTCTTCGACGGCAGGAAACCCGACAAGACCTCGTAGCCAGCCTCGCGCAAATACTCGCGCGCGGCCTGTTCCTCGGCGTCGGTCAATACGTGGTTCAAGGCGAAGACCAGCCGGGCTCTCGGGATGCCAGCCGTTATCAGTTCGTTGAACAACCGCACGGCTGGGCCGAGATCGTCAACCCTTTTCCTGGATCTTCCATATAGCTACGAGCTCCCTTGGCAGCGGCCAGATAGGACGCCGCCCCGCTTCATCCCCTCGACGTCTCCACCCTACTCCGACCACTGGCGCCCTGGGAGACACCCCGCCATCCATGACGCCTACTCCCGACAGCCCGTCAATTCCCGTCTCCTTGACCTCCTTTCATCGAGTTAAGCGGATCAAGCTGCAGCGCGGCCCATAACCCGTAATCGACCTTTGGAAAGTCCGCTCGCGCTCAGCATTTGACCAGATGAGACGAAAAGGATTGGATGGACGGAAAATAGACCACTGGTAAGCATATGGCTCAGAATTCGACGCAGCCAACATGGGATGCAGCAGCTCTCGCGACGCAACTCGGCAAGATCGCTGAACAAAGCCAGCGGCTCGTCCAGAACTTCCTGCTCGATGGGCCGGATATCGCGCGGCTCGGCATGGGCGATGTGACGACGCTCGGCGGCGCCTTCTTCGAACTGACAACGAAGATGATGACCGATCCAGCGCCGGTCACCCGCACGCAAATCGATCTATTCAACGATAGCCTGCGCGTCTGGCAGACGACGGCGGAGCGCTTGATGGGGCATGGCACCGGGACCGATGAACCGCCGGAAGACAAGCGTTTCAAACATCCCGACTGGACTGAGAATGCGGTCTTCAATTTCATCAAAGAGAGCTATCTCATTTGGGCCAAGGCTGTGCTCGCGGCGGTGCGCGGCGTCGAGGGGCTCGACCCGGCGACTGCGCGCAAAGTCGACTTCTATTCGCGCCAGTTCGTTGACGCACTCTCCCCGTCCAATTTCTTCGCCACCAATCCCGAGGTCCTCACTACGACGCTCAAGACTGGCGGACAGAACCTTCTGCGCGGACTCGAGAACCTGCTCGAGGATTTGCAGCGCGGCAAGGGTCGGCTGTCGATCACTATGACCGACATGGCGGCGTTTCGCCTCGGTGAAAACATAGCTGCGACGCCGGGCAAGGTCGTCTTCCAGAATGAACTGATGCAGCTCATCCAATATACGCCGACGACCCCCGACGTGCGTCGCCGACCGTTGCTGATTGTCCCGCCGTGGATCAACAAATTCTATGTGCTCGACCTGCAGCCGAAGAACTCCTTTATCAAATGGGCCGTTGACCAGGGCCACACCGTCTTTGTCGTCTCCTGGGTCAATCCCGACGAGAAGCTCGCCGAGAAGAGCTTCGAGGATTATATGCAGGAGGGTCCGCTCGCAGCCCTCGACGCGATCGAGATGGCGACGGCCGAACGTTCAGCCAACGCCGTTGGTTATTGCCTGGGCGGCACGTTGCTCGCCTCGACCCTCGCCTATATGACCGCGCGCGGCGACGAGCGGATCGCTAGCGCCTCCTATTTCGTCACGCTCGTCGACTTCGCGGATGCCGGCGACATGGCAGTGTTCATCGACAATGAGCAGCTCGCTTCGCTCGATGAGCGCATGAAGGAGCGGGGCTATCTTGAGGCGCAGGACATGGCGATGTCGTTCAACATGCTGCGCTCGAACGATCTGATCTGGTCCTTTGTGGTGAGAAATTATCTCCTCGGCAAGGAGCATTTGCCGTTCGACCTCCTTTACTGGAACGCCGACTCGACGCGCATGCCGGCAGCCATGCATTCTTTCTGCTTGCGCAATATGTATCAGATGAATCTGCTGGCGAAGCCCGGCGGCATCCGCCTATACGGCATGCCGCTCGACCTGACGCAAATCACGACGCCGACCTTCATCCTGTCGACGCGGGAGGATCACATCGCCCCGTGGAAGTCGACCTATGCAGCGACTCGCCTTTACAAGGGGCCGGTCAAATTCGTTCTAGCGGCCTCTGGCCACATGGCTGGGGTGATCAACGCGCCGGGCGGCAAATATGGGCATTGGACCAATGATGACCTGCCGGCGACGCCCGACCAATGGTTCTCTGGCGCCGCTGCGCGACAGGGCTCGTGGTGGCCGGTCTGGGACGAATGGGTGACCGGCTTCGCCTCCGACCGGACGCCCGCGCGCGAGCCCGGGGCTGGCAGGCTGACCGTGATCGAGGACGCGCCGGGCTCCTACGCCCGGGTGAGATCGGATGTTTGAAGCAGCAACACGGGCTTGCCCGCGTCCGAAATAAAAGGCTGGCGAGCCGTTTCATGATGCGACGACCCTGGGACCATTGTCACTATGCATGGAGTTTTGGTCATTTTGACCGTGCCGTAATCCACCCATCAGATTCAGAGTTCGGCGGCTCCGGCAAATCAGCAGATTTGTGCGTCGAAGAGTCACCTTTCCAATAGTCGTCGACGTTGGGCATATGTGGTTTAGCAAGGCAGGTATCTGGTGGATGTCGGGCAAAATTATTTCGTTGGATCCCGACACCCAATCCTGGGTGCCCAGACAACGAGGTGCGCCGATCTTGGGGCGGGAGAGGAAACGAGAACATGAAACTACGCGTTCTTTTGACAGCTGGCTTGATCATCGCCGGAGCGACCGGACCGAGCTTTGCCTTTGAAGGCATGCTGTCGTCTGGCAAAGGTGGAATCCACGCAAACCGCCTCCTCCAATCTGTCAGCTGCAATGTCAATGACGATGACAAGCAGGCCCTTTGCATGAGGGCCTGCGAGGACGAATACATCAAGGCCAGCCAAGCGTATGGCGCCGCTGGCCAGCTCGAGGGGCCAAAGGCGACCAAAAAGGCGTGTGAAACCAAGTGTGGATGCTGACGCTTGCATAGTCCACCTTGGGCTCTTTTCCCTTGAGCTGGGCCGCCGGCAAGGCCGGCGGCCTTTGGGAGCATGCAGAGTCGTGGGGTTTGTCCCGCTGCGAGCTGCTTTGGGTGATTTTCATTGTCTGGTTGGAAGTCTGGATAGAGCCGCCTGAACGAGCCGGCGAGCGTCTTGTTGAGAACGGCGACACGCACGTCCAGAAAGGGCTGCACGGTCCACCTGTTCCATCGCATCTGCTGCTTCTTGATCATGCGTTTTGACAAGATTTCATTGACTGCGCTTTCGACAAATGCGGTTGAAAGTGGCAGCCGATCACGGCGTCGCCGTCCGTAGTTCACGAGCGCAAGTTCATTGGCGTAGAGATATTCAATCAGATTGTTGATATGTCGCTGGACCGCGGCGGCGCCTTTGACGTCTCTGACATGAGCGGCGTCGAACCAATGCATCAGTCGCGCCAAGCGCCCAAGACATGCGCTCGAGCGGCCGTGCCAGATTCTCCACTTGGCGCTCTCGAGTTCGCGGATTGGATGGCCTTGGAGGTAGTCGCTGAAAGTGCCGGCGCCAAGGCCGCGCGCCGCCTGCAGGGCGTGTTCAAAACGCATGGCGATATGGAACCAGTCGAGGACGAGAGTCGCCTCTGGCATGACCTGACGCTGCAACTTCCACAGTCCAGGGTCGCCGTCGCAAAGCACCGTCGCTGACGTGCCGAGACGGACGCCCGCGCTCACAACCGCATCGGCAAATTTGCTCGCAGAGTTGCCGTTGCGAGCAAAGGCGAAGCGATGCTGCGATCCATCGACATTGAGCACCTTGCCCGCCAGCACTTCGAAATTCCGTTCTGGGCGACAATGTCGGCTGCGCAGATAGCCTCCATCAAGGTCGATCACGACTGCGGGAGTCACTGCGTCGATATCGGGATCCGCCGCTCCCTCGGGACGCAGTCGCGCGATATGCTCGCCGACACGGCGGGTTCGATTGCGCACCGTGCCGGCATTGACGGCGCCCCCGACGGGCAGCAACTCGGCCAGCAGATCAGCCACCTTAGCAAACGGCGCGAGCGCGGCGAATTTGGCGGTGACGTAGGCGAGTTCGGGCGCTATGCCGCGTTCAAGCGTCAACGCCGAAAAACTTCTCGGTTCACCCGCGACTTCACGGCAGCATTGGCAGTTCGCGAACCGACGAACTCGAAGCGGCACGTCGCCGAAGAGGGATCGAAAGGTGACCGATCTGTATCCTTTGCTCGACAAGGTCGATCCGCAATGCGCAGCACCGGAAGCGCTCGCCCATTGTCGCCGCCTGCGCGCGGACGATTTCCGTTTGAATAGCAGCGGTAAGGCGTTTCCCTTCGCCAAGCGACAGACCAAGCGTTTCCGGGACCGTGAACTCGTCTCTTTCGATCCGGGCCACCTCGACCTCGGTTTCCGCCGCTTCGTCCCCGAAGTCCACGACAAGCTTCACCCGCCAAACCAGCCTTCGCATAGGCTCGCCTTTCCCAAAGAGGCGACCTTAACCTTCGAAAATTTACATACTCCCCACAACCTTGCATGCTCTCCTTGCAATTAAGCGCAACGTGACAGTCTTCGTCACCGCCACGTCCGACAGATGCCGGCACCGCCCAGTGCATCGTAACGGCGTGCTGCAAGCCACTGGAGACGCAACGCTTGGGTTTGCAGCACGCGGCGGAGGCCTCCTTCCACTTTTCGTTCTGCAATCACCTGCGCGAGACGCGATATAATGAGCGCCCCTCGGGCGATTCGAAAATCCGGATGGGTTCAGCTCATAGAGGCGATCCGATACGATCGGCCCCGCAACGATCGCGGCGCTTCAACTACAAGGGAACCGGCCGGCGGATCCTTTTCGTTCAGGACCGCTTTGAATTCGGGACTGCCCAATTGCGCGCTGTTTTATCAACGCTTCAGCGCATGCAAATGTTGATGAGCGCTGATGTCATAGCGATTGGTCTATTGAAATTGTGATAGCGCTGCCTCGATCTCCAGCACTTCGAAAGGGTCGAGAACATCGCTACTGCGTTCGTGCGCTGATTGGTAAGATGACGACCAGTCCGCGTACGCAGCACCTCGTTCGTTTGACCAACATAGATCGGTTCGCCGTCGTAGTCCAAGAACGCGAAGACGCCCCATTTGTAATGTCCAACCTGGGACAAATTCCCTGAACCTTCATTGAACAGACGCCATTATGCCGGCTCGGTCTCCGGCGGACCGGCCACAGGCAAGATAGCGTGCTCCCGTGGTTCCTTGGTCTGCACCAGTTCGCATCCGCTTGCGCGGAGAGCTCCTTTGCTCAAAAGGCGATCATGTCCCAACCGCGCCAAAACGACTAACATTGGTGTTGTCAAAATCTCGGCGGCGGTTGCGGATGAGGCTCGGGATCAACCCATTCCTCCCACTCGATCGCGAAGGGAATATTTTTCTCGGCGAGAAATTCCGTCACGCGCTGCTCGATCTCGTCTCTCAGCGCAAAATCGGGCTTATAGCGCAGACGTCGCCATGGCAGGATGGGCGGCTCCAGCGTGATGGCGACGATATATTCCTCCACCCTTTCGTCGTCTTTAGGGCTGCCGGCATGGGCGATGGCGACCCAGACGGGGGAGAAGGCTTTCTCCCGAAGCCAGAAACCCCAGCCGTAATCCTCGCCCATCGGCTTGCTCAGCGAGACGGCCTTATCTTCGCGCCTCGCGATGAAATGCTTCAGTTCATCAGCAAACGCGCGGCCCCGATGGCCGTGAATATTCTGCGCGCCGCTTGGATCATCGACATAGCGGTCGGTCCTCACTTTGATGATGCGACCGGCTTTCGTGTCGCGGGACATGACGACGGCAAGTCGGACGTTAGCCGCTGAGATGAGAACGGCGAGCAGAATGAAGGGGACGAGAAGCACCTCTTCCGGCACGAATTCGTACATGGCGAGCGACGGATCGAGGACGACCGACAGGCCCGTCAGAATCCCCATCGGAACGAGAAGGATCAGCGCGGCAAGCAGCGGCCCGGAAAGCAGGCCGAGC
>WSXZ01000071.1 GCA_009773555.1 Methylocystaceae bacterium | reverse complement strand
GAAATGGAGGCCACGACGTCCATGTTCATACGGCGGAGCATAGGCCTGACGATCCAGACTGAACGCTGTCAGATCTGTTCTAACCTATGAAACTCGAACGCTTCGGCAGGGTAAGGCGTATCCTCTATCGACACATGAACGCACTAACGCCGACGAAGCTCATGTCCCTTTGAAGCCCGCGTCGACGAGGTTTTGCAAACCGGTTCTATGACGTCCGCGGCCTGTAGCGGTGGCCAGAAAGGTCAAAGGAACGAAACGAGCAGCGGAAGTCGTAGTCATGGATGCGCGTGCGGCTCCGGGCGCGTGCGGCACGAAAAAGCCCGGCCATTTCTGACCGGGCAGGAGTTTTGCGTTTGAAAGGATCGTCGCCCGTTAGAGCGACAGGCCAATTCGTAGTCGCGCCGAGGAGCGCGCATTAGCGCTCGAGCTGCCTGCTCATCGAATGCTTTGATCGCCTCCGCTGTTTCCGACACAAGATTTAGCGCGGCGACGAGCGCGGTGCTCTCAGGGGCAGACTGATGAGCCAAACCATCGTTGCTGCCGATGGCTTCGTCCGTGGCTTGGTGGTTCAAATCGGGCGCGTTCATTGTGACGCCAGATCGGCCCGGCGACGGCGGCGCTCTGCGAGCAAATTCTGGAGGCGCGGCCTCATCCCGAACAGGGCTATCGCGCCTGTCTGGGCATTGTTCGCCTCATCGGCCCCTATGGGTCCGAACGCGTCGAAGCCGCGGCGGAGCGCGCCATAGAGATCGGCGCGAAGACCTACGGCTCGGTCAAATCCATCCTCGACAACAAGCTCGATCGGAAGCTGGCGCCAAAGCGCGCCGCGGACACGGCTCCGATCCTTCACCCCAATATCCGCGGCCCGCGCTACTACCATTAGGAGACAGCGACTTGCTTAAACATCCCACCCTCGACCAGCTTCACGTCCTCGGCCTTTACGGAATGGCCAAGGCTTTCGCCGAACTCGCAGAGACAGATGAGGCGAAAGGGATCGACCGCAGCGACTGGCTCGCGCTGCTGCTTGATCGAGAAGCGTCTCTTCGACGCGACAAGCGGCTGACGGCCAGGCTGCGCGTCGCTCGGCGAATGTCCTTCACGACCTGCTCGGCGGACAATTTCGGGGTTCCGGATTTCTGGCTCATCTCCACTCCTTGACGGTTACGATGAGCCAGAAATCCTCCTTTCCTCAACCCGCCCGATTTGTCTCAAAGGCGCTGACGCCGGACATGAATGCATCTTCGCATTCAATCACCCGTTCGAGGTAGCGAGCGTATTTAATCCCCGTCTGCTTATCGCCACCGCTGTGGGGCCTCCGGGAAGCGAGATCATCGCTGATCTTAATGGCGGCGGCCGGGGTAGCGGCAGGAGGCTGACCAGCCTCCATTATAGCCGGCTCTGCAGACTGTGCAGAGGCAGAGGCCTAGTCTAATCTTTTTCTGCTGCCTGCAATTCATGTCGAGCAATCACGGCATGGGTTACACCTTTTGAGAGTCGGCCGGCGTGTCCGGTTCCCCTCGCAAGGCTCATCGCCTTTTTTAATTCGTTGATGGCGGCTACTTTGTGATGGTTGAACTTTTCCTTGTTCGCCGCTTCTGCGTGCTCGAGAGCGCTTTGGAGGTGGTCTGCGAATGACGACGCCATCCCCTTCCTACCTTCGGCAATGCCCTCTTCGAGTTCCTTAGTAGCTTCGGAGATATGCGAACTTTGTGCAAGAGATAAGCCCGGCACCATCATAAGGCCGAGACTAATGAGACCAGCCATAAGGTTGCGATTGAGCATTTCACATCTCCCTTGCTTTAATTCAAAAGCTGGCCCCTGGCCCAAAACGCGAGGCAACCAGTTGTAGCTTCATTGATCTACTTTTCGATGTCCCATTTGAATAGGCTCGCGGACCGCTGCAAATTGACGCATTATCCGGCTTCATTGCATAAGCGCAGAAGCCGAGACGTTTCTCAAAAACTCAAAAGATGGTGCAAATATCAATGTTGCTCCTCATGCCTCCCCAGTTGCGGGGCCGTGGGCCAAAACGTCGTGATCGGCTGTTATGCTAATTAGCCGACATTCACCGGATACCGGCGGTCTTGAGCCAGAGATTGCCGCCTTCGACGGCTGCTGGCAAGGCTGAATCTTCGACGCAGACGCCAGCGAGCCCCAATTTGATGATAACGGCGCGCCCAGCGCTGAAAGTTCGGATTTTCCTGTCATCGAGGCGCATGTCTCCCGTGGTTTGCAGCGAACGCGTGAACGTTGAACGCCTTACGCTGTCGACGTCACCGGCGACGGTCGTAACTCTGCGATGAGCCGCAAAATGTCGGCGAAGAGATTTCGAGGAATGGCCACCTCCGCCATCTGGAACGAGACATAGCGCGCGTGACCGACGACCTTCGCGCCGATCTTGATCAGCTTTTCGCGCAGCGTGGTCATAGACCAGTGCTTTATCGGCTAAGGCATCGCCAGCGTGCGCAGGAAGTTGCCGAGATTGTAGGCCAGCGCGTGAAGCTGAAGGCGCACAGCGTTGGCGGCGAAGGAGCGACCTGACAGTCGCGTCCATTTGATCGCGCCCTTGCCTTCCTTGATGTACTGCTCGCATGCGCCGCGCTTGCTGTAGAAGGCCACCTCCCTTCATTTTTGCGTCATTGTCGGCATGAGAAAGTGAGGTGGTGCGCGAGCTTCTTGTAAATGGTGCGCAACGAATCCGAATACGACAAGGCACCGCGTACCGCCATTGTTCGGTAGCGGCCGCGAGGCAATGATCGTCCCCTCACCCCCTTTAGACACGATCAAGCGGTTGATAACTTTTTTTCGTAGAGCGTCGCGTGACATCGCTGTGCATCGATGCGCAACAGCTCACTTGCGTTACGTTTACTTCCGCTCAGCGTTGCGTCTTACCATCATGTATGAATCCCACACTCACACGAAAAAATCGTTCTCGCTGTATTCCGACACCGAGCGGCCGACGCACGGAAATCACCAGCAATGACATCTACGGCGTTTTCGAACCATTGAGCCGTCATGCGCAGCTCACGACCAAGCAGCTCGTCGCGTATGATCGCCGGTATGCGACGAAGACACGTAACCGACTGATTGCCCTTTTTCACGAGGAAGGCCAATGGCTCGGCCGCTTGGGGCAAGAGGTGAAATTAGCGAACTATCTGGCACACGACGAAATTCATCGGTTAGAGGCCGATGCCGCGCAACTGCTCATCACAAAAGGCGTCATCCCAAATGCACAATGGGTATTCCACGTGCGTATCGGCGGCCACAGGACCACGCCGTCGCGGATCATCCGTCTCACGCATGATCACATGGCATCCCACATCGTGCTCGATATTGAGATCGGCGCGCGTGATGACGAAGCGGCGCGATTTATAAATCACATTGAGATCGTTCAAGCTGCGCCGGAGGCGACACGTGCGCTCAGAAATCCGCTGCGCATTCCCGGTCCCGAGACCGCCGGTGCGACGAAATGGATCGAGCCCGACGCGCTGTTCGCACTCGGGAGCCGATATTATGCGGTGGAGGCGGACATGGGTACCGAGAGCATTGATCCAATCATCCGAGCAAAGATACTCGCTTATCGCGAGGTCGTGGCCTCAGGCATCATTGACGATCATCTCGGCATCGACAATCTCACCGTGCTCTTCGTCACCACGAACGAGACGCGTATGCGCAACATCATGAAAGAGCTGCGCACCATCGCCCACAATGGCAAGACGCCGATGTTCGCGTTCGCGAGCCGTCCCGACCTCGCCACGATTATGCACGCGCCTGCACCGATCGGCGACATGTTCCGCACTTCATGGGAGCGCGTCGGGTATGAACCCCTCTCGCTTGTACGACCGAATTAAAAAGCCACACGCATGCGTGTGGCTCAGGATTTATTCGTCCCGCTCTTTTGGCGGAACGAGAATGAACTGTCCGTCGAGCGGCAGGAAATTCAGCCGCACAACCAACCCATCGCCGTCATTGAAGCGCCAGGCAGCTCCGATCGTCGTCATGAACTCATTGTCCGGCGATTGCTTCGCCCGCGCGTGGTACACGGGGCGGGAGCCCTTCGGCTTGTCTTCGTTTCTCTTTTGCGTCAACCGAGCCGGGGAACGTCCGGCGAATTACGGATCATTTCGTTCAACGATTGGGAGGAGACACAATGATATCTCGCCGTCTTACCGCCGCAGCATTAGGCCTTGCGCTTGCGCTCGCCGCCGCCCCCCCAATTGGGCTGGGCGAGTGACCATCTGAAGCAGGCGATCTGGGAGACCAAGGAAGCAATCGCCGCTGGCAACCATGGCCAAGCCGCATCCTTCGTCGAGCATTCAGTCGAGGCAGTTCATCATGCGCACGCCGCTCAGGCACAGCATCCGAGCGATCATCTTAAGAAAGGGATCGCTCATCTGAAAAAGGGGATCAAACTGGCCAAGCGGACCAGCTCCACTCACCGCGTGGAAAAGGCGACAGCGCATGCGGAAACGGCGTTGTCGCATCTTGAAGCCGTCAGGTAAGCTCTGGCGAACAACGTTTCCGTCGTGGCGCGGCCCAGAAAATGAGGTGCCGGCCGCGGCGGTTCTTTTATGCGGCGTTCGCCGCCCGAGCTTCACATCGAAGAAATCAACTCGCTGCGAGCCGGGATGGGTGCACAGACGGTAGGCGCGATCATCGATGCGCTAAAGTACCAACCCAAAGCCTTTCAAATCAGGCTCAATGACCGCTCCCCAATATTGAGAGACGACCTTAGTTGGTGGCAGCACATCATCTCGGCGCATCCAGAGTTCGCATGGATCAGAACTCAATTTTAGGATGAGGTAACAGCAGCGCGGAAGCCAGAACCCGCGTCGCCGGTGTGGCATGGGCTCTGACTGGGGCTGCGCCCCCTTCATATCAAAGTGCGCGGTTCATCGAACGCTAAGCCTAAGGACAATCATTTCTTCCTGACATAGATCCAGACACAGCCTGGCCGTGCAGTTGTCGATGCGCGCAGGGAGGCTCTCCCCTCGCCCGCCACTGCAACGAATGAATGTCTGATACCGACGTGCGTCAACTCTCTCTGGACTGTCTTGGCGCGTTGCGCGGACAGCCGCGCGATTTCGCTGGCGCTGCCACCAACATCACTGTGCACGCCTATCACAGTGTGCGTCCCCGGATATTCCCTCAATATCCCCGCAAGTCGTTGCAGCTCTTCGTGCGCCGTCGCTGTAAGCGTCGCTCCGCCCAGATCGAACGCGACCCGACCGAGATCGAACGAGGCTTCCTTCCCGGGTCCGTGTTCTAGGAACGAGCGGAGTTTGGTCTCAAAGTCTGGAGCCGCAACAGTCTTTGGATTTGCAGTGGCAGCAGCTTCGCTTTTCGGCGGCGGCGCTGACGCTTTCTCGGAGGAATTCTCTCCAAGGACGGACAGAGACTCAAGGTCATTTGTCTTCGAAGTAGAGCCGATGGTAAGGCTCGATAGAACTTGAGGCGTGAACAGCCACACCAATACCATGATGATGCCGACGGCGGCCGCGAGGCCCAGGGCCGTCGCGAAGGGATGAAGGCCTTTCTCCTCGAAGAGCATCGGGTCCTCTTCAGCTGCCGACCCATACTCTCCCTCGGATGGCGGGATTTCTCCTCTGTACTGGCTCCATACCCACGCCTGCGGCACGGCCGTATCCCGGGCTTCGTGCTCTTCTTCTCCCCTCGCGCCCATCGTCGATCTCACAGCCCCGACATTCGGAAAAGCCACGCCAGAGTTTCCTTCAGTGACCGGCATCACGCCTATGCTCTATCTAGAGCCACAAGCGCGGGAGTTGATCCGATGAACATCGAAGCGATCGTCTTCTACATCCTTCTCATCGACGCGGTCAGCGCCAACGTCGTGGTGCGCTTCGGGCGCGATTGGTACCTGCGGCACTTCCGCACCATCTCGCGCTGGTTTCCGCCGGCTGAGGGCTGGGCACTCTACTACCTGGCGCTCGTATTGTGGGTCGGCTCGCTCCTGTACCGTGCCGGCATGCTGTTCTAATCCTGGAGACGATGTCGTAAGCGACATGGTAGCGGGAATATGCGAACGTGACGAACACCGTCAGCGTCGGCACCGCAATCTCGGCATTGTGCCGGGCGAAAAGAGCCACATCAACCACGCGACGACGAGTATCCCGGTCGCGAGTCCGACGGCGACATATATCGCGCGTTGCCCTGCGCCCGCGAAAACCGTCAGCGCCGTCCACTCAGCCAGTCGGCGCTCATCAGCGGATTGCGGCAGCTCTCCCTTGTACTCACTCCACACCCAAGCGTGAAAAATCTCATCTTGCACGATGCCCTCCCTTGTATTGGCTCCGCACCCACGCTTGCGTCACGCTCCCCTCCCAGGATTCAACCACCGCCCATTTCTCCGCTCTCGGCTTAGCCTGTTGCACCGTCTTTATTTTTGCGCCGCAATAGGAATGCTGTGCAGCGCACACTACGTACAAAAGAGGCGCAGCGACCGGAATCACCCAGGCGCGCAGGGCCAAAAGGACACCAGATGTCACCCAACTTCAACGAGATGCAGACGCAGTTCTCAAATCAGTTCGAGGCCGTTAACGCGGCGAACGCCTCAACGGTGAAGGCGTTGCAGGCCATTGCGACCGAAAGGATGGAATATTCGAAGAAGTCCTTCGAGAACGGCCGCGTGCTGCTCGAGAAGCTGCTCTGCGTAAAAAAAATCGACGAGGCGATTCAGTTGCAGTCGGATTTCGCCAAATCAGCCTATGAGGATTTCGTCGGGGAAGCCACCAAGATCGTCGAGATGTATTCGAGCCTCGCCAAGGAAGCCTTCAAGCCCACCAACGTCGTGAGGGCTGCACACCCACCAGTAACCGCTCCCCCATCGAAAGCGCCGTACACTGATCCGTTTAATTGATCTCAGACAGTTATCTGTATCCGCCTCGCCGGGTGTCCGGATGGGCGTAAAATAGCAAGAGGTCTTATTGCAGCCTCTTCCCCATGCTTCGGCGCACGACTAGCGCGCGTCGATTGCGGGGAGGAGCCCGTGTCGCACACTGACAATGATGCGCGTGCGCGCATCCGTGAACTCAATGACTCGCTCCGCAAGAGCGTCGATCCGAAGCTTGGGACATTTGTGCTGACGGCAGGCGTGGACGCCTTGCCGCCCGACATTAAGATGATGGCGATCCGCGAGACGCGCACCTTCAACGATTTCTCGGAAGAGAATGACCCGCACGGCGAACACGACTTCGGCTCGTTTGAACTCGGCGGCCAGCGGTTCTTCTGGAAGATCGACTACTACGATCCGAATCTCGAATTCGGCTCGGAAGACCCCGCCGATCCGACGAAGACGACTCGCGTCCTGACCGTCATCCTCGCCGAAGAGTATTGAGCCATGGCGAAAAACTGCAGCCCCGCAATGAGCGGGGCTCTCTTCTTATTTCCGCGCGCGCCTTCAATTTCCCACGCCCCAGGCCGCCCCGGAAGAGGTCGGCCTTATCCGCACTCACGTTACTTTCGTATGAGCACCATCGCAGAGCTCAACGACGCATTTCGTCATCAGGGAGCATCAGGCGTTATCTGCTTCACCAACGGGCTCTCCGCGCTCCCCACAACGGCGCAGGAGCAGATTATGAGCCGCGTCAGGGAGTTCGATGCCTTCGCCGAGGGCAACGATCCCTATGGCGAGCACGATCGAAATCGGCGACACATACAACGACCTTGGCGCTCGCATCGTGGCACCCGAGAGCGATCTCCATCTCGGGATCGTCATATTGCTCGACGGCGCGACCACGACCGCCTTCTCGATCGACACCACTACGCCCACTCTCACCAGAACCAGCGAACGACAATCCGTTCAATGCAGCGCCTGCCAACGACAATGCTTCTTCAACGAGCTTGCTCATTGTCGAGCCGACAGCCAGCATCTGATCGTCGTCGATCCGTCCAGAATAGCTGTGACAAATAGCGGAATTGACCGAGGCAAACCATATGCTGTTGTGTGGGGAGCGTCCTGTTACGCCGTCTTTGACGGAACGTTTCCGATCGGTGTTCGGGTTTTGCCGCATCACTGAACGCTTGTCGGCGGCCGCCCGCGAAGCGAAGTGCAACAGGGCGCACCGAGCGTCTGCCCGACATAGCCGGCATCTCGGGAAAGACGCGTTTCTAGCATTGCGCGACTCTGCTTAAGCTTGCTACGAAAGACACGAGCGTTTTCCACTCCGTCTCTTCTGACAAGGAGCCTTCGGGAAAACCGAATAGGCGAAGCGTTAAGACACCGTCCGATTAAACTTCACACGGCGTCGATCGATAACGTCGCCAATAAGTCCGTGCGAAGCATCGATCGCCGCGGCTAGGTCTGCAGCGTCAACGACCGCAAGGCCGTCCTGCTCACGCTGCAGGGCGGCGTCTAGACATCAACTATAGCGCGAGCGTCAGCGTTGATCGCATGTTCTGTTCGCATAGATCCACCTTCAAATACCATGACGCCGACGGCGTCACCCGCCGAACATAAGAGGCCGCCCGCCGCCTGTAAGGGCCGGGGTAACTGTGTCAAGTTGCACGTAAATGCAAGAATGCGCTGGTTCACGCGTGTTACTGCAGCTTATTTGAGAATCATTTTCAAGCTATCAGCGCCATTCGCATAAGGAGTTCAGCAAATATGACAGTTTGCCATTATCAAATTAAGCGCAGCAAACGCGTCCAGATTATCAAATTAGACGCACGCTATCAAATTAGGTACATGCTTAAGCTATTGAAATATACGAATCTTGGATTATCGCATTTAAGCGCAGCGTGACAGGCTGATCAAAAAATTAGAATCACGGCGACGACGACCTTATTGCCGCGGGAGCGTTCTTACTTTCTGCCCACGCGCGATCGGCTAATCCATCAGTTGCCCGGCATCTCGCCGAGACGGTGTGCAACGCATGTCATCAGATTAGACCTGTTTCGGCGCCCTAAGTCCGAAATCCAGCGCGCCGAATTTCGTGGGCATCAGCCGCCTGCCTTCGACGAACGAACTCACGATCAAAGTTTTTATCCGCGCTTCGCACCCGACAATGCCAAACATTATGCTGAGTCCGGAAAAGTCCGATTCTGTCGCCGCATATACCGAGAGCCTCGCAAGGAAATAGTCTTCTCTAGCGAAGGCCTTCAAACCGCCTGTTCCCTCAGCAGCCTGAAGTAATGCTCTGCGTGCTGCAAATAGTTCTCGATTTCGGTTGCATCGCCGGTCGATCTGGCGGCGCGCGCGAGCGCCAAATAGCGTTCATAGCTTCCTTTGGCGTCGATAAACCGAATGCCTGCGAGTCTGCCTCGCTTCTGATCTGACGCTTCGGATCGACCCGAAAATGGTCCGACGGCCGAACCGTGTCCACCAATTTTAGTACCTCTATGCGTGCCGTTTTGCATGACTACTCCTAAGTCCGTTGCGGTCGTTGATCTGCGAATAATCAGAGGTCCGGCATACGAATGTCGATATTGCCCCGGTCGATCGCCTTTGATCCAGGATGCGGGTCTAAGGCCTACGATCAGATCCATGAAGATTTATTGGGGCGTTTGCGCGGTCATTTGATAGCACCGCTTCGCCACGCGGCAGTGTCTTTGCACCGCCGGCAGATGCGCTCACCCGCCCAGGCGCTAAGAAACGACGATCGGCAAACGAGGCATTTTCTAATGGCTTGTTCAACGGTTCGCGTCACCGCTGATTCTTCATGCCGCCCGCCCACGGCTGCGTTGTGCCGCTCGGATGCGCAGTTGGACGTGGGTAAAGTGGTTGGTCTTTCCCAGAGGCTGCGCATGTTTTGGTCAAATCTCCTGAGAATCAGCGTTTCTCTCTGTTTGCGTTTTTCGATATCGGAAATATGTATGCCGCCACTCTCTGCAGCGTAACGCCAAATCGGCTATAATTCCTAGCTGAAGTTCAGACGTCGAATGATATGCGCTTGCGCTCGACGAGCTTTCCGAAATTGTGTGGTGGCGTTAACTCGCTGAAGCGTCTGATTCACTATTGAAATTGAAACTCTGCTCGGGCAATCGCGAGCGAGATAACCGCTTCGAAAAAGGGTTGCATGTGCTTCTTTCTGGCAGTCGTCGCAAAAGCGCGATGAACGCTCTCGCGAAAACTGATCTGCTTGCGCCGCTGGTCGGCGCGCAATCAGCGTCTTTACTTCAGTCGATCAAAACCCAACGCGCCGCGAAGTAGGCAACTGCGCCAATTGCGACCACTGCGATCATGCCGATCGGAGTCGCAGCGTAACTTGTCAACTCGAGAATCGCTCCCATAACTTTCTCCTTTTCTCACATTTGTCTTCTTTGTCTTCGGTTCAAGCCGCGACCGTCAAGCGATCCGCCGATGACTTGCCGCGCCGGCCGTCAGCGGTGACCTCGAACGCAAGCTTCTGCCCCTCGGCGAGGTCGCTAAGCCCTGCGCGCTCAACCGCGCTGATATGAACGAAAACGTCGGCGCCACTGATTTCGGCTGAATCCGAAACCTCTTTGCGCGTTGAACAATTTCACGGTACCGGTCTACATGACATGTCCTTTCCAAGAACAAGCAATCAAGCGCCGGCAACACGCCGTACCCTGCATATCGATGTTCAGGAGAGAAGTCGTGAGCGGCAACGCCAGAACTGGCGCGATTGCGCATTCGTTCGGCCGAAAACTCGATTTTTCGTACGTAAGCACCCACCCCTTGAAATACAAGCGCTGCTGTATGAAGGTATCCCTCCGATGCCCCCCATGACCCCCGCCTTTCGAATCCGATTGGGGAGATAGGACAGTGCAACTATCCGGGTCTTCTCTATTCGGCCCTTGGGAGTCAAGCGCGTGCATCCGCTCAGCTTCTCCGACGTTGACGGTTGATGACATTCGCGGGTCCGCGCTTCTCTTCGGGATAAGCCGTCTGGCTCTCCCAGGATGGGATCAGTAGAACAAGGTGGCTCAATCTTCCTTCCTCGCGTCCTGATTGCGCTATGCGCGATTGGCACAAGACCCATTTGCGAACTCACCTCATCCATCGTCCCGCGAAGGACATCTTTCCGCCTATCGGCCGAACTCCTATGGCTACCTCTCCTTTTTGAAGGCCGGGGGCTCCAAATTCAGTCTACGCAGCCGCCGAAGGGACCTTGTTCGTCCAGCGGAAGACGGAGCCGTCGACCCACATGCGGTGCATGATGACAGCTAATCGGCGCGCCAGCGCGACAATCGCCTTTTGACGCCCGCGTCGTTTGGCGACGTTCATTGCCCAGGCCTTTAGCCATGACCATTTTCTCACGCGGGTCATCTTGACTTGTGCGGCCTCGTAGAGAAGCGAACGCATCATTGCGTCTCCGCATAAAGAAACGCCGCCGATCCGGCAGCTTTCGCCAGATTGGTGCAATCGGGGCGTCAATCCCAATGATGGACCGACAGCTTTCGAGTTCTTAAAGCGGGCGGGAATGTCGATGGTGGCGCTGAACGCCAGAGACACGACAGGCCCAACCCCGGGGATCGTCACCAACCGTCTGCAAACTGCATCGTCGCGGACGATTGCCAGTAATTTTCGATGGAGCGTGGTGAAAGACTCGCGAAGCTTCTGTCGCGCGGTCAGCAACGGTTCCATAATTTCGATAAGCTCCGGTGCATCGGCGACGAGCTCACGGATGCGCTCGTCGAACGCGCTGATCGCCGACAAGGCGTTCGACAGCAACGCCATCATCGCCGATCTCGACGTGCGCGGCGCCAAAGTCGTCATCTCCCAAAATCCGCGCCGGGCAAAACCTCTTGCCATTGACGAGGAGATGTACAAATGGCGGCATTTGATCGAAAACTTCTTCGGCAGACTCAAGGAGTTCAAACGCATTGCGCTCCGCGCCGACAAAACCGATCAGAGCTTCGCCGCCATGATCCACGTCGCCGCCGACAGGCCCTAGACCGCTCGCCAGTTTCAGATAGGTGTCATTTGGCTTAACGAGATGGAGGGTCAATGGTCGCAGCTCACATAGCCGACATAAAAACAGCTCGTCACGAGGGAGTAGATCGCCTCGTCGGGATCTGGCGGGTCGGATATGATCGAGGGCTCCTGACCGCCCTTGTGGGAGCAGTTGAAAATCAGATAGCCATGTGACTCGCGATCCGGGCCGAATGGCGTGAGGACGTAACGCGAGTCGTCTTGCCCCGGCTTTGGTCGAATAGACGTGCCGCCGAGGCGGCTGGTCTGCCCCCTGGCGACCAGGAATACGGCGGGCTGGAAGGGCCCGGTCGTGCGGCCCTGATGTCCTGAAAACGATCGCCGGGGAATTTTTCGACGATTTCGATGCTGGGAAGATATCGAAGCGTTTCCACGGCGTTGGAGGCGTTGACCTGCTCGGTGATTTGCTTCGCGGTGATGGTCTGGACGACGGCTGGAATATTGTCTTCACCCCATGGGGAAGCGATCTCCCCATGAGGCGACATGCCCAAGAATCGCGTCCGGTTTTTCACCAGGGGCGCGCCATGTCGTCAATCAACGCCATCTCTTCCGATAAGCTCGCGCGCCTCATCGGCGTTCCACATTGTCCTGCGCTCATCGATGTGCGGACCGACGGGGAATGGGAAAGCGATCCACGCTTCGTTCCCGGGGCAGCGCGACGCCCTCACGCTTCTGTTACCGAATGGGCCGGCGAAATTGCCGGCCGCGCTGTCATCATCATTGATCAGAAAGGCGACGATCTCGGCGAAGGTATCGCCGCCTGGCTGCGGCATGCCGGCGCCGATTCAGCCGAGGTGCTGATCGGAGGACATGTCGCCTGGGCGCAATCGAACGGGCCGCTCGTGCCAGAGGCTAATTTGCCGCCGCGCGACGCACTGGGGCGCACCGTATGGGTCACGCGCGCGCGCCCAAAGGTTGATCGGATCGCCTGTCCCTGGCTGATCCGTCGTTTCGTCGATCCGGCCGCCGTCTTTCTGTTCGTCTCGGCGGCGGAGGTTCAAGGCGTCGCCGAACGTTTTTCCGCCGCTCCCTTCGATATCGATGGCGCCTTTTGGAGTCATCGCGGCGAGTGCTGCAACTTCGATAGGATGCTGGACGAGTGGGGCTCGCCCTGGAGCCGCTGCAAAGGCTCTCGGTCATCGTGCGCGGCGCGGATACGGCGCGGCCTGATCTCGCGCCGGAGGCTGCGGGACTTCTTGCCGCCTCGCTCGGACTATCGCGCATGTATCCCGACGATCTCGACCAGCTTGATGCCGGACTGGCGCTTTATGACGCCTTCTATCGATGGTGTCGCGATGCGACAGACGAGCCGCACAACTGGCCTGCGACCAAATCCGGGAAAACCACATGAACGCGCCGACGAAAATTCAGGCGGCGGATCACGGCGTCTCGTTGCGGGAGGCGTTGGGCGTCTGGGCGCGTATCGCTCTGCTGAGCTTTGGCGGTCCCGCCCGCCAGATCGCGCTGATGCACAGGGTTCTGGTTGAAGAGAAGCGTTGGCTCTCCGAAACGCGCTTCCTGCATGCGCTCAACTACTGCATGCTCCTTCCTGGCCCTGAGGCGCAGCAACTCGCCACTTACGTGGGTTGGCTGATGCATGGGACGCGCGGCGGCGTGATGGCGGGAGGGTTGTTTGTCCTGCCGGGCGCTGTCGCGATCATGGCGCTAAGCATCATCTATGCGCTCCTTGGCAAGCTCGTTTTCGTCGCGGCCGCGTTCTTTGGACTGAAGGCCGCCGTGTTGGCGATCGTTCTGCAGGCGGTGCTGCGCGTCGGTAAGCGGGCTCTCAGGAACCGCATCATGCAAGGGCTCGCCGTCGCCGCCTTCGTGGGGATTTTCTTTTTCGACGTTTCGTTCCCGCTGATCATCCTGAGCGCGGGTCTGATTGGATATTTCGGCGGTAGGGCGAAGCTCTCACAATTCGCTGGCGGCGGACACGGCGACGCGAACGCATCGGCTGACGGCGGCAGTCTGCTTGGGGACGGGTTTTCCGCGCTTGCCACGTCTTCGGCCGTGAGCGCGCTAAAGGTCGCAGCGATTTGGCTCATTCTCTGGCTTGCGCCAGTCGCGGCCCTGCTCGCATTGCTCGGGCCGGCCAACGTCTTTAGCCAAATCGCGGTCTTCTTTAGCAAGATGGCCATGGTGACTTTCGGCGGCGCCTATGCGGTGCTCGCTTATGTGGCGCAGCAGGCGGTCGACAATCTCCATTGGCTGCAGTCGCGCGAAATGCTCGACGGTCTTGGGATGGCGGAAACCACGCCTGGGCCCCTGATTATGGTGCTGCAATTCGTGGGATTTCTGGCGGCCTATCGCCAACCAGGCGCATTGCCGCCGTCAATCGCCGGCGCGCTCGGCGGGCTGCTTACGACATGGGTGACCTTTGCACCCTGCTTCTTGTGGATTTTCCTTGAAGCGCCCTTTGTCGAGAAGATGCGCGGCGACAAGGCGCTCGCCAGCGCGCTCGTAGCGATCACGGCGGCAGTCGTCGGCGTTATCCTCAATCTTGCGATCTGGTTCGCAATCCATGTTCTGTTTGGCGAAGTCGTAGCGGTGCACGGGTTTGGGCTTTCATTTGCGGCTCCCGTGCTTGCGAGCGTCAATCCTTGGGCGCTACTTCTTACAGCTGGCGCGATGATCGCAGTGTTCCGCTTCAACGTCGGGATGTTACAGACGCTCGCCGCCTGCATGGCGGCGGGCGTGCTGCTCTATCTATTCGGTGCGTAGCCCTTCGGCGTTTGGACGGCCGCCTTCTCAACCAAAATCCATCGCTGGGAGGATGTGACATGCAGATCAAGGTAGTTCTCAAAGTAGCGGCGCTCGGCTGCTCTCTTCTCGCTTCTGTGGCAGCGGCCGGCGAATTCGACGCCAAGCAGGTCGACGCCATTTTCGCCAGAACGTCTGCGCAGGCGGATGGCGTTTATCGCTATGGCTTCCCGCGCTCAGACCTGAACGTCGTTGTCGATGGCGTGACGATCAAGTCCGCCCTTGCGCTCGGCGGCTGGGTGGCGTTCCGGCCTGCGCACGGCCAAGCAGCGATCATAGGAGATCTCGTCGTGACGGAATCGGAGGCGAACCCCGTCATGACGACACTTCTGTGGGGGGTATCCAGGTCACGGCGCTTCACAATCATCTTCTGCGAGCGTCGCAGCCGATTTTCTACATGCACGTCGCGGGCCATGGCGAGGCGAGCAAATTGGCCGAAACAATTCGCGCCGCGCTCGCCCTTACCAAGACGCCGCCAGCGCCAAGCGCCGCGCCCTCGCGCGACCTGCCGCCACTCGATGTCGACGCCACCAAGATCGACGAAGCTCTCGGCACAAAGGGCAAGGTGAATGGCGGCGTCTATCAGTTCAGCATCCCTCGCGCGGACAGAGTGGCTGAGGGTGACATGGTCGTGCCTGCGTCAATGGGATCAGCAAACGTGATCAATTTTCAGCCAACGGGCGACGGCAAAGCTGCAATCGCGGCCGATATCGCGGCGCTGGGTAGCGAAGTCGTCGAGCTGACAACCGCGCTGCGCGCCAATGGAATCGAAGTTGCTACTATTCACAATCACATGCTGAACGAAGAACCGCGGACGTTTTACGTGCATTTCTGGGCGCATGATGACGCAGTCAAACTCGCTGTAGCCCTGCGGGCAGCGCTCGACAAGACGAACGTCTCGAGAAAGTAAATCTGACGAACGTGAACGCCGATCTTTCAGCTGGCGAAGCTTCTGCGCATCGCGCATCGGCGAGCTTCCCCACATCGGCAAAAAGCGCCGCCGTTAATCCACGGTGGTAAGGTTCTCTTGCAGCGGCGCTGGAGGAGGTGAAGCCGCAGCCCAGGCTATCGAATGGCGTCGCGTTGCTCTTTGCGCCATTCCCAAGGTGCTTGAGTATGTCCTGCCCACATGCCGCGACGATTGTTCTTGGCCTCCTGCTCGGCGCCGATATAGTCCGAGGAATAGCGGCGGTACGCGAAGGCCTGACCGCTTTTTACCAACCAAAGCCCTATATCCTCGCCCCGGACCATACAGGCAGCGACGGTCCGCCCGTAGCGGTCAACATCCTTCTCTCCACACGACACCGGGGACTGACCGACAAATTCGTCTAACGCCATCGCTCAGCCATCAACCTTGATCACCAATTTCTTAGTTCGCGAATCTATGACCACGACTTCCGCTGCTCGTTTCGTTCCTTTGACCTTTCTGGCGACCGCAACAGCGTCGCGGACGTCATAGAACCGGTCGTGCAGAACCTCGTCGACGCGGACTTCAAAGGGACATTCGACGAGCTTCGTCGGCGTTACTGCGTTCATGTGTCGATAGAGGATACGCCTTACCCTGCCGGAGTGTTCGAGTTTCATAGGTTAGAACAGATCTGACAGCGTTCAGTCTGGATCGTCAGGCCTATGCTCCGCCGTATGAACATGGACGTCGTGGCCTCCATTTC
>WSXZ01000070.1 GCA_009773555.1 Methylocystaceae bacterium | reverse complement strand
GGGACCGCCTATGCCGCTCGATCATGAAGATACGGCGACCCCCGCCGAGGACTTCCGCGACGGCGGAGAGGCGTCTCTCAGCCGGGAATTCGTTCTCGATGTCGAAGGCGCGATCGCGCTGGGCGACTCGGAGCGCGTTCACGAGCTCGTCGGCGACCTGCATGAGGCGGACCTTGGCGCCTTGCTGGAGCTGCTGAGCCACGAGGCGCGGCCCCGCCTTGTCGAACTGATGGGCGCGGACTTCGACTTTACGGCCCTTATGGAGGTCGGCGAAGCGACCCGCGAGGACATCCTCGAGGAACTCCAAGTCGAGACCCTCATCGAGGGCGTGCGCGACCTCGAAAGCGACGACGCCGTCGCCATTCTCGAAGGTCTGGAGCCAAAAGAACAGGCGGAGGTCCTCGATGCGCTTCCGGCGCAAGAGCGGATCGTCCTGCGCCGCTCGCTGGACTATCCGGAGGATTCCGCCGGGCGCCTGATGCAGACGACTTTCGTCGCGGCGCCCCCCTTCTGGACGGCGGGGCGCGTGCTCGATTTTTTTCGAGAATGCGGTGAAGAGAATCTGCCCGAGAACTTCTTCGAGGTCTTCGTCGTCGATCCCGGCTACCGTCTGCTCGGAACCGTTTTCCTCGACGCTTTGGTGCGGGCCAGGCCGGGCGCGCGGCTCGACGAAATCATGCAGGAGGATCGGCGGCGGGTGAATGCGACCGAGGACGGCGCCGAGGCGGCGCGGCTCTTCGAGCGCTACAATCTCGTCTCCGTGCCGGTTGTCGATGAATCCGAACGGCTTGTCGGCGTTCTCACCATCGACGACATCGTCGACGTCATTCAGGAGCAGGCCTCGGACGAGATCCTGGCGCTCGGCGGCGTGAACCCCGAAGAAGAGCTGACCGACAATTTCTGGTGGATCGCGCGAAGCCGCTTCACCTGGCTCTCGGTGAATATGCTGACCGCCTTCATCACCTCCAGCGTGCTCAAGCATTTTCAGTCGCAGCTGGAGCAAATGGTGGCGCTGGCGGTGCTGGGGCCGATCGTTGCGGGCCAGGGCGGCAATTCCGCGACCCAGACGATGACCGTCGCCGTTCGGGCGCTCGCCACCCGCGAGCTGACCCGCGCCAACGCCATGCGGATTATTTTCAGGGAGCTGGCCATTGGCGCGGTCAATGGCGCGGCCTTTGGCCTCGTGACCGGCATCGTCGCGGCAAATTGGTTCCATAATGTTGGGCTGGGGCCAGTCATAGCCTTGGCGATGTTCACGAATCTCGTCGCGGGCGCCTTGGGCGGCATCGTCGTGCCGCTTGCGTTCGACAAGCTGAAGTTCGATCCTGCCGTCGCGTCGGGGCCTTTCGTGACGACCATCACCGACGTGGTCGGCTACGGGGCGTTCCTTACAATCGCCAGTATGTGGTTCCATTTGGGCTGAGGCGCGTCGGCGCGTTTACGCTCCGTTACCGCCTGCGGAGATAATTTGGAGAAATGCGCTCGTTGAAATGTTTTTCCCTGCTTTCCTCGGCCCTCGTGTGCGCTGCATTGGCGGCGACGCTCGCGGGCTGCGGCAGCTCCTATGATCCTAGCTTTTCGCGCCGGCCGCGGTTCCAGACTAGCGCGCCGTTGATCAATCCCAAGCGCGACCCGAGCTTTCTCGCCTACGCCGTGCCGGAGAACGATCTCCATAAATTCCCGGCGACGCGCAGCGCCGAATTCGCCGTCCACGGCATCGACGTGTCGAAATATCAGGGCAATATCGACTGGGAGCAGGTCAAGGACTCTGGCGTCTCCTTCGCCTTCATCAAGGCCACGGAGGGCGGCGACCGGGTCGACTCGAAATTCGCCTACAATTGGGCGGCGGCGAAGGCCGCCGGCGTGCCGCGCGGCGCCTATCACTTCGTATACTGGTGCCGCCGGCCGCATGAAGAGATTGGCAATTTCGCCAGCATCGTGCCGAATGAGCCCGACGCGCTGCCGCCGGTGCTCGATGTCGAGGCGACGCCGACGTCGGGAACCTGCAAACGCACGCTCTATCGCGAGGAAGTGCTGCGCGACATGAAGGACATGCTCACGCAGATGGAGCGCCATTACGGCAAGAAGCCGATCATCTATTCCTCGGTCGACTTCTATCAGGCGATCCTGCACTCCGACGCGCTGTCCGAATATCCGATCTGGGTGCGTTCGACGAAATATCACCCACAGGTGCGCTACGGCGACCGCAAATGGACTTTTTGGCAGTATCGCTCGGACGGGCGCGTGCCGGGCATCACCGGCGCGGTGGACCAGAACACGTTCAACGGCTCAGCCGATCACTGGCGCAGCTGGCTCGCGCATCAGACCGGCCTGGCGGCGGCGCCGGTCGCGGCGCGGCCGGCCGACGATCGCGGCGGCAAGCAGCTCATCGAGGAAGATCCGGCGATGCTGTCGGGCGGCGAAAAGAACGCCTATGACAAGGCGGCGAGCGCTCCCGTCCCGCCGGCCGCCGTCCAATAGGCGGAAAGCCGCAGCGACCGATCGCCCCCTGGTAAAAGCCCTCGCCGGGGTAGCCATGGGGCGAGATTTCGCGTATAGGCCCAACGCCAGTTTCCGCCGCGCGGCGTTCCCGCCCGCAGCCTTCCGTCAGAGAGAGAATAAATGGCCGTTCCGCTCCGCCGACGCCCTCAAGGCGCCGACCTATATCGAAGACAAGGATTCCGGCGAGCTTCGCCGGCCGCATCACGTCGACCTCAAGTCCGGCATGTATCGTGGCCGTCAGGTGCTGAAGCCGAAATCCGTCGAGGAATAATCGCTCCGACGTGTGAGGAAATGAAAGCGGGCCGCGAGGCTCGCTTTTTTGTTTTCGAACAGTCATGCGCGCCTTATTCATTTCAGGCGGTCGGGGATCGCTCAGGCTACGCGAAGGTTTGCAAGGGCGTCCTTGCCGGGTAGGATCCTGCGGAGGAGATACTCGTGAATAGCATAGATATAGCTATAGTTACTTTTTTTGCGACATTGCTAGCAGGTGTATTTGGATTTGCCGTTACACTACGGCTGAAAGAGAGCTGGCTTGATGGAGTATCAAGGGATCAGTTCAAAGCGGTGAGAAACATGATTGCTTCACTGCTTGCGGTATGTCTTGGCTTTTTATTGGTAACGGCAAAAAACAATTTTGATAAGAAGGTCGACGAGGTCAGGACGCAAGCGTCCAAGGTTGTTCTGTTGCATCGCGTGTTAGATTTGTTTGGCGACGAAGCTAACGAAGCGAGAACAAAAATCATGCGCACGCTGCAGGGTCAGATTGATCTATTGCAGGTCGCGAGCGGCAATAACATCGATCAAAAAGAGGCTTTTAAAAAAGCCAAGATCGATTCATTTCGTGGAGCAGTGCTCAGTTTAGAAGCAAAAGATGAGAAAAAATCATGGGCGAAAACGGCCGCGCTCAATCTGACGCAAGAAATTTCCGGCATAAGATGGAAAATATATAACGACTTGAACGCCAATATACCGCTGGAGGTGGTCATATTCCTGATCGCTCTACTCGTGACGGTTTTCTTTAATTTCGGCGTCATTTCGCACCATCATTGGACAGCGGCGCTTGGGCTTGTAACGGCCTCCTTATGCGTGTCCGGAGCAATCTTTCTGCTGGTGGAGCTCGATCGGCCATTCCAGGGATTTTTTACTGTTCCCACCGACCCTCTGAAATCTGCAGTCGATATTATCAAGACTGGCTAGGTAAACAGAGGGCGGCCAGCAGAGCCGCGCCTTTGCCGTGGCCGGACAGATTTCGCCAGCGTTGATCAGCGCCGCTGCTGAGCGGACGCGAGCAGCGGCAGCAGCAGCGCCCGCGGCGCCGCCGCCGCACCCCAGACGAACAGCCGATTGACGAGGCCCGGCACGATGACGCGCTTGCCGGCCATCAGACCCGCGTAGCCCTGGCGCGCGACTTCCGCCGCCGGCAGCATTGCGGGCTTCATCGCGCTCATCACGCCCGAAAAATCCAAGCCGGCGCGCGCCTGGAAGCCGGTCTGCACCGGACCGGGACACAGGCACGCGACCTTCACCCCCAGCGGCTTCAATTCCTGCGACAGCGCTTCGCTGAAGGAGCGCACATAGGCCTTGGTGGCGTAATAGACCGCAAAGCCCGGTCCCGGCATGAAGGCGGCCACCGAGGCGACGTTGAGGACGCCGCCCTTCGCCGCGACGATCGCCGGCAGAAAGCGCAAGGTCAGCGCGGTGAGCGCGCGCATGTTGAGATCGACGATCGCGAGCTGCTCGGCGGCGTCGAGCTCGATCGCCCGGCCCATCAGGCCGAAGCCCGCGTTGTTGACCAGGAAGCGCGGGGTAAGGCCCGCCTCGCGCAAGCGTTCCGACAGCGTATCCGCGGCGCCCTCGGTTGTGAGATCGAGTTCGATCGCGAGCGGGCGAACCGCGCCATCGGCGGCGATTTCGTCGGCCAGAGCCTCCAGCCGGTCGCCGCGACGGGCGACGAGCGCAAGTTCATGGCCGTGGGCGGCGAAGATGCGGGCAAGCGCCGCGCCGATGCCGTCGGACGCGCCGGTGATCACCGCGACAGGGCGCATCACAGTTCGTCCTTATCGCGCGACCAGGGACCGCTCGGCGCCGGCGCCGCGTCGCGGAACTCGCGGCGCAGCTCGACGCGTTCGCGCGTCGAGACGCCGAGCAATTCGGCGACCCGCCAGACGACATTCTCCTCGAACTCATGCACCGCGCCGTCGGCATGCGCCATGTCCCAGAGCATGCCGATGATCTGGCGGCGCCCGTCCTCGTCGAGCCGGCGCTTCAGAACGCTGGTGAAGCGATAGAGGTCGACGGCGTCGCGCTCGCTCGCCTGCGCGGCGTCGATCAATTCGGCCGCCTCATCCCCCTGGAGGCCGAAGCGCGCCTCGACGAGCTGCCGGATGCGGGCCTTCTCCGTGTCGTCGAATTGCCCGTCGACCGAGGCGATATGGACGAGAAGCGCGGCGGCGGCGAGCTGATAGTCCGCGGCCTCAAAGGCCTTGGGCCGCTCGGCCTCGCCGGTGAGTTCATTGATGAAGTTTTTGAGCGCTGAGAACATGGGCGGCGAAGCTAGCGGGACGGGAGCTGCGTTGCAAATCCGTAGAGATCAGGGGGCCGGGAAGGGTAGCTTGAAGCGGAACACGCCGTCGCCTTCTAGAACGGGGAAAAGTTTGCAGATAATTCGGCATGGATCCAACCTGGGCCCAACCGTCACGCTAAGGCTTCGCCATGTATTTTTACGCGGAGACGATTAAGATCTCTCGCGACGCTGCGGTTAAGTCGGCTACGAACAATTTATCGGCAATGGCGAAAAAAAAGAAAAACGATGGCTCTGGTCTGGTCCTCATACCGATCGCAGGACTTGTGGCTTGGGCGGGTTGGCCAAGCGACTTCAGTAAAATCATAGCGGGTCTTCTAGCGAGATTACGGATTACGTGAAGTATTCGCGCGCCGTGAGACGTGTGGACGGTACGCTAAAAGAAGTTGTTGACACCAACATTGAGGCTTTAGCGCGAAGGAGGTCTCAATTATTGCAGCTCGATCCATACGGAAATTTGAAGCCAGAAAAATGGTTAAAGGAGATAGAGTACTTTATTTCGAAGAACCTGTTCTCGGCTCTGGACAGCGATTATGACCGCTTTGTTGCGGCTGAGCGAGCGCCCGAGCTAACCGATTATGTTGAGAGCACGGTTGCTGCGAAAACAGAGCTCGAACCACGTCATCAGGCGTTTCGAGATGATATGACGCCCATAGATTATGAGCATTACTGTGCCGAAGAACTTAAGCGCAGTGGTTGGGACGCGCGGGTGACGACGGCCAGCCGCGATCAAGGCGTCGACGTGATCGCTCAAAAACCGGGAATTCGGCTTGCGGTTCAATGCAAACTTTACCGATCTCCCGTCGGAAACAAAGCAGTGCAAGAGGTCGTTGCAGCCCGAGCACATGAAGCAGCCGATTATGGAGTTGTCGTAAGCAATAACAGTTATACTCCTGCCGCCCAGGAACTCGCACGAACGAACAACGTTATTTTGCTACACCATCGTGACCTCGCAAAAATCGATAAAATTCTAAGCTTTCCTAAAGAAGCCTCTGAACGGGTTTTTCTGCATCCAGCAAGCTCGTCCGAGGAAGTTTCTCGGGAAGCGGCTTTTGCAGAAGCCGTTCGTCCGCTGCAGAGCCTTACAATTCCATTTTATGCGATGGCGGCGCTGGTATCTGTCGTGATCATTTCAATCTTTTTTACCCGCGCTCCTCAGAACAAGATGAATTCCCGGTCCGTCCCGGACCCAAAACATACGGCGCAAAAAACTCTGCCATCATCCGGAACGTCGGCGCCGAGTGCATCAAGTCGCGGGACGTCATCGATCTCGGACATGACCGCAAAGGACCTGTCGTCGCCTTCTGAAGCAACCGCCCAAACACCTTCAAGGTCGAGCTCCGATCCAAGGGCGCTGCCATCTGCAACGTCTCGGGGTAATGTCGAGGCTACCGTTGAAGACGGGAACAAGGTGAGTCGTACTCATTCAAGCGCGGCAGAAAATCCTCCGGGTAATTCCGCGCTCGCTCTGCGTTGTTTGCCGGCATCCGCCGGAGATACGACATCGATTGATATTTCGATCACAGGTGACAAATGGACGGTGCGACACCGCCAGAAAAAGGGCGCCGCCATTGAGCGCCGCGCACAATATGACATCTTGGATACAAGCAGAGCGCGCGAACTCTCCTGGCAAGGCGTGCATCGTCGGAATCGCGAATTAAAGATGGTCGCTAGCTTGAGCCATCGAAGTCCAAATGGAACTCGCATTTACAAAGAAGAGCTGATCGACGCCAACGTGGGCAGGGTCATGGAAATGACTGCAGTGTGCGAAGAACTGCGCACCTGGCCCGCTCCCCCTCGTCGTGGTCAAGACTGATTGTTCTGGGCATTCAACAAGGAGCCGCTCAGTAAGTGGGGCTCTTTTTGAGGGTTGCTCGGGACTGTCGAGAGGCTCGCCTTCCTGCCGCGAGAAGTTTCGACATGGAGCGGCTCGTCGCAAGCTTGTGTCGATTCGCGGCGCGGGAGCGCCGGCGACAGCACAATGCCGCCCGCCTTCGATCGCAAGTCGGATTGCTCGGAAAGAGCGAGCGTCGTCGCTCGATCAGCCTGAACAGACTAACCCAGTGACAATCCAGCTGTATTGCTGAGCGCTCACACGACCGCCTATCGCCATTGACGAACGCCGCCACGAAATGACCGAAATTGCCGGGCAAAGGCGACATTCTTTACATTCCGAAAAGCAAGTGATGGCAAGGTCTCGGCTCAGCAAAGACGTTCGGCGGGTTTAGGCCGGAGCATTCTCTGGTCGGCAACAGGACATGGGAACTCCAAAATCATGATCATGGACGATGGGATCGCCGAAGCCGGCGAAAGAAACGAGGAAGCTCTGCCTGGGCTTCGGTCGGGGCGTCTCAACCGCCGGTCGTTTCTGGTCGGCTCCGCCGCCGGTCTCGGCGCGGCCGGGCTTGCCGGTTGCGTGTCTTCCGACGACTTGATGCGCGCCGAAGCGGCGAAGCTTTACGGGCCGGTGCCCAACGACAAATTCGCGATCCCGGCGGTCGATATCAGCAGGGTCGATCCGCGATATTTTCGCCAGAAAGTGCGCTACGACAGCAAGGAAGCGCCCGGCACGATCATCGTCGATCCTGGCAAATTCCATCTTTACCGCATCGAAGGCGACGGAATGGCCACTCGCTATGGCGCCAATGTCAGCCGCCCCGGGTTTCTGTGGAGCGGCGAAGTTTATGTCGGGCGCAAGGCCGAGTGGCCCACCTGGACGCCGCCCAAGGAGATGATCGCGCGCCAGCCAGAGGCGCGCAAATATGCCGGCGGCATGCCGGGAGGTCTGGAGAATCCGCTCGGCGCCCGCGTGCTGTATCTCTATAAAAACGGCGTCTACACGGTCTACACGATCTACAGCACCAGCGACCCCGATACGCTCGGGCAGGGCATCACGAGCGGCTGCACCGGCCTCCTCAGTCAGGACATGCTCGACCTTTACGCCCGAACCCCCGTCAAGACCAAGGTGGTGATGCTGCCGGCGTAGGTCAGTGCCTGAGATCCAGTCCACCCGCCGGCGGCGCCGCGGCCCGCGCAAATAACAGGGCCGCAACATTTTCAAGTTAAGATTGAATCACCGCTGCTTCTCAATGAGGTCCGAGTTTCGCTGCAGGCCAAACGATCGCTCCCCTTACGAAGCGCCCGTTGCTAATTCGCTCCATTTCCCGCAGGGTCTCGCGCCTAACGGCGTTCCCTGCCGCTTTTGAACCGCTCCAAAGGCTTTTTCCATATTACGACCGAGCCCTTAGATCCCCAGTATAGCGCAGTGCTCGCGCAGGCGATCGTGGACACTGTGCGCGACCCTTTGCTGGTGCTTGACTGCCATTTCAGCGTAACCGCGGCGAGCCGATCTTTTCTTCATGTTTTTGAAGCGCTTCCCGAAGACGTCATCGGACGTTCCGTTTTTGAAATCTTGCACGGCTGTTTCAAAATCCCGCGCCTGGTTTCGCTATTAAATAAGGTCTTGCCTGAGCACGCCACCGCGGAAGATTTTGAAATCGACGCCGTCTTTCCGCGCGTCGGGCGCCGCGCCTTGATTGTGAACGCGCGAGAAGTCTTCTTTGTTGGCAACACGCACAAAGCTATTTTGCTCTCTTTCGCAGACGAGACCGATCGGCGCAAAATTGAGAAAGAGAAAGAATCTCTTCACAACGAAACCCGGAGGCTGCTTCGCGAGAAGGAAGTGCTGCTGCTTGAAATGCAGCACCGCATTTTCAACAGTTTGCAGATCATTGCGAACATTCTCATGATGAAGACCCGCATTACGACGTCCGAAGAGGCGCGGCGCCATCTCGAGGACGCCTATTCCCGCGTGATGTCGGTGGCGACCTTGCAGAGGCATATTGATACGGCGGGCCGATCGGAGCTGGTCGAAGTTGTTCCCTATCTGACGACGCTATGCGATGGTCTTTCGGCCTCGGTGATTGGCGAGGAGAAAAAGATATCCCTCAAATATGCCTTCGACCCGGCCATGATTCCTCCGACGGAAGCGGTAAGTATCGGCTTGATCGTGACGGAGACGGTGATCAACGCGGTGAAACATGCCTTTCCGGAGAATCGTCCCGACGCGGAAATTCGCGTCAGATACGAGACCTCCGGCGCCGACTGGCGGCTCACGGTGTCGGATAACGGCGTCGGCAAGCAAAAAGAGAATGGCGTCGCGCCTCCCTCTGAGGGCCTAGGCAGCACGCTCGTGAAAGCGCTGACACAACAAATCAAGGCGCAGATCGAAACAACAAGCGGTCCGAAAGGACTGACCGTGGCGATTAGTCATACGACTTTCAGTCCGCGTCTCGCATAGTTCGGTTCGGCGACCCGTGAGCATTCTCAGAACGGTTTGGCGCCCTCAAAGCCTATTCAGGTTCTTCTGCTGGCGTGCAGCTCGACGAGCAGATCAGCTATTCCCTCGGGCAGCGGCTCCGTTAGGATTTTGTCGAACTTGGCTCGCAGAAGCTTGCCGACTTTCTCAAGTGCATCGGACTGCGCTTTCAGGGCGGAAGTGTCCAGCTTCCGCCAGTTGTCCGGCGGATTGTGGGGCATGATGCATACTCCTTGAAGGCAGGTAAACTCCTACCCATCAGGATTGTTCATGAAAGGAAAATATCGAAAAAATAAAACGTTAGCAGTGACTGAAGTGCAGGCTTGAAGCTAAGGAACGGGATAGGTTCGCGAATCGGTTGGGACATTCCCCAAGGCGGATTATTGGAAGCCTCAACCTGAAGGCGATCTGCCCCCTCGGATCCGGTGCAACTCCCTCCCTCTATGCAACGCAATCTTAGGGCCTGAGAGACGACGCCGTCGTCAGCTCTCGATACGCCTGCGGCAGCAAACGCGCGAGCAGCGCCCCCCACGCGCGCTGTCCGCTGTCGCCGGCGATCAGGTCCTGGCGGATCTCGACCTCGACGTGGAGCAGGCCGCGTCGCTCGCCATGCACCGGAATGGTGTAATCCGACTCATCGGTCACGCTATAGGGCTCATTGTCGCCGACGATAAGTCCGTCTTCGCGCCTGAGCGAAGCGATCAGCAGATCAGCAAAACGCGCGTCGCGATTGTACAGCACGCCGGCATGCCAGGGCCGCGCCGCGCCCATGTAGACCGGCGTAAAACTATGCATCGCGATCAACGCCGCCGGCCGGCCCTCCCGCCATCGCCGATCAAGCTCGGCTTTGATTCGATCATGATAGGGCCGGAAAATCTCGCGCAGCCGCGCGTCCTTCTGGCCTTCGCTCAAGCCGACGTTTCCAGGGATCTGGGTAAACTCGCTGATGTCGGGGATTGACGTCTGTGACCCCGGCGCGCGGTTGCAGTCGATGACCAGGCGCGAGTAGTTCTGCTGCAGCAAAGTGGCGTCGAGCGCGTCCGCGACGAAGCGGGAAACCGCGGCGATGCCGATGTCCCAGGCGATGTGGCGCGCCAATTCACCTTCCGGAACGCCGAGCCCGCCGAGCGCGCGCGGGAGGGTATTGCCCGCGTGATCGACCACGATCAGCAGCGGCGAGAGGCCGTTTTCATTGTGCACCGTGATCGGCGCCGGGTCATCGGCCGCCAACAGTCTGTATGGCGTTCCAGTCATGGTGTTCCAGTCATGGGCGTTCTCTTCGTTGGAGTGGCGACGGCGCAAAGCGATAAACGAGTCCTGTTCCTGGCGTGGAAATTGCCTGCTATCGGAACTTGCATTATCCGCAACTTGATCACCGCGGGACCGCAATGCCGATTCTCACCGTCCGACACGTCACGACTTACCATTATGCGCAGCCTGTCGCGTTCGGCGAGCACCGGATGATGCTGCGTCCGCGCGACGACGACGACCAGATCGTGCTCGAGTCCGAACTTGAAATTACGCCCGCGCCGAGCCAAATCTCCTGGACGCGGGATATTTTCGGCAATCATGTCGCGACGGCCCGTTTCGAGGAACGCGCCTCGGAGCTTCGCGTCGAAAGCACGATGCGTCTCCGCCACGCGCCGACCGACTTCAAAGAAGCCGATATAGAGGACTTTGCGCGGAGCCATCCGTTCGCCTACGGCGAGGAAGAGAGCCGCGATCTCGCGCGCTTCCTCACGCCACAGTCGCAGCATCCCCGGCTCGATCGCTGGGCCGCCGCGTTCTTGCGTGAGGATGGATCGGCCGACACCCACAAGCTTCTCGTCGAGATGACGCAGACCATCAACCGCACCTTCAAGCATGTATCGCGACATGAGAAGGGCGTGCAGGAAGTTGTCGCGACCTTGCGACGCTGATGATCGCGGCGCTGCGCGCGCTTGGAATCGCCGCGCGATTCGTTTCCGGATATCTGCATCTTGACGATGATGACGACGACGACGACATCGGGGGTAACACCCATGCCTGGGTCCAGGCCTATATCGCCGGCCCTGGCTGGGTTGACTTCGATCCATCGAGCGGCATGTTCGGGAATCGGAATTTGGTGCGCATCGCGGTCGTGGACGAGCCAAGGGAAGCGATTCCGCTGCAAGGAACATGGATCGGGACGGCGTCCGACCATCTCGCCATGAAGGTCGCCGTCAAAGTCGCCGCTGCCGCGGACGCCGAATGCGGCGCTTTCATGAGCGCGGGAGGATAATGCCCGACCGTTGCGACGGCTCCGCTTGTTCGAGCAGAGGAGGCTTTCCCGATGAAGATTCGCGCCGGCTATGAAATCACCTATGACTGCCCGCAGCCGACGCCCATGATTCTGACGCTGAGCGTCCATCCGTCACGCATCGCCGATGTGCTGACCGCCGATCGCATGCGCCTCGATCCGCCCATTCCCGCCAATACCTATCACGACAGTTTCGGCAATTTCTGCCACGTCATCCGCGCACCTGTGGGCCGGCTGACAATGTCTTCGGACTTTCTTGTGCAGGACAATGGCGAACCCGACCCAGTCGCCGCGCAGGCCGAGCAGCATGCGCTCGAAGACCTGCCGGTGGAGGTTCTGATTTATCTGCTCGGCAGCCGCTATTGTGAGACCGATCGCCTGTCGGATTTGGCGTGGTCGCTTTTCAGTCAGGTTCCGAAGGGTTGGCCGCTGGCGCAGGCGATCTGCGACTATGTCCATGATCGCCTCGCCTTCGATTACCAGCATGCGAGCCCGACAAGAACAGCGTGGGACGCGAATACAGAGCAACGCGGCGTGTGCCGCGACTTCGCTCATCTCGCCGTCGCCTTGTGCCGCTGCATGAATATTCCTGCGCGTTACTGCACCGGTTATCTTGGAGACATCGGCGTCCCGCCGGACGACGCCGCGATGGATTTCAGCGCCTGGTTCGAAGTCTATCTCGGCGGCCGCTGGCACACGTTCGACGCTCGCCACAACACCCCGCGCATCGGGCGGATCCTGATTGCGCGCGGACGGGATGCGACGGACGTAGCGATGGTGACCTCATTTGGCCCATGCACGCTCGCGAGCTTCAGGGTCATCGCCGAGGAGGTCACGGCGCCGGCGCCGGCGTACCGGAATTGACATAAACGCATCTTTATATCTTTTTGCCTTCCTCGCCCACCCCTGCTATAGACTCGTAAAGGGCCGCTGGGCTGACCGGCGGCCTGAATTTGGCTGAACCGTTCCATGTTGTGTCGTCCCTGGCAGGCCGCAGGCCTGACCGGGAATCCAGAGCCGACCGGAAATGCAGGCGTTGCTCTGGATTCCCGATCGCTTCGCTCGCGCGAAGCGTCGGGAATGACATTCGAGGCGTTCGACTGAAACGAGAGACATCCGAGGGTCGCCAAGGAAGGCCTTGCTCGGGACACCCCATCGCTTCGCGATGCGAAGCGTCGGGAATGACAGCCGACGAGCCGTACGAGAAACAGAAGGATTTCGCATGACCGCACATCACTTTAACGATTTCGCCGTCACCGACCTTTCGCTGGCCGAATGGGGCCGCAAGGAAATCGCCATCGCCGAGACGGAAATGCCGGGCCTGATGGCGACCCGCAGCGAATATGGCCCGTCGCAGCCGCTCAAGGGCGCGCGCGTCGCCGGCTCGCTGCATATGACCATCCAGACGGCGGTGCTGATCGAGACGCTGAAAGCGCTCGGCGCCGACGTGCGCTGGGCGTCGTGCAACATCTATTCGACGCAGGACCACGCCGCCGCAGCGATCGCCGCGACCGGCACGCCGGTTTTCGCCAAGAAGGGCGAGAGCCTCGAAGATTATTGGGACTACACCCACAAGATCTTCGAATGGGGCGACGGCGGCTGCCCGAACATGATCCTCGACGACGGCGGCGACGCCACGCTGCTCATTCATCTCGGGCTGCGCGCCGAGCAGGGCGACGTCGCCTTCCTCGAAACCGCCTCGAATGAAGAAGAAGAGGTTCTCTACGCCTCGATCAAGAAGCGCCTGAAGGCCAATCCGGGCTTCTACAAGCGCAACGCCGAGGCGATCAAAGGCGTCACCGAAGAGACGACGACGGGCGTGCATCGCCTTTATGTCATGCACAAGGAGGGCAAGCTCCTCTGGCCGGCGATCAACGTCAACGACTCGGTCACCAAGTCGAAATTCGACAATCTCTATGGCTGCCGCGAGTCGCTCGTCGATGGCGTGCGCCGCGCCACCGACGTGATGATGGCCGGCAAGGTCGCCGTCATCGCCGGCTATGGCGACGTGGGCAAAGGCTCGGCGGCTTCGCTGCGCAACGCCGGCTGCCGCGTGCTCGTCACCGAAATCGACCCGATCTGCGCCCTGCAGGCGGCGATGGAAGGCTATGAAGTCACGACGATGGAAGACGCCGCGCCGCGCGGCGACATCTTCTGCACGGCGACGGGCAATGTCGACGTCATCACCGTCGACCATATGCGCGCCATGAAGGACCGCGCCATCGTCTGCAACATCGGCCATTTCGACTCGGAGATTCAGGTCGCCGGCCTGAAGAATCTGAAGTGGCACAATGTGAAGCCGCAGGTCGACGAGATCGAGTTCGCGGACGGCAAGCGCATTCTGCTGCTCGCGGAGGGCCGCTTGGTGAATCTGGGCTGTGCGACGGGTCATCCCTCCTTCGTGATGTCGGCGTCCTTCACCAATCAGACGCTGGCGCAGATCGAGCTGTGGACCAAGCAGGGCCAGTATCCGGTCGGCGTCTACACGCTGCCCAAGCACCTCGACGAGAAGGTCGCCTCGCTGCATCTCGACAAGATCGGCGTGAAGCTGACGCAGATGACCGACGAGCAGGCCAAATATTTGAACCTGCCTAAGAACGGCCCCTTCAAGCCGGAACATTACCGCTACTGAACCAGGGTCCTGGTTTTCGCCATTGACGGCCTCGCTCCTTGCCTGGAGCGAGGCCGTCTTTTGAGATGGCCTCTTGGAGTAGGCGGTCGGCTGAAGGTTGGGCGTTTGCGCATCCCTCCCCTTTACGGGGAGGGTGGCCCCGCGAAGCGGGGTCGGGTGGGGAAAAATTTGCTCTAGTGGCGTGACGAGACCCCCCACCCGGCGGTCCGCAGGCAAGTTTACGCAGGCTGCGTAAACTTGCCTGCGTCCGCCGACCTCCCCGCAAGGGTAATTATCACCTTGACTGAACAAGGCCAACATGCGATGGTCAAGCCTAGGAGATAGGTGATGACCGCGACTGTTGACCTTACGAACCCGATTTTCACTGACCTCGACGCCGCGCGAAAGCATTTTGAGGCGATCCGTTGGCCGAATGGCCTGGTTTGCCCGTTCTGCGGCAAGCCTGAGACGATCAAAGAACTCGGCGGCAAGTCGATGGGGCCGGGCTGGTATCACTGCAAAGAGTGCCGCAAGAAGTTCACTGCGGCCGTCGGCACGATTTACGAGCGCTCGCACATCCCCATGACAAAGTGGCTTCTCGCAACGCATCTGATGTGCGCCAGCAAGAAGGGCATGAGCGCCCACCAGCTTCACCGGATGCTTGGCCTTCCCTACAAAACAGCGTGGTTTATGGCGCATCGCATCCGCGAGGGAATGCGCGAACTCAACCCGGCCGGCCCGCTTGGGGGCGAAGGCAAGACCGTTGAGTTTGACGAGACGTTCGTTGGCGGCAAGGAGAAGAACAAGCACGCGAGCAAGCGTAATCGGAAGAATATCGGCGGCGCGGGCAAGGAAGCTGTGTTCTCTCTTGTCGAGCGCGGCGGCAAGGTGCGCTCGCATCACGTCCCGAACGTTACCGGCAAGACGCTGCGCCCCATCATGGATGAGCAGATCGCGGAAGAGTCGCGCACCGTCAGCGATGACGGAGGCGCCCGCGTCCGCCACGGGGAGCCGAACCATCATTCGGTCAATCACAGCATTGGCGAATACGTTCGCGGCGACGTCCATACGAACACCGTTGAGGGCTATTTCTCGGTCATGAAGCGCGGCATTGTCGGCGTTTATCATCACGTGAGCGCTCAGCATTTGAAGCGTTATCTCGCTGAATTTGACTTCCGGTATAACGAGCGCGCCGCGTTGAATGTCAGCGACGCGGAGCGCGCCGAACGGGCTGTGCGCGGCGTTGTTGGTAAGCGGATCACCTATCAACAACCTAATGGCCGACCGAACTAAGTTTCGGTCGAACCTTCACGGGGCGCGCGGGCCTTACGAGCCGCGCGATCCCCGGCAGCTTTCTTTGCCTTTTCCGGTAGATGATTAGACAGCTTCGGCTGCGGCGGGGTGTTTGCCATACGGCGAACAACATCATCTCGTCGACGCGCTATCTCTTGCTCGCTGTAGATATCATCGACGCTTTGACGGGTCTTATTCATACTCTAACCGATTTGGACCATCACAAAGCCCCCGAAGTCTGTAATAGCGCGCGTGTCGCCGACTAAAGCTGGCACGCCGGCGAAGAATGGCGGGACCCCATTTGGGCTTAACCTAACCAATGTGGTTGCGTTCTGCTTCACAAATGGATCGCCCTTCTTCTTCTCGTGCCATTCTCGTGCGGCATCAATTGCAAGATTGCAAAATTTGCCAAGGTCAAGAACCAATAGCGTTCCAGTATCTACTCCATTTATTACATTACCTTTATATAATTGCTCTACTGGGCCTCTTTGCACAGTGAAGGCAACCTTGTCATATTGGTCCTGAGGGCGACCTAGTTTGCCATTGTGCAGAAGGCCACACCGCAGGCGATAGCAATCGTCATCTGTGAAATTACGGTAATTCTTCGCTAGATAATCCCTAAACCATCTTTTATACGACTCCGGCTGTGTGCGTCTCTGAGCCGTGATTTTGTGTGGGTCTGGGTCCCATTCCAATGAAGAGCAAATGTCAGGCATCGCTAGAGCTGCGGCGGCTGCCAGATATGGCACCGACGAAGCTAAAGCAGCATGAATTTCAGAGCATATTCCTTCAAGCGGGAAAGACTCGCTATCCATTAGAAAGCGCCCCAGAGTCCACTCGGCCAGTCTGTAGCCACGAAATGAGGTCGCTAATGTCAATATTCACAAAGCCATCTCCACACTGATTATATGCCGATAGCACAAGCCTCCCAGTTTCGCCGTCCAACCATATCTCTACCGGCAACCCTTCGCCATATTCTCGAACACCGTTGAGAACCGCAATTTTTATGCTGTCACGGACCTTCCCGTCCTGGACTGGCTTCATTCCAGATATAGGGCCTTCGTAGTGTTCAGTCAAGGTGATATCTCCCCCCGCAAGGGGGAGGTATTTCGCGCTTAACGCGAGGGATCGAGCTTTCCGAACGCCCCGGCACATTCGCTTTTCAAAGATTCCGTTTTGAGCAAATGCGCTTTAGATTGGGGTTGATTCGTGTGCGGCGCGGCGGGCGACGGACGGAGCCCTCCGTCTTCCTGTCGTCGGAGCCTATCCGCATCCTGCGCCCGGCAGGCTGCGTCCGCGTTCTGCAAGAACCGTTTACGGCGTTGTTGTGATGAGCACCCGCAATTGATCGTGGAGACCGGTTCTCATGACGCGCCCATTCGATCGCTTGCCAGCAGAGTCGTTCTCGCAATGACGCGACGGCGGCGCGCGATCAACCGCTCTGGCGCTCCTCCCTTTGCCGGCGCTTCCCTCGGGTCTTTGCTTCTATGGCTCGAGGCGACGCCGGCGCGCGCGGGGGGGTTCCTTGAAGATCTGGCTATCGATCCGCAAATCGTCAGTTTCGCTTTTAGCGGCGGACTGGCGATTTTCGCCGCGGCCATCGTCGCGACGCATGTGCGCGAGCGCGCCGCCTGGCGTCGCCGCGAAGCCGCCTTGAGCGTCGAGCTCGACGACGCCCGCGCCCAGCTTGGCCGGGCGAAAACCTTCCTCGCATCCGAGCCGCAGATCTTCGTCGCCTGGACGGCGCCCGACGCCGAGCCCGACATCCATTCTTCGTCGCTCATCATGACCGGGGCTGTCGCCGCGCCGCGCCGCATATTGAGCTTTGGCGCCTGGCTTGCGCCCAAAGACGCTCAGGCGCTCGAAAGCGCCGTCGACCGTCTGCGCAAGAGCGGCGAAAGCTTCCGCTTGGCGCTTGCCGGCGTCGCCGGTCGGCATTTTGACGCCGACGGTCGAGCGGTTGGCGGCAGCGTCGTGTTGCGCATCCGTGAAGTCTCGGGCGATCGGTTGGAGCTGATCGGCCTTCGCGAGCGCTACGCGTCGGCGCAATCTGAACTCTCCGGTCTGCGCGCGATGCTCCAGGCGCTGCCCGCGCCATTCTGGATACGCGACGACGCGGGCCAACTCGTCTTCGTCAACGACGCCTATGCGCAGGCGGTCGAAGCCAAGAACCCCGAGGACGCCCTCGCCCGCAAACTGGAGTTGCTCGACGAGTCGGCCCGCATCGCCGCCGAGGCGGCGCGCGCCAAGAACAGCGTCTGGCGCGAGCGGGTCAACGCCGTCGTTGCGGGGGAGCGCCATCGGCTCGACGTCACGCAGGCCTCCGCCTCGGGCGCCGCCGCCGCCATCGCCATCGATCGTCATGAAGTCGAGACGGTGCGCGCCGATCTTGAACAGCAGATGCAATCGCATGTGCGCACGCTCGATCAGCTGCCGACGGCGGTCGCGAGCTTCGATCGTGCGCGACGCCTCATTTATAGCAACGACGCTTACGCCAAGCTGTGGCAGCTTGACCCAAGGTTCCTTGAACAACGGCCGACCGACGGACAGATTCTCGACCGTCTGCGCGCCGAGCAGCGCGTGCCCGTCGAATCGGATTATAGGGCATGGAAGGAGCGGCTGTTCGAAGCCTATCGCTCGCCAGAGCCCATACGCCACACATGGCATCTGCCGGATGGCCGCATCATCGACGTCGTCGCGCATCCGAACCCCAAGGGCGGCGTCACCTATCTTTATGACGACACCACCAAGGCTTACGATCTCCAGACGCGCTTCAACGCGCTTGCCCGCATGCAGAGCGAAACGCTCGAGACGCTGCACGAGGGCGTGGCGGTTTTTGGTTCCGACGGGCGTTTGAAGTTCAGCAATCCCGCCTTCGCCCATCTGTGGCGGCTCGATCCCGAGGAACTCACGCAACGCCCGCGCTTCGACGCGCTCGCCGCGAGATGTCGCGCGCTGCACGCCACAGAGGAGACATGGGCGGCGTTGCAAGGCTTCGTCACCGGTCTCAATGAGCTGCGCGAAGGCTTCACCCGGCGCATCGAACGCAGCGATGGCGTCGTCTTGGACTGTACGGCGCAATCACTGCTCGATGGCGCGGCGCTCCTCACCTTCGTCGACGTTTCCGCTGACGTGAATGTCGAACGCGCATTGACGGACCGCAACAAGGCGCTGCTCGCCGCCGAAAAGCTGCGCAATGACTTCATTCATCACGTCAGTTATGAGTTGCGCTCGCCTCTCAACAACATCAACGGCTTTGTGCATCTCCTCGGAGAGGACTCGACCGGCCCGCTCAATCCGCGCCAGCGCGAATATCTCGGCTATGTCAACAAATCCTCCGCGGCGCTGCTCGCCATCGTCGACGATATTCTCGATCTGGCGACAATTGACGAGGATGCGCTGGAGCTTGAAGTATCCGAGGTCGACGTCGAGGCGACGATGCGCGCCGCGATCGAAGGCGTGCAGGATCGGCTCGCCGAAAATTCGATCGACGTGCAGATCGTCGCCATGGACGATGTCGGAACGTTCCGCGGCGACGCCAAACGCGTGCGCCAGATCCTGTTCAATCTTCTTTCGAACGCCATCGGCTTTTCGCGTCCGGGGCAGACGGTGACGCTTGCCGTGTTGCGGCGCGACACCGAAATCGTTTTCAAAGTGACGGATCGCGGCCGCGGCATTTCGCCGGAAATCCTCGAACGCATCTTCGATCGCTTTGAGTCGCACACCGCCGGTTCCCGCCACCGCGGCGTCGGGCTTGGTCTCTCTATCGTGCGCGCCTTGATGGAGCTTCATGGCGGCAGAGTCTTGATTGATTCCGCCCCTGGCGAAGGCACGACCGTGACCTGCATCTTTCCGGCGCATGCCGCGCATGAAGAGGCGCCTCTCCTGGCGGCGAGCGCTGGAGGCGCGGAATGAGCGAGGAGGCAGCGGCGAAATCGGTCTGGCGCCTCGATGTCGCCAGCGAAGCCGAGACGATCGAACTCGCGCAGGAACTTTCGACGCTTGTTCGCAACGGCGACGCCGTCATGCTTTCGGGCGATCTCGGCGCCGGCAAGACCACCTTCGCACGCGCGATGATCCGCGCTTTGGTCGAAGACCCGCGGCTTGAGGCGCCGAGCCCGACCTTCACGCTGATGCAAGTCTACGAGGGCGCAGGCAATCGCGTCGTTCACGCCGACTTCTATCGGCTGGAGAACACTGGCGAGCTTGAGGGATTAGGTTGGGAGGAGGCGACTGACGACGCGATCGTGCTCGTCGAATGGGCCGAACGTGCGCGCGAAGCGCTCTCACCCGATCGTCTCGAAGTGCGACTGAGTTTCGTCGATGGCGATAATCGCGAGGCGCGTCGGTTCACCATTTCCGGCTATGGCGGCTTCGTGTCGCGCCTCGCGTCCTTCAAGGCGCTGCGCGAACTTCTGCGAAAGGCGGGCTGGGCGCACGCCAAGCGCCATTTCCTGCAGGGCGACGCTTCGACGCGCGCCTATGAGCGACTCGAAAAGGAAAATGGACAGCGCGCGATTCTGATGATCTCGCCGGCGCGGCCGGACGGACCGCCGATCCGCTTCGGCAAATCCTATAGCGCGATCGCGCGCCTCGCCGAAAATGTCGTTCCTTTCGTCGCCATGTCTCAAGGGCTGCGCGGCCTGGGGCTTTCGGCTCCGGAAGTCTACGCCAAAGATGTCGACGCCGGCCTGCTCGTCATTGAGGATCTTGGCGGCGAGGGCGTCGTCGACGGGAGCGGCCCGATCGTCGAGCGCTATCTCGAAGCGGCGGGCGCGCTCGCCTATCTTCATGCGCAGCGCCTGCCGGATGTGATCGCGGTCGAAGTCGACGGCGATTACCACATCCCGCCCTACGACCTCGACGCATTGCTGATCGAAGTCGAGTTGCTCGTCGACTGGTATCTCACACGCCAGAAGACGTCGGTCTCGTCCGGCGCCAAGGCCATCTTTCTCAATCTTTGGCGCCAGGCGCTTGTAGATGTCGCAAGCGCTGCGCCGACATGGACTCTGAGAGACTATCACTCTCCCAATTTTTTGTGGCTGGCGCAGCGGAATGGTCTGGCGCGGATCGGCATCCTCGATTTCCAGGACTGTGTGCTCGGCCATCCCGCCTATGACGTTGCTTCGCTGGGGCAGGACGCCCGCGTCGACGTGCCCGACGATTTGGAGTTGAAGCTCCTCGCCCATTACGCCAAACTGCGACGCGACGCCGACTCCGCATTCGACATGGGCGCTTTCGCTAAGGCTTATGCGATCCTGGCGGCGCAGCGCGCGACAAAGATCCTGGGGATTTTCGCGCGGCTGGATCAGCGCGACGGCAAGCCGCAATATCTCGCGCATCTTCCGCGCGTTGAATCCTATCTCAAAAAGAGCCTTCGCCATCCGGCGCTGGCCGACATCAGGGCGTGGTATGAGGCCAACATCCCCGGCTTGTTTCGCGACGCCTGAGAAGCGCGCGCGCGCGTCTGCGCCGAGCGTCGCCATGGTGTTCGCCGCGGGGCTTGGCGCGCGCATGCGGCCGATCACCGAAGCGACGCCGAAGCCGCTCGTTTCCGTCGCTGGCCGCACGCTGATCGATCGCGCGCTCGACGAATTCGAGAAGGCGGGCGTCGAACGGGCCATCGTCAACGTCCATCATCTCGCCGATCAGATTGAAACGCATCTCGCGACGCGCGCCCGTCCGCGAGTCGTGATTTCTGATGAGCGCAGGCTGCTGCTGGATCAAGGCGGCGGGATCAAGAAAGCGCTTCCCTTGATCGGAAACGATCCATTTTTCGTTTGCAACACCGACGCGTTTTGGATCGACGCGGCGCGCTCCAATGTTCTGGCGCTCGCGGACGCCTTTGACCCCGAGATGATGGACGCGGCGCTGGTATACCGGCGTGGGCCTCATGAAGCCGCAGCTCTTCGCCGGCGTCGCGGATGACGTCTTCAAGCTCGCGCCCTTCTTTTTCGAGGCCGCGCGCAAGGGACGACTCTATGGAGTCGTTTCCAGCGGACTCTGGCTTCACGTCGGCACGGTCGCGGCTATTGCAGAGGCCGAGCGTGCGATCGCCCTGCGCCGGAGCTGAGCGCGATGCTCGCTCGTTGGCGCAATCTGTTCACCATCGCGCCTGGCGCGCCATTTCTGAAGACGTTCGTTTCGGCGCTGCTCGACGGCGAGATCGTTCCCGGCCTCTCGCGCGACACGCCGCCGCTGACGATGGCGCGCGCCACGATCTATGTGCCGACCCAGCGCGCGGCGCGGGCGCTCGCGGCCGAATTCGCGCAAGCGCTGGATCGGCGCGCGACGCTGCTGCCGCGCATCCTGCCGCTCGGCGCTTTGGAGGAGCGCGAGAACGCCGCTCTGTTTGCCGGAGATTTTGGCGTCGAGACTGACGCGTCCCTCGCCGCGCCGATCGAAGAGCTGGAACGACGCCTGCTGCTGTCGCAGCTCATTCTGCAATGGGCGCAAGCGATCGGGCGCGCGCTCATCTCGGTCGATACGAGCGGCGCGCCCAGCCTGCATGAGAGCGAACCGCTTCTCGTCGCATCGACGCCGTCGGCCGCCTATGCGCTGGCCGCCGAGCTCGGCGCCCTCATCGACGAATTGCACATCGAGGATGTTTCGGTCGACACATTCGATACTTTGAGCGATGACGCCTACAGCGATTTCTGGGCGATCACGACGAAATTTCTGCAGATCGCCTTGCGCGAATGGCCGCAAATTCTCGCGGACCGCGGACGGATCGACGCCAGCGCTTATCAAAAACGCCTCGTTGAAGCGCAGCTCGCGGAGCTTGCCCGCACGCCGCCGACCGCGCCGGTGATCGCGCTCGGCTCCACCGGCGCGCAGCCGACGACGACACGGCTGCTCGCCGCCATCGCCGGGCTCGAAAATGGCGCCGTGGTCCTGCCGGGCCTCGATCAGATCATGAGCGCGGACGCCTGGACGGGCGTGGGTCAGACCGAGCGAGGCGGAGAACCGGCCTTCACCCATCCGCAGATGATGCTGAAACGCTTGCTCGCCGCCATGGGCGCGGCGCGCGACGAGCCCCGGGAACTGGCGCGCGTGACTCCGGCGCTCGCCGCGCGCCGCGCGTTTGTCTCGCAAGCGATGGCGCCGGCTGACGCGACGTCGGCGTGGCGCGACTATCAGGCTGCGCAGAGCGGCGGCTTCGCACAGGCGCTCGACGGCGTCATCGCGCTGGACGCGCCGGACGAGCGGCTCGAAGCTTTGGCGCTTGCGCTCTTCATGCGCGAGGCGCTGGAGACGCCCGGCCGAACGGCGGCGCTTGTGACGCCGGACCGGCTCATTGCGCGGCGCGTCGCCGCCGAATTGCGACGCTTCGACATTGAGATCGACGATTCTGGCGGCATGCCGCTCGCAAGAACGTCCATCGGCGCGCTGGCGCGGCTCGTCGCGACGATCGGATCGGATCGCGCCGGCGCCGTGAACGTGGCCGCGCTGCTCGCCCATCCGCTGACCGGGCTCGGACTCTCACGCGCGCGCGTCGCATCGCTCGCGCCGCTCATCGAGATCGGGGTGCTGCGCACATTCGCGCAGCCTGACGGCGGCTGGGCGGCGCGCGTCCCGCCGGCGCGCGAAGTGGCGCGCGCGACGCATGCGCATCCGGCGGCGCGCCGCATCAGCGATGACGAGTGGTGCGCGATCGAAGACGCGCTTGCGCGTATTGACGCCGCTTTCTCGCCCGTCGCCGCGCTGACGCCGTCGGCGTCGCTGTCGGACCGCGCGCGCGCGCATAGCGGCGCGCTTGAAGCGGTGATCGCCGGCGCCGACGACGCTGATGCAGAGGGCGCGTCGGCGCTGTTCGAACTCCTCGATCGGCTCGCGCACGCTGAGGCGCCGGCAGGCTTTGACGCGCAAAACTATGCAGCTTTGTTCGACCGTGTCGCCGCCGAGACGATGCTGCGCGGCCCAAGACGCGCCCATCCGCGCTTGAAGATCCTCGGTCCTTTGGAAGCGCGGCTCATCGAGGCCGACCTCGTCCTGCTCGCCGGACTGGACGAAGGCGTATGGCCGCCGCAGACGGATACTGGCGCTTTTCTCAACCGCTCGATGCGCGCGCAACTCGGCTTGATGGCGCCCGAGCGACGCATCGGCCAGAGCGCACATGATTTCGTCATGGCTTTGGGCGCAGAGCGCGTCGTGCTGAGCCGCGCCATCAAGCGTAATGGCGCGCCAACCATTCCTTCCCGCTTCATCGCGCGTCTCTCGGCGCTTGCCGGCGACGCGTTCGACGACTGCAGGAAACGCGGCGACGCGATGCTCGCGATCGCCGCGGCGCTCGATCGTCCCGAAACGACGATTGCGATCGAGCGGCCGCAGCCGCGCCCACCGGCGGCGCTGCGCCCGCACCGCTTGAGCGTCACCCGCGTCGAGCGCCTGCGGCGCGATCCTTACGCGATCTTCGCCGAATATATTCTCAAACTCACGCCTCTGCCGCCGATAGGCGCGGAGGCCGGCGCGCGCGAAATCGGCGTCGCGATACATGAGGCGCTTGCGGCGTTCGTCGCGCGCCATCCGCGCGGCGCGCTTCCCTCTGGCGCCCGCGACGTTCTCCGCGATCTCGCGCGCGAGAAACTCGATGGCTTCATGGCCGATCCCGCCTTCGTGAGTTTCCAGTGGCCGCGCATCGAAGCGGGGCTCGATCATGCGTTCAGCTTCGAACAGGAGCGTCGCGCTTTGGACTGCGACATCCATGTCGAAACGCGCGGCGAGATCGCGCTTGCACTTACCGACGGAACGATTTTTCGCCTGACCGCGATCGCCGACCGCATCGAGGTCGACCGCGAGGGCCAGGCCTATGTCTTCGACTACAAGACGGGCGCGCCGCCGTCCAAAAAGCAGGTCAAGGCCGGCTGGTCGCCGCAGCTGACGTTGGAGGCGGCGATGATCGAGGCCGGCGCTTTCGAAAAAATCGGCGTGCGGCCAGTTTCCGGCGCCGCCTATATCGGCTTGCGAAAGGGCGGCGAGACTCACTGGCTCGAATGGAAAGACGCGCGCTTCGCCGATGTCGTCGCGGCGCATCGCGCGCAGCTCGAAGAGCTGCTGTCGCAGTTTTCCAGTGAATCGACGCCCTATGCGTCGCGGCCGCATCCGGCTTTTATGAGCGATGTCGGCGACTACGACCATCTGGCGCGCGTCAAGGAATGGATGCGCGGCGGCGGAGAGACGGCATGAGCGAGCGGCCCGTCGGCGCCCTGACGATCCGGCGCCAGCAAGCGGCCTCAGATCCGTTCACGTCCGCCTGGGTTTCGGCGCATGCCGGCTCCGGGAAAACCCATGTGCTCGCGCAGCGGGTTTTGCGGCTGCTGCTTGCCGGCGCGCGGCCGTCGCAGATTCTCTGCCTCACTTATACGAAGGCGGCGGCGGCCAATATGGGTTCGCGCGTCTTTGATGCGCTCGCGCGCTGGGCGACGCTCGACGATGCGGCGCTGGCCAATGAAATCGCTCAGATGGGCGCGACGGTCGAATCGCGCATCGATCTTGATTTCGCCCGGCGGCTTTTCGCGCGCGCCGTCGAGACGCCCGGCGGCCTCAAGATCCAAACGATCCACGCCTTCTGCGAAAAGCTGCTGCATATCTTTCCTTTCGAAGCCAATGTTCCGGCGTCCTTCCGCGTCGTCGACGATCTGGAGCGCGCCGAGCTGATGGATGCGGCGCGCCGGCGCGCGCTCGAGGCCGCCACGCGAGATAATGGATCGCTGCGAAAAGCGCTGGAGCTTGTCGCCCGTGAGACGACGGCCGCGGGATTCGACGCGCTCTGCGAAGAATTGCTGCATCACCGTCAAGAGATCGCGTGCATGCGCGAGCAGGACGATTATGAGGCGCGTGTCTTTGCCGCGCTTGGTTTGCGCCCCGAAGAAACGCTGGCGCGAATCGAAGCGGCGATCATCGCGGACGGCGAGCCGCCGTCCGCGTGGCCGACGCTCGCCAAAATGCTGCGCGGCGGTTCGACCAACGACGGCAAGCTCGCCGATTCGCTAGACTCCGCTTTTGTGCTTGCGCCGCATCCGGACTGTATCGAGAGCTATCTCGCAGCCTTCTTCAAGAAAGACGGCGAGCCGCGCGGCCTGGGAAAAACAAAAATCATCACCGGCCCGCTCGCCAAATGCGAACCACAGCTTCTTGTGCGCGTGGAGGCTGAGCGCGACAGACTCGTCACGCTCATCGAAAGGCGCAAGGCCGCGGCCGCGGCCGAACGCTCGCTGGCGCTGCATGTTCTCGGCGACGCCATTCTTGGCGAATATGAGCATGCCAAAAGACGTCGGGGACTACTCGACTATGACGATCTGATCGAGGGCGCGCGCCGCCTGCTTCATCGTTCGAGCCCGTCCTGGGTGCTCTATAAGCTCGACGCGCAGATTGACCACATCCTGCTCGATGAGGCGCAGGATACGAGTCCGGCGCAGTGGGACATATTGGCGGCGATCGCTGACGAATTTTGCGCAGGCGCCAGCGCGCGCGAAGCGAAGGGCGGTCCGCCGCGCAGTTTTTTTGCGGTCGGCGACGAGAAGCAATCGATCTTTTCCTTCCAGGGCGCGGCGCCGGAAAGATTCGACGAGATGCGGCGCGAGTTTCGCCGAAGATTCGAAGGCGTCGAACGCCGCTTCGAAGCGGTGAGGCTCACGCAATCCTTCCGCTCATCGCCCGGCGTGCTGCAGGCCGTCGATGACATTTTCGCAATCGAAGAGAATCGCCTCGGCCTGTGCTGCGATCCCCAGGAGCCGGCGCCAAGGCATGAGGCGTGGAAATCCGATGTCGCGGCGCTCATCGAGATCTGGGAGCCGATCGGCGCGGAAAAAGCGCAGGACCCGAGCGATTGGCGCCTGCCGGTCGACTATGTCGACGCGAGCGACCCCAGTGAGCGTCTGGCGGAAAGACTGGCGCGCAAAGTCAGGGCGTTGCTTGCGCCGCAGAGCGGCGAATGCGTCGAGGACGGCGGCGCGCTGCGTCCCGTCGAACCTAGCGACATATTGGTTCTGGTGCGCAAGCGGGGTCCGCTCTTCGAGGCGATCATTCGCGCTCTGAAAAGCGAACATGTCCCCGTCGCGGGCGCCGACCGGCTCAACCTCGCCGACCATATCGCCGTCCATGATCTCGTCGCGCTTGGACGCGCCGCGCTGTTGCCGCAAGACGATCTGACGCTGGCGTGCGTGTTGAAGTCGCCGTTTTTCGGCTTCGACGACGACGATCTCATCGCGCTCGCGCCAGGCCGTCCCGCTTCACTGATCGAAGCGCTCGAGCAGTCCGAAGACGCGCGTTGCCGGGAAGCCGCGGCGCGGCTTCGACGCTTGCGACGCGATGCTGCGGCTCTGGCGCCGTTCGATTTTTACAGCAGCATTCTCGGGACTGACGGCGGGCGCGCGAAGCTCATGGCGAGGCTAGGAGGCGAAGCCGAGGACGCCATCGACGAATTCTTAAAGCTCGCCGCGAGTTTCGAACGCGAACAGCCGCCATCGCTGACCCGGCGGCGCCGTGCGGGTGATGACCGCTCATGCCGCGAAGGGTCTGGAGGCGAAGATCGTGTTTTTGCCGGACACCTGCGGGGCGTCCGCCGGCAAGCATGATCCGAAGCTCTATGCGCTCGGCGAGACTGACGAAGCGGCGCTCCTCTGGTCGATCGGCAAGGACAGCGACCCGATCGCCCTCCACCAGGCGCGCGAGGCGCATCGGCGCGGCGAGCGCGAGGAAAGCCAGCGCCTGCTTTATGTCGCGCTGACGCGCGCCGAGGAGCGGCTTTACATTTGTGGCGCTCACGGCGTGAGCGGGCGCGCTGACGGCTGCTGGTACGACGCCGTACGCGACGCGCTCGAACCCAATTGCGAGATTGTGCCCGACCCCCTCGATGCGACATCGACGATTCTGCGCCGCGGCGCGGTTCCGCCGCGCTTCGATCTTGCGAGAAGAGCGCTGCGGACCGACGCCGTGGACATTCCGGCCTTCGCGAGGACCAAGGCGCGGCCCGAAGTTGCGCCGGCGCCGCCGCTGCGTCCCTCGAGCGCGCTGGCTGGCGCAGACCTCATCGCCAATGGCGCGGACGGCGTGGCTGCGCGCCGAGGCGAAGCGGAACGTCTGCTGCACGGCCGTCTCGTCCATGCGCTGCTGCAGCATCTGCCGGCCTGCGCGCCAGACGATCGGCAAAGCGCGGCGCGGCGCTTCCTTGCGGCGCGTGGCGGCTTTCTGATCGAAGACAGGCGAGAGGCGCTAGCGCAGTCGGCGCTCGCGGTTCTCGCCGATCCGCGTCTCGCGCCGCTCTTTTGCCCAGACTCGACTCCTGAGGTCGACATCGTCGCGACGCTCGAAAACGGAGCCGTCGTCGCGGGGCGCATCGACCGCCTTGCCGAAACGGCGACCGAGGCGCTCATCGCCGAATTCAAGACCGGACGGCCGCGCGTCAAGCTCGAAGATGCGCATGTGCGCCAGCTCGCGCTCTATCGCGCCGCGATCGCGCCGCTCTTCCCCGGCAAGCGGCTGCGCTGCTTTCTGATCTACACGCAGAACGCCAGCGTGCTCGAAGCCGATGAATCGGCGCTGGCCCATGCGCTCGCTTGCGCGCTGACGTAGTTCCCGCAGGCTGAGGCTAAGCCGGCTGATCGGGTCCGACGCGACGTCTCCAGAATTCCAGCAGCAACGGACTGAGCGCCATAACGATGGGGCCAAGGACGATGCCCGAAGCGCCGAACAATTGAAGGCCGCCGAGCATGGCGATGAACGCGGGCACCGTATGGAGCCGCAAGCTGTCGCCGATGAGCAGCGGTCGAACCAGATTGTCGATGCTGGAGATCACCACGCCGCCCCACAGCCCGAGAATGATGGCTTCAACCCAACGGTCCTCGATCAAAAGGTAAATCGTCGCCGGAATCCAAATGATGAAAGAGCCGAGCACCGGCACGATCGAGACAAGCCCCATGATCAACCCCCATAGCACCGGCGAGTTGAAATCCAGCAGCCAGAACATGATTCCGCCAAGCAGGCCTTGCAGCGCCGACACCGCCAGCGTGCCAAAGAGGATTGCATTGATCGTATCGCGCACGCGCACGATGATCTTGCCGGTTTCGATGTTCGAGAAGGGCGACAATCGCGCGAGCGTCTGCAGCGCCACGGCGCGGTCGCGCAGGAAAAAGAAGAGGAGGTAGAAAGCCAGAAGAGTGGTGATGATCTGACCGGTAGACGCGCGCAGAAAGTTTGCGGCCATATTGGTGACAAAGCCGCCCAGCTGCGAGAACGTCGCTTGCAGATCAAACCTGCGTGCGATCCAGCTTTGGAAACCGCCGAGCCAAGGATGCCCGTCGAGCATCGTTTGCCAGTCGCCTTGCTGCACGGTTTTCTGAACATAGTCGACGCCTGCGGCGGCCTCGCTGACGAGCCGTTCGATCACAAGCAGCAGCGGTCCAACCACGACGAGCCCGACGATCAGCATGGACGCGGCGGCGGCAAGGGAGGGCGGCAGATACCGCTCCAGCAGGCGATGCGGAGCAATGAACACAACCGCGAGCACGAGCGCCCAGGTGAGCGCCGGCAGAAAGGGCGCAGAAATCAAAATCGCGGCAGAGAGAAACGCAAGCGTGACGGCAAGCCTGGCGAGGACAAAAACGTCGATTGAGAGGTTCTGATCCTGATCGACGAGCGCCGCCGCTTCAAGCTCCTCGTTCATGTCGGCCCCCGTCGCTGCGTTCAACCCTATAGACAGGGCGCGCCGCGGGCTTGGCAAGGAGGCCGGGGAGGACATCTGCGCGCTCCAAGACGGCCGCGCAAATAACAGTCATGAATTCGTTCGGCCGTTTCGGCGCCAAGAAAAACGGGCGGCTTCGAGAAGCCGCCCGTTGAATGTCCTATTCTCCGCCGTTCGCCGCGACGGCTTCGGCCTTTTCCTTGGCCTCGAGGTCTTCGCCGGTCTCCTGGTCGACGACGCGCATCGAGAGGCGGACCTTGCCGCGGTCATCGAAGCCGAGGAGTTTGACCTTCACGCGGTCGCCTTCCTTCACGACGTCGGTCGTCTTGTTCACGCGCTGCTTGGAAAGCTGCGAGATGTGAACGAGGCCGTCCTTGGCGCCGAAGAAGTTGACGAAGGCGCCAAAGTCCGCGGTTTTCACCACCGTGCCCTCGTAGATCAAGCCGACCTCGGGATCAGAGGCGATGGACTTGATCCAGTTGATCGCCGCCTTGATCGAATTGCCGTCGGCGGAGGCGACCTTCACCGTGCCGTCGTCCTCGATATTGATCTTGGCGCCGGTCTTCTCGACGATCTCGCGAATGACCTTGCCGCCGGTGCCGATCACGTCGCGGATCTTGTCGGTCGGAATCTTCAACGTCTCGATGCGCGGCGCGAATTCGCCAAGCTCGGCGCGCGAAGCCGTGATCGCCTTCGCCATCTCGCCGAGGATATGCAAGCGGCCGTCGCGCGCCTGGGCGAGAGCGACGCGCATGATTTCTTCGGTGATGCCGGCGATCTTGATGTCCATCTGCAGCGAGGTGACGCCGTTCGACGTGCCCGCCACTTTGAAGTCCATGTCGCCGAGATGGTCCTCATCGCCCAAGATGTCGGAGAGCACCGCGAAGCGCTCGCCCTCGAGGATGAGGCCCATGGCGATGCCGGCCGTCGGCGCCTTCAGCGGCACGCCCGCGTCCATCAACGCGAGCGACGTGCCGCAGACAGTGGCCATCGAGGACGAGCCGTTCGATTCGGTGATCTCGGAGACGACGCGCAGCGTGTAGGGGAACTCCGCGGGGGCCGGCAGCATCGGCCGGATGGCGCGCCAAGCGAGCTTACCATGGCCGATCTCGCGACGGCCTGGCGAACCCATGCGGCCGGTCTCGCCGACGCTGTAGGGGGGGAAGTTGTAGTGGAGCAGGAAGCGCTCCTTATAGGTGCCCTCGAGCGAGTCGACATATTGCTCGTCCTCGCCCGTTCCGAGAGTGGCCACGACTAAGGCCTGAGTCTCGCCGCGGGTGAAGAGCGCCGAGCCATGCGTGCGCGGAAGAACGCCGACTTCGGAGACGATCGGGCGCACGGTCTTGACGTCGCGGCCGTCGATGCGGATGCCGGTGTCGAGAATGTTCCAGCGGACGACCTTGGCCTGAAGCTCCTTAAAGGCCGCGCCGACTTCTTCCTTGGTGAACTTGGCTTCGCCGCCTTCCGGGAAGAGCGCGGCGGTCACCTTCGCCTTCACGGCGTCGACGGCGGCGTAACGCTCCTGCTTGACGGTGTGCTTATAGGCTTCGCGCAGCTCGGCTTCGGCGATCTGGGCGACGGCGCTCGTGACATCCGTCGTGTCGGCGATGACGAGGTCGCGCGGGTCCTTGGCGGCGCGCTCGGCGAGGCGGATGATCGCGTCGATCACCGGCTGAAAGCCGCGATGACCGGTCATCACGGCCTCGAGCATCGTCTCTTCTGACAGCTCTTTCGCTTCAGACTCGACCATCAGCACGGCGTCCTGCGTGCCGGCGACGAAGAGATCGAGCTCGGAAAGCTTCATTTCCTCGATCGTCGGATTGAGTTTCAGCGCGCCATTGACCAAGCCGACGCGCGCGCCGCCGATGGGCCCCATGAAGGGCACCCCGGAGAGCGTCAGCGCCGCCGAGACCGCGACCATGGCGAGAACGTCGGGATCGTTTTCCAGATCATGCGACAGCACGGTGATGACCACCTGCGTCTCGTTACGATAGCCGTCGGGAAACAGCGGGCGGATCGGCCGGTCGATGAGTCGGGAGAGGAGCGTCTCGCGCTCCGACGGGCGCCCCTCGCGTTTGAAATAGCCGCCGGGAATGCGGCCCGCCGCGAAGGCTTTTTCCTGGTAATTGACCGTGAGCGGGAAGAAGTCCAGGCCGGGCTTGGCCGTCTTGGCGGAAACCACTGTCGCGAGCACTGTCGTCTCGCCCCAACTCGCCATCACGGCGCCGTCGGCCTGGCGGGCGACCTTGCCGGTCTCGAGCACGAGCTTACGCCCGGCCCAATCGAGTTCTTCGCGGTGAATCTGGAACATGCTGGTCTTTCTCTGATGAACCTGCGGTTCGTCATGAGCAAGACGGCGAGAAGCTGCGGCAGCGATGTTTCTTAAAGCGTCGACGCAGCGTCCGGCGATCCTGCCATGACTTTACGCGTTGGTCGTGGCGAGCGCCCCTCTGGACGCCCATCTTGGGGAAAGCGGCGCATCGTCGCGCCGCTTTCGCTCAGCTGGTTAGCGGCGGATGCCGAGCCGCTCGATCAGGCTCTTGTAGCGCGGTTCGTCCCGCACCTTCACATAGTCAAGCAGCTGGCGGCGCTGGGAAACGAGCTTCAGGAGCCCGCGACGCGAGTGATTGTCTTTCGCATGGGTCTTGAAGTGTTCGGTCAGATTGGTGATTCTCTCGGTGAGAATCGCCACCTGCACCTCGGGCGAGCCCGTGTCGTTCGCCTTGGTGGAATATTCCTTGATGAGCGACTGCTTGCGCTCCGCCGAGATCGACATCGGATTGTCCTTGTCTTGGAGGTGATCCGCGCTCCGCGGCCAAGGCCGGGATGTCGTCCAGCAGGGTCGCGCGAAAACGGAGCCGCCCCGGCGGACCGGGGCGTGCCGTGGCCTTATAGCAGAAATGCAGGAGATGGATAGAGGTCTTACGCCTTCTCCAGCGCCTTTAGTCGCTGGTCCAGCCGGTTGATTTCCACTTCCGCGCGGACAAGCTCGGTCACGTCATATTGGACGCCGAGGTAGTAGATCACCGCGCCGCGACTATCGAGCAGCGGCGTGATATTGAGTTTATTGAAGAACAACTCGCCATTTTTCCGATAATTGCGCAGCGTCACTTCAATGTGGTGATGCTTGCGCATGGCCTCCCGCAGCGGCGCGAGCCCCTCCTGATCCCGGTCGTCGCCTTGCAGAAATCGGCAGTTGCGGCCGATGATCTCCTCCTGGCCATAGCCGGTCATGCTTTCGAAGGCCTTGTTCGCATAGACGATCGGCGCGTCGGGTTGATCCGGGTCCGCCAGCGTGACGCCGTTGACGCATGAATCGAGAATCTGCGTCAAAATCTTCGGGATGATCCCATCATCTTTCTGAACGACGAACATTTTTCGCTGACCTCAGTTTGATTGTGATGCGCCGGCGGGTTGGGCTGAAGCCGCGCCGGTTTCGATAAGCGCCCGAAGGTTCTCGACGATCTGCTCTGCGCCGTCCTGCAATGCGGCGCGAATCAATTTGACGAAGGGTCGCATCGAAAACTCGATCTCGCGCAATTCGAAGGTGAAAATCAGCGTGGTTCCCTGCGACTCGCACTCGAATGCGTAGGAGGACGAGAAGGGTTCGGAAATTCCTTCCAGTGCGAGAAAGCGCGGGCGTTCGAGGTTCAGCTGCGGATGCCCCGTTCCATCGTGACTTGACGCGCCGTCATCCCGACGCGCACGGGCGCGCTTCCATTCGGCTCCAACTCCACCACTTGCGGACACCAGCGCTGATAATTCTTGAAAAAATCGCGGGCGACAAAGTCGAAAGCAAAATCGCGCGGCTGTGAAATCACGGTTCTTGCAACGCCGCCGACGGCTGGCGGACGGGGCGGGCTCATTCCTTTGAGATTGACGTTAAGTCCCAACATGCGACGCCCTTGCTGAAAGATGATGGGCTCCCTCAGACGAGCTAGGCGTTTTCCGGCGACTGACAAGGGCGATCAAGGCGACTTCCCCCGCGCCGTCTAAAAACGGCGGCAAATTGGCGAACATTGGCGGTCTTCAGTGGGTCTAAGACGCCTATTTCATCGGTCGGGCCGCGTCGCCGCGCGCCTGAAAACGGCCCATCCCAAACCAGCGAGGTCGGCGATGAGCGCTCCGCCACATATCGAGAACCAGTTGCTTATCGCCGCATTCTGTCTTTTCGCGCTCCTGCTCGTCGTCGAAAAATTCCGTCCTTACAAGAAATTCGCGAGTGCGGGGCTGAAGGCGTCATTCTCCACCAACACCTCCGCTTTTCTGATCAACAACGTCATCATGAATGTCTTGTCCGTTTCCAGCCTGCTCGTCGTCGCTTCGAATTATTCGGACTATGGCCTGCTATCGAGCCTGCCCGACGCGCCGTTGAAATGGATTGCAACCTTCGTGTTGTTCGATTTGGCGGTGTATGCGTGGCACTATCTCGGGCATAGGTCGGAAGCGCTCTGGCTGTTTCACAAGATCCATCACAGCGACAAGAGCTTTCACGTCACGACCGGGCTGCGTTTCCACGTCTTCGATCAGTTGCTGGAAGTCATCGTGAAATGCTTCTGCGCCGTCGTCATCGGCGCGCCGGCGCATGTCGTGGTGGCATGCGAGGTTGTGCGCATGTTCTTCGTGCTGTTCCACCACGCCAACATCGCGATTCCCGGAGAGAAGATTCTGTCCTATTTCATCATCACGCCGTCTCTGCACCGCGCCCATCACTCGACGCTGCGCAGCGAGCACGACGGCAATTATGGAATTGTCCTTTCGGTCTGGGACATTCTCTTTCGCACGCGAAAGGTTCTGACGCCGAAATCCATCGGCCTCGAGCTGATCGAGGCGGAAAACTTCCTGCAGCTGTTCAGTTTGGCCTTTCTCACCGAGCGGCGGCTTGCGCGCGTCATGCATCTTGTTCCGCGAAAGCCGCTTCCTTAGGCCGTGTGCGCTGATGCAAAGCGCGCGACTCGATATCGACAAAAAAGGAATCAAATATTGGCGCAGGTTTCCATCAAAAAAGTCCGTCAATTTTTTCGGAACTTTCTCTAGGCGCCTTTGTCGGGCTGGAGCATTTGGGCGTCGCCGCGCAACATCCGGGTGATGAAGGCGCGCGCCGCAGGCTTGTCGCTTCTCGAGGTCAGTCCTGACAACAGTCCAAGCGCGCCGCCAAGCGTGATGCCTGCAAGCGCGCAGAGCGCATAGATTTCGATGCGATTGGGCGATCCCGCTACGGCCAAGGCGGTGAACAGGCCCACCGCGCCGCCGCAGAGCGCGACGAGCGCTTCGCGATCGCCCGCCCGCGCCCAAAAGGCCAGGGCGAGAGGCGGCGCGAGGCAGGCGGCCGATACTGCGAGCGCCGCCGCCACGAGCGCGCCTGGCGTGAAGACTCCGGTGACGGCCGTCACGTAAGCAAGAGTCGACACGACCACGAGCGTGACGCGGTTGACGGCGAGACGCCGGCTCGTCAGGTCGATCTCGCCGCGCAGCCGATAGAGCGCGTCATGGCCAAAGGCTGTCGCGCAGGCCTGCAGGCCCGCCGTGGCGAGCGCCAGCCCAAGGGCGACAAGCGCCGAAGCGATAAGTCCCGAAGACGCCGCGCCGAGCTCCGCCGCCTGCGGCAGCGCGCCGAGCAGAAAGTCGCCGTCGATCGGTCGAATCTCCTCCGCGGCGAGCGGCGCGCCGGGCGCATAGCCCTTTGCCGCGCAGGCCCGTTGAGCCTCCGACGGCCCGCGCACGTAATAGCCGCAAACGCTAAGAAGCCCGCGCTCGCTCGCCAGATAGACTGCTTGCGGCAGACGTTCCGGCGGCTGTCCCGCCGTGGCCCGGGCGAGCGACAGCGCCGAAGCGGCGATCGCCGCGGCCGCCAGCAGCGCGATGACGACGCTCCAGAAGAGGGCGGAGACTCCGGCGCGCCGCGCGCTGCGCCCGTCGGCGGTCGCCACTGAGGCCGCGAGGACGGGCGCGAGCGTCGCGATCCCGAGCGCCACGGCGATCGTCGTGACGAATTCCACCGGCAGGCCCATGGGCGTCGGCGTCACCCCCCAGCTCTCCAGCAGTTTCGCAGCCTCCGCGGAGGCGCCGCCGCCAAAGATCAGGCCGCTCGGCAGCGCGTCATGGAGACTGAGCGCGGCGATCGGCCAGCCAAAGCCCAGCGTCGCGACGCCAGCGGCGGCGGCCGCCGCCCACATGACGCCTGAAAGGCCGCCAGGACCGGCAATGATCAGGCTGGCCGCGGCGATCAGAAATGCCGCGAAGCCCCGGTTGGCGCCGGTGTGCTCGACAAGCGCATTCACCGCGATCAGGCCGCCGGCGGCGGCAAGCAGCGTCGAAGACAGCGCCACCGCGCCGATGAAGCCGGCGCGGGTCGCGGCGCTTGCAAAACGTGCGCAAAGAAGCTCGGAAATCGAAAAAACGCCGGTTTTTCGCAGCAGCGGGCCGACATAAAGACCCGCCGCGGCGAGACCGATGAAGACGCCGGCGACGGCGCCTACAGCCCAGCTGCCACCCGCCAGCCGTGCGCCGAAAGGCAGCATCAGGGCGATCACGACCGCGGCGTTGGCGAAGCCGGCGTAGGCGGCCGGCAGTCCGCGGCCGGCGGTGTAATAGACCGACGCGCGCATCGAATGCAGAAGGAAGCCCAGCGTGGCGAGGCCGAGGATGGTGAAATAGGGCGGCGCCGCGCCGACAAAGCGCTCCGGCGCGCCGACGCGGTCGAGAAGCGCCGCAAAGGCGTAAGCCAGCAGAAAGCTCGCGGCTACGAAGGCGATTCGGGCGTCAAGATTGGCTCTTTCGAGCGCCGCCTGCTCGGTCGACCGATCGCTCATCCTGGCCCTCGCTAAATCAGAAACGCTGCGACTCTAGATGAGGACGTCTCGCCGGCCAAGATGCCAGCCAAGATGGCGCGCGCGTCTTCGCCGCTAACCAATCGACGTCGCATAGGTCAGGATGTAGCGGATCATTCTCTCTTTGAGACCGCGCGGCCGGAATCGCGGCGGCGAGCCCATAGGCCGTCGCGGCGAGCGCATCGGCGATGCCCGGGGCGACGACCGCAAGACTCGTGTCTTGGGTCTGCGCGATCCCCGAGAAGCTCGACATAATGCCCCAAACCGTGCCGAACAGGCCGACGAAGGGGCCCGCCGAGGCGACGATGGCCAGAACCGGGAGCCCGCCTTCGGCGTCGAGCATGAATTCGCGCGCGGCGCGGTTCATCTGCTGCAGGACTCGTTCGCGCTTTTGATGAATGGTTTCGTCGGGCAATTCGGCTTGCGACGCTTCGCGCGCGGCCTCGGCGATCGGCCAAAGGACGCCAATGTCGCCGCCGGCGCGCACGCGATCCAGCGCCTTGGAAAGACGCCGCAGAACAAAGACGCCGTCGATGATGAGCACCCAGGTCCAGACCGCCGCGGCGAGAAGCAGCGCCATCACCAGTTTGCTGACGGGTCCGGCATAAATGAACATGCCGAGGGGCGACATCGGCGCAAGCGAGATGGGCGAAAGCGACATGGGCGCAAAATCCATTACAACGCTCTCCTGAGACTCGCGGCGTTAAGCGCTATTGAAACGTGATTCCCTGTCGCGCATACACGGCCCCGCAGCTGCTTGGCCCGCGCGAAGAGGCGACGATGCGCCGCGCCAGCGCCCCATGCGCGGGGCTTCCGCCCGAGACTGAAATGCTCGAAATGCCGCCGCCGGAATTGATATAGAAGGAGACGGAGACGGTCCCCGGCCCGAGGCTTGTCACGGCTGGCGTACGCCCGCGAATGGAAGCGGCGACCTGGGCGATACAACTCGCCTGCGCAGCGGCCGAGGCGTCGCCGCGGCCCCCCGGCAAGCCGAAGCGGCCGGCGACTCTCGCCGTTCCGGATCCTTGACCGGTTCCTCCCGGGAGGCCATAGCGCCGACCCTTCTCGGCCGCGCGGCGTCCATCAGCTGCTGTTTCTCGGCGCTCGCGGACGTTTTTCTCCGCGTTCTTCGGCTTCTCGACCTTCTCTTTCTTCTCGGCCTTTTCTTTTTTGGCGGGCGTCGGCGCCGCATCGGGCTCCATGATCAGGGGCGGCGGCGGCTCGTCGGAGATCAGTTCGTCCATCCCTTCCTCGGTGAGGGAGGCCGTTTCAATCGGCAATGGATCGTCCAGCGAATCTCCTTCGGGCGCGGGATCTCCCGCCTCGAGCGAAACGCCTTCCGGAATGAGGTCTGCATTTATGCTGCTAAGGTCGACGATCGGCGACTGCGGCCAGTAAACGCCGGAAGCGAAGAAGGCGCAGAATATCCCGACGACCGAAGCGGCTGCGACCGGATGCAGCCAACGGGGCCTGAGCGGGGGTCGCTTTTCCAATTGCGCGCCCACGGTCGAACTTTTAGTCGTCTTATTCACTTGCGAAGCGCTCCGCCGCCGATGCGCCAAAATGTTTTGGCATCATAGGCTGGTGAAACATGGCGCTTCAAGCCGTGGCGGCGTGGGTGCGGCTTTGTGCGGCGCCTGGATAGCCCGGCGGCGCGGGCCGATCGTGATCGACACAGAGGCGGCTTTGGCGGATAAGGCGGCCATGTCCCTCAGTCCAAATACGCAGACGCCCGCCGCCGCGGGAGGCGTCTCCACCGCCCTCGTCACCGAGGACGAGGCGGGGATGCGCCTCGACCGCTGGTTCAAGCGACGTTATCCCGGGCTCGCTTTGTCCCATCTCGCCAAAATCTGCCGCAAGGGCGAAGTGCGGGTCGACGGCAAGCGCGTCGAAACCTCGACGCGGCTCGAAGAAGGGCAAAAGGTTCGGGTGCCGCCTTTGAAGATCGAGGCGCCCGCGTCGCCGGCGGTGAAGCGCGCCGACCCCACGGACGCGCGGGCGCTGGCAGACATGACGCTGTTTGAGGACAAGGATGTGCTCGTCCTCAACAAGCCCTATGGGCTGGCGACTCAGGGCGGCTCAGGTCAGACGCGGCATATTGACGGGATGCTGGAATCGCTCGCCAAGGGCGATACGCGGCCCGTGCTCGTGCATCGCCTCGACCGCGACACGTCGGGCGTGCTGCTCATCGCCAAGAACCGGCGGATGGCCGCCGACCTCGGCGAGATTTTCCGCTCCCGGCAGGCCAAGAAGATCTATTGGGCGCTTGTCGAAGGCGTGCCGAAGCCCGTGCAGGGCCGGATTTCGCTCTATCTGGCGAAAGGCGCCGGCATGGAAAAATCCAGAGGCGGCGCAAGAGACCTCGAAAAAATGCGCGTCGCCAAACATGGCGAGGCCGATGCGCAGCATTCGCTGACCTATTACGCGATCGTCGACAAGGTTGCGCCGCGCTGCGCCTGGCTGTCGATGAAGCCGCTCACCGGACGCACGCATCAGCTGCGCGCCCATGCAGAGGCGATCGGCCATCCGATCTTTGGCGACCCCAAATATGGCCATCGCGCCGAGGACGAGGTCCGACGTCGCGACCCTCTGCGCGCCGTGCCGGAGGGGCTCGAGCGCAAGCTTCACCTGCTCGCCCGCCGGCTCGTGTTGCCGCATCCGAGAGGCGGAATTCTGGACGTCACCGCGCCGCTGCCCGATCATATGCAACAGAGCTGGGAGCTTTTCGGCTTCGACGTGAAGCGTCATGACCCTATCGAGGACGCGCCGGACGCGTAAGCGCTCAGAGGGCGATATGCCCGTCATGGCCGTGAACAAGCTCGGCCTGACGGGTGGCGGCTCAGGCAAGGATGACAAATGTCAAAGCAGCCGACCGGTCTTGAGGCCGATTTCTTCGTTCCCCCGGAGGAGCGGGATCCGGTGAAGGCCGCGCGTGATCCGGCGCGCCCCTTGCCCAAGCGCTTCTATAAGGAGGCGGTCGCGGCGCCCGCCGCGGGCGGCTACGGGATTTTCCTTGACGGTCGGCCGGTCAACACGCCGGCAAGGCGTCCGCTGGTCGCGCCCTCACAGCCGCTGGCGGACGCGATCGCCGCCGAATGGGCGCAGCAGGGCGAAACCATCGATCCGGCGACGATGCCGCTCACCAAGCTGATGAACACCGCGCTCGACGGCGTGGCGGCGCAATTGGCCGAGGTCGAAGCTGACGTCGTCAAATATGCCGCCTCCGACCTCATCTGCTACCGCGCCGGAGAGCCGGAAAGCCTGGCCGCGGCGCAATCCTCGGCCTGGGACCCGCTCGTCGCCTTCGCGCGCGAGAAGCTTGGCGCCAAGCTCGCGCTCGCCGAAGGCGTCATGTTCATCGAACAGCCGCAGGAGGCGCTCGACGCGTTTGCGCGCGCGGTGCGCGTCTATGTGGGGGAGGGGGCGAGCGCTCCGCTCAGGCTTGCGGCGCTGCACGTCATGACGACGCTATCAGGCTCCGCGGTCCTTGCGCTTGCCGCCGCCCGACACGAGATAGATGCGGGCAAGGCCTGGGAGGCGGCCAATGTCGATGAAGACTGGCAGATGGGCGCCTGGGGCGAAGACGCCGAAGCCATAGCCCGGCGGTCAGCACGCTTTCAGGAATTCGAGGCTGCGGCGACTGTTGCGCGCCATTCCACTCCTGACTGACTGACGCGCAATATAGAGGCGCCTCGTCAAAAGGCTGCGGCCAATTTGCCGACGGCGCGCTTCCTCTCTTGCTTTGCACAATGGCCTTTGTTACGGAACGCGCG
>WSXZ01000069.1 GCA_009773555.1 Methylocystaceae bacterium | reverse complement strand
CGCTTCGAGGATTTTCCGTGACATCAAATACAGATCAGCCGAATACGACCGAGCTCGCCGCCGAAATCGTGGCGGCCTTCGTCTCGCGCAATTCGCTTCCGGTGTCGGAGCTTCCCGCTCTGATCTTGTCCGTGGATGCGACGTTGCGCCGCCTCGCGACGGGCGCTCCGGCGACGCCGGCTTCGCCAGCCGAGCAACCCACGCCCGCCGTCTCCATCCGCAAGTCGATTACCGCGGACCATCTGATCTGTCTGGATGACGGGAAGCGCTTCAAATCGCTCAAGCGGCATCTCGCGACGCTGGGGATGACGCCGGAGGAGTATCGCGCCAAGTGGGGCTTGCCCGCCGACTATCCCATGGTCGCGGCAAACTATGCGGCGCGGCGCTCGGACTTGGCGAAGAGCATGGGGCTCGGTCAATCCCGCGACAAGGCTGCTCCGGCCAAGCGCGGGCGCAAGCCGAAGTCCAGCGCTTAATTGGCGGAGGGGGTGGTGATCTGAGACGTGGTTTCGACACGCTTGTCATTGCCCATCTCAAGCGCTCCTGGATCGGTCTTATCCACCGAGGACTCCTATGAGACCGCTTCTTTCGTGCAGCGGCATTCGGCGCAGGGGTCTTTGCACCACGCCTCGCGGATCAGCCTTTTGGCGGCTTTGATCGCGAGGGCAGGGTCACCTCGATGCAAATCGAGTTTGAGATGGACGCGTAGGAAATCGGCCCAGCGAAACTCGGCGAAAGGCGGATGATCCTTCGGGCATCCGCAGTCCCGATGTTCGTCGCGCTGCACCGCTATCGCGAGACATCTGCTTCGCCATTCGGCGACAATGACCGATTGCGCCTCGTGAGTAATCCGACGCCACCGCCAACCGGCGCAAGCTTGAGATGGATGGCGTCGAGCGACCGCTTTGACAGTCCTCTCACGATCACCATTTTACGCTTATGGATCTCCCGATCGGCGAACTGTTCATCTTGGGCTTTCGCGACCCGCTCATACCTGGCTGGCTGCAAGATTTTGCCCGTAATTTCGGCTTGGGCGGAGTCATTCTTTTCGACTACGACTGTACTGATCAGAAATACGAGCGGAACGTCTTTGGCCGGGCTCAGCTCGAGCAGCTTTGCGAGCGTCTTCACGCTCTCCCCTCACGCCCCCTCATTTTTATCGATCAGGAAGGCGGCAAGGTCCGCCGCTTGAAGGAAGAGCGGGGCTTCCTCCCGCTGCCCAGCGCCCGCCAATTCGGGCGATTGACAGCCTCGGAACGGCGGGACGTTTTACGCCCCTCCTATGCGCAGATGCGACAGATCGGTATCGATGTGAACCTGTCGCCGGTCGTCGACCTCGACATCAACCCCGACAGCCCTGATGTGGGGTCGGTCCAGCGCAGCTACTCGAGCGACCCGAAGCTTGTCGCGGCATGCGTGGAGGCACTGGCGGAAGTCGCTGGTTCTGTGAATTTGAAACTGTGTTTGAAGCACTTTCCCGGAACCGGCGGCGCGAAGGTCAATCCCCACGACCATGTCATGGATCTTTCCGATTGCCTCACCGACGCGCAAGTCAACGTGTTCAAGGAGCTGATCTCGCGCGTGCCGATGGTCCTGTTCAGCCATGGCATCGTCAACCAATGGGAGAAAGACACGCCGGTCTGCCTCTCGGCCGTCGCCGTAAATAAAATGCGCGCCTGGGCGCCGGACGCCTGCATCCTGACCGACGATCTGCAAATGCAGGGCGTGCAAAAGCTGATGTCGACGGGCGAGGCCTGCGCGAAGGCGGTTCACGCCGGCGCGGATTTCATCCTCATCGGCAACAACATGAAAGACGAGCAGGAGCAGGCGGCGGAATTCGCGCGGCGGCTGCTCTCGGCTTGCAAGCAGGATGCGTCCCTGCGGGCGCACGCCGAGGCCTCCATCGAGCGAATTAGAAAGCTGAAATTCGGATGAAGCGCGGAGCGCGCCGAGCCACAAAATGGCGCGATTGAGCCCTAGTCGTGCGTCGCATCCTCCCGAATGTACGGCTGGGTGGTCTCTCGAAGGTCCGCCGCCTTTCGCCGCTCGACCATCAAGCTCATGGCGCGACGTAAATGGCCCTCGGCCTCATCCAGCGCCGCCGCCGCCTCGGCGAGCCCGTAACCCTGCAAAAGCAGAAAGGCGAGCTTCACGCTTCCGCCAGCGTGCTGCAAGGCCTCGTGGATCTCCTCGTCGGCGCGGCCGGTCAGCCGGGACAGGATTTTTTCGCTCCGTCGGACCAGTTTCTTATTCGACGCCTGCACGTCGACCATGAGGCCATCATAGACGCGCCCGAGCAGGATCATGACGAGTGACGACAGCAGGATAAGCGTGATTCGCTGGGCGGTCCCCGCCTTCATCCGCGTCGAGCCGGCGATCGGTTCCGCGCCGGTTTCGAGAAAAATCGCATAGTCGGCCTCCTGGAGAAGCGGCGTCCCGCGATTGTTCGCGACGCCGATTGTCAGGGAGCCTCGGTTTTTGGCCTCGCGCAAACAGGCGAGCGTAAAAGGCGTCGTGCCGCTTGCGGCCACCGCAAGGGTCACATCGGACGCCCCAATCTCATGGCGCCGAACGAGTTCGACCGCCTGCTGGTCCTGGTCTTCGGCGCCCTCAACAGCGTGTAGCAGGGCGGTTTGTCCGCCCGCCATGAGGAGCAGAAGTCGATCTTGCGGCCAGCCGAAGGTTGGCATGAGCTCCGCCCCATCCTGGGCCGCCAACCGACCGGATGTGCCCGCGCCGACGTAAACGAGCCGTCCAGGCCCGCGCAGCCGGCGCTCAATGGCAAGCGCCGCCCGTTCAATCGCGGGTCGCGCGGCGCGAACGGCGGCGACGGCGGAAAATTGCCCTTCGATCATTGAATCCAGGATCTCGGCCGGCTCCCAGACGTCGATCTTGGCATAGCGCGGACTTTGGCGTTCGGTCTCCGTAGGGCACATCGGCGCAATTCCAGCTGATAGGCCGCATATGGCCAGTGGCGGGAAGAGTTCAAGCGAAGCTTGCTGTAGCTTGATGACAGCCGCTCCGACGCGGGAGCTAAGCTGGAACTTGCCTTCCTGGCCGGCCGGCTCAATCTTCTGTGCTGATGGGTTTGACCGGAAGCCTAAACCAATGACCGTCCTCGATGCGCAGATGATTTCCGATATGCGAGAGGCTCCGGCGGCCGTGCGACGGCAAGATGAGGCGCTCGCCGAGGTTCTCCCGGTTCTCGCGGATCGGTTACGGCGTAAGCCGCCTCAAGTCGTCGTCACCTGCGCGCGGGGCAGTTCGGCGCACGCCGCGACCTTCGGCAAGCATCTGATCGAGCGGTACCTCGGCGTCGTGGTGGCGCCCGCCGCGCCCAGCATCACGACGATCTATCATCAGCCTCTGCGCCTGGCTGATCAGCTCTTTCTCGCAATTTCACAGTCTGGCGAAAGCAGCGACATCATCGAACAGGCGGCTGCGGCGCGCTCTTGCGGGGCCGTGACCGCCTGCATCACAAATGACCCGGCGAGCGGGCTGGCGCAGGCCTGTGAATTCCTGTTGCCGATGGCGGCGGGCCCCGAGCTCAGCATCCCCGCGACCAAGACCTTCATCGCATCGGTGGCGGCGCTCGCCCGACTGGTCGCCTTTTGGGCCGAGGACAAGCCGCTGGCGAACGCGCTGACGGCATTGCCGGATCGCCTCGCCGCCGCCGGCGATCTCGACTGGAGCGGCGTCCTCGAGAGGATTGCAGGCGCGGAAAGTCTCGTCACGATCGGACGGGGTCCCACACTCGCCATCGCGCGCGAGGCCGCCCTGAAATTGAAAGAAACCTCGGATCTGCACGCGGAATGCTTTTCGTCGGCCGAATTCCTCCACGGCCCGGTCGCCCTGGTGGCGCCCGACTATCCCGTGCTCATGTTTGCGCCGACCGACGCCGCCGCCGCGGGCATGACGCAGCTCGCCGCGGATCTTAAGGCGAAAGGCGCGGCGGTCTTCATCACCTCACCGGAGGAGCGGACGCCGGACCGGCTTCCAGCATTGCCCCCTGAACATCCCGAAACCGACGCGATCTGTCTGATCCAGAGCTTCTACGCCATGGTCGTCCGCTTGGCCGCGATGCGCGGAAAGAACGCCGACCAGCCCCGCCACCTGCGCAAGATCACGCGCACCCGATGAACGGCTGCTCTCGACGCGCGGTGGCCGCGGACGTCGTCTTCGACGGCGAAAAAAGGCATGACGACTTCGCCGTCGTAATCGAAGACACACGGATCGCGGCGCTGACGCCGCGATCGGATCTCCCATCTTCGATTGAAGTTTACAACGTCCCTCAAGGCGCATGGCTCGCGCCGGGCTTTATCGACACTCAGGTCAACGGCGGAGGCGATGTCCTTTTCAACGCCGATCCGACGCCCGCCGCTTTGGCGAAGATTGCGCAGGCGCATCGCAAGTTTGGCGTGACGTCGCTTTTGCCGACGCTCATCACTGATAGCGATGAGGCGATGGCTGCGGCGCTTGACGCGGTCAGCGCAGTCATGGCGCGCGAGCCCGGCATTCTCGGCGTTCATCTCGAAGGCCCTTTTTTGTCGCCGGAAAAGCCAGGGGTTCATCGGCGAGAGTTTATCCGCCGTCCACAACCCCATCATCGCCAAATGCTCGGCGCGTTTCGTGAGGGCGTATTGGTCGTGACGCTCGCGCCAGAGGAGGCGCCCGACGGCTTCATCGCCGAACTTGTCGCTGCGGGCGCGAAGGTCTCGCTCGGTCATTCGATGGCGACTTATGAGCAAACCCGCGCCGCAATGGCGCAAGGCCTGACGGGCTTCACGCATTTGTTCAACGCGATGCGTCCGCTTTCCGCCCGCGAGCCAGGACCTGTCGCAGCGGCGCTCGAGTCGCCCGAGGCCTTTTACGGGCTCATCGTCGACGGCGAGCACGTCGCCCCCGCCATGCTGGGATTGGCGATGCGCGGCCTCGGGCGAGCCATGCTGGTGAGCGACGCCATGCCGCCGGTCGGCGGGACAAAAGCAGAGTTCGATCTCCTTGGCGCGCCGATCACTGTGCGCGACGGCAGTTGCCGGACGCAGGAGGGCGCGCTTGCAGGATCGTCGATCGAAATGGCGAGCGCGGTTCGCAACTGCGTGCGACTCCTGGGACTTCCTCTGGAGCAGGCGCTGCGCTGCGCCTCTTGCCACCCTGCCGAGTTTCTAGGTCTCGGACGCTCGCTCGGCCGCCTCGCGCCGGGATATCGCGCCGACATGGCGGCGTTCGACCCGAAGGATATTTCGGTCTCCGCCGCCTGGGTCGCCGGCGAAAGATCTGATTATTGTCCCCGGGCGTAGCTCGTGGGCCGCGTGAGGAGCTCGACCGCCTCGCTCGAGCGAGAATCTTGCGCATTCACAAAAGGGCTTGCCGGGCGAAGAACTATATCGCAGATCTTTCTGACGTCTCGATCCAATCGATTGGATCGAGCTCGCTGCTTAGGGAGAGACCGATGTCTACCGATCAAAAATTCCCGTCGGAAAAAGTGGCGTCGGAGATCGCCGCGCCGCAGGGTGTGCGGCCTCTCAATCAGCGTGGCCGGGTGGAACGTAGAGAGGTGCTGCGCGCTGGCGCCGCCGGAATCATCGGGACCATTTTCGGCGGCAAATCCGCCAATGCGACAGGGCTGTTCTCTGGCTTGATGGGAGACTCAGCGTCGGCGGCGGAGGCGAATGCGCCGCGTCTTGCGACGCTCGGCGACTACGTCTGGCTCACCCCGACGAAGCTCGGCGGGGGCGCTCAGGTGCAGGATCTTGCGACCGGCAAGACAATGGCCTGGATCGAATATTGGAATTACGGCGACAGCTGCCCCATCGCCCATCATCTCGCGGCCTTTCCTTCGGCCGACCCGCGCAAAGGCTTCGAGTTCGTGAACTCGACCCAGGGTGGGCAGAACGTCCTGATTTATGGCATCCCCACGCAGATCCGGGAACATGGAATGCTCGATCCTTTGTGGGGTCAGGGCAATCAGATCTATCGCGTCGGCTTCGACGGGCAGCAGATGAATTTGCTCGAGAATGTCGCCGAGACCACCGGGATCGGACTGGGCGTGCACACCGTCATCTTCCCGGATGCGTCTGGCTTCACGGTCGCGGACGGGCAAAAGGATGTGGTCGCCTTCTTCAATCGCGCCACCGGAAATCAGAAGACAACGGTGATCGACGCCTTCCGTTTCGACTGGCGTGGAAACGAGCCGGACGGCGTGCTCGAAGACAATTGGTTCAAGGGAGGAACCGTTCGCGTTTCCCGTCTCTTGAAGGCGCCTGACACCGGGCTCTACGATTATCGCGGCGTCAAGGGAAACAAGCTCGATTGGGAGATGGTGCCGATGGGCGAGTATCTCGCCTATTCGGGACAGCTTCCGGGCGACTCGGTGAAGACGCTGACCGGCGCCGATAATTGCGTCCACCATCCGATCCATCCGCTCTCGCTGGTGACGCTTCGCATGTTCGCCGTCGGCGTCGTCATCGACCGCACGACGATGGAGCCGGTTGCGTGCATCTCTTCCCCTGACGGCACGACCAAGGAAAACATTCCGGTCAAGAAAATCGCCGACGGCATTTGGGACATCAAGCTGGATAATGTCGTGTCGTCGGGACACGAATGCGGCTTTGGACCGCACGGCAAATGGTTCACCATGACGAACAACACCCGACAAAACAGCATGGGCGTGTTCGATTGTTCGGACCGCGATCCGCGCAACTGGAAGCGAGTCACCGAGTTCAAGGATTCGCACTGGGTCGGCTCGACGCCGAGCCCGTTCCACATCACCTATTCGATGGACGGCTCGAAAATGTTTGTCTCCGAGCTGCATCGCAAGCCGGCGAAAAGCGCCATCGTCGTCGTCGACACCAATACGTGGACGACGATCAAGCGCTTCGAGAATGTCGGCGTTGACCTGCAGACGATGCATGTCACCTATGACGGCAAATATGTGCTCGCGATCTTCAGCGGATTCCAGCGGCTCGAAGGAGGAACCTTCATCTTCACTCAGGATACGCTGGAGCCCGTCGGTTATATCCCGAACTTTGGCGGTCACCACGACTGCGTCATTGTTCCGCGGAACAATGAGGAACTGATCCACAGCCGCTGCACCACGGTCTGACGGGATCGGCGAACCCGAAAAGACGGTTCGCTTGCGCCCGGCGACGAGCGTCTCAAGCGATCGCTCCTCCTCAACGAATCGCCCCGGCGTTACACGCCAGGCCGCATCGACCTGCAGATAACGGTTCCACCTATGACGAAACGCCATCGCTCGCGCTTCCTGTTGGTGCGGCTCGGCGCTCAAAACGTCGGACGTCGGCTGCTGCGCAGTCTCTTGCTCGGCTTGGCGGTGATGATCGCCGTCGGGGTTGTCTTCTCCGGCTTCGTCACCGGCTGGTCGCTGCGGGAAGGAATTTTGACGACCTTTTCGCGAATGGGCGCGGATCTCATCGTCGTGCCGCATGGCGCCTTGGTGAACATCACCAGCACGTTGCTCACGATACAGCCGACGGATCTCGATCTGGATGTTGCTATGGGCGACAAGCTCAGAGCCGTCCCCGGCGTGGCGAAGGTCGCCGCGCAGCATCTCATCCGCGCGAGCGTCGAAGGACGCGCGATCAATCTGATCGCCTATGATCAGGCGACCGATTTCACCGTCGAATCTTGGCTGCCCGTGGGGGAGAAACCCGTAGCGGCCACGGGGGGCCTGCTTGTTGGGGAGCGGGTCGCGCTGAAGACCGGCGAAGCCCTGACGATTTGCGGTCGGTCGCTGGTCGTGACAGGCCGATTGGGCCGAACCGGCGTGGGTCCCTTTGATGAATCTTATTTCATCACCTTTTCCGCGCTCGACGAACTTGTCGCCGCCGCGATCCGGGCGCGCCCTGCGAACATCCCTGTTCATCCGCCCGCTACTTCGCCTTCGGAAGGGGTTGACGCGACGCACCATGATCACGCCGCGGGACGGGCCGAATGCCTTCCGTCAATCGCGCAGGATCGTGTCTCTGCTTTTCTGTTGCAACTGTCGCCCGGAGCCTCGGCGGAGCAAGCGCGTTTCGCCATTGGACAGATCCCGGCCATCAAAATCGTCACGGGCAATCCGATCTTCACCGCGGCGCGCCAATCGCTAGGAAGTCTCTTTTGGGGCGTGGCGATTTTTGCTGGCTTGCTGATGCTGGCGATCTTCTTTCTCGTGTCGTTGTTGTTTTCCGCCATCGTCCAAGAGCGCTATCGCGAAATCGGCGTGCTGCGGGCCATGGGCGCGCGGCCGGCGCAGATCATATCGATCACCCTGATCGAGGCGGGGCTCATCACAGGCTTTGGCGGCCTGTTAGGCATCGGCGCGGGTTTCTCGCTGATTTTCGTTTTTGCCCGTTCTCTCGGCTTTTATTTCTCGTCTCTCGGCGTGCCCTTCGAGGCCCCGCCTGCCGGAGTCATATGGATCGCCGCGGGCGCCGCCGCGCTCTGCGGCGTCGCGATCGGCGTCGGAGGGGCTTTCGTCGCCGCTTGGCGGACACGGCGTCTTGAACCCTACGCGATGATCCAGATGGAAAGCGCGCGATGATTCTTTCCGCCACGGGTTTGCGGAAGCATTACGGCGGCGACCCTGGCGTGGACGCGGTAATCTCTGCCGATTTGATCGTTGGCGCAGGCGAGTTCGTTTCGATCGTCGGACGATCTGGTTCCGGCAAATCGACGCTGCTCGCCATGGTCGGCGGGCTGACGGCGCCGACCGCAGGCAGGGTTCAACTGGCGGGGGACGAGATCTGGGATCTTCCCGAGGCGCAGCTTGCCGATGTCAGGCGGGAGCGGATCGGTTTCGTCTTTCAATTCCAGAGTCTCCTTCCTAATCTTCGCGCCATCGACAACGTCGCCTTGCCGGCGCTTCTGGGTGACAAGGTGACGCCAGAATGCGCCTATGCGCGCGCGCAAGGCCTTCTCGCCCGCGTCGGCCTGAGCGATCGGATGGCAGCCTTCCCCGGACAGATGTCCGGCGGCGAGCAGCGTCGCGTCGTCATCGCTCGGGCTTTGATCAACGAACCGCAATTGCTTCTTGGGGACGAACCGACAAGCGACCTCGACGAGGAGACGGAAGAAGAGATCTTCGCGCTGCTCGACAATTTACGACGAGAAGAAAATTTCGCCATAGCGCTCGTCACGCATAACCATGCGCTTGCGCAACGCGCCGATCGCATGTTCGAGATGCGGCAAGGAATTCTCCTTCCGAGCGCCGCGCCGCGCGACTTCGCCGCTGTGCCGATCCGCTACGCCGAACCGACCGCGCCAAAAACGCCCGCACCGGTCGGCGCCGATGCAGACGGCGCGCGCGATTTCGAAAAACTCGGCAGGACGCTGTGGGCGACAGCGGGACGCATCTTCGCCGCCGCGGCGCTGTTGTTCGTCTTAGCGTCTACCGCAAATTACGGCGTGGCGCGCTACCAACAGTATGAACTTGACACTGGTCGGCAGCGACTCGCCGCGCTCGAAGAACTTGCAACGTCCACTTTGCAGAGCGACATCGCGTCGATTACGCAACTCGGCGACGGTCGTTATGAGGTGACGATTTATCTTGAGAACACCAAAGCCGAACAACCCATTTACGTCATGTCGCCGAGCGTGCAGGGTTTCGTGCAGGTTGGAGTCGGCTGGCAGGAAGCGCCGCTCACGCCGATCGAGGACGCCACCGCCGCGGTGCTGAAAGTCACAGGCCGGCAGCTCTACCGCTTCATCTTCGAGGCCCGCCTCACGAAATTCACCGAGTTATTGCCCCACTACATGCATGTGCGCTTCAGCAACAGCATGCTTGTCAGTCCCGAGAGCACACCCACGAATGAGCTATTTCAGCGCGTCGACAATTATTATGTCTATCTGAAACCGGACAATGTTGACGACGCGACGATCGCAAAAGATGTCCGATTTCCCGGGCCGCCTCCGCTCTGGATCTGGATGCCGCCGCACTGAAGTCTCTCCCTCAAGTCGATGTGCGCAATCCTCGCTCTACGCGGTTGCGGCGGCGTCCAAAATGGCCCCTGCTTCGATAAGGTCGAAGTCGAGAATGCGCGCGTTCGTCAAAGGGTCTTCGCCTGACATCCATTGTTCGAGCGCATGTGGCGCGGAGAGCGCGCAGTTGAGCGCTCTGTTGACCTCATAGAGTCCCCACGCCAGTCCGGCGCGCCGCAGCGCCGCCATCAGGGCGTTCTGAACGAGGCTGCGGACAACGAGATGCGGCGTGGAGATGGCCGCATGACCGCGGCAAGCAAGCGGACGAATTTTATAGGCGAGGCATAGTTCGCCTTCGATCAGCGGGCAGGCATGCTGGGCGGTCAGTCGCTGTTCCTCGGACAGGCCGCCAACGGCCTGATCGGCGTCGGCGATGCGCTTACCGAGCATTATGCCACGCTCCCGAAAGGCGGCGGCGTTAAGCGCGCGAAAAAGGCGACGCGCATTGTCGATCTTCTGCTGGCGGATGATTGCGTTTCTGCGTCGCGCGCCGCGAAAACGACGGGGCTTTCGGATCGCGCCGCACGGCGGCTCTTCGATCGACTCAACGAACTTGGCGCCGTGCGCGAACTTACTGGCCGCGCAAATTTTCGGCTCTACGGACTGTGACGAGAGGATCGCCGACATGCGGTGGATGAAGGCGTCGCGCAACGAAACTGACGCGCAACATGAGATGCGCGCGCGGCCGCATCGTCGCACATCGGAGCAGGGGAGCGGCCTGCTATTCGACCCCGAACTGTCCGATCTGCCGCAGGCGATGCGCTGGCGTGAGTGGATGGGCCGCGTCGAGGCGGCGATCTTCGCCTCGCCGACCATTCGACCGCCGGCCTTGCTTATATGCGCTATGGCGTGACTAAGCGCGTCGCGGCTGGTTGGAGCCTGACGATGTCATAAACACGTGCTCAGGCCGCTCGACACGAAGACCATTCTCGACTCAGTCGCAAAGACGAGGCGCTGTGTCATCATTGACGAAGGCTGGCGCAGCGGGTCGATTTCGGCCGAAATCGGCATGCGCATCGCAGAAGAAGCTTTCTTCGAACTCGACGCGCCGCTGCGGCGCGTATGCTCGCGAGAGGCGCCGATACCCTATGCGGCGCATCTCGAAGACGCTTGCCTGCCGCAAGTGTCGACGATCGTCGCAGTAGCACGCGAACTTGTCCGTCCGTCATGAGCGCGTTCAAAATGCCAGCGCTCGGCGCCGACATGGAGGCCGGCACGCTCGTCGAGTGGCTCGTGAAGCCTGGCGATCGCGCCAAATCCGGGGAAGTCGTCGCGGTGGTCGAGACGCAAAAGAGTGCGATAGAGGTAGAAATCTTTCTGGAGGGCGTCGTCTCCAACTCCTCGTTCCGGTCGGCGCGCGCGTTCCTGTCGGGACAGTTCTTGCGCAGATCGACGGCGCAGAGGGCGCCACGCCAGCGCCCGCCGCCGAATCTGTCGTCGCCGCGCCCCCGATCGGACCGCCGCGTGAGGCGCCGCCGCCAAGCGCCATCTTCGCGCCGCTCGGCGGAAGATTGAAGATCACGCCCGCCGCGCGGTGGCGCGCGGCGGCGCTAAATGTGGATATCGCAACCATCGTGAAAGGGAGCGGCGTCGAAGGTTCGATCCGGCTTGCCGATGTAGAGGCGGCCGTGGCCGCGCAAACTCGAGCGCCGGTAAAACGAGGCCTCGATCTTTCCGAAATGCGTAAGGCGATCGCCGCCGCGATGAGCCGCTCGAAGCGGGAAATTCCTCACTATTACCTCACAGAAACGGTCGAATTGTGCGGCGCTTTGACCTGGATCGAGCGCTTCAACGCCGAGAAGACCCCAGTCGAACGCATTCTGCCCGCCGTGCTCTTTCTCAAGGCTGCGGCCTTGGCCTTGCGCAAGCAACCGCAGCTCAACGGCGCTTATGAAAATGGCGCCTTTATTCATTCTTCGAGCATTGACGTCGGTTGGGCGATTTCTCTGCTGGGTGGCGGGCTGAACGCGCCAGCAATTCGGGACGCGGATAAGAAATCGCTCGCCGAATTGATGGGAGCCATGCGCGACCTCGTCGAACGCGCGCGGCGCGGGAATTCGCGCAGCTCCGAACTGACTTCACCCACTGTTACCATCACGAGCGTCGGCGATCGCGGCGCGGAATCGGTGACCGGCATTATCTATCCTCCGCAGGTGGCGATCCTCGGATTTGGCCGTGTGGTCACGCGTCCATGGGTCGTCGATGGGCGCATCGAGACTCGTCCGCTCGTTACCGTCAGCCTCGCGGCGGATCATAGGGTCACCGACGGCCATATTGGCGGCCTGTATCTCGCCGCGGTCGGGCGTCTCTTACAGGGGCCGGATAAATTATGACGGACGCCGAAGCCCTTCGCGCAATTTCAGCTTGGCCGTCTGAGCCAGCCACGTCTGAGCGACATTGAGAACCAGCAATGCGCCGGCGATATAGGCAAAAACCAAAAGCTGCTCGATAACGGCGGAGAACTCCTTTCGCGACAGCGCGTCGTAAAAAGGCTTA